>DASVDO010000103.1:0-57277 GCA_036381055.1 Burkholderiales bacterium | reverse complement strand
TGGCGTCCGCCGTCAGCCCGTCGACAAGCGAGCCGAGATAGGTCAGCGCCGCGTTGTCGGTGATCGCGGTCAGTGCGGTCGCGCCGAAGAACACGCTGGTCTCGTCGAGGCTGGAGAGCACCGATTGCAGCCACCACTGCTGCTGCCCGCCCAGCACCACCAGCCCGGCGAGGAAGAACGCGACCATCAGGCCTTCGCGCAGGATCAGGCGGTCGTGATGGCGCCCGTACGCCTCGGCGAGCCCGAGGAAGAGCAGGAACAGGCCCATGAAGATCTCCGGGTGGTGGTTGGTGAGCACCACCAGCGCGAGGATCGCGAGGTTGATCGCCACCACCGCCCCCGGCACCCGCGGACGCTCCGGGGCCCGCTCCCGGGCGCGCGCGGCGAGCTCGCGGCGGAAGACATAGGTCACCAGCGCGGTGTTGATCAGCACCGCGAGCGCTGCCTTCCAGCCCATCATGCCGAACATCTGCGCCGTGCTCCAGTCCCAGGCGGCCGCGACCATCAGCACCGGCGGCGCGGCGAAGCTGGTCAGCGTGCCGCCGATCGAGACGTTGACGAACAGCACCCCGAGCGTCGCGTACTTGAGGCGCTTCGAGGCGCCGCTGCCGAACAGCGTGTCGCGCAGCATCAGCGCCGCGAGGGTCATCGCCGCCGGCTCGGTGATCAGCGAGCCGAGCAGCGGCACCAGGGCGAGGCTGACCAGCAGCGTCGCCGCGCCGCGCTCGAGCGGCAGCGCGCGCGCCGCCGCGGCGACCACGTCGGCGGCGGCCTGCATCACCGGCCGGCTCGCCGCGACCACCATGATCACGAACACGAACATCGGCTCGACGAAGCGCTGCGCGTCGAGGTACTCGGTGGTGCTGCTCCAGCCGAGCGCGAGCGCCATGAACGCCAGCAGCACGAACGCCCAGACGCCGAACACCGCCTCCACCTCGCCGAGCAGGTGCCACAGCCCGGCGTGCGCCGGCTGCGTGTGCGCGAGGTGGCCGAAGTAGCGCGTCGAGAAGGTGTGCAGCACGGCGAGGGCGAACAGCACCGCGCCGACCAGCTGCACCGCGCCCGGATTTGCCGAAAGCATGGCGCTCACCATAATGGGCGCGACACGCGCGGACCATTGCCGATGCTTCGTAAGTACTTCTACTTATTTGCGCGCCTGCTCCGCGACGCGGCGATCTTCGCGCCGTGCTACATCGCGCTCGACTGGGCGAGCTACATCCAGCCGCTCGGGCCGTTCAACATCACGCCGTGGAACCCGCAGCCCGCGCTCGCCATCGTCTGGATGCTGCTCGGCGGCCTGCGCCACGCGCCGGCGGTGGCGCTCACCATCGTGCTCGCCGACGCGCTGATCCGCCACGCGCCCGGCGGCGCCGCGGTGACGCTCGGCACCGCGCTGGTGCTCACCTGCGGCTACGGCGCGATCGCCGCGGCGCTGCGCCGCCTGCTCGCCGACCCCGGGCTGCACGGCGCGCGCGACCTGGCGATGTTCGCCGCGGCGGTGGCCGCGGGCAGCGCGCTGGTCGCCACGGCGTTCGTCGGCATGCTGAAGCTCGCCGGCCTGCTCGCCGCCTTGCCGTTCCACGAGGCCTGGCTGCGTTTCTGGGTCGGCGACGGCGTCGGCATGCTGGTCACGGCGCCGCTCCTGCTCGCCGCCGCCGACGCGCGCCGGCGCGAAGAGCTGCTCGTGCTCGCGCGCCGGCCCGAGTCGTGGCTGCAGCTCGCCGCGCTCGGCGGCTCGCTGTGGCTGATCTTCGCGGTGTTCGGCGAGCCGGCGCGGCACTTCTACCTGCTGTTCCTGCCGCTGGTGTGGATCGCCGTGCGCTCGGGGATGAACGGCGCGGTGGTCGCGACCGGCGTGATGCAGCTCGGGGTGGTGCTCGGCGTGCACGGCCCGGCCAGCGACCTGCCGGTGGTCGAGCTGCAGATCCTCGTCTCGGCGCTCACGCTCACCGCGCTTTTTCTCGGCGTCGCGGTCGACGAGCGCAGGCGCGCCGAGGCCGAGCTCGCCGGCAGCCTGCGCCTCGCCGCGGCGGGCGAGATGGCGGGCGCGATCGCGCACGAGGTGAACCAGCCGCTCACCGCGCTCACCAACTACGGCCGCGCCGCGCAGATGTTGCTGGCGCGCTCGCCGCAGGACGTCGCCAGCCTGGAAGGGATCCTGCTGAAAATGCGCGCCGAAGCCGAGCGCGCCTCCGACGTGGTGCGCCGGCTGCGCGACTTCTTCCGCGCCGGCAGCACGCGCCTCGAGCCGCTCCCGGTCGACGAGCTGATGGCGCGCGCCGCGCAGCTCGCCGAGCGCGCGATCGGGGAGCGGCCGATCGCGCTCGAGTCGCACGTCGAGCCGGCGCTGCCGGCGCTCTACGTCGACCGGCTGCAGGTCGAGCTGATCCTGCGCAACCTGCTCGCCAACGCCGTCGAGTCGCTCGCCTCGGCCGCCCCGGCCGGCGGCGCCCGCATCCGCCTCGCCGCCGCACGCGCCGAGGAGGGCTACGTGCGCATCGTCGTCGAGGACAACGGGCCGGGCATCGCGCCGGCGCAGCGCGAGCGGCTGTTCCAGCCGTTCGTCTCCGGCAAGCCGACCGGCATGGGCCTGGGCCTCGCCGTCAGCCGGGCGATCGCCGAGGCGCACGGCGGCTCGCTGGAAGCGCGGGGCGAGCCGCATACCGAGTTCCACCTCGTGCTGCCATGCCGGCAAGCGGGCTGACCGTCTACCTCGTCGAGGACGACGCCTCGGTGCGCGACTCGCTCGCGCTGATGCTCGGCCTCGCCGGCTACGCCACCGCGTCGTACGCGGACGCCGAGAGCTTCCTCGCGGCGTGGCGCCCGGAATGGTCCGGCTGCGTGGTGACCGACCTGCGCCTGCCCGGCATGAGCGGCCTCGAGCTGCAGGCGGCGCTGCGCAGCCGCGGCGCCGCGCTGCCGGTGATCGTCATCACCGCGCACGGCGACGTGCCGAGCGCGCGCCTGGCGTTTCGCGCCGCCGCGGTCGACTTCCTGGAAAAGCCGTTCGACGACGCGCAGTTGCGCGCGGCGATCGACACCGCGTTCGCGCTCGAGGAGCGGCGCCTCGGCGGCGAGGAGGCGCGGCGCGCCGACGCGGCGCGCCTGGAGCGGCTGACGCCCCGCGAGCGCGAGGTGCTGGAGCACGCGGCGCGCGGCCTGCACGCCAAGGAGATCGCCGCGGCGCTCGGCATCAGCCCGCGCACGGTGGAAGTGCACAAGGCGCACATCATGGAGAAGCTCGGCGTGCGCAACGTCGCCGAGCTGGTGCGCTTCGCGCTCGCGGGCAACAAGCGTTCCTGACCGGCCCCGGCATGTTTGCTGCTTCTCTCGCCCCGTGCGGCCCCAACGCCGTACCAAGCGCATCGATCGAGCCAACCTTACACGGAGATATTTCCATGAAATTCATCAAGCCTATCGCCCTCAGTTTCTCGCTGCTCGCTTTCGCGACGGCCGGATACGCCGCGGGCGAGTCGAAGAGCTCGAGCGGTTCGAGCTCCTCGCCGTCCATGTCGCAGAGCAGCAAGTCGTCTTCGCCCTCGTCGGCCGCTTCGGGCGGCAGCTCGAGCTCCTCGTCCAGCCCCTCGTCCGCCTCCGGCGGCACCTCGTCGTCCTCGTCGGGCGCCTCCAGCGAGTTCGACAAGCTCGACACCAACAACGACGGCCAGCTCTCGCGCTCCGAGTGGCAGGCCGGGCAGAGCGGCTCGACCGGCTCCTCCTCCTCGAGCGGCATGAGCTCGGGGTCGGGCAGCAGCTCGAGCGGCAGCTCCACCAGCCCCTCCAGCTCCAGCCCCTCGGGCGCGAGCGGCTCGTCGTCGAGCCCGTCGAGCAGCGGCTCGAGCGGTTCGAGCGGCTCTTCCTCGAAGTAAGCGCGAGGAGCGGTTGCAGGAAAAGCGGGCTTCGGCCCGCTTTTTCTATGTCTTGCGGGTAAGCGCGCTAAGCAGGTCGATCGGCAGCGGGAAGACGATCGTCGACGCCCTGTCGCCGGCGATCTGGGTCAGCGTCTGCAGGTAGCGAAGCTGCATCGCCTCGTTGCGCCGGGCGAGCATCTCGGCGGCCTGCAGCAGCTTCTCCGAGGCCTGCAGCTCGCCCTCGGCGTGGATCACCTTGGCGCGCCGCTCGCGCTCGGCCTCGGCCTGGCGCGCGATGGCACGCACCATGGTCTCGTTCAGGTCGACGTGCTTGATCTCGACGTTCGACACCTTGATGCCCCAGGCGTCGGTCTGCTGGTCGAGCACCTCCTGGATGTCGGTGTTCAGCTTCTCCCGCTCGGCGAGCATCTCGTCGAGCTCGTGCTTGCCGAGCACCGCGCGCAGCGTGGTCTGGGCGAGCTGGCTGGTCGCCTCGATGAAGTTGGCGACCTGGATGATGGCGCGCTGCGGATCGACGACGCGGAAGTACACCACCGCGTTCACCTTGACCGAGACGTTGTCGCGCGAGATCACGTCCTGCGCCGGCACGTCGAACACGCGGATGCGCAGGTCGACGCGCACCATCTGCTGCACCACCGGCAGGATCAGCACCAGGCCCGGCCCCTTGACGCCGCTGAAACGGCCGAGGAAGAAGACCACCGCGCGCTCGTACTCGCGCAGGATCTTGATCGAGGAGAACAGCAGCGCGGCGAGGACAATCAGCACGCCGACACCAAAGCTGAACGGGAAAGTCATCGGGCCGCTCCTTTGTCGAAATGGTCCTCGCGCGCCACGTCGAGGGTCAGGCCGTCGACCGCGGTGACGCGCAGCCGCTCGCCGCGCCGCACCGGGCCGGCGGCGCGCACCTTCCAGCGCTCGCCCTGCACGCGCGCCCAGCCCTCGCGCTCGAAGTCCTCCAGCGCCTCGGCCGGCGCGCCGATCATGTCCTCGCGGCCGCTCACCACGCGCGTGCGGCGGCTGCGCGCGAGCATGCCGAACATGAGCAGCAGCACCGCGGCGCTCGCGGCGGCGACGCCGCCGATCAGCGAGTACGGGATCTCGAACGCGGGCAGGCTGGTGTCCTCGATCAGCATCACCGAGCCGATCACGAACGCCACCAGGCCGCCGATGCCGAGCGAGCCGTAGGACGGGAAGAACGCCTCGGCCGCCATGAAGGCGATGCCGAGGAAGATCAGCGCCAGGCCCGCGTAGTTCACCGGCAGCAGGTGCAGGCCGTAGAGCGCGATCAGGATGGCGATCACGCCCACGACGCCGGGCAGCACCAGGCCCGGGTTCATGAACTCGAAGAGCAGCGCGTACGCGCCGACCAGCAGCAGCAGGTAGGCGATGCTCGGGTTGGTGATCACCGCCAGCAGCCGCGTGCGCCAGTCGGGCTCGACCTCGCGCACCTCGGCGCCGGCGGTCTTCAGCCCGTGCCGGCCGTCGATCGCCTTGAGCAGCGCCGGCACGTCGGGCGCCACCATGTCGATCACGTTGAGCTTGAGCGCCTCGGCGGCGGGCAGGCTCACCGCCTCGCGCACCGCCTTCTCCGCCCAGTCGGCGTTGCGCTTGCGCATCTGCGCGAAGCCGCGGATGTAGGCGACGGCGTCGTTCACCGCCTTCTGCGTCATCGTGTCGGGCTTCTTGTCCTTGTCCTTGTCGCCGCCGCCCCCGCCGCCGCCGATGAACACGGGCGACGCCGCGCCCAGGTTGGTGCCGGGCGCCATCGCGGCGATGTGCGAGGCATAGAGGATGTAGGTGCCGGCGCTCGCCGCGCGCGCGCCGCTCGGCGCGACGAAGCTCGCCACGGGGATCGGCGAGGCGAGGATCGCCTTGATGATCTCGCGCATCGAGCTGTCCAGGCCGCCCGGCGTGTCCATGCGCAGCACGACCAGCTGGGCGCCGTCCTTCGCCGCGCGCTCGATCGAGCGCTTGACGAAGTCGGCCGCCGCCGGGCCGATCGCCCCCTCCAGCGGCACCACCACGACCGGCTGCGCCAGCGCGCCCCCGGCCACCACCCAGGTGGCGAGCACGAGCGCTAGCGCGGCGAGTCGACGCTTCACGGAGCGGCTATTCTTGCATGCGCGAACCGGGGTTAGCGATCGTTCGTGCCGTTGCCGATAATCCCGGGATGCGCCCGGCGAAGCCCGCCCGCCCGCGAATGCGCGTCCTCGTCGCGAGCGACGGCTCGCAGTCCTCGCGCGCCGCGCTCGAGCTCGCGCTGTCCTTTCCCTGGCCCCCGGGGACGCAGGCGCGCGGCGCGGTGGCGCTCGGCCGGGTGGGCTGGACCGGAACGCAGTTCCGCGCCGCGCTGATCCGCGCCCTGCACGCGAGCGCGCGCGAGCTGCAGCGCGACCTGGCGCGCCGCTGGCCCGAGGCGGCGGTCTACGAGCTGCACGACAGCCCGGCGCAGGCGATCCTCGGCGAGGCGCGCCGCTTCCGCGCCGACGCCGTGGTGCTCGGCTGGCGCGGCCACGGCGCGTTCGCGCGGCTGCTCGCCGGCAGCGTCTCGCGCGCCGTCGCCGAGCGGGCGAAGTGCTCGGTCATGGTGGTGCGCGCCGGCGCGCGCCTCCCCGCCGGCGGGCCGCGGCGCTTCGCGATCGGCTTCGACGGCTCGGCGAGCTCGCGCAGGGCGATCCGCCTGCTCGCCCGGCTCGCGCCGCCGCGCGACAACGCCGTCACGCTGGTCCAGGTCCTGCCGCCGCCCCTCTCGCCGCCGCTCTCCGCCGTCGGCACCGAGCTGCGCGCGCGGATCCGCCGCTCGCTCGAGCGCCGGGCCGCCGAGCTGCGCCGGCGCGCGCAAAGGCGCATGCGCAACGCGGCGGGCGTGCTCGAGCGGCGCGGCTGGCAGGTCAGCCTGCGCCTCGCCTCGGGCGACCCGCTGCACGCGCTGCTCGCCGAGGCGCGGCGCGCCAGGGCCGACGCGCTATGGGTGGGCGCGCGAGGCGCGACCGGCCTCGCGGGCGTGCTGCTCGGCAGCGTCGCGAGCGGCGCGCTGAACCAGTCGCCGATCCCGGTGCTGATCGCACGCTAAAGTACAGGCCAACCCCAAGGACAGGAGCCGCAATGCCCGCCAGCCTCATCGACTCGCCAGTTTTCGGCAACCTTTTCGGCACGCAGGCGATGCGCGAGGTGTGGTCGGACGAGAACCGCACGCGCAAGTACCTGGAGATCGAGGCGGCGCTCGCGCGCGTGCAGGCGCGCCTGGGCATCATCCCGCACAAGGCGGCCGACGAGATCGTGCGCAACTGCCGCCTGGAGAAGATCGACATGGCGAAGCTCGCGGCGCGCACGCAGGCGATCGGCTATCCGGTGCTGCCGGTGGTGCAGCAGATCGTCGCCAACTGCGCCGACGGGCTGGGCGAGTACTGCCACTGGGGCGCGACCACGCAGGACATCACCGACACCGCCACCGTGCTGCAGATGCGCGAGGGCCTCGCGATCATCGAGGACGGGCTCGCCCGGCTGTCGGGCTCGCTCGCCGCGCTGGCGAGGAAGCACCGCGACACGCCGATGGTCGGGCGCTCCAACCTGCAGCAGGCGGTGCCGATCACCTTCGGCTACAAGATGGCCGCCATCCTGGCGGGCGTGGAAAGGCACCGGGAAAGGCTCCGGCAGCTCAAGCCGCGCGTGCTGATGGGCGAGTTCGCCGGCGCCTCGGGCACGCTCGCCTCGCTGGAGAAGGGCGCGCTCGAGACGCAGGAAGGGCTGATGCGCGAGCTCGGCCTGGCGCAGCCGCCGATCGCCTGGCACACCATGCGCGACACCATCGCCGAGGTCGGCGCCTTCCTCGGCATGGTGAGCGCCACGCTGGGCAAGATCGCCATGGACGTGAAGCTGCTCATGCAGACCGAGGTGGCCGAGGTGTACGAGCCGTTCGCGCACGGCCGCGGCTCCTCGAGCACCATGCCGCAGAAGCGCAATCCGGTCTCGTGCCTCTACATCCATGCCTGCGCCGGCGTGGTGCGCCAGCACGTCGCGGCGCTGCTCGACGCCAACGTCGCCGACCACGAGCGCTCGACCGGGCCCTGGGAAATCGAGTGGATCGTGCTCCCCGAGGCGTTCGTGCTCACCGCCGGCGCGCTGCACCAGGCGAACTTCGTCGTGGCGGGGCTGGAGGTCGACGCGCAGCGCATGCGCGAGAACCTCGACATCACGCACGGCCTGGTGGTCTCGGAGGCGGTGATGATGGGGCTCGCGCCGTACATCGGCCGCGAGCGGGCGCACGACCTCGTCTACGACCTGTGCCGCGAGGCGATCCGGCAGCGGCGGCCGCTGCTCGAGCTGCTCGCCGAGAACGCCGAGATCACCCGGCACGCCGACCGCAAGCGGCTCGCCGAGCTGTGCGATCCGGCGAACTACCTCGGCTTGTCCGGCGTGATGGTCGACCGGGTGCTCGCGCGCCTGGGCGCCTCCTAGGCGGCCTTTCTGCGCGCCTGCGGCGCGAGCTCGACCTTCATCCAGCCGGAATCTCTGCGGTCGAAAGCCTTGTAGGCCTCGACCGCGTCGGCGAGCGGCTCGCGCTGCGTGAGGATCCGCGCCGGGTCGATCACGCCCGAGGCGACCAGGTCGACCAGCGAAGGCAGGTAGGCGCGATGCGGGCAGTTGCCCATCTTCAGCGTCAGGTTCTTGTTCATCGCCGCGCCGATCGGGAAGAAGCGGTCGCTCGGCGGGTAGACGCCGATGACGGCGAGCGTGCCCGCCTTGGCCAGGCTCTGCACCGCCCAGTCGAGCGCCTGCGAAGGCGCGTCGCCGGCGCGCCATTGCTCGCCGCCGGTATTCGCCTGCGGCGAGATCTGCCTCAGCTCCTGCTGGAACCGGCTCGCGTGCTTGCGCGCCTCGGCCGCCGCGGGCCCGCGCGCCGGCGAGAGCGCGTCCACGCCCACCGCGTCGATGGCGCGGTCCGGGCCGATGCCGCCGGTCATGGCGAGCAGCACCTCGACCGGGTCTTCCCGGTTGAAGTCGATCGCCTCGGCGCCCTGGCGGCGGGCCATCTCCAGGCGCGATTCCACGCAGTCGACGGCGAACACGCGCCCGGCGCCGTGCAGCCTGGCGCTCGCTATGGCGAACTGGCCGACCGGCCCGCAGCCGAACACCGCCACGGTGTCGCCGTCCTCGACCTCGGCGAGATCGGCGCCGAAGTAGCCCGTCGGGAAAATATCGGAGAGCAGGATCGCGCGCTCGTCGTCGACGCCCTCGGGCAGCTTGACCAGCCCCGCGGCGGCGAACGGCACGCGCGCGTACTCGGCCTGCAGCCCGTGGAAAGGCCCCGTGTCGGCGGGGCCGCCGAAGAAGGCCGTGCCGGCGCGGGCGCCGTTCGGGTTGGTGTTGTCGCACTGCGAGTGGTAGCCGGCGCGGCAGTACGAGCAATAGCCGCAGGCAATGGTCGAGGGCACGACCACGCGGTCGCCCTTGCGCAGGTTGCGCACCTCGGCGCCCACCTCCTCGACCACCCCGACCGCCTCGTGGCCGAGGATCGTGCCGGGCTTCATGCCGGGCACCGTGCCGCGCACGAAATGCAGGTCGGTGCCGCAGATGGCGCTCGCCGTGATTCGCACCAGCGCGTCGCCGGCGCGCTCGATTCTCGGCTCGGGGACGTCGTCGAGGCGGATGTCGCCGATGCCGTGGAAAACGACTGCTTTCATCGCATCTCCTCGTCGGGCGGAAAACCGCGGCGCCGCAAGCGCCGTTCCCGCCGTCAGGCGCGGTGGAACTGCACGCGCAGCTCCTGCTTCGCGCGCTCGAGCGTCCTGCGGCGGCGTGCGCCGAGGCTTTTCCCGGCGCGGTTGATGTAGAAGGTGAGCATCGACATCGCCGAGCGGTACGGATCGCTCTTGCGGCGGCGGCTTCTCTGCGCCGAGCGCTTGAGCGAGCGGGCGATCGCCTTCGGGTCGCCGTGCTTGAACACGCCCTGCTCCAGATCGAGCGCGTTGCTCCGCTGCATCACGCGCGCCGACCAGCGGCGCTTGCCGGGTTTTAGCCGGGGGGCCATGGCATGCGCCTTGCACGAGCCGTGCCATGCGGCGCGCCCCCCTGAGAATCGCGGTCGTCGACGGCCGCGATCCCTGCCCGATCGCCGAGGATCTCGCCGCGGGCCTCGCCGCGCGCGGCCATGCCGCGCGCCTCTATCGCGCCGAGCCGGACCTCGACAGGCTGATGCGCCGCCTGCGCACCGACGCGCCCGACGTGGTGAGCGACCACGCCGGAGACGCCGCGGTGTTCGCCGCGCTGCAGGAGATGCCGTCGCTGCACACGCTGCACGTGCCGCCGCGCGGGCGGCTCGCCGAAGCGTGCCTCGGCAGCCGGGCGTGGTTCGCCACGCATTCGGAGCTGCTGGCGCTCGCGTGGCGCGACGCCGGGCTCGAGCGCGTGCAGGTGCTGCCGGCCGCGGCGGCCGAGTTCCGCCGCATCCCGGCGGTGGTGCGCCCGGTAGCGCTGGTCGCCGACCGGCGCGGCGCCGCCGCCGCGCTGCGCGCCGGCCTTGGCATCGCCCTGCTGCGCGAGCGCGCGCCGCGCGACGAGCTGGGGCGCAGCCTCGCGCACGCGGCGGTCTACATCGCCGGCGCGAGCGGCGGCTTCGACTTCCTCGCCGCGCGGGCGCAGCTCGCCGGCTGTCCGGTGGTCGGCGACGCGGGGGCGCCGCTCGCCGAGCTGGTCGAGGAAGGCGTGTCCGGCCTGCTCGTCGCGCCGGGAGACGCGCCCGCGCTCGCCGCGGCGGCGCGGCGCGCGGCGGCGCTCGATCGCCACGCGGTGCGCGCGAGCGCGCGGCGGCGGCTCGCGCTCGAGCCGATGCTCGCGCGCTACGAGAGCGAGCTGCGCGCGATCGCGCGGCGCAGCGCCGTGCGGCTGGTTGCCTGAATTACGACCCTGACCCCGAATTGGAGAAAGCCATGAGCGACACAGAGCAGAGCCCGCGCCGCCAGGTCCCCGGCACGCCGGGACGCCGCAGCCAGGCCGACGCGCTCGAGCCGTCCGGCGCCGTCAACCCGGAGAAGCTCAAGCAGAACCAGGAGCGGCTGCGCGTCGGGCCGGACCACAAGACCGACGCGATGAAGAAGGGCAAGCGCGGGACCTATCCGTAATGCCGCGCAGAACACCGAAGCCGGTCAAGGGCTTCGCCGCGACGCGAAGCTCGCGCGGCATCATCAAGCGCGCCGCGGCGGATCTCGCCGCGGGCCGGGAGAACACCGAGTGCCGCCCGGGGCGCAGCTCGCCGCGGCACTGCGCCTTGCCGGGGAAGAAACGATGAGCGCCGAATTACGACCCTGACCCCGAATTGAGGGGCAGGGAGATTTCGACGCGCAGGCCGCCGCCGGGGGCGTTGGCGGCGCGGATCGTGCCGCCGTGCGCCTGCACGGCGAGCTGGGCGATGGCGAGGCCGAGGCCGAAGCCTTTCGAGCCCGAGTCGCCGACGCGGTAGAACGGCTCGAAGATGCGGGCGAGCTCGGCCTCGGGGATGCCGGGGCCGCGGTCGCGCACTTCCAGCACCGCGCGCGCGTCGGCGAAGCGCAGGAGCACCGACACTTCGCTCGCTTCGGCGGTGTGCTTCACCGCGTTGCGCACCACGTTCTCCACCGCGCGGTGCAGGAGCTCGGGATTGCCGGAGAGGACCATCTTTTCCGGCACCTCCAGCCGCACGCGCCGCCCCGCGGCCTCGGCTTCGAAGCGCGCGTCCTCGCCGATCGCCGCGACGATCTCGGCGAAGTCGACCGGCTGGAACGCCGGCCGGCGGCCCGGGCTCTCGAGGCGGGCGAGGGTGAGCACCTCGCCCACCAGCTCGTCCAGGCGCGCCGCCTCGCGCTCGATGCGCTCGAGCGAGGCGTCGATCTTGCGCGGGTCCTGCCGCGCCAGGCCGATCGCCGCGTCCAGGCGCGCGAGCGGCGAGCGCAGCTCGTGCGACACGTCGTGCAGCAGGCGCCGCTGCGAGCCGACCAGCGCCTGGAGCTGCGCCGCCATGCGGTCGAAGTCGCGGCCGAGGTCGGCGATCTCGTCGCGCCGCGCGCCGATGCGCGGGCCGACGCGCGCGTCCAGGCGGCCGCTCGCCGCCGCGCCGAACGCCCACTGCAGGGCGCGGATCGGCCGCGCCAGGTACCAGGCGAGGATCGCGCTCACCGCGAGGCTCGCGGCGCCGCCGATGAGGAGCATCAGCCACGCCGGGATGCGCGCCGGGAGCCGCGGCGGCCGGTGCCCCGCGGCGGGCACGAACAGCACGAACGACTCGCCGCCCGGCGCCTGGGCGAGGCGCACGCCGCGCGCGCCGCGCGTGCCGCGCTCGGCGGCCACCTCGCGCGCGCGCGCGAGCGCCGCCTCGGGCACCGGCCGGCCGAGCAGGTCGCGGCCGGCCTCGTCCACCGCGTAGAGCGCCACCGGCCGGCCGCGCATGCCGGCGTCGCGCATCCACTGGCGCAGCGCGCCGCGGCCGCCGTGCTCCAGCGTCGCGGCGGCGAGGTCGGTGAGGAAGCGCTGCGGCGGCCCGAGCGCGAGCTCCGGCTCCGCCGACTCGCGCGCGCGCCGCTCGAGCGAGACCAGCGTGCCGGTGATCACGGCGGCCGCGACCAGCGTCAGCCAGAAGGCGAAGAAGATCTTCCAGAAGAGCCGGCCGGGCCTCATTCCTTGGCCAGGTGGTAGCCCATGCCGCGCACGGTATGGATGAGCGCCGCCCCCTCGCCCAGCTTGTGGCGGATGCTCGAGAGATGCACGTCGATCGAGCGGTCGAAGCGCGCCAGCGGCCGGCCGAGCGCCGCCTCGGAGAGCTCCTTCTTGCTCACCACGCGCCCGGCGTTCCGCATCAGCGCCTCCAGCAGGTTGAACTCGGTGCTGGTCAGCTCGAGCGCCCGGCCGCGCCACTCGGCGCGCCGCTTCTCCGGCCAGAGCACCAGCGCGTTCACGGCGAGCGGGCCTTCGGCGGGCTGCGGCTGCGTGCGCCGCAGGATGGCGCGCAGGCGCGCCGCCAGCTCGCGCGGCGTGCAGGGCTTGGGCACGTAGTCGTCGGCGCCGAGCTCCAGGCCGACGATGCGGTCGACGTCGTCGCCGCGCGCGGTGAGCATGATCACCGGCACCCGGCTCGCCTGGCGGATGCGGCGCAGCGCCTCGATGCCGTCCAGCTTCGGCATCATCACGTCCAGCACCACGATCTGGAAGCCCGCGGCGAGGCGCGTCGCCGCCTCGCCGTCGTGCACGGCGGTGACCGAGAAGCCCTCGCGCTCGAGGTACTCCTTGAGCATGCCCGAGAGCTCGATGTCGTCGTCGGCCAGCAGCACCTGGGTCGCCATGGCGCGGATGATAGCCACGGGCACCCGCCGGCCCGCCTTCTTTACCCAGCTTTACGCAGGCTTAGCACCCGTTAGCGCCGGCGGCGCGACACTTCCCGCGCAATCCCATGAAAGGAGCCACACGATGTCCCTCAGCAAGAAAACCCTCGGCGCTTTCCTCGTCGCGAGCAGCCTCGCCCTCGGCGTGGCGCATGCCGCGTCCGGGCATTCGCACCACCACCCCCATCGCGGCGGCGCGATGGCGAGCCTGCGCGGCCTCGACCTCACCGAGGCGCAGCGCGACCAGCTGTTCAAGATCCTGCATGAGCAGGCGCCGGCGAAGCGCGAGCACATGAAGCGCCTGCGCGAAGCGCGCCGCAGCCTCGCCGAGGCCGCGCGCGCGGAGCGCTACGACGCCGAGCGGGTGCGCGCCGCGGCCGAAGCGCAGGGCAAGGCGGTGGCGGAGCTCGCGCTGCTGCGCGCGCAGACCATGCAGCGCGTGCATGCGCTGCTCACGCCCGAGCAGCGCGCCAGGCTCAAGGAGCGCCTCGAGAAGCGTCGCCGCTGAGCGGCGTCACGCCGGGTAGGTCAGCACGCCGTGCGGCGCGCGCCGCGCCGCCGGCGTGAGCTCGGCCGGCTTCACCTCGCCGCCGGGCAGGATGTGCGACACCTGCTCGCCGGCGGCGAGCAGGTAGTCGGCGATGATGCGCCGGTGGCAGCGCCACCAGAGGCCCTCGGCGCACATCACGGCGCAGGGTCCGGACGCGGCGTTCAGCGCGATCAGCTCGCGCAGGGCGGCCGCGAAAGCCGGGCTCATCGCGTAGTCGGCATAGTTGTGGAAGCTCCGGTTCTGCCAGAAGCCGTTCGTTTCCGGCGCGACGTCCTTGGCGCGCGGGCGCAGCCCGCCGAGCGCGGCCATGTGCCGGTAGGCGATGCCGTGCGCCGCGAGCGCCTCGCCGAGCGTGTCGCGGTCGTACTGGGGATTGGCGCGCGAGCGCGGCACCGTGCGCACGTCGACCACGCAGCGCGCGCCGGCGCGCCGCAGCAGGGCGGCGAGCTCGTCGAGCGGATGCGTGGAATGTCCTATCGTGAAGAACGCCACAGTTGTCCCGAACGGCATTGTCCACTACGCTGCACGGACCCTATTGGGAGGGAACGACAATGAAAAGAATCGCCGCCTTCATTTTCGCCGCAGTCCTCGCCGCGCCCGCCTACGCCGGCCCCTATGGCCAGGCGCTCGGCGCCTGCCTCGCCGACAACACCAGCGGCAAGGACCGCAAGGAGCTCGCGCGCTGGATCTTCGCCGCGATGTCGGCGCACCCCGAGATGAAGGAGCTCTCGAGCGTCACGCCGGAAACCAAGGAGCAGGTGTTCCGCGCCACCGGCGCGCTGGTGACGCGGCTGCTCTCCGAGAGCTGCGCCGACCAGGCCAAGGCGGCGATCCGCGCCGAGGGCGCGCGCTCCTTCGAGCAGGCGTTCGGCATGCTCGGCCGGCTGGCCATGCAGGAGCTGATGACCAATCCCGAGGTGCGGGTCGCCTTCTCCGGCTTCGACCGCTACATCGACAAGTCGAAGATCGACGCGGCGCTGAAGGCCCGCTAGGAGCGCTGCGCCGCGCCGGCGGCGGCGTCGGCGGTTTCGCGGCTGCCGGTGCGCAACAGCACCCAGCCGATGAAGACCATCAGCGCGCCCCACAGGAGGAAGCCGGCGTCCCAGGTGAGCCACTGCTCCGGCGGCACGGTCTCGTTGACGTGGTGCAGGCCGAGGATGTGGTGGTTGATCACGCCTTCGGCGACATTGAAGACGCCGAAGCCGAGCACGATCGACCCGGCGAGGAGCCGGGTCGGCCATGCGACATGCCGGCGATGCGCCGCGCGCCACAGGATCGCCAGGCCGGCCACGGTGAACAGCCACGTGGCCGCGTGGAACAGGCCGTCGAGCACCGTGTTCAGCTCGAGGTTGGCGAGCGTGTCGGCGGGATAGCCGGCGCTCGTCGCCATGTGGTGCCACTGCAGGATCTGGTGCAGCACGATGCCGTCGAAGAAGCCGCCCAGCCCCAGCCCGAGCAGCATGCCGGCCGAGGTCGGAAAGCCGTGGTTTTCGCGGCCGTTCATGCCCGCCGCAGAGCAATTGCCGTTCCCAAACCAAATCGCCGCCGCGCTGTCCGATTGCGGTGAACCTCGAGGGCAAGCGCGCCATCGTCACCGGCGCGGGCAGCGGCATCGGCGCCGCGATCGCCGAGCGGCTTGCCGCGGACGGCGCGCGGGTGGTCGTCTCGGACGTCGACGAAGCCGCGGCGAGGAAGCTCGCCGACAAGCTGCGCGGCAGGATGTGCGCCGCCGACGTGTCGAGCGAGGACCAGGTGGCGCGGCTGGTCGATTTCGCGGTGCGCGAGCTGGGCGGGCTCGACGTAATGGTGAATAACGCCGGCGTCGGCGAGCAGCCCGGCCCGATCGACGAGAAGCCGGGCGCCGACTGGCACCGCATCCTGGGCATCAACCTGAGCGGCGCGTTCTACGGGGTGAAGCACGCGGCGCGCGTCATGAAGAAGGCGGGACGCGGCGGCGTGATCGTCAACATGGCCTCGGTGCTGGGGCTGGTCGGCTTCGCCGCGGCGCCCGCCTACACCGCCGCCAAGCACGGCCTGCTCGGGCTCACCAAGGCCGCGGCGCTGGACCTCGCGCCGGCGAGGATCCGCGTGGTGGGCGTCTCGCCGGCGTTCATCCGCACGCCGCTCATCAGCGGGCTCGAGGAAACGGTGCTGCCGCTGCATCCGATCGGCCGGCTCGGCGAGGCGGCGGAAGTGGCGAGCATGGTGGCCTACCTGGTCTCGGACGAGGCGGCCTTCCTTACCGGCGCGACCTATCTCGTCGACGGCGGCTATACCGCACCGTGAGCTTGGACAGCTCGCGCACCCAGAGCACCGAGCTCGCCACCGCGGCGCAGAACAGCCAGTCGCCCGCCGAGAGCGCCACGGTGGAGAAGGCGCGCTGCAGGAACGGCAGGTAGACCACCGCCGCCTGCAGCGCGAGCGACACGCCCGCCGCGAGCCACAGCCAGCCGTTCGCCAGCAGGTCGGCGAACGCGCTGCGCTCGTCGGAGCGCGCGTTGAACACGGTGAAGAGCGAGAACAGCACCAGCGTGGTGAAGGCCATGGTGTGCGCGTAGGCCATGTCGCCCGCGCCGGCGATCAGCCCGCCGGGCAGGCTCGCGTCGAGCACCAAGAGCGTCCCGGCGGCCATCACCACGCCGACCTCGACGATGCCGGCCCACATGCGCGGCGTCAGCACGCCCTCGCCGGCCGGGCGCGGCGGCCGCGCCATCACGCCCGGCGACGGCGGATCGATGCCCAGCGCGAGCGCCGGCGCGCCGTCGGTGACGAGATTGATCCAGAGAAGCTGCGTGGCGAGCAGCGGCAGCGCCACGCCGCCCTCGGGCGCCGCCAGCCCGATGAGCGGCGCGAGCAGCACGCCGAAGAACATGGTGATCACCTCGCCGATGTTCGACGACAGCAGGTAGCGCAGGAACTTGCGGATGTTGGCGAAGATGGTGCGGCCCTCCTCCACCGCCGCGACGATGGTGGCGAAGTTGTCGTCGGCGAGCACGATGTCCGCCGCCTGCTTCGCCACGTCGGTGCCGGCGACGCCCATCGCCACGCCGATGTCGGCGCTGCGCAGCGCCGGCGCGTCGTTCACGCCGTCGCCGGTCATGGCGACGATCGCGCCCCCGGCCTGCAGCGCCCGCACCAGCGCGAGCTTGTGCTCGGGGTCGACGCGCGCGTAGACCGACACCTCGGCGGCGGTGCGGCGCAGCGCTTCCGGCGGCATCTTCTGCAGCTCGGCGCCGGTCACGGCGCGCCGCTCGCGCGCGATGCCCAGCTCCAGCGCGATGGCGAGCGCGGTCGCGGGATGATCGCCGGTGATCAGCACCGGCCGCAGGCCGGCCGAGACCGCGCGCGCCACCGCGGCGCGCGCTTCCTCGCGCGGCGGGTCGATCATGCCGACCAGGCCGGCGAACACCAGCTCGCGTTCCAGGCTCGCGTCAACGTTCGTCTCGTCGACGCTGCCCGCGGGCAGGCTGCGGAAGGCCACGCCGAGCGTGCGCAGCGCCTCGCCGGCCAGCGCCTCGTTCGCCGCGAGGATCGCCGCGCGGCGCGCCTCGTCGAGCGGCCGCGCCTCGGCGCCCACCAGCTCGTGCGTGCAGCGCGCGAGCAGCACGTCGGGCGCGCCCTTGGTGAACACGCGCAGCCGCTGGCCGCGCTCGGCGTCGCTGTGCACGGTGCTCATCAGCTTGCGCTCGGAGCTGAACGGCACCTCGCCGACGCGCCGGAAGCGCGCCTCGAGCGCCGCGCCGGCGAGCCCGGCCTTGCGCGCCGCGACGATCAGCGCGCCCTCGGTCGGGTCGCCGTGCACCGTCCAGCGGCCGTCGCGCTCCTCGAGCGAAGCGTTGTTGGCGCGGTCGCCGGCGGCGAGCGCGTGCTCGAGCTCGATGCGCAGGCCGCCCTGCGCCGGCGTCACCTCGCCCTGCGGCGCGTAGCCCGCGCCGCCGAAGCGCACCCGGCCGCTCGCTGTGACCACGGCGCGCACCGTCATCTCGTTGCGGGTCAGCGTGCCGGTCTTGTCGGTGGCGATGACGCTCGCCGAGCCGAGCGTCTCGACCGCCGCCAGGCGCCGCACGATGGCGCGCCGCCTCGCCATGCGCTGCACGCCGAGCGCCAGCACCGCGGTCACCACCGCCGGCAGCCCTTCCGGCACCGCCGCCACCGCGAGCGCCACGCCGAGGATCAGGATGTCGAGCAGCGCGGACAGGCCGCGCACCTCGTGCAGCAGGAGCAGCGTGGCGATCATCGCGGCGGCGATCGCCAGCACCAGCAGGCCGAGCCGGCGCCCGACGCGCGAGAGATCCTTCTGCAGCGGCGTCGCCTCGGGCTCGGCTTCGCCGAGCATGCCGGCGATGCGGCCCATCTCGGTCTGCATGCCGGTCGCCGTGACGAGCGCCTTGCCGTGCCCGTAGGTCACCGCGGTGCCGCTGAACAGCATGTCCTGCCGGTCGCCGAGCGCCGCATCCTCCGGCACGGGCGCCTCGTCCTTGCTCACCGGCAGGCTCTCGCCGGTGAGCGCCGCTTCCGCGGCCTGCAGCGCCACCGACTCGAGCACGCGCGCGTCCGCCGGCACGGTGTCGCCTTCCTCGACGAGCAGGATGTCGCCCGGCACCAGCTCGGCCGCCGGCAGGCTGCGCCGCGCGCCGCCGCGGATCACCCTCGCCTGCGCCGCCGACAGGCGGCGCAGCGCGGCGAGCGCCTGCTCGGCGCGCGCCTGCTGCACCGCGCCCATCGCCGCGTTGAGCAGCACGATGGCGACGATGGCGAGCGCCTCGTAGGGCAGCGGCGCGTCGCCCTCGATCAGCCAGGAGGCGGCGGAGACCGCGGCGGCGACGATGAGCAGCAGCACCAGCGGCTCGCGAAGCTGCGCGAGCAGCTTGCGCCACGCCGGCGCCGCGGCCTCGGCGGCGAGCTGGTTCGGGCCGTAGCGCGCGAGGCGCGCGCGCGCCTCCTCCTCGGCGAGCCCCAGGCGCGCGTCGCTGCCCAGCGCCGCGAGCGCCTCGGCCGTGCCCAGCGCGTGGAAGCCGCGCACCGCGCCGTTCAGGAGAGCGACACGCCGATCAGGGCGCCGGTGCCGTAGGTCACCGCCGCCGCGGCGGCGCCGATCAGCACCTGGCGCAGCGCCGAGTAGAGCGGCGTGCGGCCGCTGAAGAGCGAGGTCGCGACGCCGAGCGCCGCGAGCGCCGCGGCGCTCACGGCGAGGCTCGAGACGATGCCGGCCGCGCCGCCGGCGAGCAGGAACGGCGCCACCGGGAACGCCGCGCCGAGGCCGAACAGCGCGAACGAGAACGCCGCCGCGCTCCACGGGTTGCCGCCCATCTCCGCCGGGTCGATGCCCAGCTCCTCGCGCGTCAGCGTGTCGAGCGCCTTCGCCTTGTCGCGCATGATCTCGGCCGCCGCGCGCCGCGCGTCCTCGCGCGGCAGGCCCTTCGCCTGGAAGATGAGCGCGAGCTCCTTGCGCTCGGCGTCGGGCGTCTGCTCGAGCTCCTCCTTCTCGCGCGCGATCTGCGAGCGCGCCAGCTCGCGCGCGTTGGTGACCGAGAGCCATTCGCCGAGCGCCATCGACAGCGCGCCGGCCACCAGTCCCGCCAGCCCGGCGAGCAGCACCGTGGCGCTCTGCGCGCCCGCGCCCGCCATGCCCATCACCAGCGCCAGGTTCGAGACCAGGCCGTCGTTCGCGCCGAGCACCGCGGCGCGCAGCTCGTTGCCGCCGCCGCGCCGGTGCCAGTGCTCGGTGCGCGCGATCGCCTCGCCCGAGATGCCGCGCGACGCGCCGACGGCGGCCTGCACCACCGCCGCGTGGCTGTGCTCGTCGCCGGAGAGATGCGCGGCGTCCGCCTGGCCGGCGTACTTGTTGCCGTCGGCGAACTCGCCGGCGGCGATCGCCGGCAGGACGAACTGCGGGCCGAAGCGCCGCGCCAGCCAGCCGAGCACGCGCGTGCGCAGCCCCGGCGAGTGCGCCGGCTCGTGCACGCCGGCCGCCTGCAGCTTTTCGCGCCAGGCCTCGGCGTGCTGGGCCTCGGCGCGCGAGAGCTGCAGGAACAGGTCCCTGCGCACCGGGTCGCGCTCCGCGTCGGCGAGCGCCTTGTACAGCGCCGCGCCTTCCAGCTCGTCTCGCAGGTACGCGCGCCAGCGCGCGATGTCGTCGGGCTTGTCCATGCCGCGGGAGCGGGAATTCGCTTAAGCCGAGTTTAAGGCCCGTAGCTTGCGGCGGCCACGGCAGGCGGGCAGCGGTCCGCCGGCAAGCTCCCCCGGCGGGGAGCGATCCAACCCAGGAAAGGAGACCTCATGAAGACGATGAAATCCCTGCTGCTCGGCTGTTCGCTGATCGCCTTCGCCGGCGCGAGCCTCGCGGCCGGCGAGCAGCAGTCGTCGGCAGGCACCGTGCCGGTCAGCAAGCTGCAGGACATGAAAGTGCTCGGCACCGAGGGCAAGCAGATCGGCGAGGTGAGCGACGTGGTGCTGAACCTCGCCAACCAGAAGGTGCACGCGATCGTGGTGCAGTCGGGCGGCATGTTCGGCGTCGGCGGCAACAACTACGCCTTTCCGATCAGCGACTTCAGCCCCGGCAAGGAGAGCAACCAGATCAGCCTGAACGTGAGCAAGGAGGAGCTGGAGAGCAAGAAAGGCTTCGCCAAGAGCCAGTGGCCCGGCATGGACGACCAGTACTGGAGCCAGGCCGGCAGTGGCGCCGCCGCGGGCGGCACGCAGGAGGGCGGCCGACTCAACCTCGTGCGCGCGAGCGAGCTCGAAGGCAAGCAGGTACAGGCCAAGGGCGGCGAGGAAGTCGGCAAGCTGAAGGACCTGACCGTAAGCATGAGCGACGGCCGGATCCGCGACGTCGTCATCGACCTGAAGGACGGCGGGCAGGCGAGGCTGCCGGCGAAGCAGCTCTCGAGCGGCACCAACGACCGCCTCGTGGTGGCGATGGACGCGCAGCAGATCCGCTCGCAGGCGAAGCAATCGGGCGGCCAGAGCGCCGGCACCGGCTCCAGCGCCAGGCGGGAACAGCAGCCGCCGCAGCAACAGAAGTACTAACGCGGCGGCGGCGCGGCGACCAGCGGGCTGAGCGGCGGGAAGGGGGTGTCGCCGGCGCTCGCGGCGACATAGCCGGTGCCGTAGCGCAGCCGCCGCACCATGTCGCTGCGCCGCGCGCTCGATGCGTACGGCGTGCCGAGCGCGATGAGCTGCTGGTCGGCGAGCTCCGCCGTGCGCAGCGCTTCCCTGGGCGCGAGCCCGGCCAGCGCGCCGCGCACATCGGGCGGGAGCGAGGCGAGCGCCTGCTCTTCGGGCGTCGGGCGGCGCGGATCGGGCTCGAGGAAGCTGCGCACGCCGCTCGCGCCGAGCGCCGCGGCGAGCTGCTCCGGCGTCGCGCGCGAAATGCCGGCGAGGTCGAAATCGCGCGCCACCTGCTGCAGCAGCGCCACCGTCTGCTCCGCCGTGAGGCGCCCGGGCGGCGCGAAGGCGACCACGCGCCGGAAGCCCGCAGGGCCGGCCGCAACGAGCCGCACCGGCGCGCCGCGGGTGAGCCCGGCCAAGAGGCTGGCAAGGTTTTCCGCGGAGCCGGCGAGGCCGAGCGCGCGCGGCGCGGACTCGAGCACGAGCGAGAGCGCGTCCTGCGCGGGCGCGGGCGCGGCGAGGGCGAGGCAGGCGGCGAAGAGAAGTGCGCGCATCGGCATCTCCGTTTTGCGAAACGCTCACTGTAGCGCGTTAACATGCCTGTGCTTCATGCGCTACACCATGGAAAAGCGCGCCGGCTATATCAAGGCGGAAATGGTCGAGCGCGACACCGCCGAGGAGACGCGGGAATTCGTCGCCGCGATCCTCGCCGAGATACGCAAGGGCGAGACGCGGGTGCTGGTCTCGACGCGCAAATCCCGCCCGGTCTACAAGGTGGAGAGCTGGGATCTCAGCGGAACGCTCGACACGCTCCTGCCGCTCAAGGACCGGCTGAAGGTCGCCTTGATCTCCGACGCGCGCGAGCTGGCGATGTCCCAGGAATACATCGAGCTTCTCGCGCGCCAGCGCGGGCTCGACTTCCGCACCTTCCAGAGCGAGCAGGCCGCGGCGGCATGGCTCACCGCCGCGACGGAGTGAGCGGGCTGCTCGAGCTCGATATCGCCGGCCTGGCGGCGCTGCTGCGCAGCCGCGCCGTCTCGCCGGTCGAGGTGACCACGGCGGCGCTCTCGCGCATCGACCGGCTCGACGGCCATCTGCGCAGCTTCATCACGGTCGCCGACGGACCGGCGCTCGACGCCGCCCGGCGCGCCGAGGCCGAGATCGCGCGCGGGCGCTATCGCGGGCCGCTGCACGGCGTGCCGCTCGCGCTCAAGGACGTGATCGCCACGGCCGGCATCCGCACCACGCAGGGCTCGCGGATTTTCGCCGGCGAAGTGCCGGCCGAGGATGCCCAGGTGGTGGTGCGGCTGAAGGAGGCCGGCGCGATCATCCTCGGCAAGAACAACATGCACGAGCTCGCCATGGGCTCCACGACGGCGAACCCGTACTTCGGCGCATGCCGCAATCCGTGGCGGCTGGAGCACGTGCCGGGCGGCTCGAGCGGCGGCTCGGCGGCAGCGGTCGCCGCGCGCCTTTGCTTCGGCGCGATCGCGAGCGACACCGCCGGCTCGATACGCAGCCCCGCTTCGCAATGCGGCGTGGTCGGGCTGAAGCCGACGGCCGGCCGGGTCAGCCGGCGCGGCGTGGCCACGGTGAGCGAGACGCTCGACCACGTCGGCCCGATCGCGCGCACCGCGCGCGACGCCGCGCTGCTGCTGGAGGCGATCGCCGACGGCCCGCCGCTCGCCGAGGCCGAGCCGCGCGCCGACCTCGCCGGGGTGACGCTCGGCATGCCGACGCATTACTTCTTCGACGGCGTCGACGCCGAGGTCGGCGAGAGGGTGCGCGAAGCGGTGGCGCTGCTGCGGCAGATGGGCGCCGCGGCGCGGCCCCTGGCGTGGCCGCGCGCCCGGGAGACGGCCGAGGCCGCGCTCGTCATCGCCGCCTGCGAGGCGGCGCGCCTGCACGAGGCGCGCCTCGCGGAGCGGCCGCAGGACTATTCGGAGGAGCTGCGCGCGCGCCTGCAAAGCGGCTTGCGCATCCCGCGCGAGGAGTACGAGTCGGCGCGGGCGAAGCTCGCCGGCCTGCGGCAGGACTTCCTCGCCGCCATGGAAGGCATCGACCTCTTCGCCGCGCCCGTGAATCCGGTCGCCGCGCCGCGCCACGGCGAGGCGACGGTGCGCGTCGGCGGCGCCGAGCTGCCGATCGGCGCCGCCATGCCGCGCTTCGGCGCGCCGCAGAACGCCACCGGCTGCCCGGCGATCAGCATCCCGTGCGGGTTCACCGCGAGCGGCCTGCCGGTCGGCCTGCAGCTCGTGGCGCGCCCGATGGGCGAGCCGCTCCTCGTGCGCGTCGCCGCCGCCTACCAGGGCGCGACGACGTGGCACGCGCGCCTTCCCGCGGCTATCGAATCACTTCCGCGATAGCCGCCGCGACGTAGTCGAGGTTGCCGCGGTTGAGCGCGGGGACGCAGATGCGGCCGCTGTCGATGGCGTAGATCGAGAAGCGCTCGCGCAGCGCGCGCACCTGCTCGCGCGTGAGGCCCGAGTAGGAGAACATGCCGCGCTGCTCCAGGATGAACGAGAAGTCGGCGCCCGGCACACGGTCGCGCAGCGCCCGCGCGAGGTCGCGGCGCAGGCCCTTGATGCGCTCGCGCATGCCGGCGAGCTCGCGCTCCCAGAGCGCGCGCAGCGATGCGTCGGCGAGGATCGCCGCCACCAGCTTCGCGCCGTGCGCCGGCGGATTGGAGTAGTTGGTGCGCACGATCTGCTTCGCCAGCGAGCGCACCCGGTCGGCCTCCTCCTCGCCGGCGGCGACGATGCTCAGCGCGCCGACGCGCTCGCCGTAGAGCGAAAACGTCTTGGAGAAGGAGCTGGCGACGAACACCGGCGGGCAGGTGCGCGCGAACAGGCGCGCCGCGAACGCATCGGCGTCGACGCCGTCGCCGAAGCCCTGGTAGGCCAGGTCGACGAACGGGACCAGCTGGCGCTCGCGCGTCAGCGCGGCGATCTGCGGCCACTGCGCGGCGTCGAGATCGGCGCCCGTCGGGTTGTGGCAGCAGCCGTGCAGCACGACGATGTCGCCGGGACGCGCCTGCGCGAGCGAGCGCGCCATCCCGGCGAGGTCGGCGCGCCGCGTCGCCGGGTCGTAGTAGCGGTAGCTCTGCACGGCGAAGCCCGCCGCCTCGAAGAGCTGCCGGTGGTTCTCCCAGCTCGGCTCGCTGATCCAGACGCGCGCCGCCGGCTCGAGGCGCCTCAGGAAATCGGCGCCGACCTTGAGCGCGCCGGTGCCGCCGAGCGTCTGCAGCGTGACGATCGCCGGGCTCGCGGCGCCGAACACGAGCTGCTGCACGGCGTCGCCGTAGGCGCGCAGCCCGTCGCTCGGCAGGTAGCCGCGCGGCGGCGCGCTGCGCAGGTACTGCGCCTCGGCCTCGCGCACGCATTGCAGGAGCGGAATGGTGCCGTCTTCCGAGTAGTAAAGCCCCTGCCCGAGGTTCACCTTGCGCGGGTTCGGGTCGCGCAGGAACGCCTCGGTGACGCCCAGGATCGGGTCGCTCGGCGCGAGCGGCACCGCGGAAAAGAGCGCGCTGGCCGGGGTGGCGCTCATGGCCTGCCCGCCTGCGCCCGCGCGAGAAAGCCGGTCAGCGCCTCGTTGAACGCCTGCGTCTGCTCGATGTTGGTGAGGTGCGCCGCGTCCCGGAGCACGCGCAGCTCCGAGCCGGCGATGCCGCGGTGCAGGGCCTCGGCCGCGGCCACCGGCGTGCCGACGTCGTGCTCGCCCACGAGCACCAGCGTCGGCGCCTTGATCGTCGCCAGCAGCTCGACGTGGTCCATCGCCTGGATCGCCCGGCAGCAGCCGACGAATCCCGGCACCGAGGTGCCGGAGATCATCGCGGCGAGCCCGCGCAGCACGTCGGCATGGCTTGCGCGGTACGCCTCGGTCAGCCAGCGCGTGGTCATCGGCTCGACGAAGGCCGCGGTGCCCTTCGCCTGCGCGAGCGCGATGCGCTCGTCCCAGACCGAGGCGGGCGGCATGCGCGCCGCGGTATCGCACAGCGCGAGCGACGCCACGCGCTCCGGATAGCGGCTGGCGAGCCGCTGGCCGATCATCCCGCCCATCGAGAGCCCGACGAAGTGCACGCGCGCTATCTCGAGCGCGTCGAGCAGCCCCACCGCGTCGTCGGCGAGCATCGCCATCGAATAGGGCGGCTCGCTCGCCTCGCTGCCGCCGTGGCCGCGGGTGTCGTAGCGCAGCACCCGGTAGTTTCTCGCCAGCGCCGGCACCTGCGGCTCCCACATACGATAATCGGTGAGGAGCGAGTTGCTCAGCATGACCACCGGGCCGGCCGGCGGGCCGTCGAGGGCGTAGTTGATCTCGATGCCATTGGCGCGAATCCGCGGCATGTTCGTCGGCTCCTCCGATAATCTCAGTTGCGTACCACGTTTGGACCGTTTGGAAAAGGACCCATGGCCAAGGCAAGCGAAGACGTGCGAACCCTGAGGAAGCGCATCCGCGCCGGCGAATGGACCGGAACGACCAGCGGCATGGCGCCGGCGCACGTGCAGGGCAACGTGACCATCGTGCCCGAGGCGTACGCCGGCGAGTTCCTGCGCTTCTGCCAGCTCAATCCCAAGCCCTGCCCGCTGCTCGGCGTGTCGGAGGCCGGCAACCCGGCGCTGCCCGCGCTGGGCGACATCGACATACGCACCGATGTGCCGCGCTACCGGGTGTTCGAGGACGGGCGCTGCGTCGACGAGCCCCACGACATCCAGCGCTGGTGGCGCGACGACCTGGTCGCCTTCGTGCTCGGCTGCTCGCTGTGCTTCGAGGACGCGCTGCTCGAGGCCGGGCTGCGCCTGGAGCACGTCGAGCGCGGCACCGCCGTGCCGATGTTCAAGACGAGCATCGCCACCCGTCCCGCGGGCCGCTTCCACGGGCCGCTCGTCGTGTCGATGCGCCCCTTCCGCCCGGCCGAGGCGATCCGCGCCATCCAGGTCAGCTCGCGCTTCCCCACCGCGCACGGCGCGCCGGTGCACATCGGCTTCCCGCAGGCGATCGGCATCGCGGATCTCGCGCGTCCCGACTACGGCAGCCCGGTCGAGGTGCAGCCCGACCAGCTGCCGCTCTTCTGGGCGTGCGGCGTGACGCCGCAGGCGGTGGTCGAGGCGGCGAAGCTGCCCTTCTGTATCACCCATTACCCGGGCTCCATGCTGATCACGGACATGAGGAACGCCGATATCGCGGTGCTCTGAGCGGCTTGCGCTGCCTTACCTGAGGTCCTTGCTCACCTTGTCGGCGTAGTAGGCCCATACGCCGCCCGCCTGGCCGGGACCGCGCGGCGCCGCGCCGCGCGACAGCGGGCCCTGCAGGTGCGGCTGCTGCCGCATGCCGCGGAAGCCTTCGGCGAACTCGTCCATGTCGCGCTCGGGGATGCCCTCGTAGTCGCGCCCCGCCGCGCAGTAGGCGTACCAGTTCATGCGCGCCTGCTCCTCGAGGTGCAGCATGGCCATCACCGACTGCTCGAGCGTGCTGCCGACGGTGACGGCGCCGTGCCCGCGCAGGATGAGCGCCTGGCTCTTTCCCATCGCCTGCACCACGCCCATGCCGTCGGCCTCGCTCAGGATCAGCCGCGAGTGCGGGAAGACCGGGATGTCGTGGCGCACGAGCTGATGGCCTTCGTTGCACATCGGCTTGAGCCTCGCGTTGAGCAGCGCCATCACGTTGGTGAAGCGCGGGTGGGTGTGGGTCACCGACTGCACCTCGGGGCGCTCGCGGTACAGGCACGAGTGCATCTTCACCTCGTAGCACTGCGACGCGCCCTCGGGGCCTTCGACCATGTTGCCCTCCATGTCGACCACGATCATTTCCTCGGGCCGCACCACCGCCAGGGCGTCCATCTTGTAGCCGCGCCCCTTGACGACGAAGAGATCCGGCCGGCCGGGCACGCGCATGCTCGCGTGGCCGAGCGAGGCCAGGACGTGGGTGGCGAGGCCCATCTCGGAAAGGATGCGGTTGGCCACCGCGACCTGGTACTTCACCTCGTCGAGCTCGCGCGCCATCAGCGGTTGCGGTGGTACCAGCGCAGGTACCTTTTCTCGATGAGGCTGAAGACGCCGGTCGCGACGACCACCACGGCGAGCAGGATCAGCACGCCGGCGAACACGCCCGCGGTGTCGAACATCCCCGACGCCATCTGGATGTAGTAGCCGACGCCGCGCGCCGCGGCGATGAACTCGGCGATGATCGCGCCGATCACCGCGAACACCACGCCCTGCTTCAGGGCGGTGAGGGTGAACGGCGCGATCGAGGGCAGGACCACCGACCAGATCACCTGGCGGCGGCTCGCGCCCATGATCCGGGCGAGGTGCAGATAGTCGACGTTGATGGAGCGGATGCCGAGGAACACGTTGAAGAACACGACGAAGAACACCATCAGCGAGGCGAGCACGACCTTGGAGGTCAGGCCGATGCCGAACCAGACGACGATGATCGGCGCGATGGCGACCTTCGGCACCGCGTTGAGCAGCAGCACGTACGGCTCGGTATAGGACGAGAACCTCGGCGACACGCCCGACAGGTAGCCCAGCGTGCCGCCGATGATCACGCCGAGCAGGTAGCCGCCGAAGATCTCGTACAGCGTGGCGTAGGTGTGCTCGGTGAGGCTGCCGTCCCGGAAGCCCTCGATCAGCCGCTGCAGGATGGTCGACGGCTTGCTGAAGAACAGCGGGTCGATGAACGTCCCGGAACCCAGCTCCCAGACGACCAGGATGAGCACGAGCGGCAGCCATTTCGCGACGCCGGTCAGCCGGCGCGCGCGCGCCTTGCGCTCCTGCCCCGCCGCGGCGACCGCCTGCGCGGCCTTCACCTGGGCGGTCTTCATTTGCGCCGCCATCAGACGACCCCCGCGACCTGCTCGCGCAGGTCGTGCCAGATCTCGTGATAGATCTGCTTGAAGCCCTCCTGGCCGTGGATCTCGAACACGTCGCGCGGACGGCTGAGCGGAATGTCGAACACCCGCATGGTCGTGCCGGGCGAATGGGAGAACAGCACCACCCGGTCGGAGAGCGCCACCGCCTCCTGCAGGTCGTGCGTGACGAACAGCACCGTCGATTTCTCCGCCGACCACATCTCGAGCAGCTCCTGCTGCAGGAACATCCGGGTCTGGGCGTCGAGCGGGCCGAACGGCTCGTCCATGAGCAGCACCTCCGGGTTGTAGATCAGGGTGCGGATGATCGAGCCGCGCTTCTGCATGCCTCCCGAGAGCTGGTAGGGGTAGCTCTGCTCGAAGCCGGTGAGCCGGGCGATCTTGATCCATTTCGCCGCCTGCTCGGCGCGCTCGCGCTTCGGCACCTGGCGCATGCGCAGCGCGTACTCGACGTTCTCCTGCAGGGTCAGCCAGGGAAAGAGGCTGCTGTCCTGCGGCACGAAGCCCACCTCGGTGTTCACGCCGCTGACCGGCTGGCCCTTGTAGAGCACCCGCCCGCGGGTGGCCGACTCGATGCCGGCGAGCAGCTTGAGCAGCGTCGTCTTGCCGCAGCCGCTCGGGCCGATCAGGCTCACGAACTCGTGCCGGCGCACCTGCAGCGAGCAGTCGGTGATCGCCAGCACGCCCGTGTCGTAGACCTTCGATACGCCCTCGAACGCGGCGATGATGTCCGGCGTTCCCGTCATTTGAAGAACTCGTTGCTCCAGTTGACGTCCGCCTTGACCTTGACCGATCCCTTGAGCAGGCCGGCGCCCGCGCCGAGCGCGATGTTGCGGTCGATCCCCGCCTGGTCGAACTTGCCGCGGTCGGGGAAGGCGGCCTTGTAGCGCACCACGCTGTCGGTGAAGAGCTCCTCGTCGATCCTGGAGAAGCTCTTGTGCAGCGCCTTGGCCGCCTTGTAGGGCTCCGAGGAGAGCATGATCCGGGCGTCGCCGATGGCGGCGACGATGCGCTCGATCACGTCGCGGTGCGACTTGGCGTACTCCCTTTCGACGATCAGGCTGTTGTAGGGCACGCCGAGGAACTCGTCGACCTGGTCGTAGCCGACCAGCACCACGCCGAAGCCCTCCTTCTCCGCCTTGATCGAGTTGGGCGCCGACAGCATGTAGCCGTCGATCTGCCCCTGCTGCAGCCCGGCGACGGTGGCGGGGACGCTGTTCAGCTGGATGAACCGGAGGTCGGTCTTCGGGTCGAGGCCGCCCTTCCTGGCGAGGTAGGCGGAGATCACCTGCGGCGCGCCGCCGAGCGACTGCGTGCCCAGGCGCGAGCCCTTGAGCGACCGGAACCGCTCCTTGAGCGGGCTGTCGGCGCCGACGCCGGTCTTGGCGACCCAGCTCTTGCTCATCACCAGGTCGAAGGGCTGCACGTCGATGATCTTCTGCACCATCAGCATGCGCGTGTCGCCCTGCGCGAAGATCGCGTACATGCGGTAGCTGTCGGAGGCGAGCGCCTGGATCTCGCCGCCGAGCAGCGCCGCCTGGCCGGCCGAGCCGGGCACGCGCACCAGCTCGGCGTCGAGGCCGTGCCTGGCGAAGAGGCCGGCGTCGCGCGCGAGCAGCACCGGCGCATAGGCCAGCGAGTCGACGGAGTAGCCCACCTTCACCTTGATCGGTTGCGCCGCGGCGCCGGCGGCGAAGAGAGGAAGCGCCAGCGTGACGGCGCCGAGCCGGCACAGCCAGCGCTTCAGCCCGATGACTCGCAGTGTTTCCATAAACCCTCCTTGTCAGATTTGTCGTGGTCCGGCGATCTCGAAGATCGCTTCGATCTCCACCGGCATGCCGTTCGGCAGCGAGCCCATGCCGACCGCGGAGCGCGCATGCCGGCCGGCCTCGCCGAACACCTCGGCCATCAGGTCGGAGAAGCCGTTGACCACTTTCGGGTGGTCGGTGAAGTCGGGCCGCGCGCGCACCATGCCGAGCACCTTGACCACGCGCGACACCCGGTTCAGGTCGCCGAGCGCCTGGCGCACCGAGGCGAGCACGTTGAGGCCCACCGAGCGCGCCACGCGGTAGCCCGCCTGCACGTCGAGGTCCTCGCCGAGCACGCCGACCACCGGCACGCTGCCGTCGCGCACCGGCCCGTGACCGGCGGTGAACAGCAGGTTGCCGCAGCGCACCGCGGTGACGAAGTTGCCGCCCGGCTTCATCGGCGGGGGCAGCGCGATGCCGCGCTGCGCAATGACCGTTTCCGCATCCATGCCTTTACGCCTCCATGTTCAGGCCCGGTGCCGGCGCCAGGGAACGACCAGGCGCTCGAGCTCGTCGAGCAGCAGCGCCAGAACGTAGCCGAGAAAGGAGATCACCACCAGCCCGACGAACAGCCGCTCGATGGCGAACACCTGCCAGGACTCGAAGATCACCACGCCGATGCCGTTGCGCGCGCCGACGAACTCCGCGGTGATCAGCACGATCAGCGCCACGCCCATGGCGAGCTTCAGGCCGGTGAAAATCGACGGCAGCGCGCCCGGCAGCACCACCTTGAGATAGAAGTCGCGGCGCGAGGTGTTGAAGTTCTTCGCCACGTCGAAATAGATCGAGTCGATGAGCAGCACGCCGGCGGTGGTGTTCACCACCACCAGGAAGAACACCGCGATGGCGATGATCACGTACTTGCTCAGCTCGCCCAGGCCGAAGATCAGCATGATCAGCGGCAGGATCGCCACCTTGGGGATCGGGTAGAGCGCGTAGATGATCGGGTTGACGATCACGCGCGCCACCCGCGACAGGCCGAGGAACAGCCCCAGCAGCACCGCCGGCACCGCGCCCATGGCGAAGCCCACGGCGATGCGCACCAGGCTGGTCCTCAGGTGCAGCCACAGCTCGCCGCTCGCGGCGAAGGCCCAGAAGGTCGAGACGATCGACGAGGGCGCCGGGAAGAAGCGCATGTCGAGCACCTGCGTGCGCGACATCGCCTCCCACAAGAGCAGCAGCAGGAACGGCGAGGTGAGCGACAGCGCCACCTCGGTCTTGCGCCGGCTCAGAAAGCGCCGCTCGGCCGGGTCGGCCTTGGCGCTCCAGGCGCTCGTCGCGTGCACGGCCTTGCTCATGCTTGCCTGAGCAGGCCCCAGATGCGGTACACCTGCTCGCCGAAGCGCGGCTCGCGGCGCAGCTGCGCCAGGTCGCGCGGCCGGCCGAGCTCCACCGGCAGGATCTCCTTGATGCGCCCGGGGCGCGCCGTCATCACCGCGATCCGGTCGGCGAGCGACACCGCCTCCTCGATGCCGTGCGTGATGTACACCACCGTCTTGCGCGTCTCGTCCCAGATGCGCAGCAGCTCCTCCTGCAGCACCAGCTTGGTCTGCTCGTCGAGCGCCGCGAACGGCTCGTCCATCAGCAGCACCTCGGGGTCGGTGGCGAAGGCGCGCGCGATCGACACGCGCTGCTTCATGCCGCCCGAGAGCTGGTGCGGATAGGCGTCGGCGAAGGCGGTCAGGCCGACCCGGTCGAGGTAGTAGCGCACGATGTCACGGCGCGCCGTCTCGGCGAGCGGCTGGCTGCGCAGGCCGAAGGCGATGTTGTTCTCCACCGTCATCCACGGGAACACGGACTGCTCCTGGAACACCATGGCGCAGCGCGCCTTGGCGCCGTTCGCGTAGCGGATCTCGACGCTGCCCGAGGACTTGGTCTCGAGCCCCGCCAGGATGCGCAGCACGGTCGTCTTGCCGCAGCCCGAGGGGCCGACGATGCAGAAGAACTCGGCGCGGCGCACGTCGAAGCTCACCTCGCTCACGGCGTTCACCGGCCGGCCGGAAGCGAGGTGGAACGTCTTGCCCAGCCGGTCGACGACGATCTGCGCGCCCTGTCCCGTCAAGGTTCGTAGCGGCCCAGCACCTTTTGGCCGTAGCGGATGAGCGAGACATCGACGACCTTGTCCAGGTCGATCTTCGCCTTCACGTCGCCGTCGGCGGTGAACTGGTCGAGCGCCTCCTGGATGCTCGCCACGTTCAGCTCGCCGTTCGGGTCGATGCCCGGCATGATCATCTTCTCGTAGATCGCCGGGTCCTTCACCAGCGTGTGCCGGGTGAGGATGCCGATGATCTCGCCGCGGTTCGCCTTCTTCTTGTGGATGCCGTCGTAGTAGTCGCGCACGCCGCGCAGGTAGGCGACCATGTAGGCGCGCGCCACGTCGCGCCGCGCCGCGAACGACTCGGAGACGATGAAGAACGAGTTCTGGCGGTTGGGCGTGATCTCGTCGACGCCCTTCCAGCGCACCGCCAGGTTCTTCGCCACCGCCGCGGTGACCAGCGGCTCGATCTGCAGCGCCGCGTCGATGTTCTTCGAGCCGAACGCCAGGTTCATCTGCGGGAAGCCCATGTTCACCATGTTGACGTCGGCCTTGGTGAGCCCGCCCATCTTCAGCGCTTTCAGCACGTCGAGCTCCATGGTGGCGCGCTTGCTCACCACGGCGATGGTGCGCCCGCGCAGGTCGGCGTAGGTCTTCACCTGGCCGTCGTCGATCAGGTCCTTGCGCACCATCAGCGCGATCGACGACATGCCGGGCCGCGCGGTGTTCTGGTCGGCGACGATGCGCAGCTTGACGCCGCGCGCCAGCGCGTTGAAGAAGCCGGCGCTCGGGCCGCCGGTGGCGATGTCGATCTGCCCGGTGGCGATCGGCGCGATCAGCGCGTTGATGTTGTCGACCGTCACCAGCTCGACGTTGATGTTGGCGTCGCGGAAATAGCCCTTCTCCATCGCCACGTACACGCCCGCCAGGGTGATCGAGCCGAGCGTCCAGCCGAGCTTCACCGTGGCCGGCTCGTCGAGCCTCGGCACGGCCGGCTGGGCGAACGCGGCGCCCGTTGCGAGGCACAGCGCCGCCGCTGCCGCGGCGGCTTGCATCCATAGACGTTTCATGAGCCCCTCCTCCTCGTCGTCGTTGTCAGGTCTCGAGCACTGCGCTCTCGCTCGGCACGGCCTGCGCCGGGCCGCCCTGGCCGGCGGGCGGCGCCGCGCGCACGGCGCGCATGCCTTCCTGGAAGCGCCGCCGCAGGATCGCGATGCCGCGGTCGGAATGCCCGAGGTGCTCGCGGCTGCGGTCGGCCATCTCGCCCTGCCCTTCCTGCACCAGCTTGTCCTCGTTGACGATCGCGTCCAGGCGGTGCTGCAGGAAGCGCCAGGCGAGCTGCACCTTGAGCCGCACGCGCCAGTTGGGCGTGGGCGTGAAGAAGTAGCGGAAGGTCAGCGCGTGCGTGTCGTCCACCGGCACGATCCAGGTCGTGAGGTGCGTCGGCGGCTCCCAGTACTCGTTGGTGATGCTCAGCACGTTGGGCAGCCGGAAGTGGGTATGGCGCACGTAGTCGCCGCGGATCGCGCGCATGTGGATGCCGTAGTCGGTCTCCTCGATCTCGAACTTGGGCACCGACCGGATCCACAGCTTCATCGACGGATGGGTGAACGCCGTGTGCATCGGGTCCGGGTTGTTCTCGAGGCACTGGAAGTAGTTGCAGTTCCAGGTGACCACGTTGGCGTTGTGCACGCCGTCGTCGCGGTCGGCGTGCTCCGGGCGGCGGAACGGCGGCGGCTCGCCGGCGCCCATGTAGGCGAAGACCAGGCCGTGCATCTCGAGCGTCGGGTACGAGGCGATGCGGATGCGCGCCGCCATGGTGCTGCCCTCGGGCTCGCACGGCTGCGCCACGCACTGCCCTTCGCCGTTGAAGGTCCAGCCGTGGTAGGCGCACTGCAGGTGGCCGCCGGCGACGCGCCGGCCGGTGTGCAGCGTGGTGCCGCGATGCGGGCAGCGGTTGGAGAGCAGCCGCACCTTGCCCCCGTCGCGGTACGCGACCAGGTCCTCGTTCATGATCTTCAGGCGGTGCGGCTGCTCGCCGATCGCCGACGACAGGGCGACCGGCTGCCAGAAAGAACGCAGGTAGGTGCCTGCCGGGGTGCCGGGCCCCGCGAGCACCAGCTCCCTCTGCTTCTCCAGCGTCATCATGCGTTGTTTCCTCCTCCTCTCGTCTCTGCCACTCGGCCGGGCGGCGGGCCCGGCGCGCTCAGGGGGTTTCGGGCGGCGGCGGATAGGCGCCGGCGTAGCCCAGCTCCTTGGTGAGCCGCTGCGCGCAGCGGGTCACCGTCTTCGCGTGCGCCGCCAGCCGCTCGGGCGACAGGCGCCACGCCGGGCCGAACATGCCGAGCGCCGCGACCACGCGGTTGGTGAAGTTGAACACCGGCGCCGCGACGCAGCGGATGCCGTGCGAGAACTCCTGCTCGTCGATCGCGTAGCCGGCGCGGCGCACCTTGCGCAGCTCCTCGCGCAGCCGGCTGGCGCTGGTAATCGTGGTTGGCGTGAGCGCCTTCAGCTCGGTGGCGGCGAGGTAGGCGTCGAGGGTCGCCGCATCCTGGTAGGCGAGCAGCGCCTTGCCGAGCGCCGTGCAGTACGCGGGCCGCGGCGCGCCGAGCCGCTCGAACAGCCGCTCCGGCCCCGCGCCGTCGAACTTGCCGACCAGGATCACGTGCCGCCGGTCGAACACCGCGAGCTGCGTCGACTCGCCGGTGCGCCGGCCCAGCTCGGCGAGCGCCGGCAGGCCGAGCGCGGCGAGCTCGTCGGCGTTCCACGCCGCGGCGGCGAGCTGGAACACCCGGCCCGAGAGTTGCCAGCACTTGTCGTCGCCGAGCGCGACGTAGCCGAGGCTTTCCAGGGTCTTCATCAGGTGGTGCGCGGTGCTGAGATTCAGCGCCACCCGCTTGGCGATCTGCGCGAGCGGCTGGCGCCCCTCGTGCGACAGCACGTCCAGGATGCGCAGGCCGCGCTCGAGCGCCTGCACGGTGCCGCTGCGCCGGCCGGCTTCCGCCGCGGCGCGGGGGCGGGTGCCGTTGCCCTTGAGCGCCCGGGGGCGCCGGGCAGTGCGCGGTTCGGGTAACATCGCTTTTTGCGAAAGTGCGCTTTCGCATCGCGAAAGTCAAGAGGAAACTCGCCCCATGCCCAAGATCGTCGCGCTCGGGGACAAGGCCGTGCTCGTGGAATTCGCCGAGACGCTCGACCTCGCGGTCAACCTGCGCGTGCAGCGCCTCGCCCGGGCGATCGGCGAGCGGCGCGCGCCGTGGCTGCGCGACCTGGTGCCGGCGCTCGCCAGCCTGGCGCTGCACTTCGACCGCGCGCGGCTGCCGCGCGGCGCCACGCCGGCGGCGCTCGCCGCGGCGCTGATCGACGAGTGCCTCGCCGCGCCGCTGCCCGACCTCGACGCGCTGACGCGCACCGTCGAGCTGCCGGTGTGCTACGACGAGCGCTTCGCGCCCGACCTGCGCGAGGTGGCCGAGCGCTGCGGCCTCGCGCCCGTCGAGGTCGCGGCGCGGCACGCCGCCTCGGCGCACCGGGTGCTGATGGTCGGCTTCGTGCCGGGCCATCCCTACATCGGCGGGCTCGATCCGGCCCTCTCGGTGCCGCGCCGGCCGACGCCGCGGCCGCGCGTGCCGACCGGCTCGATCGCCATCGCCAACGCGCAGACCGTGGTCTACCCCTATCCCACGCCGAGCGGCTGGAGCCTGATCGGCCGCACCCCGGAGCGCCTGTTCGACGTGGCGCGCGAGCCGGCGGCGCTGCTCGCGCCCGGCGATCGCGTGCGCTTCGTGCCGATCGACGCCGCCGAGTTCGAGCGCCGCCTGCATGCGACGGCGGAATGAGCGTATGCGTGCTGCGTCCGGGGCTGTTCTCCACGCTGCAGGACCTGGGCCGCTACGGGCACCAGCACCTGGGCATCGTGCCCTGCGGCGCCATGGACCCGGTCTCGCACGCGATGGCCAACGCGCTGGTGGGCAACGATGAAGGCGAGGCGACGCTCGAGTGCACGGTGGTCGGCCCGGAGCTGCGCTTCGAGCAGGACGCGCTGGTCGCGCTCTACGGCGCGGCCTGCGAGGGCCGCGGCGCGCGCCTGCCGGCGAACCGTCCGGTGCTGGTGCCCGCCGGCGAGACCGTCTCGATCGGCACCGCGGTGCGCGGCACGCGCGCCTACCTCGCGGTGGCCGGCGGCTTCCGCGTCCCGCCGGTGCTCGGCAGCCGCAGCACCTACGCGCCGGCGGGCTTCGGCGGCCTCGCCGGGCGCGCGCTGCGCAGCGGCGATCGCCTGCCGACCGTCGAGCCGCTCGCCGAGCTCTCGGCGGAGCGCTTCTCGCGGCTCTCCGGCGTCCTGGCGCGCGGCCGCCTGCGCACGGTGCGCTGGTCGGTGCCCGAGCTCACCCTGCCGCGCGCGGGCACGCTGCTCGTGCGCGCCATGGAGGGACGCCACCGCGCGCAGTTCGACGCCGCCTCGCAGGCGGCGTTCTTCTCGCACGAGTGGCGCGTCTCGCCGAGCTCCGACCGCATCGGCTACCGGCTGGAGGGACCGCGCCTGCAGCGCGCGAAGCCGCTCGACGTGCTCTCCGAGCCGACCTGCCTCGGCACCGTGCAGGTGCCCAACGACGGCTGCCCGATCGTGCTGATGGCCGATCATCAGACGACGGGCGGCTACCCGAAGATCGCCGAGCTGGCGAGCGCCGACATGCCGCAGCTCGCGCAGCTGCCGGCCGGGGCGCGGGTACGCTTCCTGGCATGCTCGGTGGAAGAGGCGCAGCACGCCGAGGACCGGCAGCTCGAGCTGCTCGCGGGCCTGCGCCGCGCAGTGCAAGATCGTTACTCACAGGAATAGCCATAAGGACAGCGATGCTGAATGCCGCGGTGGTGGGTCTGGGACGGTGGGGTCAGAGGCTGGTCGAGGCGCTCGCCTCGCCGCCGAGCGAGGTGCTGCGCTTCACGCATGCGGTGGTGCGCACGCCCGGCAGCGCGGCCGAGTTCTGCGAGCGCCACGGGCTGCGGCTGGTGCCGGCCGAGCGGCTGGACGCGCTGCTCGCCGAGCGCAGCGTCTCGGCGCTGGTGCTCGCCACGCCGCACTCGCAGCACGCCGACCAGGTGATCCGCGCGGCGCGCGCCGGCAAGCACGTTTTTTGCGAGAAGCCGTTCACCCTCGACCTGGAGAGCGCCTGCGCCGCCGTCGAGGCGTGCCGCGAGGCGGGGGTGGTGCTGGCGCTGGGCCACAACCGGCGCTTCCTGCCGGCGATGGCCGAGATGAAGGAGATCATCGACTCGGGCGAGCTCGGCGAAATCCTGCACGCCGAGGGCGCCTTCTCGGGCAACTTCGGCTTCGGCTACCTGCCGGGGATGTGGCGCGCGACGCAGCGCGAGAGCCCGGCGGGCGGCATGACCGCCATGGGCATCCACATCATCGACGCGTTCATCCACCTGGTCGGCCCGATCGCCAGCGTGCGCTGCGAGAGCCACCGCCGGGTGCTGTCGGTCGACCTCGACGACACCACCTCGGCGTTCATGCGCTTCAGGAACGGCGCCACCGGCTACCTCTCGACCCTCACCGCCACCGGGCGCATCGTGCGCGTGCAGGTGTTCGGCACGCGCGGCTGGCTGCATCTGCTCGACCACCATATCCTCGAGCGCTGCGACGTCGAGGGCAACGTGAGCCGCCGCGAGTTCCCGCGCGTCGACAGCGAGCGGCTGGAGCTCGAGGCGTTCGGCAACGCCATCGCGCGCCGCCAGCCCTACCAGGTGAGCATCGACGAGGCGGTGCACGGGGTGGCGGTGATGCAGGCCGCGTTCCGCTCGGCGCGCGAGGACGGCGAGCGCGTCGCGGTGGAAGAGGCGACCTGCCGGGCGCAGCCGGTGGCCCCATGAGCCTGCAGGTCCTGCTGAAGTCGCTGACCTGGGAGGCGCCGGGCATCGTCAGCTACGACCTGCGGCCGGTCGACGGCGGCGAGCTGCCGCCCTTCACCGCGGGCGCGCACATCGACCTCGCGCTGGGCAACGGCATGCGGCGCAGCTACTCGCTGCTCAACTCGCAGGCCGAGCGGCACCGCTACGTCATCGCCGTGCAGAAGGACCGCGCCAGCCGCGGCGGCTCGCGCTGGATCCACGACAACCTGCGGCCCGGCGACGTGCTGACCATCGAGCCGCCGCGCAACAACTTCCCGCTCTGCGAGAGCGCCGAGCGCTCGCTGTTCATCGCCGGCGGCATCGGCATCACGCCGATCCTCAGCATGATCGACCGGCTGAGCGCGCTCGGCCGCGCCTGGCAGCTCGTCTACTGCGCGCGCAAGCGCAGCGGCACCGCGTTCCTGCACGCGCTCGAGGGCAGGCCCGAGGTGCGCTTCAACTTCGACGAGGAGCCGGGCGGCACGATGCTCGACATCGCCGCGCTGGTCGCCGCCGCGCCCGCGCAGGCGCACCTCTACTGCTGCGGCCCGCTGCCCATGCTCGCCGCGTTCGAGGAGGCGACGCGCGACGTCGCGCCCGAGCGCGTGCACCTGGAGTACTTCAGCGCCAAGGAGCCGGTCGCCAAGGGCGGCGGCTTCACCGTGGTGCTCGCCAAGAGCGGGCGCGAGATCGAGGTGCCGAGCGGCATGACCATCCTCGACGCGCTGACCAACGCCGGCATCGACGTGCCCTACTCGTGCATGGAGGGCGTGTGCGGCAGCTGCGAGACCGCCGTGCTCGAGGGCATCCCCGACCACCGCGACCTGGTGCTCACCGACGCCGAGCGCGCCGCCGGCAAGACGATGATGATCTGCTGCTCGGGGTCGAAGACCGAGAAGCTGGTGCTGGACCTGTAGCGCGGCGCCGCGGCTAGCTGGACGGCGCGATGTTGTGCTCGCGGATCAGCTCGCCCCAGCGCTTGATCTCGCTGCGCAGGATGCCGCTCGCCGCCTCGGGGGTCTGCTCGCTCGCCGGATAGATCAGCACGCCGGTGCGCTCGAAGGTGGAGATCACCTTCGGGTCCTTCAGCGCCTGCCGGAGCGCGTCGTTAAGCCGGGCCAGCACCGGCGCCGGCGCGCCGCTGCGCGTGAACAGCGCATGCCAGGAGTTGATATCCATGGCCGGGTAGCCGGCCTGCACGAAGCTCTCGATCCCAGGCAGCGCGCCGGAGCGCTCGCGCGAGGTCACGCCGTAGCCCTTGAGCGCGCCCGAGCGCACGTACTGCCCGGCCGACAGCCCGGCGCAGGTGAGGTCGACATGTCCGCCGATCACATCGTTCAGCGCCGGCCCGCTGCCCCGGTAGGGAACGTGGTCGACCTCAACCTTCACCAGGTCGGCGAACAGCACGCCGCACAGATGCGCCAGGCTGCCGACGCCGGCGTGGGCGAAGCGCACGCGGCGGCCGGGCTCCTTCATCCACTTGACCAGCCCGGCGATGTCGGTCGCCGGCAGGTCCTTGCGGCCCACGATCAGCTGCGGTCCGTAGTTCACCAGCCCGACCCCCGCCAGGTCGCGCACCGGGTCGTACGGGAGATTGCCGTACAGCGCGCTGGCAATCGGCAGGCTGGGGCCGAGCAGCAGCAGCGTGTAGCCATCGGGCGCCGCGGCGGCCGCCCTGCCGGTGCCGATCGTGCTGCCCGCGCCGGGCACGTTCTCCACCACGACCGCATGACCCAGCGCGCGCGCCATCGCCTCGGCCACCGCGCGGCCATAGACATCGGTCGGCCCGCCGGGCGGAAACGGCACGATCATCGTGACGTGCCGGATGGGGTACGCCTGCGCGTAGAGCGCCTGGGCGAAGGCCATCAGGAAAAGCGCGAGCAGCGGCTGCAGGATCTTCATGGTCACCTTCTAGGGCTTGCCGTCGTGGGAGGAAAAGGCAATGACGCAGGGCCGCGTCGAGCGGTTGCTCCAGGCGTGGCGGGTGCCGCGCTGGATCACGGTGTCGCCGGCCTTGAGATGCACTTCTTCGGTGTCGAGCACCAGCGTGATCTCGCCCTCGAGCACCAGGCAGAAATCGAGCGTCGCGGTCTGCTGCATGTAGGGGTGCGGCGCCTGCGGGGAGTAGCGCGAAGCCTCGGGCGATCCCATCGACGCGAAATAGCGCGCCACCTCGGCGGCGCCGACCTTGCCGCGGAAAACGTCGTCCGGCGGGAAAGTGACCACGCGGCACAGCGAGCCGCCCGGCGGCGGCGTCAGGCGATGCGGCAGGTGCACCGTCTCGCGGATGCCGGCGATGCGCGCCGGCGTGCGGTCGGTCAGCCAGATGCGCGTCGAGGTGAATCCGGGCCGCGCCGGATCGGTGCGCACGTCGGGAGACGGGCCGTCCATGATCGCTTCGGACTCGCCCTGCGCGTTGTCCACGCAGACGATGCGGCGCACCGGCCGCTCGGCGATGGTCACGCGCTCAGCCCTCGTACCGGGCGCTCATCATCACGAACGCCATCACCGTGTGATCGCGCTCGCCGCTCCACAGGTGCCAGTTGCCGAGCTGCACCACCACGTCGCCGGGACGCATGACCAGCGTCTGGCGGTCGAGCACCAGCACGCGCTCCCCGGAGACGCAGAACCCGTAGTCCACCGTCTCGGACTTGTGCATGGCGGTGGTATAGGCGCTCTGGCCGCCGCGCACGAGCACGCCGTCGGGCCGGCGGCGCGGCTCGTGCGGCGCGACGTACACCGGATCGTTCTCGCGCACGTAGCCCGGCGGTTTCTTCGGCGACTCGACGATGCGGAAATGGCCGCCAGCGGGCGGCGGCTCGAAGCGGTAGGGCAGCGCGCCGTCGTCACGCTCGCCGGAGAGCTCCGCCGGGCATTGCTCGAACACCCAAACGTCGGTCATCGCGGCGTAGCGCGGCGGGTTGGCCGAGGGCGGATTAACGTTCGGCGCGGGCCCGTCGTAGAGCACGCGCGAGCGGCCCTGCGCATCGGTGCCGGTGACCACCCGCCGCACCGGTCGGGGCTGGAACGACATGCCGCGCTATGCCGAGATGGCGTGCTTCGCGATGGCGTCTTCCTGCGCGCCCGTCGCGCCGGCGATGCCGATCGCGCCGGCGAGCTCCCCGCCGCGGTAGATCGGCTGGCCGCCGGCGAGCGGCACGATCTTGAAGTGCACCACCTGCTGCACCGCGGCGAGCTCGGCGGCGCGCAGCTTGGCGACCTGGCTGGTCGGCTGCTTGAAGTTGAGCGCCGTGAGCGCCTTCGCCTCGGCGAGGTCGGGCGACATGAGCGGCGCGCCGTCCATGCGGTCGAGCTGCACGAGCTGGCCGAACTCGTCGATCACCACCAGCGAGATGGCGAGGCCCATCTCCTTCGCCTTGGCGATGGCGCGGTCGGCGTAGCCGAGCGCTTCCTTGAGGGTCATCGTGGACATTGTTGGTTCGTGGTCTAGGGAACGTCGGCGTGCTGCTCGAGGTATTCGGCACCCACCGCGTACGCGGTGACGATGTCGGCGCGGCTGAGCTTCTTGCCGTCGATCTCGATCTTCATGCCGCCGGTGTTGGACGAGAGGTTGGACGAGTAGCCGCCGATCACCTTGCCGTCGCGCATGATCGGCACCGCGCCCGGGCCGGGGAATATCGGCTTGGGCAGGATGGCGCTGTAGCCGAAGTAGCGCAGCGGATGCGCGTCCATGCGGTTGGCGAAGAGCAGCGTCGGCCGGCCGGTCACCGCGGCGAGGTAGGCCTTGGCGCGCGCGAGCGGCGCCGCCCCGGAGGGCGCGCCGTCGGCGCGCGACAGCGAGACGATGTTGCCGCCCGCGTCGGCGACGGCGTGCGTGGAGATCCAGTCGACCTCCTTGCCCTTCTCGATGGCGCGGCGCACGATGGCGCGCGCTTCCTCGAGGGTCAGTTTCGAGCTCATGGCTGGTTCGGATGCTGGTCGTCGTAGGGAATCTGCAGCGCGTGCGCGGTCACCAGCTCCTCGCGGCTGTACTGCTTGCCGTCGATGACCGTCTGCATGCCCGTCGCCGCGTAGGAGACGCTCGAGGAGAAGCCGCCGATCACCTCGCCGCCGCGCCGGATCGGCACCGCGCCGGGGCCGCCGAACAGCGGCTTGGGCAGCACGCGCTGCCAGCCGTGGAAGCGCACCGGGTGCGTCTCCACGTCGTGCTCGAAAGGCATCGAGGTCTTGCCGGTGAGCGCCGCCAGGTAGGCCTTGGAGCGCGCGAGCGGCACCGCGGCGGCCGGCGCGCCGTCGAGGCGCGAGATGGAGATGATGTTGCCGGCCCCGTCGGCGACCGCGTAGGCCGAGATCCACTCCACCTCGAGCGACTTCTCCACCGCCCGGGCGATGATCTCGCGCGCCTCGCGCAGCGTCAGCTTGCCGCTCACCCCGAGTACTCCTCCCGGGTGCCCTCGTAGGGCATGGTGGTGATCTTGGCTTTCCAGCGCGACTCGTTGTCGCCGATCGCCTCCTCGGCGACCTTGCGCGCGAGCTCGCGCCAGAGCTTGCGGTCTTCCTGGGGGTCGGCCTTGGGCTTCACCACGAACGAGGTGTTGCGCAGGTAGGTGGGGATCGGCTTGCCGTTCATGGCGTTGACGCCCACCGGATCCTGGCCGGCCTGCACGGCGCGGATCTGCTGGCGCAGCAGCCGGCGGAACATCACCACGCCGCGGTCCGAGGCGCCGAGGTGCTCGAGCGCGTGGATGGCGATCGGCCGCTGGCTGACCTGCGCCTCGTAGTCGCCGGGCCGGCGCTGCTGCTCCTCGTACGGACGGTCGCCGCGCTGGCCGAAGCTCTTCAGCACCTTCTCGGCGCGGTCGAGCTCCTTGTCGAGCAGGCGCTGGTAATCGAAGATGATGGTGTGCGTGTTGTCGACCGGCACGTGCCAGCGCGTCGCGCGCGGCGGGCAGAAGGTGTCGATCACGCAGTCGCCGGCCGACTCGGTGATGTGGAACTGGTGGATGTTGGGCATGATCCACTCGCTCCAGCGCACCCACACCACGTCCTTGGCGCGCCCGACCAGGCCGCTGATCATGCCGAGCGGCGTCTCCACCCAGTCGAACTCGGGCATCTGGCTGTCGTCGAAGCGGTAGCCCGAGAAGTGGTGGCCGGTGATGCGCTGGTGCAGGATCGGGATGTGCAGCGGGTCGGCGGTGTTCTCCTTGAGCTGCAGCCAGTTGCAGGGCATGACGTGCGGGATGCCGGTCATCGTGTGGTAGCCGGGCACGTCGTAGGTGTCGAAGATCGGGAACGGCGGCTTCTTCTCGAGCGGCCCCATGTAGACGAAGATCAGGCCGTTGTGCTCGTGCGTCGGGTACGCCGGGTGGCACAGCCGCTCCTTCAGCTTGCTGTCGGGGCCGTCGGTGGGCGTGTCGAGGATCGCGCCGTCCACGTCGAACAGCCAGCCGTGGTAGCAGCAGCGGATGCCGCGCTCCTGCGGCACGCCGAACTCGAGCGAGGTGCCGCGGTGGCTGCAGTGCAGCTCCAGGCAGCCGACCCGGCCGCTCCGGTCGCGGAACACCACCAGCTCCTCGTCGAGGATCTTCACCGCCTTGGGCCGGTCCTGGACCTCCTTGGACAGCGCCACCGGCTGCCAGAAGCGGCGCAGGTACTCGCCGCACGGCGTGCCCGGGCCGACGTGCGTCAGCTCCGCGTCCTCGCGCGGCTGCTCGCCCGGCGCGAGCCCGTCGCGCGGCGTGTGGCGGTCGTAGTAGCCGCCGTAGCGCATGTTGAGAAAGTATTTCTTCGTTTCGCTCATGGTGTTCCCTTTTGCTAGTCGACGCGCGCGCCGGACGCCTTGACCACCGGGCCCCAGCGCTCTATCTCTTCCTTCAGCGTTGCCGCCATCTCCTCGGGCGTGCTCGTCACGATGTGGTAGCCGAGCTTGCTCATGGTGCGCACGAAGTCCGGCGCGCGCGCCGCCTTGACCGCCTCGCGGTTGAGCCGCGCGACGATCGGCCCGGGCGTGCCCGCCGGCACGGTGAGGCCGAACCAGACGCTGGTCTCGAAGCCGGCGACGCCCGCCTCTTCCATGGTCGGCAGGTCGGGCAGCGCCGGGTCGCGCTGCCGGCCGCTGGTGGCGAGGCCGCGCAGCTTGCCGGCCTTGATCTGCGGCAGCACCGAGGGAATGTGGTCGAACATCATGGTGACGCGGCCGGCGACCAGGTCGGTGAGCGCCGGCGCGCTGCCCTTGTAGGGCACGTGCACGATCTTAGCGCCGATCCGTTCGCCGAACATGGTGCCGGCCATGTGCGACACCGTGCCGTTGCCCGGCGAGGCGAAGGTCAGCGTGCCGGGCTTGGCGCGCGCGAGCGCCACCAGGTCGCGCACCGACTTGGCGCCGAGGTCGGGATGCACCACCAGCACCTGGCGGAACGACACCAGCGTGGTGACCGGCGCGAGGTCCTGGTTCGGGTCGTAGTTGAGCTTGGTGTAGAGCAGCGGGCTGACCGCGTGCAGCGCGTTCCAGTTGATGAACAGGGTGTAGCCGTCGGGCGCCGAGCGCGCCGCGGCCTCGGCGCCGATGTTGCCGCCGGCCCCGGGGCGGTTCTCCACCAGCACCGGCTGGCCGAGCTGCTCGGTCAGCTCGCGCGCCAGCGCGCGCGAGGTGACGTCGACCGGGCCGCCCGGCGGGAAGGCGCAGATCAGGCGCAGCGGCTTGCTGGGAAAGTCCTGCGCCCCGGCGCTTGCGGCGCACAACAGGGCGGCGACGACGGCGAAAGCGCGCAACATGGGAGCTCCTCCTCAGGGTCGTTATCGCGGGCGGCTTGACACGCGGCTGCGGCGATTGCGAAAGTGCGCTTTCGCATCGCGAAAGTCAAGGGGGAGCCGGGCGCGCGCCGCGCGCCGCTTTTTCACATCATGAGAACCTTTCTCGCGCGCGCTTCGTTGACGCTGCGGGGGCTTTCCCCTAGCGTTTGCACCGGCATGAGGCGCCCGGACCGATAATGCGCATCGACAAGACCTGCGAGCTGCCCTTCCCGCTCGAGCTCGCATGGACGCGCCTCACCAATCCCGAGCTGGTCGGCGCCTGCGTGCCGGGCGTGGAGAAGGTCGAGCGCGTCGACGACACGCACTTCGCGGTCACGGTGACCGTCAAGCTGGGCGTGGTGCGGCCGACCTTCCGCCTGAACATCAGCCTCGCCGAGCAGATCGCGCCGCGCTACCTGCGCAGCCACTGCGCCGGCGAGGCGAACGGCATGCTGGGCAGCCTGCGCCAGAGCACCGAGGTGCACCTCGCGCCGCTCGGCGAGTCGGCGACGCGCCTCGACGTGAGCGCCGAGTTCGACGTGTTCGGCCGCCTCGGCACCTTCGGCTACGGCATGCTGAAGGGCAAGGCCGACCAGCTGTGGGAGCAGTTCGTGCGCAATTTCTCGGCCGCCGAGGAGGACACGCGGTGCACGCCGACGACGCCCCGCTGATCGGCACCTCGCTCGCGCCGATCAACGCGCGCGACAAGGTGAGCGGCGGCGCGCTCTACGCCGCCGACCTGAAGCTGCCGCGCATGCTGCACGCCAAGGTGCTGCGCAGCACCTACGCGCACGCGCGCATCCGCCACATCGACGCGAGCCGCGCGCTCAAGGCGCCGGGCGTCAAGGCGGTGCTGACCGGCGCCGACACGCCCAAGCCGTGGGGCATCATGCGCAAGGACGAGCACGTGCTGGCGGTCGACAAGGTGCGCTTCGTCGGCGAGGAGGTCGCGGTGGTGGTGGCGAGCGACGAGCACGCCGCGCTCGACGCCCTGGAGCTGATCCGCGTCGACTACGAGGAGCTGCCGGCGGTGTTCGACATGCGCGAGGCGCTCGCGCCCGGCGCGCCCGAGATCCACGCCGGCACCGGCAACCTGGCGCGCGAGATCGCCTTCGAGCGCGGCGACGTCGAGCGCGGCTTCGCCGAGGCCAAGGCGGTGCACGAGGCGGTCTACGAGACGCCCTACCAGTACCACGCGGCGATGGAGCCGATGGCGAGCGTCGCCGCGGTCGACGCCTCGGGCAGGCTCACGCTGTGGGCGCCGGTGCACTCGGTGCACCGCACGCTGCTGCGGCTCGCCGAGGTGCTCGACCTGCCGACCTCGCAGATCCGCGTCGTGCAGACCATGGTCGGCGGCTCGTTCGGCGGCAAGCTGGGCGAGGACGCCAACCTGTACATCGCGGCGCGCGCCGCGCTCGCCTGCCGCGCGCCGGTGCGCCTGGTCAACACGCGCATCGAGGACTTCCTCGGCGCGCGGCCGTGCATGCCCTCGCGCATCGAGCTGAAGATGGCCGCCGACGCCGAGGGCCGGCTCACCGCCAAGCAGGCCGAGATCTACGGCGACAACGGCGCCTACAGCGGCCTCACGCCGGAGGTGATCCTGGTGACGGCGCTGCGCCTGGACAACCTGTATCGGATGAAGAACATCCGCACGCGCGCGCGGCTGGTCTACACCAACAAGATTCCCTCGGGCGGGTTCCGCGGCTTCGGCGGCGCGCAGATCGCCTTCGCCCACGAGAGCCACATGGACGCGCTCGCCGAAAAGCTGGGCATGGACCCGGTGGAGTTCCGCCTGAAGAACGTCGTGACGGCCGGCGAGCGCACCGTGCACGACTGGAAGATCAGCAGCTGCGAGGTCGCGCAGTGCCTCACCACCGCCGACCGGCTGATCAGGCGGCGCGAGAAGCGGGCGGCGCGCAAGGCGAACGGCCCGCTGCGCCGCGGCATCGGCATCGGCACCTCGCTGCACGTCTCGGGCGCGCGCCAGCTCGCCGACTGGGACGGCTCGACGGTGCTGCTCAAGTTCAACCCCGACGGGCGCGCCGTGGTGGTGTGCGGCGAGGGCGACATCGGCCAGGGCGGCACCACCATGCTGGCGCAGATCGCCGCGGCGACGCTCGGCCTGCCGCTCGAGCACGTGAGCGTGAGCGTCGCCGACTCGGAGAGCACGCCCTACACCTGGGGCGCGGTGGCGAGCCGGCTCACCCTGATCGCCGGCAACGCGGTGATGGCCGCGGCGCGCAGCGCGCGGCGCAAGCTGCTCGCCCTGGCGGCGCAGATGCTCGAGGTGAAGGAGGACGACCTGACGATCAAGGACGGCGTGATCCACGTGGTCGGCGTGCCCGACCTGTCGGTGAGCGTCGCCAAGGTGTGCATGGCGCACCAGCTGCGCCCGGGCGGCGAGGCGGTGTTCGCGCGCGCCACCTACGACGCGCCGACCGTGGTCGCCGACCACAAGACCTACCTCGGCAACGTCTCGGCCGCCTGCTCCTTCGCGGTGCAGGCGATCGAGGTCGAGGTCGACATCGAGACCGGCACGGTGCGCATCGTCGACATCGTCGCGGTCGACGACGTCGGCAAGGCGCTCAACCCGCAGTCGGTCGAGGGGCAGATCCACGGCGCGATCGCGCAGGGCGCGGGCTACGCGCTGCACGAGCAGCTGGTGCTGGAGAACGGCCGGCTGCTGAACGGCAACCTCGCCGACTACGTGGTGCCGAACGCGCTCAGCTTCCCGGCGCCGCGCACCGTGATCGTCGACGGCTACGAGCCGAACGGGCCGTACGGCGCGAAGGGCGCGAGCGAGGCGCCGATCTCGGCCACCGCGGGCGCCATCGCCAACGCGGTGTACGACGCGATCGGCGTGCGCATCACCTCGCTGCCGATCACGCCCGAGAAGGTGCTCGAGGCGCTGCGCGCCAGGGGCGGCGCCTGATGCGCGCCTTCGAGCTGCTCGAGCCGCGCAGCGTCGCCGAGGCCTCGGCGATGCTGCTCGAGCACGGCGAAGGCGCGCGCGCGCTCGCCGGCGGCACCTCGCTGGTGCTGCTGCTGCGCAACCGGCTCGCCCAGTTCTCGCACGTCGTGCACATCGGCCGGCTGGCCGAGCTGCGCGGCGTGCTGCTCGCCGACGACGGCAGCCTGCGCATCGGCGCGCTCACCACGCACGCCGAGGTCGCCGCGCACCCGGCGATCCGCAGCCGCTTCCCGGTGCTCGCCGAGATGGCGGCGCAGGTCGCCAACCCGCAGGTGCGCAACGTCGCGACGCTCGGCGGCAACCTGTGCCTCGCCGACCCGGCGTCCGATCCGCCGACCTGCCTCGCCGCGCTCGGCGCGCGCGTGCGCGTGCGGCGCGGCGGCGAGGCGCGCGAGATCGAGCTCGAGCGCTTCTTCAGGGGCTACTACGAGACCGCGCTCGAGCCCGGCGAGGTGCTCACCGAGGTGATCGTGCCGCCGCTCGCCGCGGCGCAGAAGGCCTTCTATACGCGCTTCATCACCACGCCGGCCGAGGGCCGCCCGCTGGTCTCGGTGGCGGCGTGCGTCGCCGCGGACGGCGCGCAGCGCTGGCAGGACGTGCGTCTCGTCCTCGGCGCCGCGGTCGGCGCGCCGCTGCGCATGGCGCGCGCCGAAGAGATGCTCAAGGGGCGGCGGCCCGACGCCGGGCTGCTCGCCGAGGCGGCGGCCCGCGCGGCGCAGGACCTCGACGCGATCGGCGACGTGCGCGCCTCGGCCGCCTACCGCCGCGAGGTCGCGCGCGTGCTGGTGCGCCGCGTGCTCGAGCGCGCCCTGGAGCCCGCCAGGTGAGCAAGCGCATCGAGATCTCGCTGACCGTCAACGGCGAGCCGCACCAGCTCTCGGTGGAGCCGCGCCGGCTGCTGCTCGAGGTGCTGCGCGACGACCTCGGCCTCACCGGCGCCAAGCGCGGCTGCGAGGAGGGCGTGTGCGGCTGCTGCACCGTGCTGCTCGACGGCCGCAACATCAAGGCCTGCCTGATGCTCGCCGCGCAGGCGAGCGGCCGCTCGGTGACCACGGTCGAGGCGCTGGCGGGCGAAAATGGCCGCCTGCACCCGGTGCAGGAGGCGTTCGTGAAGCACGGCGCCCTGCAGTGCGGCTACTGCACGCCGGGCTTCGTCATGACCACGGTGGCGCTCGTCGAGGCGAAGCGGCCGCTCGACGAGGCGCAGGCGCGCGAGGCGCTGACCGGCAACATCTGCCGCTGCACCGGCTACGCGCATATCGTCGAGGCGGTGCTCGACGCCGTGAACAACCCATCGGGAGGAAGCGAAAAATGATCGCTCACGTGCAGCACGAGGGCGTCGTGACGCACGACGCCGAGCGCTCGAAGGAGTTCTACACGCGGCTCCTCGACCTGCGCGAGCTGCCGCGCCCGCCGCTGCCGAGCCGCGGCTACTGGCTCGGCGTGGCGCCGAAAGTCTATCCGCAGATCCACATCATCCAGTCGGACCTGCCGGTGCCCGGCCCCGACGCCGAGATCAACCCGCGCGTGCGGCACACCTGCTTCGAGGTGGCCGACTACGACGGGCTGAAGCGCCGCATGGAGCGCCTGGGCATCAAGTACGTGGAGAACCGCCAGGCGAACGGCACGCTGCAGCTCCTGTGCAACGATCCCGACGGCCATACCCTGGAGTTCCAGCGCCTGACCGTATGAAGCGCTCCGGAAGCCAGGTGCTGCTCGAGCTGCTCCGCCAGGAGGGCGTCGAGTACATCTTCGGCAATCCGGGCACCACCGAGCTGCCGCTGGTCGACGCGCTGGTGCGCGAGCGGGAGATCCGCTACCTGCTCGGGCTGCACGAGGGCGTGGCGATGTCGATGGCCGACGGCTACGCGCAGGCGAGCGGCAGGCTCGCCATGGTGAACGTGCACGTCTCGCCGGGGCTCGGCAACGCCATGGGCATGCTCTACGACGCGCTGAAGTCGGCCGCGCCGGTGCTGGTCACCGCGGGGCAGCACGACCAGTCCGTCAGCGCCACCGAGCCGATCCTGTGGTCCGAGCTGCCGCCGGTGGCGCGGCCGTTCGTCAAGTGGGCGGGCGAGGTGCGCCGCCTCGCCGACCTGCCGCGCCTGGTGCACCGCGCGGCCAAGACCGCGCTCGCGCATCCCACCGGGCCGGTGTTCCTGTCCCTGCCCGCCGACGTGCTGAACCAGAGCGGCGAGGTCGAGCTCGGCGCGCCCTCGCGCGTGGCGCGCCGCGTCGCCGGCGAGCGCGCGGCGATCGAGGAAGCGGCGGCGCTGCTCGCCGGGGCCGAGCGGCCGCTGCTCGTCGCCGGCGACTGGGTCGCGCACGGCGACGCGCTCGCCGAGCTGGTCGAGCTCGCCGAGACGCTCGGCGCGCCGGTGCTCTCCGAGTCGTTCGCCGGGACCTGCAACTTCCCGTTCCGGCACCCGCTGCACGCCGGGTCGATGCCGCGCCCGGCGCCGCGCATCCGCGCCCGCCTCGCGCAGCACGACGTGGTGCTGGCGGTGTGCGGGCCGGTGTTCATGCTGCCCCTGCCCTCCGACGAGGAGCCGATCCCGCCCGGCGTGAGCGTGCTGCACCTCGACGTCGACCCGTGGGAGATCGGCAAGAACTACCCGGCGAAGATCGGCATCCAGGGCGACCCCAAGGCCACCCTGCCGCTGCTCTGCGAGGCGGTGCGCCGCGCGGGCGGCAAGGCGCTCGGCGCCGCCGCCGGCGAGCGCCGCGCGCAGATCGGCGCCGCGCATCGCAAGGCGCGCGACGAGCTCGTCGCGCGCGCGCGCGCCGAGGCCGCGGGCTCGCCGATGTCGGCGCTCGCGTTCTCGCAGGCGCTCGCCGACGCCCTGCCCGAGGAGGCGGTGCTGGTCGACGAGTCGATCTCGATCTCCTCGAGCGGCGTGCTGCGCCAGCTCCTCGCCTGCGCCGACGCGAAGAGCTTCTTCGGGCCGCGCGGCGGCGGCGTCGGCTGGGGCATCCCCGCGGCGCTGGGCGTCAAGCTCGGCCTGCCGCGCCGCCCGGTGGTCGCGCTGATCGGCGACGGCAGCGCGCTCTACAGCTGGCAAGGACTCTGGACCGCGGCGCACGAGCGCATCGCGGTCGTGTTTCTGGTGCTGAACAACGGCTGCTACCGCATCCTCAAGGAGCGCGCGCTCGCGCTCAAGGGCTACAGCGCCGCGGACAAGCGCTTCGTCGGCCTGGATATCGAAGACCCGGCGGTCGACTTCGTGGCGCTCGCCGCCGCGCTGGGCGTGCAGGGCGAGCGCGTCGGCGAGGCGGGCGCGCTCGGCGCGGCGCTGCGGCGCGCGCTCGGCGCCGGCCGCCCGTACGTCATCGACGTGGCGATCGCGCAGGGGCTGTAGCGCCCGGATATCGACAAGAGGGAACGATGGCCATCGAGAGAATCGACGCTTTGAAAGGACCCTTCCAGGGCTACTACCATCGCGCGGCGCCCAGGGAAGACGAGGAGCTCACGCACGTCGGGCCCGGCACGCCCTGCGGCGAGTACCTGCGGCGCTTCTGGCATCCGATCATCTTCTCCGACGACCTGAAGGACCTGCCCAGGCGCATCCGCGTCATGGGCGAGGACCTGGTGGTGTTCCGCGACCGGAGCGGCCGGGTCGGCTGCCTCGAGCTGCACTGCAGCCACCGCGGCACCTCGCTCGAGTTCGGCGTGGTGTCGGAGCGCGGCATCCGCTGCTGCTACCACGGGTGGCTGTTCGACGTCGACGGGCGCATCCTCGAGGCGCCGGCCGAAGGCGAGAAATCGACCTACAAGGACCGGCTGTTCCACGGCGCCTACCCGACGGTGGAGCGCAACGGCCTGGTGTTCGTCTACATGGGCCCGCCCGATCGCAAGCCGCCCTTCCGCGAGCTCGACACCTTCTCGCTGCCGGGCTACCGCTGCCTGCCCGGGCGCCGCCACCACACGCCGTGCAACTGGCTGCAGATCAAGGAAAACTGCATGGACCCGGTGCACCTCGCGTTCCTGCACACCATCATCAGCGGCGCGCAGTTCACGCCGGCCTTCGGCATCCTGCCGCCCACCGAGTTCGTGCACACCTCGTGCGGCCTCGCCTACGTCAGCCCGCGGCGCGTCGGCGAGAACATCTGGGTGCGCATCTCCGACTTCATCCCGCCCAACATCCACCAGTTCGGCTCGGTGGAGGACGGCAAGAAGGAGAAGCTGATGCTGCGCGCCCACATGACCATCTGGGCGGTACCGGTCGACGACACCAACACGATCAACACCGGCTTCATCCACATCCCGAACGACATGGAGATCGACGAGCAGCAGCTGCGCGCGCTCAAGGAAAGCGTCGGGCAGACCGGCGACCGGCCCTACGAGGACCGCCAGCGCCGCCCCGGCGACTACGACGCGCAGACCGGCCAGGGCCCGATCGCGGTGCACGCGCGCGAGCACCTCGCGCCCTCCGACCGCGGCGTGGTGATGCTGCGCCGGATGATCCGCGAGGGCATCCGCGCCGTCGCCGCGGGCGAGGACCCGTACGGCGCGCGCCCGGAGAGCATGCCGGTGCGCACCTACGCGCAGGACACGGTGCTGCGCATCCCGCCGGCCGCCGACCCCGAGGCCGAGCACCGGCTGCTGGTCGAGACCGGCCGCAAGGTGCTCGAGGGCCACTACCTGCAGAACCCGCCGGCCTGGGTCACGCCGAAGATGCTGCGCGACGCGGGCTTCTGAGGAGGCGTCATGAGCGCACGGCGAGTCGTCGTTTCCCAGCGCGTCGCCAGGCAGACGCTGCCCATCTCCAGCGCCGTGATCGCCGGCGACCTGGTGTTCCTGTCCGGCCACGTCGGCTTCCGCAAGGACCGCAGCTTCGCCAAGGGCGACTTCCGCGCCCAGGCGCGCCAGGCGCTGGAGAACATCAAGACGGTGCTCGAGGACTGCGGCACGTCGCTCGAGCGCGTGGTCAAGGTGAACGTGGTGATCACCCGGGTCGAGGACTTCGCCGCGTTCAACGAGATCTACCGCGAGTACTTCGGCGAAGGCAACTACCCCGCGCGCGCCACGCACGTGGCGGGCCTCGTGAACCCCGACCTGCTGGTCGAGGTCGAGTGCGTCGCGCAGCTTCCCTCGCATGGCTAGCGACGACGACGCGAAGAACGAGGGCGGCATCCAGTCGCTGTCGCGCGCCTTCGCGCTGCTCGAGACCATCGCGCGGCACCCGGAGGGCATCGGCCTGAGCGACGTGTGCCGCGCCACCGGGCTGCACAGCAGCACCGGCTTCCACCTGGTGAAGACCATGCTGGGGCTCGGCTACCTGCGCCAGGCGAACGACAGCAAGCGCTACTTCGTCGGCCCGCGCGCCTTCTGCCTGGCGGCGACGGCGCGCAGCGAGGTGCAGCTCGTGAGCATCGCCGAGCCGGTGATCCAGAAGCTCGCCGCGCTCTCGCGCAGCACCGTGGCCTTCGGCCTGCGCGTCAACGACGAGATGGTGATCCTCTCGCGGGCGCACGGCGCGCAGGGCTGCGACATCTCGCCCCGGCTGCGCGCCTCGAGCGAGGTCAACCACTGCACCGCGATGGGCAAGCTGGTGCTCGCCGAGAAGTCGCCCGACCAGCTCGAGGCCTACCTCGCCGGGCGCGCGCTGAAGCCGTTCACGCCGCGCACCATCACCGACCGCGCGGCGCTCGCCGAGGAGGTGGCGCGCGCGCGCTCCACCGGCTTCGCCTTCGAGGACGGCGAGCTGCAGGCCGACATGCGCAGCGTCGCGGCGCCGGTGCGCGACTTCACCCACCAGGTGATCGGCGCGCTGGCGCTGTTCGGCTCGCCGGCGACGCTCTCGCTGCAGGCGCTGCACGAGCAGTCGGTGGCGCTGCGCAAGGCGGCCGCCGAGCTCTCGACGCAGCTCGGCTACCAGCCGTTCCGGGGCTACGACACCGACGAGCGCTTCCCCAGCCGGCCGGTGCGCATCGTCGTGCCGTTCGCGCCCGGCGGCTCGCTCGACACGGTGGCGCGGCTGCTCAGCCCGGCGCTGTCGTTCTCGCTGCGCCAGCCGGTGCTGGTCGAGAACCGCCCGGGCGGCGGCGGCATGCACGCCGCCGAGCTGGTGGCGCGCTCGCCCGCCGACGGGCACACGGTGCTGCTCACCTCGAGCAGCCTCGCGGCGGCGCCGGCGCTCTACCGGCGCCTGCCGTTCGACCCGCGCAGCGACTTCGTCCCGGTGACGCAGCTGCTCACCAGCGACTACTGGCTGGTCGTCACGCCGCGCCTGCCGGTGCGCAGCCTCGGCGAGCTGATCGCGCTCGCGCGCCGGCCGCGCTTCCGCCGCCTGCGCTACGGCCACACCGGCGCGGGCAGCCCGGCGCATCTCACCATGGAGCTGTTCAAGGCGCTGGCGGGGGTCGACGTCGCCGCCGCCGCCTTCGAGGGCATGGCGCCGCTCGACGACGCGCTCGCCTCCGGCGAGGTCGACGCCGCGGTGGTCGACGTGGCGTCGAGCCACGCGCACGCGCGCGCCGGGCGCATCCGGCCGCTCGCCGTGACCTCGCCGCGCCGGCTCGCCGCCTTCCCGCTGCTGCCCACCGGCGCCGAGGCCGGCCTGCCCGGCTTCGAGGCGTCGGGCTGGAACTCGCTGTTCGTCCCGGCGCAGACGCCCGCCGCCATCGTGCGCCAGCTCCAGGTCGAGGCGGTGAAGGCGCTCGAGCCGCCCGACGTGCGCAACCGGCTCCCGGCGCTCGGCCTGGGCATCGTCGGCAGCGACCCCGACCGGTTCGCGGCCAAGTTCATGGCCGACATCGCGCGCTTCGCGCTGATCGTGCGCGACGCCCAGTTGCCGGCGCAGCAGTGGACCGGCGCATGAGCGCCCTGCGCCTGCGCTTCGGCACGCGGCCCTACGACGGGCTGCTGCCGCTCCTGCGCGGCGAGGTGCGCGTGCCGGGCGTCGAGCTCGAGGCGCACGAGATGCTCAACGTGGCGATGTTCGCCGGCTTCATGCGCGGCGAGTACGACGTGTCGGAGATGTCGCTCGCCGAGGCGGTCTACTACGTGTCGCGCGACCGCGCCCGGTTCGTCGGCATCCCGGTCTTCCCGTCGCGCTATTTCCGCCACGGCTACTGGTTCTGCAACACCGGCTCGGGCATCGCCGACGCGGCGTCGGTCCGCGGCAAGCGCATCGGCTTCCAGCGCTGGGTGCAGACCGCGGGCGTGTGGATGCGCGGCGAGCTGTGCGAGCACCACGGCGTGTCGCCGCGCGAGAACGAGTGGTACGTCGCCTCGGTGCACCACTGGGACGGCGGCGACCCGGCGGAGGTGCAGCCGCGCAACGGCGCGACCCTCCGCCTGCTCGGCGCGGGCGCCACCGCCGAGAACGCGCACGAGGCGCTGCTCGACGGCCGGGTCGACCTGATGGGCACCACCGAGCTGCACTCGCCCAAGCTGCTCGCCGACGCGCGCGCGCGGCGGCTTTTCCCCGACTACCGGCGCGTCGAGGCGGAGTGCTTCCGCAGGACGCGCATCTTCCCGATCATGCACCTGGTCGGCATGCAGGCCGAGCTCGCCGAGCGGCGGCCCGAGCTCGCCGCGGCGCTGTTCGCGGCGTTCAGCGAGGCGCAGCGCATCGCGCGCCGCCACCGCGTGCTGCCGAGCCACGCCCTGGCGTGGCGCGCGGCGTACCTCGAGGAAGAGCAGGCGCTGCTGGGCGACGACCCGTGGACCTACGGCCTGGAAGCCAACCGGCACGTGCTCGCCAAGTTCATCGACTACTGCTTCGAGCAAGGCATCGCCTCGAGGCGCATCGAGCCAGAGGAGCTTTTCCATCCTACGACCTGGAAACTGCGAGGAGGCATTCCATGAGACGACTAGCATTTCTGCTGTGTTCGCTGCTGTTCGCCGCCGTTGTCCACGCCCAGGATTTCCCCAGCCGGCCGATCCGCATCATCGTGCCGTTCGCCGCGGGCGGGCTGCTCGACGTGGTGGCGCAGGTGGTCGGCGAAGGCTTCCGCGAGAAGCTCGGCCAGCCCGGCGTGCTCGACCACCGCGTCGGCGCCGCCGGCAACATCGGCGCCGAGGCGGCGTACAGGGCGGCGCCCGACGGCTATACCGTGTTCCTCTCGCCGCCCGGCCCGATCGCGCTGAACAAGATGCTGTACGAGCATCTCAACTACGACTCGGACCGCTTCGAGCCGATCTCGATCCTGATCGCCACGCCGGCCGTGCTCGTCACCTATCCCGGCGTGCCGGCGAAGACGCCCGCCGAGCTGATCGCGCACGCGAAGGCCAACCCGGGCAAGCTGAACTACGCCTCGCCCGGCGCGGGCAGCACGCCGCACCTCGCCACCGAGCTGTTCCAGTCCATGACCGGCGTCGAGCTGGTGCAGGTGCTCTACAAGGGCACGGCGCCGGCGACCACCGACCTCGTCGCCGGGCGCGTGCAGCTCGCCTTCGCGCAGTTCAGCACCGTGCTGCCGTACATCCGCAGCGGCCAGCTCCGGCTGATCGCGGTGGCGAGCGAGAAGCGCAGCCCGCTCTTCCCCGACGTGCCGGCGCTGAACGAGAGCCTGCCCGGCTTCTTCTCGGCCAACTTCTTCGGCCTGGTCGCGCCGCCGGGAACGCCCGCGGAGATCGTGAACAAGCTCTCCGTCGTCGCCGCCGACGCGATCCAGCAGCCCGAGATCGCGAAGAAGCTGAGCGCCCTCACCTCGCAGCCGGTGGGCAATACCCCCGCCGAGGCGCGCGTGTTCCTGGAGAAGGAGAAGGAGCGCTGGGGGGCGGTGATCCGCAAGGCGAACATCAGGATCCACCGCTAGCCGATAATCGGCGGGTGATCGAGCTCTCCGACGTCGCCGTGCGCTTCGGGGGCCAGACCCTCTACGAGGGCCTGAGCTTCCGGGTGCGCGACGGCGAGTTCCTGTGCATCCTCGGCCCCTCGGGCTGCGGCAAGTCGACCACGCTGCGCGTGATCGGCGGGCTGCTCGCCGCCGCCTCGGGCACGGTGCGCGTCGACGGCCGCCCGGCCGCCGAGGCGTGGGAGGAGATCGCCTACGTCTTCCAGTCGCCGCGCCTCGTGCCGTGGCGCGACGCGCTCGGCAACGTGGTGCTCGCCATGCAATTGCGCTGGGGCGCTGGCGGCAAAGGCGGCGGCGGCAAGGAGGCGATGCGCGAGCGAGCGCGCGAGCTGCTCGAGCTGGTCGGCCTGGGCGCCGACGCGCACAAGTACCCGCGCATGCTCTCGGGCGGCGAGCGCCAGCGCGTGGCGATCGCCCGCGCGCTGGCGGTGGAGCCGAGGATCATCCTGATGGACGAGCCCTTCGCCGCGCTCGACGTGGCGACGCGCAAGCGCATGCGCGAGGAGATCGTCGCCATCTGGCAGCGCACGCGCAAGACGGTGGTGTTCGTGACCCACGACGTCGACGAGGCGCTCGCGCTCGCCGACCGGGTGCTGCTCTTCTCGAGCAAGCCCTCGCGCATCCTCGAGACGCTCTCGATCGCCTCGCCGCGCCCGCGCGCGCCGGAGCGCGATCCCGAGCTCGCGCGCCACCGCGCGCGCCTGCACTCGCTCTTTACCGAAGTAGAGACGTCAGGCGACGCGCCAGCGCGCGTCGCATAGCCGCACCAGGCGCAGCGCGCCGGTGCGCGGATCGGGCCGGCGCGCGACCTCCAGCAGGCCGACCGCCTCGACGGCGAGCGAGGCGTGCACGAACGGCGTCTCGCGCTCGAGCAGCACCGGCACGATGTCGTCCGGCCAGCTCGCGCCCGGCTCGCAGAACGGGCAGGCGACGAGCGGCGAGCGGGTCAGCACGAAGAAATCGTCCTGCTCGGCGAGCGGCGAGGCGATGTAGCCGCGCAGGCGCACCGGCTGGCCGGCGAGCGCGCGCACCCGCTCGGAGAGGCGCAGGCCGAGGATGCCGCGCGTGGCGTAGATCTCGCGCATGTCGAGCACCGGATAGTCGAGCTCGGTCATGCTAGAGGCCGTCGCGGTGCACGATGCGGCCGCCGACCACGGTGAGGCACGAGCGCAGGTCGCGCAGCGCGTCGTCGGCCACCGCCATCGGGTCGTCGGAAAGCACGGCGAAGTCGGCGAGCTTGCCCTGCTCGAGCGAGCCGAGGCTCTTCTCCAT
>DASVDO010000102.1:0-6293 GCA_036381055.1 Burkholderiales bacterium | reverse complement strand
GAGCTTCTACAGATCCTTAGCCTCACACTGTTCGAGCGCGAGCCAATAGATCAGGTACTTACGCTTCCACCGCGAACGCACCAACCCCTCGATCTCGCTAATCAGCTAACTTTGTTCGAGTTTTAACCGGACACTACTGGGTCAGGGTCGCAACTAAGCGGCCATCGCCGCGGCGGCGTCCACCGCTTCCAGCGCTTCGAGCAGCAGCTCGGGCCGGTTCGCGGCAAGGCGGGCAGGATCGCAGAGCATCCGCCGCCAGAGCCTTGCGCGCGGCATGCCGTGGTAAAGCCCGAGCATGTGGCGCGTCACGCTTCTTAGCGGCACCTCGGAGTGGCGCCGGCAATAGTCGACCATCGCCCGCACCACTCGCTCGCGAGTATTGCCCACGTCGGCGATGAGCCACGGGTCGTGATAGGCCGCCCGGCCGAGCATCACGCCGTCGACCTGCCGCAGGTGCTCCTCGATCGCCCTGTCGGTGGCGATGCCGCCGTTGATCACGATCTCGAGCTGCGGCAGCTCGCGCTTCAGCCGATAGACGTAGCCGTACTTGAGCGGCGGGATTTCCCGGTTCTCTTTCGGCGAGAGCCCCTTGAGGATCGCGTTGCGCGCATGGACGATGAAGGTGCGGCAGCCCGCCTCGGCGACCGTGCCGACGAAGTCGCGCAGGAAGGCGTAGTCCTCGACGCCGTCGATGCCCGTGCGGTGCTTTACGGTAACTGGAACATCCACCGCCTGCCGGATCGCCGCCACGCAGGTGGCGACCAGGCGCGGCTCGGCCATCAGGCAGGCGCCGAAGGCGCCGCGCTGCACCCGCTCGCTCGGGCAGCCGATGTTCAGGTTGATCTCGTCGTAGCCGTAGCGCTCGCCGAGCCGCGCGCAATGCGCGAGCTCGTCCGGCTCGCTGCCGCCGAGCTGCAGCGCGAGCGGATGCTCGGCCGTGTCGAACGCGAGGTGGCGCTCCACGTCGCCGTGGATCAGCGCCGCGGTGGCGATCATCTCGGTGTAGAGGAAGGCGCGCGAGGACACCTGGCGCAGGAAGTACCGGCAGTGCCGGTCCGTCCAGTCCATCATCGGCGCGACGCACAGGCGGTGCTGCATCACTTCGCCCTCGTGAGCGCCAGCCACACGCCGCCGCCGATCAGCAGCGCGCCGCCGGCGCGCGAAACGAGCCGCACATGGTTCCTGCGCAGGCGGCGCCCGGCGCGGCCGGTGAGCACGGCGTACGCGCCGTCGGAGACGAGCGCCACCGCCATGGCGGTGACCCCGAGCAGCGCGATCTGCGCGACGTAGTCGCCCCGCGGATCGACGAACTGCGGGATGAAGGCGCCGAACCAGAGCAGCGCCTTCGGGTTCGACATCAGCACGAGGAAGCCTTGCAGCACGAAGCCGCCGCGCGGCGCGGCGGCAGCGGCGGCCTCGCCGAGCGCGTCGGGCGAGCGCAGCAGCTTCCAGCCGATCCACGCGAGATAGGCCGCCCCGGCGATGCGCAGCCAGTCGAAAAGCCACGCCATCGCGGCGATGACCGAGGAAAGCCCGACCACCAGGATGGCCATCATCAGCGCCAGCCCGAGCTGCGTGCCCGCGACGTTGGCCAGCCCGGCGCGCGTGCCGTGGGCGAGGCTGTTGGCGACGATCACGGTGACCGTCGGTCCCGGAACCAGCGCGATCACCGCGCAGGCGAGCACGTACGCGAGATAGATCTCCGCCGTCATCTCAGCGGTACTGCCCGGTGGCCTGGGCGCGCGCCCTGACCAGGCCGAACAGGCTCTCGGTGAACGGCGCTTTCACGCCGGCCTTGCGCGCGATCTCCAGCGTGCCGGCGAGCAGGCCGTCGATCTCGAGCGGCTTGCCGGCCTCCAGGTCCTGCAGCATCGAGGTCTTGAACTTGCCGAGCGAGCGCGCCATGTCGATGCGCGCTTCCGGATCGATGTCGGCGTCGACGCCGACCGCGCGGCCGATCGCCAGCACCTCGCGCATGATCGCGATCATGTAGTCCTTGACCGGCCGGCTCTCGATCAGCCGGTCGGAGGTCGAGAGCGTGAGCGCCGAGACCGGGTTGAAGCTGACGTTGCCGAGCAGCTTCACCCAGTAGTCCTTCTCGATCGCCGCGCTGACCTGCACCTCGAAGCCCGCCCGCTCCAGCGCCTTGGCGATGCGCCCGGTGCGCTCGCCGTTGCGCCCGCCCGGCTCGCCGACGATCAGCTTCCTGCCCATGTTGTGGCTGATCAGGCCCGGCTCGGGGGTCGAGGCGGCGAGGTGGATCACGCAGCCGACGATGCGCTCGGTCGGCATTGCGCGCGCGAGGCGCCCGCCCGGATCGAGCGATTCCAGCCGTTCCCGCCCGCCGTGGAAGGCGAGGCGGTCGAAGAACCACCAGGGCACGCCGTTCATGGCGGTGACGATCGAGGTGTCCGGGCCGAGGAGCGGCGCGATCCGCTCCGCCACCTCCGTAAGGCTGTGCGCCTTTACGGTGACTAAAACGTAATCCTGCGGTCCAAGCTCTTCCGGGGCCGATTCGGCATGGACCGGAAAGGCGTCGATGCGGCCGTCGCTGCGCACGCGCATCCCGTGCGCGCGGATCGCCTCGAGCTGCCGGCCGCGCGCCACGACCGACACCTCGTGACCGGAGCGCGCGAGCCACGCGGCCATCAGGCCGCCGACCGCGCCGGCGCCGTAAATGCAGATTTTCATGGTGTTATTCTAGGGAAGAAGGAGTCCTGCCATGTTCTCGTTCATGAAGAAACTCAAGAGCTTGCTGCCGCCGGAACACACGCTGCCGGGACGCGAGGCCGAGATGCCGGTGCCGGAGCGGCATTTCGTGAACGGCCATCCGCTCAAGCCGCCGTTCCCCGCGGGCGTGGCGCAGGCCGTGTTCGGCATGGGCTGCTTCTGGGGCGCCGAGCGCCTGTTCTGGCAGTTGGCCGGCGTCTATACCACGGCGGTGGGTTACGCCGGCGGCGAGACGAAGAACCCCACCTACGAGGAAGTCTGCAGCGGCTTCACCAATCACGCCGAGGTGGTGCTCGTGGTGTTCGATCCCAAGCGCATCTCGTACGAGGAGCTGCTCAAGGTGTTCTGGGAAGGCCACGACCCGACGCAGGGCATGCGCCAGGGCAACGACGCGGGCACGCAATACCGCTCGGTAATCTATGCCTACGGCGAGGAGCAGCTCGCCGCGGCGAAGAAGTCCAAAGAGGCCTACCAGCAGGCGCTCGCCAAGCGCGGCTACGGTCCCATCACGACCGAGATCCGCCCAGCGCCTGTCTTCTACTACGCCGAGGACTACCACCAGCAATATCTCGGCAAGAATCCGAACGGCTATTGCGGCCTGGGCGGCACGGGCGTGAGCTGCCCGGTGGGGATACTGGCAAAGGCTTGAGAATCGACAAGTGGCTCTGGGCGGCGCGCTTCTTCAAGACGCGCAGCCTGGCCCAGCAGGCCGTCGCCGGCGGGCGAGTGCAGCTCAACGGCGAGCGCACCAAGCGCTCGCACGAAGTGCGGGTAGGCGACGCCGTCGAGGTGCGCGTGGGCGAGTGGCGCTGGCAGGTGATCGTCCGGGCGCTTTCCGAGCGGCGCGGGCCGGCGCAGGAAGCGCGCCGGCTCTACGAGGAAAGCGCCGAAAGCCGCGCCGAGCGCGCGCGCCGGCAGGACCTGCGGCGCTGGGGCACCGAGCCTGCGGCGGGCCGCAAGGGCCGGCCGACCAAGCGCGACCGCCGGCTACTCGAGAGCCTGCCAGTCCTCGACCCGGATTCTCCTGAGGACCTCGAAGCCTGATCCCTTCGGCGCCAGCACCGCGATCTCGCCCTCGGCGAGATACGGCGGGCCGGCGAGCGCATAGAAGGGATTGCCGTGGCCCACGATCGCGCGGTTGGCGCCCTTGCCGACCGGCGCCGACATCAGCTTCTTCAAAGCCGCATAGCGCTCCGCGTCGTGCATGGGCCCGCCGCGCGCCTCGAGCGTCGGCCGCGCCGCGCCGAAAGCGAGCCGGGCGCTTTTCATGGTTCGGCAGAAGGGGCTGGCCAGCACCTCGCCGATCGGGATGCCGAGCCGCCGGATGTGCCGAGCGATCGAGCGCGCCTCGGCGCGGCCCTTGTCGGTCAGGTTGCGCTGGTTCGCGCAGTCGTCGTAGCCGCTCATCCTTGCATCGGACTGACTGAAGTCGGTCGAGGCATGGCGCATGTACAGGACGTAGCCGCCTTGCCGCAGCTCGGACAGGCCTACGTCGCCCCAAGCGGCGCAGCCAGCCAAGGAAAGAAGGAGGGCTACGAGGCGTGCGGGCATGCGGCGCATAGCCTAGCGCAACCGCTTTTACGCTAGCCTTCGCTCCGTGAGGAGGAGGTTGCCCGGCGTCTTCATGGCGCTCGCGTCCGCTGCTGCGGCGGCGCAGGACGCGGTCGTGGTCACGGCGACGCGGGCGCCGCAGCCGAGCCTGCAGATCCCGGCGTCGATCGACCGCGTCTATGCCGAGGACATCCGCACCGGCAGGCCGCAGGTGAATCTGTCCGAGACGCTCGGCGCGGTGCCGGGCATCGTGGTGCAGAACCGGCAGAACTACGCGCAGGACCTGCAGATCTCCTCGCGCGGCTTCGGCGCGCGCTCGACGTTCGGCGTGCGCGGCATCCGCCTTTATGCCGACGGCATCCCGGCCAACCAGCCCGACGGGCAGGGGCAGACCGGCAACTTCGACCTCGGCTCGGCCGAGCGCATCGAGGTGCTGCGAGGGCCTTTTTCGTCCCTGTACGGCAACGCCGCGGGCGGCGTGATCGCGGTGGAGACCGAGGACGGGCCGCCGGAGCCGACCGTGGAGGGCGGGCTCTACGCCGGCAGCTACGGTACCTGGCGAGGCGCGGCGAAGCTCGGCGGCCAGTTCGGCGCGCTGAACGGCGTGGGCAGCGTGTCGCGCTTCCATACCGACGGCTATCGCGAGCACAGCGCGGCGACCCGCGACCTCGTCAATGCGAAGCTCCGCTACGACGCGAGCGAAGACACCTCGGTGACGCTGCTCGCCAATTCGGTGCGCCAGCCCGAGAGCGAGGATCCGCAGGGACTGAGCCGCGCGCAGCTCGCGCAGGACCCGCGGCAGGTCAATTCGACGGTCATCACGTTCGACACGCGCAAGACGGTGAAGCAGGACCAGGGCGGCCTGCGGCTCAACCATCGCCTGAACTCGGCGAACCGCATCGAGGCGGTCGCCTACGGCGGCAACCGGTTCGTCGAGCAGTTCCTGGGCTTCAACACCAACGGCGTGGTCAACCTCGACAGCGACTACGGCGGCGGCGCGCTGCGCTACTTCTGGCGCGGCGAGCGCCTGCGCCTCACCGCCGGGGCGGAATACGAAGCGATGTCGCAGCGGCGCAAGGGGTTCGACAACGACTCCGGCGTCGCGGGCGCGCTGCGGCGCGACGAGGACGACGACGTGAGGAGCACGGGGCTCTTCCTGCAGGGCGAATGGCAGCTCGCCGAGCGCCTGGCCGCGCACGCCGGGGTGCGCAGCACGCGGGTCGAGTTCGAGGTGGACGACTTCTTCGGCGGCGGCGCGGGCAGCGGGTCGGTGACCTATCGCGGCACGACGCCGGTGCTCGGCCTGCTTTACCGGCTCTCGCCGACGAGCAGCCTTTACGGCAACGTCGGCCGCGGCTTCGAGACGCCCACGCTGGTCGAGCTCGCCAACCGGGCGAGCGGCACCGGGTTCAACTTCGACCTCGAGGCGAGCCGCAGCCGGCACGCCGAGCTCGGCGCGAAGACGGTCGTCGCGGGCGCGCTGCGCGTCAACGCGGCGCTCTTCAACATCGTCACGCGCGACGAGATCGTGGTCGACGAGAACACGAGCGGCCGCGCGGCGTTCAAGAACGTCGGCCATACCGACCGCGACGGCTTCGAGCTCGCCGCCGAGACCTCCGGAATGGCGCCATGGCATGCGCGCCTCGCCTACACCTACCTGGACGCGACGTTCCGGGAAAGCTTCGTCACCCGCATCGCGGGCGCGACGGTCAGCGTGCCGGCCGGCAGCATGCTGCCGGCGATTCCGAAGGAGGTGCTGTACGGCGAGCTCGGCTACCGCCGCGAAGGGTGGTTCGCCCGCCTCGAGGGCATGCACAAGTCGAGCGTCGCCGTGAACGACGCCAACAGCGATTTCGCGGACGCCTACACCGTCTGGAACGCCGTGGCCGGGCTCGTCCAGCAGCGCGAGCGGCTGCGTCTCAGCGAATTCGTGCGTCTGGACAATCTGACCGAGCGCAACTATGTCGGCTCGGTGATCGTGAACGAGAACAGCGGCCGCTACTTCGAGCCGG
>DASVDO010000101.1:0-17984 GCA_036381055.1 Burkholderiales bacterium | reverse complement strand
GGCGAACGGCCAGGCCGCAGGGCAGACGGTGTTTCACTATCACGTCCACCTCGTGCCGCGCCACGAGGGCGACGGCATGGCGCTTTCCTGGCCGGTCAAGAACCCGTCGCGCGACCAGCTGGAGAAGCACGCCGCGAAAATTCGCGACGCGCTCTCTACGGCGTAACGCGCGTCACTCCGCCCGAGCTGAGCAGCCGCACGCGCTGCCCCGGGGTGAATGCGACGTCAGCTTCCTGCACGATGGCGCGCAACTCGCCGCTGTCCAGCCGCACGGTGATCTCGTAGGCGTCCTTGGTGGTCGCCTTGTTCTCGAGCACGTTGCCGGCGACGCCGCCCGCCACGGCGCCGAGCACCGCCGCGGCCGACGAGCCCCTGCCCTCGCCCACGCCGCTGCCCGCGATGCCGCCCACCGCGCCGCCGGCCGCTGCGCCGACGCCGGACTGGCTGCCGGCGATCTGCACTTTGCGCACTTCCTCGACCGTGGCCATGCGCACGGTCTGCTCCCGCCCCGCTTCGTGCTTGTCGTAGACATCGGCCGACTCGTGGGTCATGCACCCGGCCAGCGCGAGGAGGCCGGAAACGATCAGGCTGCGTTGGATCATGTTGCTATCCTTTCCAAGGCGACTGCCCGAAGGCGCGGCGGTACCGCTCCTCGATCTCATCGCGGGAGGGCGCATGGTTTTGCGCGCCGCGCTGCGCGATCTTGATCGCTCCCATGACCGCCGCGAGCCTTCCGGTGCGCGGCCAGTCCCAGCCGTGCACTATGCCGTAGAGCAACCCGGCGCGGTAGGCGTCGCCGCAGCCCGTCGGATCGACCACCGCCTGGGCTTCAACGCACGGGATCTCGTGCCGTTGACCGCCGGCGTAGATCAGCGAGCCTTTCGCGCCGAGCGTGCAGACCAGCGCCTCGACGCCGCGCGCGATGTCCTCCAGCCGCCGGCCGGTCTTTTCCTCGAGCAGCCGTCCTTCGTAGTCGTTCACCGCCACGAAGCTCGCTTCGCCCAAGATGCCGTTCAGCTCGTCGCCCGAGAACATCGGCAGCCCCTGGCCGGGGTCGAACAGAAAGCGGATGCCCTCGGCGGCGCACTGCCGCGCGTGCTCGAGCATCCCCTGCTTTCCGTCGGGCGCGATGATCGCCAGCGTCGCGCCGAGGCTGCGCGAGATCCGGTTCTCGTGGGCGAAGTTCATGGCGCCGGGATGGAACGCGGTGATCTGGTTGTCGTCGAGGTCGGTGGTGATGAAAGCCTGCGCGGTGAATTGCCCGGCGATGCGCTTGAGCAGGCGCGTCGCGATGCCGAGCTTCTCCAGGCGCGCGAGGTACGGATCGATGTCCTCGCCCACGGTGGCCATCACCAGCGAGTCCTCGCCGAGCAGGCGCAGGTTGTAGGCGATGTTCGCCGCCGTGCCGCCGAACTCGCGGCGCATCTCCGGGGTGAGGAAGCAGACGTTCAGGATGTGCAGCTGATCGGCGAGCAGGTGGTTCCGGAACCGGTCCGGGAACACCATGATCGTGTCGTAGGCGACCGAGCCGGTGACGAGAATGCTCATGAGGGATCGATCATGAGGGATAGAAGAGGTAGAGGCGGTAGCCCGTCGCGGGCGTGCGGCTGGTGTCGAGCAGCACGCGCACCGTGGTGATGGCGCCCGGGCCGATGCCCTGCGAGACGAGCTGCTGCGCGCGCGAGTCGAGGTAGTCGTTCGGCGTGAGCACCCGCCGCAGCACCGGGCGGTCGGCCTCGTCGGTGAGGGTCAGCTCGAGCGACGGATACGCCTGCGAGAACGCGGCGCGGTTGTGGATCACGGCGTTCAGCGAGATCAGGCCTTCCCGCCGGTCGTCGGCCTGCAGCTCCGAGGAGTCGATGCTCATCAGCTCCGGGCGGCGCGGCAGCGGCACCTGGCAGCCGAGCGAGCGGCAAAGCGAGGCGAGCGGCGCGCGCGCCGCGGGCATCATCGCCGCCACCTCGGCGCGGTAGCGGTAGCCGACCTGCGCGGCGAGCGCGAGCAGCGCAAGCACCGACAGCATCGCCCACAGCGCGCGCCGCGGCCGCCGCGGCTCGGCCATGAACGGCGGCGGCGGCCCCTGCTCCGCCTGGCGCGGCGCTTCTGCCGGCCGGCGCGACGGGTCGAACAGGCCGAGCTGCGGCGACGGCTCGAGCGTGAGCGGCTGCTCCGACTGCGCGACCAGCGACGCCACGCCGTTGAAAAGCTCGCCGCACTTGCCGCAGCGCACGGTGCCCGACTGCGCGGCGAGCTGCGCCGGCTGCACGCGGAACGCCGTGCCGCACGCGGGACAGCGGGTGACCAGGCTCAGCGGCGCCTCCCGGCGAGCAGCACCCAGCCCTCGGTGCGGCGCTGCGGCGCGAGATCGAACCAGGCGGCGTAGGCGTGCGCCACTTCGGCGGCATGCGCCTCGAGCAGCCCGGCGAGGGCGAGCCGCCCGCCGGGCGCGGTGCGCGAGGCGAGCAGCGGCGCGAGCACGATGAGCGGCTGGGCGAGGATGTTGGACAGCACCATGTCGTAGGTCCCGGGCGCGAGCTCGGCCGGCTCGCAGGCGCGCACCGCGACGCCGTTCGCGCGGGCGTTGGCCCGCGTCGCCTGCACGGCCTGCGCGTCGACGTCGACCGCGTCGACCTCGCGCGCGCCGAGCTTCGCCGCGGCGATCGCCAGGATGCCCGAGCCGCAGCCGTAGTCGAGCACGCGCTCGCCGGCGGCGATCTCGCGCTCCACGTACTCGAGCATCAGGCGCGTGGTGGCGTGGCTGCCGGTGCCGAAGGCGAGCCCGGGATCGATGCGCAGCGCCGGCTTGCCCGCCGGCGCGGCATGCCAGCTCGCACCGATCCACAGCCGCCCGAGCTCAAGCGGCGCGAACTGCGCCTGGGTGCGCCGCACCCAGTCGTCGTCGGCGAGCGGCTCGAGCGAGAACGCCGGCGCGGGCGCGAGCCCGCAATGCGCGGCGGCCGCGGCGACCAGCGCCGCCGGCTCGCTGCCGCTCGCGAGCAGCGCGCTCACCCGCGGCGCCGCGCCTTCGGGCTCCTCGATGGCCGAGGACTCGGCGCCCGCCCAGAGCAGCGCGTCGCTGAACGCTTCCGCCCAGCGCGGCTCGACCTCGGCGCTCAAGGAGAGCCAGCCGCTCATGCCTTGCCCTGCTCCTGCGCGAGCTTCTGCTCCAGGTAGTGGATCGACACCCCGCCGCGCAGGAAGCGCGTGTCGTTGACCAGCTCGCGGTGCAGCGCGATGTTGGTCTGGATGCCCTCCACCACCATCTCGGAGAGCGCGATGCGCATGCGCGCGATCGCCTGCTCGCGCGTCGCGCCGTAGGCGATCAGCTTGCCGATCATCGAGTCATAGTACGGCGGCACGCTGTAGCCCTGGTAGACGTGCGAGTCGACGCGGATGCCGGGGCCGCCGGGCGGGTGGTACGAGGTGATCTTGCCCGGCGAGGGGGTGAAGCGGTAGGGATCCTCGGCGTTGATGCGGCATTCCACCGCGTGGCCGCGCAGCAGGATGTCCTTCTGGCGGAAGCGCAGCTTCTCGCCCGCCGCGACGCGGATCTGCTCCTGCACCAGGTCGACGCCGGTGATCATCTCGGTCACCGGGTGCTCGACCTGGATGCGCGTGTTCATCTCGATGAAGTAGAAGTGGCCGTCCTCGTAGAGGAACTCGAAGGTGCCCGCGCCGCGATAGCCGATCTTGCGGCACGCCTCGACGCAGCGCTCGCCGATGCGCTCGCGCAGCTTCTGCGGCAGGTCGGGCGCGGGCGCCTCCTCCAGGATCTTCTGGTGGCGGCGCTGCAGCGAGCAGTCGCGCTCGCCGAGGTAAATGGCGTTCTTGTGCGCGTCGGCGAGCACCTGGATCTCGATGTGGCGCGGCTGCTCGAGGTATTTCTCGAGGTACACCATGGGATTGGCGAACGCCGCCTGCGCTTCCGAGCGCGTCATGTTCACCGCGTTGAGCAGCGCCGCCTCGGTGTGCACCACCCGCATGCCCCGCCCGCCGCCGCCGCCGGCCGCCTTGACGATCACCGGATAGCCGACCTTGCGCGCGATGCGCACGATCTCCTTGCTGTCGTCGGGCAGCGCGCCTTCCGATCCCGGCACGGTCGGCACGCCCGCCTTGCTCATCGCCTGCTTGGCGCTCACCTTGTCGCCCATCAGCCGGATGTTCTCCGGGCGCGGCCCGATGAACACGAATCCCGAGCGCTCGACCTTCTCGGCGAAGTCGGCGTTCTCGGAGAGAAAGCCGTAGCCGGGATGGATCGCCTCGGCGTCGGTCACCTCGGCGGCGCTGATGATCGCCGGGATGTTCAGGTAGCTCGCCGCCGCCGGCGGCGGGCCGATGCACACCGACTCGTCGGCGAGCTTCACGTATTTCGCCTCGGTGTCGGCCTCGGAATGCACCACCACCGTGCGGATGCCCATCTCGCGGCAGGCGCGCTGGATGCGCAGCGCGATCTCGCCGCGGTTGGCGATCAGAATCTTCTCGAACATGCTAGCCGAGGACGAGCAGCGGCTGGCCGTACTCCACCGGCTGGCCGTTCTCGACGAGGATCGCTTTCACGACGCCGCTCGCGTCGGCCTCGATCTCGTTCATCAGCTTCATCGCCTCGATGATGCAGACGGTCTCGCCCTCCTTCACCGTCTGGCCCACCTCGACGAAGGGCTTGGCGTCGGGCGAAGGCGACCGGTAGAACGTGCCTACCATCGGCGCCTTCACCACGTGGCCTTCGGGGGCTGCCTGCGCCTCCGGCGCGGGAGCGGCCCCCGGCGAAGGCGCGGGGGCAGGCCGTTCGGCGGCCGCCGCAGCCCCGGCGCCCGGTTCGGGTGTCACGCTGACCCCCCCGCCTTTGACGATCCGGACCTTCTCTTCGCCCTCGGTGATTTCGAGCTCGGCGATGCCAGACTCCTGCACCAGGTCGATCAGCTTCTTTAGCTTCCGAAGATCCATAGGCATTCGCCGATTTTCGCCGCAGAACGGCGCATGTTAGCCGATGGCAGCTCGGATTTCCCTGTTCAGTTCGCTTTCGGACCAGGCGCCCAGCTTGGTGTACGTGATGCGCCGACGGCTGTCCAGGAGCACGGAATAGGGCAAAGCGGCCGTTTTGTCGCCCAGCGAGCGCAGCAGCTCGCTCGAATCGACCCCGGCGATGAGGATCGGATAGTCGACGCCCAGCTCGCGCGAGAAATCCCGCAACTTGTCTACCTGATCGATGCCGATCCCTGCTACTTCGAGTCCGTTAGCGGCATATTTATGCCTTGTGGCGACCAGCAGAGGGATCTCTTCCCGGCAGGGGGTGCACCAGGTTGCCCAAAAATTGCACAGCAGCACCGGGGCGTCCCAGTCCGCGAGCCGGGTCGTGCCGCCGCCGAGCCGCTGGAACGGGTAGGCGAGCAGCGCGGCCGCGCCGCTCGTGCTCTGCAGGCCAAGCGCGCCTACCAGGGCGCCGGCGAGCGCGGCGAGCGCGCCGACCCCGCCGAGCGCCAGCAGCTCGCGCCTACCGAGGGGCATCGCGCAACAGCGCCCCGACCTCGGCGATGCCTGCGCGATCCATCACCTTGCCCGCCTGAGAGGTCTTGAGCGCCACGCGCTCGTCGCGCCGGTCGAATACCGAAAGGCGCACCGGCACGCCGCGCCAGTCGAGGGTAAAGACGCTCACCGCGTGGGCCCGGTCGCCGGAGAAGCGGCGGCCTTCGCGCGTGGCGAAGGGGATATTGCGGTTGAGCAGGAACAGCTCGACGTCTTTCGCGCTGTCGGGGAAGAGCTGCAGGTCGATCTCCGAGTAGGCGCCGGCCACCCCGCTCAGCACCGGCCCGGTAAGGTAGGGATGGAACTCGGCGAGCGCCTGCATCGCGTCCAGGGCGACCGCGCGCAGCTCCGAGAGGATGCGCTCGTGATCGTCGGCCTGGTAGAGCGCGCGATAGGCGCGCAGCTCCGCTTCCACTTCGTCGTTGGTGGGCAGCGCCTCGCTGTCGGGCGCGCCGAGCCGGCGCAGCGCCTTGCGCTTGGCGAGGGCGAAATCGTCGATGCCGTCTTCGGCCATCACGCGCGCGGCGGCGGCGGCAATGCGCGCCCGCATGCCGGTCTGGCGGTTCGCTTTTCGGCCCATGGGATAGTCGATCAGGGAAGCGGAATCATAGCGTAGGGGTCGCATCGGCCATCCACTAGAATCGGCCGCTTCCCATGGCGCAGCATCTCCACATTCTCGGCATCTGCGGCACGTTCATGGGAGGAATCGCCGCCATCGCCAAGGCGGCGGGCTACCGCGTCACCGGCTGCGATGCCAACGTCTACCCGCCGATGAGCGAGCAGCTCGAGGCGCTCGGCATCGAGCTCACCGAGGGCTTCTCGGCCGAGCAGATGTCCCTGCGGCCCGACCTCTGGGTGGTCGGCAACGTGGTGACGCGCGGCAACCCGCTCATGGAAGCGATCCTCGACCGGGGCGAGCGCTACGTATCCGGCCCGCAATGGCTGGCGGAGCACGTGCTCGCCGGGCGCCACGTGGTGGCGGTCGCCGGCACGCATGGCAAGACGACCACCTCGGCGATGATCGCCTGGATCCTCGAGCGCGCCGGCCGGCAGCCCGGCTTCCTGATCGGCGGCGTGCCGATCGACTTTCCGGTGTCGGCGCGCCATTCCGAGTCGCCGCTCTTCGTCATCGAGGCGGACGAGTACGACACCGCGTTCTTCGACAAGCGCTCCAAGTTCGTGCACTACCGTCCCCGCACCGCGATATTGAACAACCTCGAGTTCGATCACGCAGACATCTTCGACGATCTTGCAGCGATCGAGCGGCAATTCCACCACCTGGTGAGAATCGTGCCGCAAAGCGGCCTGATCGTGTCCAACGGCGCCGACCCGGTTCTGGAGCGAGTACTTACCTTTGGAAGCTGGACACCGATCGAGCGCTTCGGCGTGCGCTCCGGCTGGATGGCGGGCCCGCCCGAGAGCGACGGCTCCTTCGAAGTGGCATGGCAGGGCAAGCCGCTCGGGCGCGTGCGCTGGAACCAGCTTGGCGCGCACAACCGGCTGAACGCGCTCGCCGCGCTCGCCGCGGCGCGCAGCGTGGGCGTCGACCCGCAGCTCGCCATCGAGGCCCTGTCGGTGTTCTCCGGCGTGCGCCGGCGCATGCAGGTGCGCGGCAGCGCGCGCGGCGTGGTCGTCTACGACGACTTCGCGCACCACCCCACCGCGATCCGCACCACGCTCGAGGGGCTGCGCCAGCAGGTGGGGCGCTCGCGCATCCTCGCCGTGCTCGAGCCGCGCTCCAACACCATGAAGCGCGGCGTCATGAAGGATGCGCTGCCGCTCAGCCTCGCCGCGGCGGACCGCGTCTACGTCTATACCCGCGGCCTCGCCTGGAACGCGAACGCGGTGTTCGCCCCGCTCGGCGAGCGCGCGCGCTGCCTGGACGACCTGGAGTCGCTGATCGCGGCGCTCGCCACCGAGGCGCGCGACGGCGACCATGTGCTCATCATGTCGAACGGCGGCTTCGGCGGCATCCACGGCAAGCTGCTCGAGCGCCTGGGGGGCAAGGAAGCGGCGTGATCGTCTATCTGCACGGCTTCAACTCCTCGCCGCAGTCGCACAAGGCGCAATTGCTGGCGCGCTACCTCGCCGAGCGCGGGCTCGGCGAGCGCTACGCCTGCCCGGCGCTGCCGCCGCGCGCGAGCGAGGCGCTGGCGCGCATCGAGCCGCTGCTCGCTCCGGGCGTCTGCCTCGTCGGCTCCTCGCTCGGCGGCTTCTACGCCACCTGGCTCGCCGAGAAGCACGACCTGAAGGCGGTGCTCATCAACCCGGCGATCGAGCCGCATGTCGGGCTGCGCGCTTTTCTCGGGCCGCAGCAGAACCTCTACACCGGCGAGCGCTACGAGCTGACCGAGGCGCACCTGCGCGAATGGCAGGCGATCTACGCGCCGCGCGTCACGCCGAGCCGCTATCTGCTGCTCGTGGAGACCGGCGACGAGGTGCTCGACTATCGCCGGGCGCTCGAGCGCTATGCGGGCTGCGAGCAGGTGGTGGTCCGGGGCGGCGACCACAGCCTGCAGAGCTTTCCGCAGCACCTGCCGCGCATCCTGCGCTTCGCCGGGCTGGCGGCCTGACCATGCAGGTGCTGTACGAGGAGGAGGGCGGCTTGAAGGTCGGCGCGGTGCTCGCCCAGGCGCCGGCGTCGTTCCAGGTCGAAAGCCCGCACGGGCGACGCAGCAAGGTGAAGGCGGGGAACGTGCTGCTCACTTTCGAGCAGCCCGCCGGCCCAGAGCTCCTCGCGCAGGCCGAGCGCTATGCGGAGACCCTCGACGTCGACTTCCTCTGGCAATGCTGCGGCGCAGGAGAGTTCGACTTCCGCACCCTGGCGCGAGAATACGTGGGCCGCGAGCCGACGCCGGTAGAGGCAGCAGGGGTGCTGCTCAAGCTGAGATCTGCGCCGATCTACTTCCATCGCCGGGGAAAAGGCAGGTTCCAGGCCGCTCCCCCCGAGACCGTGCGTCTCGCGCTCGCCGGTCTCGAAAAGAAGCGCAAGCTCCAGGAGACGATCGCCGCTTGGAGCGAGGCGCTGGCGCGCGGCGAGTGCCCGCCGGAGATCCTGGCGATGAAGGACGAGCTCCTGTACGCGCCCGACCGCGGCAAGCCGCAGACCAAGGCGCTGGAGCAGGCGTGCGAGCAGACCGGCCTCACGCCGGCGCGGCTGTTCGAGCGTTGCGGGGCGCTCGGCGACAGCCACGAGTACCACCTGCGGCGCTTCCTTTTCGAGTTCTTTCCGCAGGGCACCGGCTTCGCGCCGCATCCCGTTCCCGGTCCGCGCAGCGACCTGCCGAGCGCCCCGGTCGCCGCCTTCAGCCTCGACGACGTCGGCACCACCGAGGTGGACGACGCGTTCTCGCTGCAGCGCCTCGACGGCGGGCGATTCCGCATCGGCATCCACATCGCGGCGCCCGGCCTCGGCATCGCGCCCGGCTCGGAGCTCGACGCGATCGCGCGCGAGCGCCTGTGCACGGCCTACATGCCGGGCGCGAAGATCACCATGCTGCCCGACGACGTGGTCTCGCGCTTCTCGCTCGACGAGCGCGACGAGCGGCCGGCCGTGTCGCTGTACGTCGACTATTCGCCGGGCGAGGGCGTGCTGCTCAACACGCGGCAAAGCCGCGTCGAGCGCATCCCGGTCGTCGCCAACCTCCGGCACGCCGTCTACGACGCGCTGAACGACGCTTTCGAGCGCGGCGAGACGACCGGCGCGGCCTTCGAGGACGAGCTGCGCCTGCTCTGGCAGGCGGCGCGCACCCTGGAGGCGGCGCGCGGGCGCCCGGCGGCCGCGGCGACGCAGCTCGACTACAGCTTCCATGTCGAGGAGGGGAGGGTGCGCATCGTGCGGCGGCGGCGCGGCGCGCCGCTCGACAAACTGGTCTCCGAGCTGATGATCCTGGTCAATCGCAGCTGGGGCGAGCTGCTCGCCGAGCGCGACGTCGCCGCCATCTACCGGGTGCAGTCGATCGGCAAGGTGCGCTTCAGCGTGCATCCCGAGGCGCACGAAGGGCTGGGCGTCGCCGCATATGCATGGATGAGCTCGCCGCTGCGCCGCTACGTCGACCTCGTCAACCAGTGGCAGCTGCTCGCCGCGCTCTCGGGCAGCCGCGCGCCCTTCGCGCGCAACTCCGACGCGCTGCTCTCGGCGCTGCGCGCCTTCGAGGTGACCCATGCCCGTTACGACGAGCACCAGCGCGCCATGGAAACGTACTGGAGCCTGCGCTGGCTGCTCCAGGAGGGCCTGCGCGAGGTCGAGGCGGTGGTGCTGCGCGAGAATCTGGTTCGCATCGAAGGCCTGCCGCTCGTCATGCGGGTCGCGTCGCTGCCCGAAGCAGCGCCGGGGACGCGAGTTCGCCTCGCCATCCAGAGCATCGATCTCCTGGAGCGGGCGCTCACCCTCGTGTACCGGGAGACGCTGGGGAGCGGCCCGGCGCCCGCCGACGAGCTGGAGCCGACTAGCTAAAAAGCACAAAATATGAAAGGCTTGTAAGGCCGACATCAGAATGAACCTTAAAAATTGAGGCCCGCGCTCGGATTGCCGTCCCTCTTTACCGGGCCCGACCGCCTGCTCGGCATGGCGCTCGGGATGTCGATCGTGCTGCACGCGATCGTGCTGGCCATCCACTTCGAGGTGCCCGAGCGGCTGCTGCGCAAGCCCGTCGAGCCCGAGCTCGAGGTGGTGCTGGTGAACGCGAAGACGCGCGAGCGCCCGGCGCGCCCCGACGTGCTCGCGCAGGCGAACCTCGACCGCGGCGGCAACGTCGACGAGCCGCGCAAAGCCAAGACGCCGCTGCCGGTGACCGAGCCGCGCAAGCCTGGCCGCGACCTCGCGGCGGCGCAGCGGCGCGTGCAGGAGCTGGAGGCGAAGCAGCGCGAGCTGCTCGCGCGGGCGCAGGCGGCGCGCGCGGCGATCGCGAAGGAGAGCGTGCCGGCGCCGAAGAGCGAGCCCGCGCCCAAGCCGCAGCTCAGCGGGCGCGACCTCGCCGACCTGTCGCTCGCGGCGATGCGGCTGCAGGCGCAGATCGCGCGCCAGCTCGAGCACTACCAGAAGCGGCCGCGCAAGAAGTTCATCGGCGCCAACGCCGCGGAATACCGCTTCGCCCAGTACGAGGAAGACTGGCGCGCCAAGATCGAGCGCGTCGGCACGGTGAACTACCCGGCGGAGGCGCGCGGCAAGCTCTACGGCAATCTGCGCCTCACCGTGACGCTGCGCCCGGACGGCACGGTGGCGGCGATCGACCTCGACCGCTCCTCCGGGCTCAAGGTGCTCGACAACGCGGCCTTCAAGATCGTGCGCATGGCGAGCCCGTTCGCGCCGTTCCCGCCCGACATCCGCCGCGACACCGACCTCCTGGTCATCACGCGCACCTGGTTCTTCGGCCGGGGCAACAAGCTCTGGACCGAGTAGGCGGCCGGGGGCGCGCATGGCGGATCGCTACGCGGTCATCGGCCACCCGGTCGGGCATTCGCGCTCGCCCTGGATCCACGCGCGCTTCGCGCGCGCGGCGGCGCAGGACCTCGAGTACGGGCGCATCGACGCCGCGCCCGAGCGCTTCGCCGCCGCGGTAGAGGAGTTCCGCCGCGCCGGCGGCAAGGGCCTCAACGTCACGCTGCCGCACAAGGAGGCGGCGTTCCGCCTTTGCGACGAGTCGAGCGCCCGGGCGCAGGCGGCGGGCGCGGTCAACACCCTGCGCTTCGGCGAGCGGCTCTACGGCGACAACACCGACGGCGCCGGGCTGGTGCGCGACATCGAGGCGAACGAAGGCTATCGGCTGCGCGGCCGCGCGGTGCTGCTGCTCGGCGCGGGCGGCGCGGCGCGCGGCGTGGCGGGGGCGCTGCTCGCCGCGGCGGTCGCGCGCCTGGTGATCGCCAACCGCACCGTCGAGCGGGCGCGCGAGCTCGCGGCGCGCTTTCCCGGCGCGACGCCGTGCGGCTTCGCCGAGCTCGCCGGCCAGCGCTTCGACCTGGTGATCAACGCCACCTCGGCCGGGCTGCAGCAGGCGGCGCTGCCGCTGCCGGGCGGCGTGCTGGCGGGCGGCGTGCTCGCCTACGACATGGTGTACGGCCGCGACACGCCGTTCCTCGCCGCGGCGCGCGCCGCCGGCGCCCGCGCGCGCGACGGGCTCGGCATGCTGGTCGAGCAGGCCGCGGAGTCGTTCCTGCTGTGGCGCGGCGTGCGGCCGGAGACGCGCGCCGTCCTCGCCGAGCTGCGCGACGAGCTGCGTGGCGCGTAGGTCCTCACTGCTGCGCAAGCTGGTGATCGCCTGGAAGGCGTTCAGCTACACGCTGGGCGCGCTGGTGATCGCCTTCGTGCTCGCCCAGGCGTGGTTCTTCGCCAACGTGGTGTACCTCGACTTTTTCGACCCGGCCTCCACCGCGTTCATGGACCGGGCGCTGGAGGAGCTGCGCGAGCACAACCCGCGCGCCCGGCTGGCGCACCGCTGGGTGCCCTACGAGCGCATCTCGGTGCACCTCAAGCGCGCCGTGGTGGCGGCCGAGGACGCGCGCTTCCTCGACCACGAGGGCTTCGACTGGGAGATGATCCACAAGGCGCTGGTGAAGAACGAGCGGCGCGGCCGCGTGGTCGCCGGCGCCTCGACCATCAGCCAGCAGCTCGCGAAGAACCTGTTCCTGTCGGGCGAGCGCTCCTGGCTGAGGAAGGGGCAGGAGGCGATCATCACCTGGATGCTCGAGACGGTGATGTCGAAGCGGCGCATCCTCGAGCTCTACCTCAACGTCGCCGAGTGGGGCGAAGGCGTGTTCGGCGCCGAGGCGGCCGCGCGCCACCACTTCGGGGTGTCGGCGGCGTCGCTGTCGGCCGAGCAGGCGGCGTGGCTGGCGGCGATCCTGCCCAGCCCGCGGCGCTACCAGCGCGGCCAGCTCACGCGCTACCTCGCCGGCCGCGTCGACACCATCTCCGCCCGCATGAGCGCGGCGCTCATCCCGGCCGCCGAACGACGCTGATACCCTGCGCCCATGGCTGAGGCGCTGGCGCGGCTGGAGCTGGAGGACCTGCAGGCGACGTTGCACGAGGTGCAGAGCCTGCTCGAGCGCGACCCCGCGCAGGGCGACGCGCGCGCCGAGCTGCGCGCCCGGCTCGACGCGCTGCACCCGGCCGACATCGCCTTCATCCTCGAGGCGCTGCCGCCCGAGGAGCGCCTCGCCGCCTGGGAGCTGGTGAAGGCCGACCGCGACGGCGAGATCCTGCTGGAGGTGAGCGAGGCGGTGCGCGAGTCGCTCATCGAGGCGATGGACTCGCAGGAGCTGGTCGCCGCCGCCGAGACCCTGGAGGCCGACGAGCTCGCCGACATCGCCGCCGACCTGCCGGCCGGCGTCATGGAGGAGGTGGTGCAGTCGCTGCCGCCCGAGGAGCGCGAGCGGCTGCGCGCGGCGCTGTCCTATCCCGAGGGCTCGGTCGGCGCGCTGATGGACTTCGAGCACGTGGCGGTGCGCGACGACGTCACGCTCGAGGCGGTGACGCGCTTCCTGCGCCGCATGGACGAGCTGCCGGCGCACACCGATCAGCTCTTCGTGGTCGACCGCGCGCAGCGGCTGCGCGGCACGCTGCCGCTCGCGCGCCTGATCGTCTCCGACCTCGACCTGCCGGTGTCGCGCGTGATGGTCGCCGAGGCGGTGCGCCTGTCGCCCGAGGACCCCGCCGAGGACGCGGCCAACGTGTTCGAGCGCTACGACCTCGTCTCGGCCCCGGTGGTCGACGCCGCGGGCAGCCTGATCGGCCGGCTCACCGTCGACGCGGTGGTGGACTACATCCGCGAGAAGAGCGCCGAGTCGCGGCTCGCCGAGGCGGGCCTGCGCGAGGAGGAGGACGTGTTCGCGCCGGTGCTCGACAGCTTCAAGAACCGCTGGGCGTGGCTCGCGGTGAACCTGGTGACCGCGTTCATCGCCTCGCGGGTGATCGGCCTGTTCGAGAGCTCGATCGAGAAGCTGGTAGCGCTCGCCGCGCTGATGCCGATCGTGGCCGGCATCGGCGGCAACTCGGGCAACCAGACGATCACCATGATCGTGCGCGCGCTGGCGCTCGGCCAGATCCGTGGCCCGTACTGGCGCCAGCTGCTGAAGAAGGAGCTCGGCGTGGCGCTCCTGAACGGCGTGGTCTGGGGCGTGCTGCTCGGGATGGTGGCGTACCTCTTCTACGGCAACATCGCGCTCGGCGGCGTGATGGCGCTCGCCATGCTGCTCAACCTGATGCTCGCCGCGGTCATGGGCGTGGCGATCCCCTGGCTGCGCGCGCGCTTCGGCCGCGACCCGGCCGTCGGCTCCTCGGTGCTGATCACCGCCTGCACCGACTCGGGCGGCTTCTTCATCTTCCTCGGCCTGGCGTCGCTGTTCCTCGTCTGAACGCGGCGCGCGCCGCGGCGAGCGTCGCGTCGATGTCGGCCGGCGAATGCGCCGCCGAGACGAAGCCCGCCTCGTAGGGCGAGGGCGCGAGGTACACGCCCGCCTCCAGCATCGCGTGGAAGAAGCGGTTGAACGCCTCGCGGTCGCATTGCATCACCTCGGCGTAGCTCGCCGGCGGCGCGGCGCGGAAGTAGATGCCGAACATGCTGCCGATCGACTGCGCGCTGAAGGCGACGCCCGCGGCCCGCGCCTCCGCCGCCAGGCCCTCGACCAGGCGCCGCGCGCTGGCTTCCGCGGCGGCGAGCAGGCCCGGCTCGCGCACGAGCGCGAGCGTGGCGAGCCCCGCGGCGACGGCGACGGGGTTTCCCGAGAGCGTGCCCGCCTGGTACACCGGGCCGAGCGGCGCAAGGTGCTCCATCAGCTCGCGCCGGCCGCCGAGCGCGCCGATCGGCAGCCCGCCGCCGATCACCTTGCCGAGCGTGGTCAGGTCGGGGCGGATGCCGAAGCGCTCCTGCGCGCCGCCGGGCGCGACGCGAAAGCCGGTCATCACCTCGTCGAAGATCAGCAGCGCGCCGTGGCGCGTGCACTGCTCGCGCAGCGTCTCGAGGAAGCCGCTCGCCGGCAGCACGAGGTTCATGTTGCCCGCCACCGGCTCGACGATCACCGCCGCGACCTCGCGCCCGCGGGCGGCGAAGAAAGCCTTCACCCCCTCGACGTCGTTGTAGTCGAGCACGGCGGTGTGCGCGGCGGTGTCGGCGGGCACGCCGGCCGAGCTGGGATGGCCCAGCGTCAGCGCGCCGGAGCCCGCCTTGACGAGCAGCGCGTCGGCGTGGCCGTGGTAGCAGCCTTCGAACTTGACGATCAGGTCGCGCCCGGTCGCGCCGCGCGCGAGGCGCAGCGCGGTCATGGTGGCCTCGGTGCCGGAATTGACCAGGCGCACGCGTTCGAGCGACGGCACGAGCGCGCACAGCAGCTCGGCGAGCTCCACCTCGGCCTGCGTCGGCGCGCCGAAGGACAGCGCGCGCGCGGCCGCCTGCTGCACCGCCTGCACCACCGCCGGGTGCGTGTGGCCGACGAGCATCGGCCCCCACGAGCCGACGTAGTCGATGTAGCGCTTGCCGTCGGCGTCCCACAGCCAGGCGCCGGCGGCGCGCTCGAGGAACGGCGGCGTGCCGCCCACGGCGCGGAAGGCGCGCACCGGCGAATTGACGCCGCCGGGGATGCGCGCCTGCGCGCGGGCGAAAAGCGATTCGCACTTGTTCATCGGAAAAGCCTCGCGTATTGGCGCGCACGCTCGCGGATGTCGGGCGCGTCGAAGAGATCCGAGATCACCGCCAGCAGGTCGGCGCCGGCGTCGAGCAGCGCCGGCGCGCGCTCGAGCGTGATGCCGCCGATCGCGGCGAGCGGCACGCCGAGGCTGCGCGCCGCGCGGAAGAGCGAGAGCGGCGCGCGCACCGCCTGCGGCTTGGTGGGCGAGGGGAAGGCCGAGCCGAAAGCCACGTAGTCGGCGCCCGCCGCCACCGCCTGCCGCGCGCGCTCGAGATCGTCGTAGCAGGACGCGCCGAGCAGCCGGCCGGCGAGCCGCGCGCGCGCCGCGCGCAGGTCGCCGTCGTCGCGGCCGAGGTGCGCGCCCGCCGCATCCACCTCGAGCGCGAGCGCCACGTCGTCGTTGACGATGAGCGGCACGCCGAACTCGCGCGCCAGCGCGGCGATACGCGCCGCCTCGGCGGCGCTGCCGCCCTGCTTGCGCCGGTACTGCAGCAGCGCGGCGCCGCCCTCGAGCGCGGCGCGCACCTTCGCCTCGAGCCCCGGGCCCTCCGGCGTGATGGCGTAGAGGCCGCGCAGCGTCATCGCGGCGAGCGCCGCGGCACGTGCTGGCCGCCGCCCGGGCGGTAGCCGGCGGCGAGCGAGCGCCAGGTGAACGCCTGGCCTTCGCGCACCGCCTGCTCGAGCGGCGCGCCGTGCGCGAGCGCGGCGGCGATCGCCGACGCAAGCGTGCAGCCCGAGCCGTGGTAGCTGTGCGGCAGGCGCGGCCAGCGATCGGCGCGCACCTCGCCGCCCGCGTCGTAGAGCGTGTTCACCACCTCGGCGCCGGCCTCGTGCGTGCCGGTGACCAGCACGTAGCGGCAGCCGCGCGCGATCAGCGCCTGCGCGCAGGCGGCGAGCGAGTCGGCGCCCGGCGCGAGCCGGCGCGCCTCCAGGCTGTTCGGCGTGGCGAGCGCGGCGAGCGGCAGCAGCGCCTCGACGGCCTCGACGGCGCCGAGCGCGTCGCCGCGCGCCGAGGCGAGCACCGGGTCGAGCACCACCGGCACGCGCGGATGCTCGGCGAGCACCGCGGCGACGGCGCGCGCGTTGTCCGCCGAGCCGAGCACGCCGATCTTGAACGCGCGCGCCGGAATATCGCCGAGCACCCGGCGCGCCTGCTCGGCGACCAGCGCCGCGTCGACCGGCGCGACGCGCTGCACGCCGTGCGTGTCCTGCACGGTGAGCGCGGTGAGCACGCTGAGCGGGTGCGCGCCCATGCCGGCGATGGCGAGGATGTCGGCCTGGATGCCGGCGCCGCCCGTCGGGTCGGAGGCGGCGAAGGCGAGGACCGCCGGAGGCGAAAAAGACATGCGGTAAACTCCGAGGGCATTCTACTGTCGGCTTCCATGACCACCGAAAACCAAGTGCAGTACAAGACCTGGATGTGCCTCATCTGCGGCTTCGTGTACGACGAGGCGGCGGGGCTGCCGGACGAGGGCATCGCGCCCGGCACGCGCTGGGAAGACGTGCCGATGAACTGGACCTGTCCGGAATGCGGGGCGCGCAAGGAAGATTTCGAGATGGTGGAAATCTGACTGCGGTAGAATCGCCCGGCGTGCCGGCGATTGCATGTCCTCGATCAACCTGACGCACCACTTCCTGATCGCCATGCCCAACATGGCCGATCCGTACTTCACGAGGACGCTCACCTATATCTGCGAGCACAACGAGCAGGGCGCGCTCGGCCTGGTGGTCAACCGGCCGATCGACATGACGCTGCAGGCCCTCTTCGAGCGGCTGTCGCTGTCGCTGCGCTCGCGCGAGCTGCGCGACGCGCCGATCTACTTCGGCGGCCCGGTGCAGACCGACCGCGGCTTCGTGCTGCACGAGCCGCCGGGCAACTGGCAGTCGACGCTGCGCGTGCGCGAGGCGATCGGCCTCACCACCTCCAAGGACATCCTCGAGGCGGTCGGCCGCGGCGAGGGGCCGCGGCGCATGCTGGTGACGCTCGGCTACGCCGGCTGGTCGCCCGGGCAGCTCGAGCACGAGATCTCGCAGAACGCCTGGCTCACCGTCGAGGCGCGCGACGCCATCCTGTTCGAGGTGCCGGCGGAGGAGCGCCTGCCCGCGGCGATGGAGCTGCTCGGCCTCGACTATGCGCGGCTGCAGGACGCGGCGGGGCATGCCTGACAAGGGCACGGTCCTCGCTTTCGACTTCGGCATCAGGCGTATCGGCGTTGCGGTAGGGGAGGCGGAGCTGCGTTCGGCGCATCCGCTGCCCGCGGTGCGGGGCCTCGCCGAGATCCACCGGCTGGTCGCCGAATGGCGGCCGGCGCGCCTGGTGGTCGGCCTGCCGGTGCGCGAGGGCGGCGCGCATCCGCTCGCGCCGCGCGTCGAGCGCTTCGCGCGCCAGCTGGAAGGCCGCTTCCGCCTGCCGGTGGCGCGCGTCGACGAGCGCTACACGTCGCTCGAGGCCGAGGCGCGCCTGCGCGGCGTGAAGCGCAAGGCGGTCGACTCGGTGGCGGCGCAGCTCATCCTGGAGCAGTACTTTGACCAGGCTGCCTGACGCGGAAGCGCTCTGCGCGCAGCTCGTGCGCGAGCTCGCGCCGCGCATCGGCGCGCGCACCGCGATGGTCGGGCTCTACACCGGCGGCGTCTGGCTGGCCGAGCGGCTGCACGCGGAGCTCGGCATCGAGAAGCCGCTCGGCGTGATGGACATCGCGTTCTACCGCGACGACTACGCGGCGCGCGGCCTGAAGCACGACCCGAAGCGCACGCGCATCCCGTTCGACGTGAACGGCGCCGAGCTGCTGCTGGTCGACGACGTGCTCTACAGCGGCCGCACGGTGCGCGCGGCGATGAAC
>DASVDO010000100.1:0-7494 GCA_036381055.1 Burkholderiales bacterium | reverse complement strand
GCGGAACAGCGCCGCCACGTCGTTCTGGCCTTCCACGTCGGCCTTGGCGGCGAAATACAGGTAACGGCGGTTCGCCTGCGACTCGCCGGCGAACGCGGCCTTCAGGTTCTCGTGCGTCTTGGTGCCTTTCAGCGCTTTCATCGCGATTCTCCTCTAGGAAACGGCAAGGCTACGGCGCCCGCCCGGATAGATCAAATCAAAAAAGACAATTCTGCGAATTGACGCCGTCTATTCGTCCTATTCGTCTATTCGAGCCGCCGCACCACCGTCACCTCGACGCCGCCGCGCGAGTGCTCGACGAAGCCGAGCCGCCGCGCGAGGTCGAGCATCTCGTGGTTCGCCTCCAGGATATGGCCGAACAGCGCCCGGTAGCCCGCCGCGCGCGCCGCCGCGCACAGGCGCTCGAGCAGGCGCCGGCCGATGCCCTTGCCCTGCCAGGCGTCGGCCACCGCGAGCGCGAACTCGGCGGTCTCGCCATCGGCGTTCGGCGAGTAGCGGCCGACGCCGACGAAGGCGTCGTCGCGCACCGCCGCCAGGGCGAGCTCGCGGTCGTAGTCGAGCTGCGTGAAGCGCGCCAGCAGCGCCGGCGGCAGCATCGGCAGGTGCTGCATGAAGCGCTGGTAGCGCGAGCGCTCGGAGAGCGAGTCGAACAGCCGCTTCTCGCGCTCGACGTCCTCCGGGCGTATCGGCCGGAGCTGCAGGCGCGTGCCGTCGGCGAGCACGAGCTCCTCCTCCAGCTCCACCGGGTAGGGGTGGATCGCCATGTGCGGATAGCGCGGCGCGGCGCGCGCCGGCTGCGCCGCGTCGACAATCACGCGCGCGTCGGCCACCACCGCGCCGCCCGGATGCGCGAGCACCGGGTTCAGGTCCATCTCCTTCAGCCAGGGCAGCACGCTCACCATGCGCGACACCGCGGCGAGCAGCTCGGCGATCGCGTCGAGGTCGGCGCCCGGCACGCCGCGGTAGGCGCCGAGCAGCCGGTACACCCGGGTGCGCGACATCAGGTCGCGCGCGAGCGCGGCGTTGAGCGGCGGCAGCGCCACCGCCGTGTCGCGCACCGCCTCGACCGCCACGCCGCCCGCGCCGAACGAGATCACCGGCCCGAACACCGGATCGGCGGCGACGCCCACCAGCACCTCGCGCGCGTGCGCGAAGCGCAGCATCGGCTGCACCACCGCCCCGTCGATGCGCGCCTGCGGCCGCAGCTCGCGCACATGGCGCATCATGTCGTCGTACGCCGAGGCGACCATCGCGCCGTTCTGCAGGTTGAGGCGCACCCCGCCGACGTCGCTCTTGTGGCTGATGTCGCGCGAATGGATCTTCAGCGCCACGGGGAAGCCGATGTCGCCGGCCACCGCCACCGCTTCCTCGCGCGAGGCGACCACGTCGCTGCGCGGCACCGGCACGCCGAAGGCGCCGAGCAGCCTGCGCGACTCGAGCTCGGTGAGCCGCGTGCGCCGCTCGGCGAGCGCCGCCTCGCGGATGGCGAGCGCCGAGTCGAGGTCGGGCGGCGGCGCGCTGCGCTCCTGCACCGCCGCCGGCACCTCCATGAGCTGCGCGCGGTTGCGCCGGTGCGCGGCGAGGAAGCCGAGCGCCTCCACGGCGTTCTCCGGCGTATAGAAGGTCGGGATGCCGGAGGCTTCCAGCAGGCGGCGGCTCTCGTTGGGGCCGACGTCGCCCAGCCAGGCGGCGAACACGGGTTTCCTCCGCCCCGCGCCCGCCTGCGCCACCGCGCGCGCCGCGGCTTCCGGCTCGCTCACCGCCACCGGCGAATACATCGCGAGCAGCGCGTCGACGCCCGGGTCGGCGAGCACCGCGCGCACCGCGTCGGCAAAGCGCTCGGGCGGCGCGTCGCCGATGATGTCCACCGGGTTGCCGCGCGACCACTGCGGCGGCAGTCTTGCGTCGAGCTCGCGCAGCGTCGCCTCCGACAGCGCGGCGAGCGCAATGCCGTTCTCCGCGGCGCTGTCGGCGGCGACCACGCCCGGGCCGCCGCCGTTGGTGACGATCGCCAGCCGCTCGCCCTCGGGCTGCAGGCGGCTCGCCAGCGCGCGTGCCGCCGCGAAGAGCTGGGTGTAGGTGCGCACGCGCACCGCGCCGCCGCGCCTTAGCGCCGCCTCGAACACCGGGTCGGCGCCGACCAGCGCGCCGGTATGGCTCGACGCCGCGCGCGAGCCGCCGAGGTAGCGGCCTACCTTGAGCACGATGACCGGCTTCACCCGCGAAGCGGCGCGCAGCGCCGAGACGAAGCGCCGCGCGCCGCGCACGCCTTCGACGTAGAGCAGGATCGCCTCGGTGGCGGTATCGCCCACCAGGTAGTCGAGCACCTCGCCGAAGTCGACGTCGGCGGCGCCGCCGAGCGACACGACGCTCGAGAAGCCGATCCCGGCGCGAGTCGCCCAGTCGAGGATCGCGCCGCAGATCGCGCCCGACTGGGAGACGAGCGCGAGCGGACCGGCGAGCGCGTTGCCGCGCGCGAAGGTGGCGTTGACGCCCACGTCGGTGCGCATCAGGCCGAGGCTGTTCGGGCCGAGCACGCGCACGCCGGAGCGCCGCGCCGCTTCGACCAGCTCGTCCTGCAGCCGGCGGCCCGCCGCGCCGGTCTCGGCGAAGCCGCTCGAGAGCACGAGCGCCGCGCGGATGCCGGCCGCGCCGGCGTCGCGCACGATCTGCGGCACGGTGCGGGCCGGCGTCACCACGACCGCGAGGTCGGCCTTGCCCGGCAGGTCGCCGAGCCGCGCGTAGGCCTTTCGGCCGAACACCGCGGCGTGCTTCGGGTTGACCGGGTACAGCACGCCGGGCGGCTTCGCCGCCTCGAGGTTGCGCCAGACGATGCGGCCGAGCGCGCCTTTCCGCTCGGTGGCGCCGACCAGGGCGATGCCGTGCGGGGCGAGCAGCGGCTGGAGATAGTGCCGGGGTACGGCGTAGGCCATGGCAGCGATTCAAGGATACGCGCGCGCGGGCGCTCTTGACCTCCATCAAGGGGCAGGCCGGCGGATTGCTTACCGTGCCGGGCATGAGCGATCTGCCCGTTCTCGAGCGGCGAGCCGTCGCCCGCCTGGCGGGCCAGGCGAGCGCGCTCACCGTCGAGCGCCGCTCGGCGCACCTCGCGCGCCGCACCTACGCGATGGTGCTCGCCGGCGGCCGCGGCAGCCGGCTGAAGGAGCTCACCGACTGGCGCTGCAAGCCCGCGGTGCCCTTCGGCGGCAAGTACCGCATCATCGATTTCACGCTGTCCAACTGCGTCAACTCGGGCGTGCGGCGCATCGGCGTCGCCACCCAGTACAAGGCGCACAGCCTGATCCAGCACCTGCAGCGCGCCTGGAGCTTCCTCGACGGGCGCATCGGCGAGCACCTCGACATCCTGCCGGCGCAGCAGCAGGTCGAGGAGAGCTGGTACCGCGGCACCGCCGACGCGGTGTTCCAGAACCTCAACGTCCTGCGCAGCGAGGGCTGCGACTACGTGCTGGTTCTGTCGGGCGATCACGTCTACAAGATGGATTACGGCCGGCTGCTGCACGAGCACGTGTTGCGCGGCGCCGACGCGACGGTGGTCTGCGTCGACGTGCCGCTCGCCGAGGCGTCGAGCTTCGGCCTGATGAGCGTCGACGCGCACGGCCGGGTGACCGGCTTCGAGGAGAAGCCGGCCGACCCGCGGCCCATGCCCGGGCAGCCCGACCGGGCGCTGGCGAGCATGGGGGTGTACGTCTTCAACGCCGCTTTCCTCTACGAGCAGCTGATGCGCGATGCCGAGGACCCGGGCTCGAGCCACGACTTCGGCAAGGACGTGCTGCCGGCGCTGATCGGCCGCCACCGCGTGTGCGCGCACCGCTTCGGCGACAGCTGCGTCGGCATGCCGAACGGCAAGCCCTACTGGCGCGACGTCGGCACGCTCGATGCGTACTGGGAGGCGAACATCGACCTCGCGCGAGTCACGCCGGACCTCAACCTCTACGACCGCGACTGGCCGGTCTGGACCTACCAGGAGCAGCTCCCGCCGGCCAAGTTCGTCTTCGACGGCGAGAGCCGGCGCGGCATGGCGCTCGACTCGATGGTCTCGGGCGGCTGCGTGGTGAGCGGCGCGACGGTGCGCCGCTCGGTGCTGTTCTCCAACGTGCGGGTCGAGGACGGCGCGCTGCTCGAGGACTGCGTGGTGCTGCCCGACGTGGTGATCGGCCCGGGGGTGCAGCTTCGCCGCGCGATCGTCGACCGCCATTGCCGGCTCGAGCCGGGCTTCGACGCGCGCCGCCTGCGGCGCACGGAGAAAGGCATCGCGCTCGTCACGCCGGAGATGCTCGGCCAGCACGTGCACACGCTGCGCTGACGCCCGCGCTTTGACGTGCGTCAAAGGGCGGGTCTTCCCGCCGGTGCAAGATGACGCTGTCCGTTTTTCAGGAGATCCCCATGGCCGATATCACCCGCTACAACCCGTTCGAGGATTTGTTCGCCGACTTCGGCAAGGGCTTCTTCGTCCGGCCGCTCGCCTTCCCGGAGCCGATCGCGCCGAAGATGAAGATCGACGTCGCCGAGGACGACAAGAGCTATACCGTCCAGGCCGACATCCCGGGCGTGAAGAAGGAAGACATCCAGGTCGAGGTCGACGGCGACACCGTCTCGCTGCGCGCCGAGGTGAAGCAGGAGAAGGAGGAGAAGAAGGGCGAGAAGGTGGTCTACAGCGAGCGCTCGTACGGCTCGCTGAGCCGCAGCTTCTCGCTGCCCACCGAGGTCGACGAGCGCTCGGCGAAGGCCGAGTACAAGGACGGCGTGCTGAAGCTCGTGCTGCCGAAGAAGGCGAACGGCGGCGGCCGCCGCATCAGCGTCTCGTAAAATCGGGGACGTAGCCCGAATGAGATAGCTTGAATGAAAGCGGTGAGGGTGCTCGGGGCCGGGCGGCTCGCGCTGCAGGAGCTGCCGACCCCGCAGCAGGACGGCGGCGCGCTGCTCGTCAAGGTGCTCGCCTGCGGCGTGTGCCGCACCGACCTTCACCTCGTCGACGGAGAGCTCGCCGCCTGCCGCTATCCCGTCACGCCCGGCCACGAGGTGGTCGGCCGGGTGGTGCACGGCGGCGAAAGGTTCCAGGCCGGAGCGCGGGTCGGCATCCCCTGGCTCGGCTGGACCTGCGGGCAATGCGGGTACTGCCGCGCCGGGCGCGAGAACCTGTGCGAAAGCGCGCGCTTCACCGGCTGCCACATCGACGGCGGCTACGCCGAGTACGCGCTCGCCGACGAGCGCTACTGCCTGCCGATTCCCGAGCGCTACGGCGACGCCGAGGCGGCGCCGCTCCTGTGCGCCGGGTTGATCGGCTTCCGCTCCTACCTGAAGTGCCAGGAGGCGAAGAACCTGGGCATCTACGGCTTCGGCGCCGCGGCGCACATCCTCGCGCAGGTGGCGCGTGCCGACGGGCGCACGGTCTTCGCGTTCACGCGAAAGAACGACGCCGCGGGGCAGCGCTTCGCGCTCGAATGCGGCGCGCACTGGGCGGGCGATGCCGACGCCGCGCCGCCCGAGCCGCTGGATGCGGCGATCATCTTCGCTCCCGTGGGCGGCCTGGTTCCCCAAGCGCTCAAGCACGTGAGAAAAGGCGGGCGCGTCGTCTGCGGCGGCATCCACATGAGCGACATCCCGTCCTTCCCTTATGCGCTGCTGTGGGGCGAGCGCGAGGTGCTGTCGGTGGCGAACCTGACGCGCGCCGACGGCGAGCGCTTCATGCAGGTCGCGGCGAAGCTCGCGATCCGCACCGAGGTGCACCGCTATGCGCTCGAGCGCGCCTCCGAAGCGCTCGGCGACCTGCGCGCCGGCCGCTTCACCGGCGCGGCGGTGCTGCTTCCCGAATAGGTGACAGTCGCCATTTTTGCGCGGTAACAGGCGGTAACAAAGTCGCGGTGACGATTTCCGCGGCGGGCGGTCGAATACGCGGCAGGCCACGCCTGCGCCAACCACCACGAAAGGAAATCGCAATGAGAACGGTACGCAATTTCGCGCTCGCCTCGGGCTCGGTCCTCGCGCTCGCGCTCGCGCTCGGCGCCGCGGCGCTCGCCGAGGAGGCGAAGCAGCCGGCGCAGAAGCACGAGCACGGCGACGCCGAGCACGCGAAGCACCATGCCGAGCACATGCGGCGCATGGGCGCCATGCACGACGAGATGCACAGGCGGCGCGGCGAGCGCGAACCGCACGGCAAGCACGAGCATTCGCAGCCGCCGCAAGGCGGTGCCGGGCAGCGCTAGACGCCGATCAGGCGCGGCCGGTTGGGAGTGAGCGGGGAAATCGTCCTGCGGTTCTTGAGATAGCGCTCGAGGAGCTCCCACACCGGCTCGCCGCTCGCGTTCCCGGCGACCGGCGCCCAGCCTGCGACCTTGTAGCGCCTGTCCGCCTCGAGCGGCTTGCCGGCGACGCGCAGCTCCGAGATGCGCCGGCCGATGCGCTCCCTGGGCGCGCAGGCGTAGGTCATGCCGCCGACGCGCACCATGTCGCCGCCCTGCTGGCGGTAGGGATCGGCGTTGAACAGGTTGTCGCACACGTCTTCCAGGATCGTCTTGATCTCGGCGCCGGTCAGCTCGGCGAGCGTCGCGTACGGATAGGTGATCGCCGTCTGGTCCATGAGGTGGCGGCGCGTGATCGCCTCGCCGGGCAGCAGCGTCGTGCCCCAGCGGAAGCCGGGCGAGAAGGCGATCTCGGCGTCCTGCTCCGCGCGCAGCGCCTCGACGATGAGCTGGTCCCAGGTGCCGTTGAAGTTGCCTCGCCGGTAGAGCAGACCCTCGGTAACCGCCAGCTTCTCCTCGAGCTTTTCGCTGAAAGGAGATTCAACTTCGTCCACGTAGCGCGCCATCTCGGCGTCCGGCGGCAGCAGGTTCGAGAACACCGGCAGCAGCCGGTAGCGATAGCCCACGACCCGCGAGCCCTTCACGTCGAGGTCGAGGACGGCGAGGAACTTGCCGTGCGAGCCGGCGTTGGTGACGAGCGTGCGCCCGACCTGCACCGGCCGCGGCACGCCGTCGTGCGTGTGGCCGCCGAGGATCGCGTCCAGGCCGCGCACGCGCGAGGCGAGCTTCAGGTCGACGTCCATGCCGTTGTGCGAGAGGAGCACCACCACCTTCGCGCCCTTGGCTCGCACCTCGTCGACGAGCTCCTGCAGCCGCGACTCCTGGATGCCGAAGCTCCAGTCCGGGACGAAGTAGCGGGGATTCGCGATGGGCGTGTACGGGAAGGCCTGGCCGATGACGGCCAAGCGCGCGCCGTTCACCTCGCGCAGGCTGTAGGGCCGGAACACCGGATCCTCGAAGTCGAGCGTCTTCACGTTCTGGGCGAGGAACTCGATCGGCGCGAGCTCGCGCTCGACCGCGCGTTGCACGCGCTCGGCGCCGTAGGTGAACTCCCAGTGCGCGGTCATCAGGTCGACGCCCAGGCGCTTTTGCGCGCCGATCATGTCCACCCCCTGAGTCCAGAGGGCGACGCCCGAGCCCTGCCAGCTGTCTCCGCCGTCGAGGAGGAGCGCAT
>DASVDO010000099.1:0-21137 GCA_036381055.1 Burkholderiales bacterium | reverse complement strand
GCGGAACAGCGCCGCCACGTCGTTCTGGCCTTCCACGTCGGCCTTGGCGGCGAAATACAGGTAACGGCGGTTCGCCTGCGACTCGCCGGCGAACGCGGCCTTCAGGTTCTCGTGCGTCTTGGTGCCTTTCAGCGCTTTCATGCAACCTCCTTCGCGAATATGCGCCCTAGCCTAGGCGCCGGCTCTCCATAGATCAAATGGAATTTCGTAATCCTGCCGATTGACTTCGGCTATGTTTCCTGCGGGGCGGCGAGCGGCTCGGCGCGGCGCGCGCGGCCGCGCCGGTCGGCGTGCAGGTAGCGGTGCAGCTCGATCAGCGCTTGGCGGTAGACCTCGCGCTTGAAGTCGATCACCGCATCGAGCGGCACCCAGTAGTCGTGCCAGCGCCAGGCGTCGAACTCGGGATGGCCGCTGGCGCGCAGCTTGACGTCGCAGTCGCGGCCGAGCATGCGCAGCAGGAACCAGATCTGCTTCTGGCCGCGGTAGCCGGCGCGGCCGTTCGGCGCGCCGTCGGCGCGCGCGCGCCGCAGCCACTTCTCCGGCACGTCGTAGCGCAGCCAGTCGCGCGTGCGGCCGAGCAGACGCACGTGCTCGCGCTGCAGGCCGATCTCCTCCTCGAGCTCGCGGTACATGGCCTGCAGCGGGGTCTCGCCGTGCTTGATGCCGCCCTGGGGGAACTGCCAGGCGTGCTGGTTGACGCGCTTGCCCCAGAACACCTCGTTCCTCGCGTTGACGAGGACGATGCCGACGTTCGGACGGTAGCCTTCCTTGTCGAGCATGGCTGCACCGCCTAAAGTAAAATGCGCGTCTCGATTTTTCCACAGCCCACCGGCAAAGACAATGTCTCAACAAGCGCGGTGGCGGCCATGAGATCGTCCCGCTTCTTCATCGCGACGCAGAAGGAAGTTCCCGCCGAGGCCGAGATCGTCAGCCATCGCCTGATGCTGCGCGCCGGGCTGATCCGCCGCCTGTCGGCCGGCGTGTACACCTGGCTGCCGCTCGGCCTGCGCGTGCTGCAGAAGGTCGAGCGCATCGTGCGCGAAGAGATGAACCGCGCCGGCGCGCTCGAGCTCGCCATGCCGGTGGTGCAGCCCGCCGAGCTGTGGCAGGAATCGGGACGCTGGCAGGCCTACGGCCCGGAGCTGCTGCGCTTCCGCGACCGCCACGAGCGAGAGTTCGTGATCCAGCCGACCTCCGAGGAGGTGGTGACCGACCTCGCGCGCAGCGAGCTCAGGAGCTACCGCCGGCTGCCCGCGCACTTCTACCAGATCCAGACCAAGTTCCGGGACGAGCGCCGGCCGCGCTTCGGCGTGATGCGCGGCCGCGAGTTCGTCATGAAGGACGGCTACTCCTTCCACGCCGACTACGCCGATCTCGAGCGCGAGTACAAAAACATGCACGACACGTACACGCGCATCTTCAGCCGCCTCGGGCTGCGCTTCCGCGCGGTCGCCGCCGACACCGGGGCGATCGGCGGCACCGGCTCGCACGAGTTCCACGTGCTGGCCGACTCGGGCGAGGACGCGATCGCGGTGTGCCCCGACTCCGACTACGCGGCGAACGTCGAGCTCGCCGAGGCGCTCCCGCCGGGGCCGCGCCCGGCGCCGCAGCAGGCGATGCGCAAGGTGCCGACGCCCGGCCGCACCAAGTGCGAGGAGGTCGCGGCGCAGCTCGGGCTGCCGCTCGCGAGCACGGTGAAGGCGGTGGCGGTGATGCACGAGGGCGCGCTGGTGCTGCTGCTCCTGCGCGGCGACCACGCGCTGAACGAGATCAAGGCCGCCAAGGCGATCGGCGCGTTCCGCTTCGCCGCCGAGGCCGAGATCGTGCAAGCGCTCGGCTGCAAGCCGGGCTACATCGGCCCGGTAGGCGCGCGGGTGAAGGTGGTGGCCGATCGCAGCGCCGCCGCGCTGGCCGACTTCGTCTGCGGCGCGAACGAGGAAGGCTTCCACCTCGCCGGAGTCAACTGGGGGCGCGACCTCGCCGAGCCGCAGGTGGCCGACCTGCGCAACGTGGTGGACGGCGACCCGAGCCCCGACGGCAGGGGCCGGCTGCAGATCGTGCGCGGCATCGAGGTCGGGCACATCTTCCAGCTGCGCACCAAGTATTCCGCGGCCATGAAGGCGACCTTCCTCGACGCCTCGGGCGCCGAGCGGCCGTTCGAGATGGGCTGCTACGGCATCGGCGTGACGCGCGTGGTCGCCGCGGCGATCGAGCAGAACCACGACGAGCGCGGCATCGCCTTTCCGGCGCCGATCGCGCCCTTCGAGGCGTGCATCGTGCCGATCGGCATGCACAAGTCCGAGGCAGTGCGCCGCGCCGCCGAGGCGCTTCATGAAGAACTGTTAAGGAACGGCGTCGACGTGCTGCTCGAAGACCGGGAGGAGCGACCTGGCGTACTCTTCGCCGACATGGACCTGATCGGCATCCCGCACCGCATCGTGCTTTCCGAGCGCGGCCTCGCGGCCGGCAACGCCGAGTACAAGGGACGGCGCGACGAGAAGCCGGTCGAGGTGCCGCTCGCCGACGTGGCGCGCCGGGTGCGCGAGAAGCTGGGGTGACGCGCCTCCTCGCCGCCCTGCTCGTCGCCGCGCCGCTCGCCGCGCTCGCCGGCGAGCAGCGCTACGAGGAGCTCGCCGACTCGGTGCGCGCGCGGCTGTCGCGCCAGGTGTCGGACAAGGCGCCGGCGACGCTGCACTTCCACTCGCGCGAGGACGCGGTGCGCTGGCTCGCCGAGATGGACCTGCGCCTCGCCGCGCGCATGCCGGACCGCCGGCGCCGCCTGGAGCTGCTGCGCACCGTGCACTACGAGGCGACCCGCGCCGGGCTCGACCCGCAGCTCGTGCTGAGCGTGATCGAGGTGGAGAGCGGCTTCCGCAAGTACGCGGTGTCGCCGGCCGGCGCGCGCGGCTACATGCAGGTGATGCCGTTCTGGGTGAAGCTGATCGGCCAGCCGTCGCACAACCTGTTCCACCTGCGCACCAACATCGCCTACGGCTGCGCCATCCTGCGCTACTACCTCGACCTCGAGAAGGGCGACTATTTCCGCGCTCTCGGCCGCTACAACGGCAGCCTGGGCAAGGCGCGCTATCCGAACCTGGTGCTCGGGGTCTGGCGCGGCCGCTGGAAGTTCGACGGGCCGACCGCATGATCGGCGCCCTGCTCGAGCGCCATCCGCGCCTCGCCAACCGCCTGTGGGGCTTCACGCCGCCGGAGACCGGCACGGTGGTGCTGGTGCACCGCCGGGTGTACATCGTGCCGACGCGCCTGGGCTGGCTGTTCGGCGCGACGCTGCTGATCCTGCTGATCGGCTCGATCAACTACGCGCTGTCGCTCGGCTTCGCGCTCACCTTCCTGCTCGGCGGCATGGCGCTCGCCGGCATGGTGCACACGGCGCGCAACCTGGCGCGCATGGCGGTGAGCGTCGGCCGCTCGGAGCCGGTGTTCGCCGGCGAGGCGGCGCAGTTCCGCCTGCACCTCGACGGCCGCGGGTCGTACGACCGGCCGGCGATCCTCGCGCGGCACCTCAAGTCGGGCAGCCAGCTGGTGGTCGACGTGCCGGCGGGCGGCGCCGCCGAAGTGGTGCTCGCCGTGCCCGCCGAGCGGCGCGGCTGGCTGCCGCTCGGCCGCGTGATGCTCGAGACGCGCTTCCCGCTGGGGCTGTTCCGCGCCTGGAGCTATGTCGAGCCCGACGCGCGCTGCCTGGTCTATCCGCGCCCCGAGCGCTCGCCGCTGCCGGCGCCCTCGGCCGAGGCGGCCGCGGGCGGCCTGCGCTCGCCGGTGCCGGGCAACGACGACTACGCCGGGCTGCGCACCTACCAGCTTTCCGACTCGCCGCGGCACGTCGCCTGGAAGGCGGTGGCGCGCAGCGACGACATGCTCACCAAGCAGTTCAGCGGCGAGGCGGCGGCCGAGCTGTGGCTCGACTGGCGGCTGCTGCCGGGGCATCTGGGCGTCGAGGCGCGGCTCTCCCGGCTCGCCGGCTGGGTGCTCGCCGCCGACCGCGCCGGCACGCACTACGGCCTGCGGCTGCCCGGCGTCGAGGTCGGCCCCGGGCGCGGCGACCGCCACCGCGCCGCGTGCCTGCAGGCGCTCGCGCTGTTCCAGGTCGAATGAAGCTCGCGCACCCGCTCTCGCCCGAGATGCGGCCGATCACGCCGCGCGACCTGGCGTGGCTGAGCGGCTCGCTGCTGGTGGTCGCCGTGCCGCACGCGCTGCGCGCGCCGTGGTGGCTCACCCTGCTCGCGCTGTGCCTCTACGGCTGGCGCTTCTACTGCACGCTCAACCGCGCGCCGCTGCCCTCGCGCGTGCTGGTGCTCGCGATCGCGCTGTTCGGCATGCTGGGCCTCTGGCTGGAGTACCGGACGCTGTTCGGCCGCCAGCCCGGCGTGATGCTGCTCATGATGTTCTCGGGGCTGAAGCTGCTCGAGTCGCGCACGCACCGCGATGCGGCGGTGGCGGCCTTCCTCGCCTACTTCCTGATCATCACCAACTTCCTGTACTCGCAGTCCATCCCCACGGCCGCGGCGATGACGCTCGGGCTGCTCGCCATCACCGCCACGCTGGTCGGCTTCAGCGCGCCGCAGCGCGCCCCGCGCGCCAACCTGCGCACCGCCGGACTGCTGCTCGCGCACGCCGTGCCGGCGGCGATCGCGCTGTTTCTCTTCTTTCCGCGCGTCGACGGGCCGCTCTGGGGCCTGCCGCGCGACGCCTACAGCGGCCTCACCGGCCTGTCCGAGACCATGAGCCCCGGCACGCTCGCCTCGCTCGCGCAGTCGGACGCGATCGCCTTCCGCGCGAGCTTCGAGGGCGAGCCGCCGCCGCCCGCCGAGCGCTACTGGCGCGGCCCGGTGCTGTGGGACTTCGACGGGCGCACCTGGACCCGGGCGCGCGCGCCGTTCCCGCGCTTCACGCCGCCCGAGGGCGAAGGCGTGTACCGCTACTCGGTGGTGCTCGAGCCGCACAACCACAACTGGCTGTTCGCCCTGGAGCACGCGGCGCTCCTGCCCGAGCGCGCGCGCATGACCTTCGACGGCCAGGTCGTCGCGCGCGCGCCGATCCGCGAGCGCATCATCTACGACATGGTCTCGGTCACGCGCCCCGCCGCCGCGCCCGAGGAGGAGCCGCGCTGGCTGCAGCGCGCGCTGCGCCTGCCGCCGGGATTCAACCCGCGCGCGCGCGAGCTCGCCGCGCAATGGCGCGCGCAATCGCGCTCCGACACCGAGATCGTGGCGCGCGCGCTCGCCTTCCTGCGCGACGGGCAATACGTCTACACGCTGGAGCCGCCGCTGCTCGGCGCGAACACGGTCGACGAGTTCCTGTTCGACACGCGCGAGGGCTTCTGCGAGCACTTCAGCTCCGCCTTCACCTTCCTGCTGCGCGCGGCCGGCGTGCCGGCGCGCGTGGTCACCGGCTACCAGGGCGGCGAGCTGAACGGCGTCGACCGCATCTTCACCGTGCGCCAGTCCGACGCGCACGCCTGGACCGAGGCGTACCTGCGCGGCCGCGGCTGGGTGCGCATCGACCCGACCGCGGCGGCGATGCCCAACCGCGTGCAGGCCGGCCTGGTGCGCGCGCTGCCCGAGGGGGCGAACGTGCCGCTCATGCTGCGGCCGGACATGGAATGGCTGCGCAGCCTGCGCGGCCAGTGGGAGGCGCTCGCGCACCGCTGGAACGTCTGGGTGCTCTCCTACAACCCCGAGCGCCAGCGCGAGCTGATGCTCTCGCTCGGCATGCGCTCGGCCGACTGGCGCAGCCTGACCGCGACGCTGCTCACGCTGCTGGGCCTCGTCACCCTGGGGCTGCTCGTCTGGTCGCTGCGCCGCATCGCGCGGCCCGACCCGGTGCAGAAGGCCTGGCAGGCGTTCTGCCGCAAGCTCGCCGCGCGCGGCGTCGAGCGCGCCGGCCACGAGGGGCCGCGCGACTTCTCGCTGCGCGCGGCGCGCGCCCTGCCCGGCGCGCGGCGCGCCATCCTGCGCATCGGCGCGCTCTACATCGGCCTGCGCTACGGCGAGCGCTCGAGCCGCGCCGGCGTCGCGCGGCTGAAGCGCCTGGTGCGCCAGCTGGAGCTCGCATGAAGCGCCTGCTCGCGCTGCTCTTGTGCGGCCTCGCCTCGGCGGCGCTGGCGCAGGACTACGAGAAGCGGCCGGACGTGCGCGCCTTCATCGACGAGCTCGCGGCGCGGCACGGCTTCCTGCGCGAGGAGCTGCGCGCCACCTTCGCGCAGGTGCAGCGCGCCGAGCCGACGCTGCAGTCGATCCGTCCCGAGCAGCAGCCGGGCTGGGCCGACTACCGCGAGCGCTTCCTCAACGAGCGGCGCATCGCCGGCGGGCTGGAGTTCTGGCGCCGCAACCGTCGCAGCCTCGAGCGCGCCGAGCGCGCCTACGGCGTGCCGGCCGAGGTGATCGTCGCGATCATCGGCGTCGAGACCTACTACGGCCGCCACGCGGGCCGCTGGCGCGTCATCGACTCGCTCACCACGCTCGCCTTCGATTACCCGGCGCGCGCACGCTTCTTCCGCAGCGAGCTCGAGCACTACCTGCTGTTCGCGCGCGACAACGGCATCGATGTCTTCTCGGTCAAGGGCTCGTACGCGGGCGCCATCGGCATCCCCCAGTTCATGCCGGGCAGCGCGCGCCACTACGCGGTCGACTTCGACGGCGACGGCCGGGTCGACCTGCGCAACAGCGCCGCCGACTCGATCGGCAGCGTCGCCAACTTCCTGCGCCGGCACGGCTGGCGCCCCGGCGAGCCGGTGCAGCTGCGCGTCAAGGCCACCGAGGGCGACGCCTGGCGCGCCTACCTCGGCGACGGCGTGCGGCCGGTGCATCCGCTCGCCGAGCTGCTCGACAGCGGCATCGAAGCCGACGTGGACGCGGGCGGCGCGGCGCAGCGCGCCGCGCTGGTCGACCTGGAAGGCGAGCTGCGCCTGGGGCTGCACAACTTCTACGTGATCACGCGCTACAACCGCAGCGCGCTATACGCCGCGGCGGTCAGCGACCTCGCGGCGGCGCTCAAGGCGCGTCACAGCGCCGGCAAGTAGCGCAGCGGATCGACGGCGGCCGCGCCCTTGCGGATCTGGAAGTGCAGCTTCGGCCGGTCGGCGTCGCTCTTGCCGAGCACCGCGATCTTCTGCCCCTGCGCGACGCGCTGCTGCTCCTTCACCAGGATCTCGCGGTTGTGCGCGTAGACCGTGATGAAGCCGTTGTCGTGCCGGATCACCACCAGCTTGCCGAGCCCGGGGATGCCGCTGCCGACGTAGGTGACGCGTCCCGCGGCCGCCGCGACCACCGGGTCGCCGATCCGGCCGTCGATGTCGATGCCCTTGGAGCGCGGCTCGGAGAAGCCGGCGATCACCTTGCCCTTCACCGGCCAGATGAACTCCGACGCGCCGGCGGCCGCGGCCACCGGCTTGGCGGGCGCGCTCTGCGCCTCGGGCGCCCGGGCCGGCTCGGCGGGGCTAGCGCGGCGCGGCTCGAGCGGGCGCGACTCGATGCGCCCGACCAGGGTCGGACGGCCGATCTGCACGCCGCGCGCCTCGGGCGGCGGCGTCACGCGCAGCGCCTGCCCGACCTTGATGCGCGCCGGATCCTCGAGCGAGTTCCACTGCGCGAGCTCGCGATAGTCGGCGCCGTTCTCCAGGGCGATGCTGTAGAGCGTGTCGCCGCGCTGCACGATGTAATAGCCCTCGGCGGCCTGGACCGGCGCCTGCGCGCGCGCCGGCGCGGCCGGCTTGGGCGCGGCGGGCTTGTGCGCGGCGCGCGCGGCCGCGCGCGACTTGGCGCCGCGCTCGACCACCGGCGCGCGCCCGGACGCGGCGCACGCGGCGAGCAGCACGACGGCGATCAGGGCAACCGCGCTTCTCAAGCTTTTCCCGCCTCCATGGGCACGAAGCGAACGGGGTCCAGCTCGGACTCGAGGAAGCCCCGGCCGCTGCGCTCGACGAGCACCAGTCGCTGGCCGCGTCCCGCGCGCAGCGGCAATATCATTTTGCCACCCGGCGCGAGCTGCTGGAGCAGCGCCTGCGGCACGCTCGGCGCCGCGGCGGCGACGACGATCGCGTCGAACGGCGCCGCGCCGTCCAGCCCGGCGTAGCCGTCGCCGTGCGCCAGGCGCAGGTTGGCGAGCCGCAGCTTGAGCAGGTTGGCGCGCGCGCGCTCGAGCAGCGCGCGGATGCGCTCGATCGAGTACACCTGCGGGAAAATGCGCGCCAGCACCGCCGCCTGGTAGCCGCAGCCGGTGCCGACCTCGAGCGCCTTGCGCGGCGCCGCCGGCCCGAGCACCAGCTCGATCATGCGCGCCACCACGTAAGGCTGGGAGATGGTCTGCGCGAAGCCGATCGGCAGCGCCGTGTCCTCGTAGGCGCGGCTGGCGAGCGCTTCCTCGACGAACAGATGGCGCGGCACCTGCGCCATCGCCGCGAGCACCCGCGGGTCGGCGATGCCGCGCGCGCGCAGCCGCTCCACCATGCGGTCGCGCGTGCGCTGCGAGGTCATGCCGATGCCCTGCGCGCCGGCATGCCGGGGCGCGGCGCTCTTCAGTCCGCCAGCCACTCGCGCGTGCGGCCGAGCTGCGCCGTATGAGTGAGGTCCAGGCGCAGCGGCGTGATCGACACCCGGCCGCGCTCGACGGCGTGAAAGTCGGTGCCCGGCCCCGCGTCGGCGGCGCCGCCCGCCGAGCCGATCCAGAAGGCGGTCTCGCCGCGCGGCGTGACCAGCCGGGTGACCGGCTCGGCCTTGTGGCGCTTGCCGAGCCGCGTCACCTCGATGCCGCGCAGCTCGGACGGCGGCAGGTCGGGCACGTTGACGTTGAGCAGCACCGGCTCGCCGAAGGGGCGGCGCGCCAGGCGCTCGACCAGCTCCAGGGCGACGCCGATCGCGCTGTCGTAATGCCCGCCCGTCTTGCTGGTGAGCGACACGGCGATCGACGGGATGCCGAGCAGGTAGCCTTCGGCGGCGGCCGCCACGGTGCCGGAGTAGATGGTGTCGTCGCCCATGTTCGCGCCGAGGTTCACCCCCGATACGATGATGTCCGGCGTGAATTCGAGCAGCCCCGTCACCGCGATGTGCACGCAGTCGGTCGGCGTGCCGTTGACCGAGTAGTAGCCGTTGTCGGCGCGCCGCACCACCAGCGGGCGGTCGAGCGTGAGCGAGTTGGATGCGCCGGAGCGATCGCGCTCGGGCGCGACCACGGTCACCTCGCCGCGCCGCGCCAGCGCTTCGGCGAGCCGCGTGATGCCCGGCGCGAAATAGCCGTCGTCGTTGGAGACGAGGATTTTCATGCGAACGATTCTAGTCTAACGACCGTGCGCGCCTGGCTCACCACGCTGCTGCTCGTGCTCGCCGGGAGCGCCGGCGCCGCGACGCTGGAGTACCGCGTGCAGATCGACGCGCCCGAGCCGCTCGCGGCCACGCTCGAGCAGGGCCTGACGCTGATGCGCTGGCGCGACGACCCGGAGATGAGCCCCGAGCGGCTGCGCCGGCTGGTCGACGAATCGGTGCGCGAGGCGCGCGAGGCGGCGGCGACCGAGGGCTACTTCGCCGCCGAGGTGAGCGCCGGCATCGACTCGAGCGTCGAGCCGTGGCTCGTGCGCCTCGAGGTGCGGCCCGGCGAGCGCGCCCACGTCGCCGACGTCGACATCGAGTTCAGCGGCCCGATCGCCGAGGACGACGAGGCGCGCGAGATCCGCCGGCGGGTGCGCCAGAACTGGAGCCTGCGGCGCGGCCAGCCGTTCCGCCAGGAGGACTGGCAGGCGGCCAAGCGCGACGCGGTGCGCGAGGCGAGCGCCTGGCGCTACGCGGCGGCGCACGTCGCCTCGAGCGAGGCGCGCGTCGACCCGAAGGCGGCCGAGGTGCGGCTGAAGGTCGAGATCGCGAGCGGACCGCCGTTCCGCTTCGGCGCCCTGGAGATGAGCGGCGGCCGGCGCTATGACGAGGCGCTCGCCGCCAACCTGGCGCCGTTCCGCGCGGGCGACGTCTTCGACCGCGACAAGCTGATCCTCTACCAGCAGCGCCTGCTCGAGTCGGGCTACTACGCGAGCGTGCAGGCGCAGGTCGACCCCAACCCGGCGCTCGCCGACGCGGCGCCGGTGCACGTCTCGCTGCTGGAAGCGAGCTCGCAGCGCATCGAGGGCGGGGTGTCCTACAACACCGACGTCGGGCCGCGCCTGGAGGGCCGCTACGGCAACATGGACATTTTCGACTCGGCGTGGCGCTACCGCACGGCGCTGCGCCTGGACCGCAAGATCCAGGACCTGCGCTTCGACTTCGACTCGCCGCCGCGCCGCGGCGCGGTGTGGGAGAACTACTTCGCGCAGGCGAAGGAGCAGGACATCCAGGGCGAGGCGACCCGCCAGCTCTCGATCGGCGTGTCGCACAACTTCGGCGCCGGGCCGACGCCCGCCGCGCTGCTCGTCTCGGCGCACAACGAGGAGCAGCGCATCGGCGACACCATCGAGGACACGCGCTACGCGGTCTACTTCGGCGCGCGCGGCCAGCTGCGCCGCACCGACGCGCTGGTCTCGCCGCGGCGCGGCTTCGTGGTGAGCCTGGAGCTGGGCGGCGCGCCCGACCTGCTGGCCTCGCGCACCTTCCTGCGCGCGGTCGGCGGCGGCACGCTGTTCTTCCCGGTCGGCCGCTCGGCCGACCTGGTGCTGCGCGCCCAGGCGGGCGCGGTGCTGTCGAACTCGCGCCAAGGCATCCCGAGCAATTTCCTGTTCCGCACCGGCGGCGACCAGACGGTGCGCGGCTACGGCTTCGAGAGCCTCGGCGTCGAGCAGAACGGCGCGATCGTCGGCGGCCGGCGCCTGCTCGTGGCGAGCGCCGAGTACATCTTCTGGATCAGCGACAGCTGGGGCGTCGCGGCGTTCGCCGACGCGGGCGACGCCTGGGACGGCGGCGTGAAGCCCGACCTCGCGCAGGGCTACGGCTTCGGCGCCCGCTTCCGCACGCCGATCGGCCCGGTGCGCGCCGACCTCGCCTACGGCGAGCGCACGCAGGAGGTGCGGCTGCACTTCTCCGTGGGGTACGCGTTCTGAAGCGGCGCCTCGCCATCGCCGCCGGCGCGCTCGCCGCTCTGCTGCTCGCCGCGCTCGGCGGCGCCGCGCTCTGGCTGCTCGCCACCGAAGCCGGGCTGCAATGGGCGGCGGGCCGGGCCGAAGCGGCGAGCGGCGGCCGCCTGCGCATCGAGCGGGCGCGCGGCACGCTGGCGAGCGGGATGTTCGCCGACCGGGTGGTGTTCCAGGACGGCGGCACGCGGATCGTCGCCGAGACGCTCGGCGCGCGGCTCAGCCTGCCGGCGCTGCTCGCCGCCGAGGTGTCGCTCGCGCCCCTCTCGGTGGAGCGCCTCAGCGTGACGCTCGCCGAGGGCGACGGCGGCTCGGCGCCGCGGGCGCCGCGCCTGCCGATCGGCCTGCGCCTGCGCGACGCGACGCTCGGCCGCCTCGAGCTCGCGCGCGGCGACGCGCGCCTCGCCCTGCGCGCGCTGCACGTCGAGCGCTTCTCGCTCGCCGCGCAGGGCAGCGTGTCGGGCGCCGCGCGATTCACCCTGCTCGACGAGCGCTTCCCGGCCGCCGTGCGGCTCGCGCTCGAGGGCACGCTGGAGCGCCTGCAGGCGCGGCTCGGCGCCGAGGCGCGGGGCGCGCGCGCCGAGCTCGCCGCGCGCCTTGCGCCGTTCGCCGCGCAGCGCCTGCAATCGCTCGAGCTCGAGGTGTCGGGCGTCGACCTGCAGCGCTTTTTCGAGGCGCTGCCCGCCACGTCGCTGCAGGGCTCGCTCAGGGCCGAAGGCACGCGCGAGGGGCTGCGCGGCACGCTGTCGCTCGTCAACGCGGGCGCCGGTCCGCTCGATGCCGGCCGCCTGCCGGTGGCGCGCCTGCGCAGCGACTTCTCCACCGTCGGCACGGCGAGCGCCAGCTTCGCGGGCACGACGATCGAGATCGGCGGCGGCGGCGTGCTGCACGGCGGCGGCGAGCTCGCGCCCGGGCGCCTGTCGGCGACGCTGCAGGCGACGGCGCTCAACCTGCGCGCGCTGCGCTCGAGCCTGCGCCGCACCGCGCTCGAGGGCGCGCTGCACGCCGTGGTGACGCCGCAGTCGCAGAGCCTGCGCGCCGCGCTCTCCGAGCAGGGCATCCGGCTCTCGCTGGAGGCGCTGCGGCGCGGCGAGCGCATCGAGATCGGCGCCCTGCACGCCGAGGCGCAGGGCGGCGAGGCGAGCGGCGCGGGCGTGGTGACGCTCGGCGAGCCGGCGCGCTTCGAGGGCCGCCTGCGGCTGAGCCGCTTCGATCCCTCCGCGTTCGGCGACTATCCGGGCGGCAGCATCGAGGGCACGCTCGAGGTCGCGGGCGCGCTCGGCGAATCGCCGTACGTGGACGCGCGATGGACGGTGGCCGACAGCGTGCTCTACGACCTCGTCTTCGCCACGCAGGGCCGGGCGCGCTTCGCCCGCCGGCGGGTGAGCGACGCCGAGGCGCGGGCGACGCTCGGCGAGAGCGAGCTCGCGCTGCGCGGCAGCCTCGGCCGCGCCGGCGACGAGATGCGCCTCGAGCTGCGCGTGCAGGAGCTCTCCGAGCTGGCGGCGCAGCTCGGCGGCCGGCTCTCGGCGAGCGGCACGCTGCGCGGCGAGTGGTCGACGCCGCACGCCGAGCTCGCCGTGCGCGCCGAGGCGCTCGAGCTGCCCGGCGGCGTGCGCATCGCGCGGGCGAGCGCGCGCTTCGGCGGCTCGCCGGCGGCCCACGGGCTGTCGCTCACCGCGCATGCCTACGACTCGGACGTCGTCGCCGAGCTGCGCGGCGGCTGGGACGGCAAGGAATGGCGCGGCGAGCTGGTCTCGCTTTCCAGCGCCGGGTCGCTCGAGCTCGAGACGCTCGCGCCGGCGCCGCTCGCGTTCTCTCGCGAGCGCGTCGAGCTCGGCCGGCTCGAGGCGCGCCTGGAGCGCGGCAGGCTGCTCGTGCGCGAGCTGGTGCGCACCCGCGAGCGGGTCAGCTCGAGCGGCGAGTTCAGCTCGCTGCCCGCGGCGTGGCTGATCGAGGCGGCGGGACTGGCCAGCCGCATGCGCTCGACGCTCTATCTCGACGGGCAATGGACCATCGATGCCGCGCCGTCGCTCGAGGGCACGCTGCGCGTGCGCCGCTCGCGCGGCGACCTCGCCATGCTCGGCGATCGCGCGCTCGAGCTGGGCCTCGAGGCGCTCTCGATCGACGCGCGCTTCGCGGCCAACGGCATCGCCGCGCGCATGGACATCGCCTCCAGGATCGTCGACGGCGCGCTCGGCGGGCAGATCGGCCGCGCGCCGGGCAAGGGCGGGCTCGGCCTGGGCAGCGCCTCGCCGATCCTGCTGCAGGGCGGGCTCGACCTCGCCAGCCTGCGCGTGCTCGCCGGGCCTTACCTGCCCGAGGGGCGGGTCGACGGCAAGCTCTCGGCCGACGTCGACATCTCGGGCACGCTCGGCGCGCCGCTCTTCAACGCCACGCTGCGCGGCCAGGGGCTCGGCCTGGAGCTGCCGCCCTACGGCGTGTACCTGCGGGACGGCGAGCTGACCGCGCGCCTGGAAGGCGACCGGCTGCGCATCGACAAGCTGTCGCTGCGCGGCGGGCAGGGCACGTTCAGCGCCGAAGGCACGCTGCCGCTGCGCCTCGCCGACGGCAACGCCAAGCTCGCCTGGCATGCGCGGCGCTTCACCGTGCTCGACCGGCCGAACCTGCGGCTGGTCGCTTCCGGCGACGGCGAAGCGGGCTTCGACGGCGAGCGGCTCGTCCTGAGCGGCGCGCTGCGCGCCGACCGCGGCACGCTGGAGTACGCGCCCGAGCGCCTGCCCCGGCTCGCCGACGACATCGTCATCGAGGGCCAGCCGCGCCGCAGCGCCGGCCCGCGCACGCCGCTGCCGATCGCGCTCGACATCGACCTCGACCTCGGCGACGACCTCGCGGTGCGCATGCGCGGCCTGGAAGGCGAGCTTGCCGGCCGCGTCAACATGAAGACCGGCAAGCAGGGCGAGCTGCTCGCCTACGGCGAGCTGCACACCGTGAACGCCACCTACTTCGCCTACGGGCAGCGGCTGATCGTCGACCCCGGCGTGCTGATCTTCGACGGGCCGATCGACAATCCGGCGCTGCAGATCACCGCCTGGCGGCGCAACCAGGCGGTGGAAGCCGGCGTGCAGCTCTCGGGCACGGTGCGCGCGCCGCGCGTGCAGCTCGTCTCGCAGCCGCCGGTACCCGAGGGCGAGAAGCTCTCCTGGCTGGTCCTCGGCCGCGCGCCTTCGGACGCGACCAAGGCCGACCTCGGGCTGCTGCAGGCCGCGGCGGCCGCGCTGCTCACGCGCGGCGACACGACTTCCATGCCGCTCGACCGCCGCCTCGCCCGCACCTTCGGCCTGGACGAGATCACCTTCCGCGGCAGCGGCGAGGCGGAAGACCGCGTCGTGGCGTTCGGCAAGCGCCTGTCGGACCGGCTGTACGTCAGCTACGAGCAGGGCATCGGCACGGTGGTGTCGAACCTGGTGAAGCTCGACTACTCGCTCGGGCGGCGCTGGTCGCTGCGCGCCGAGACCGGCACGTCGAGCGGCGGCGGCCTGTTCTACCGCTTCTCCTGGGACTAACGTCAAATTGCGTTATCCGGCGTTGACGCGCGCGGGGCAGGCGCATGATTGCGCGGGGGAGCAAACGCCATGACTACGGCCGCTGCAGACTGGAACGACCCGGTCGCCTACCTGCGCCAGGCGCTCGCGCACGGCCAGTTCGAGCTGTACTGCCAGCCGATCGCCGGGCTCTCCGGCATCGTCGCCTACCCGATGGCCGAGGTGCTGATCCGGCTGCACGAGGAAGAAACGGCGCTCGTGCCGCCGGGGGAGTTCCTGCCGGTGCTCGAGCACTACGGCATGATGCCCGAGCTCGATCGCTGGGTCGTGCGCGAGGTGCTGGCCCGCCTCGCGAGCGGCCCCGAGATCCCGCGCTTCTGCATCAACCTGTCGCGCCAGACCATCGCCGACCTGCGCTTCGCCGACTTCTTCGCCGATCAGCTCGCGCGGCACGGCGTGCCCGCCGACTGCCTGGTCTTCGAGATCGACGAGGCCGACATCGCGGCGGCGCCGAGCTCGGCGCGGCGGCTGTGCGCCTCCGTCGGCTCGCTCGGCGCGGGCGTGCTGATCGACGGCTTCGGCCGCAGCGAGCAGCCGCAGGCCATGCTCTCGCTGCCCTGCGTGCAGTACATCAAGCTGCACGGCTCGCTGACGCGCCACCTCGCGACCGACGAGGCCGCGGCGGCGAAGCTGCACCCGCTCCTCGCCCTTGCCGCGGAGCGCGGCATCGCGGCGATCGCCGAATGCGTGGAATCCGAGGAAGTCCTCGCCTGCCTGCGCGCGCTCAAGGTGCGCTACGCGCAGGGCTTCGGCGTCTGCGAGCCGCAGCCCATCGACCTAGTCGCCGAGCTTCCGGCGATCCGCGTCAGCCAGCGCCGGCCGCGCGACGCGCACCTCGTCCCCGTGCAGGGCCTGCTCGACCTCACCGGTAACTGGCTGTACTCGCAAAGACAAACGGCTTCCTGAGCGCAAGCAAGGCAGGCGTCAGTCGGCGGCCATTGACTTTGCCGGCGGACAGGCAGATGCTGGCTTTCCACACGAGGCGTAGACGGAACCCGTCGCTCCGCCGGCCACGCGTGCACCGCATCGGGGGGTCGGTGCAGAACGACGTGCGCAGAAGGACGTTACAGCGCGCGGCCGAAATTCTAGGCGGCGAAGAGGTGCTTGCGTTCCGGCTCCGCGTAACCCCGAGCCACTTGGCACTCTGGATCAGAGGCGTGGAAAGCCCGCCCGATGGTCCATTCCTCAGCGCCGTAGATATCGTACTAAGCTGGGAAAGCCTCGGCTCTCGCGAGGCTCAGGGAATCAATGGTCGGGGCGGCGAGATTTGAACTCGCGACCACCTGCACCCCATGCAGGTACGCTACCAGGCTGCGCTACGCCCCGAAGCGGGTAATTCTACCCTTGCAGCGCGTCGAGGACCTCGCGCAGCTCGCGCTTCAGCGCCGCGACGTCCACGCCGTTGCGCGGCGCGGCTGCGGATAGCGCGGCCGCGTCTTCCGCGTTGCCGTTCTCGAGGCGGCCGTTGTCGGTGACGCGCATGGTGTCGAGGCGGTTGCGCGCGCCGCTGATGGTGAAGCCTTCCTCGTAGAGCAGCTCGCGGATGCGCCGGATCAGCAGCACCTCGTGATGCTGGTAGTAGCGCCGGTTGCCGCGGCGCTTCACCGGCTTGAGCTGCGTGAATTCCTGCTCCCAGTAGCGCAGCACGTGCGGCTTGACCCCGCACAGCTCGCTCACCTCACCGATGGTGAAGTAGCGCTTGGCCGGGATCGGCGGAAGGTCAGCTTTCCTGCGGCTTGGCTCCATGCCGTGCTTTCTCGACCATGGCCTTCAGCTTCTGGCTGGCATGGAAGGTGACGACGCGCCGGGCGCTGATCGGGATCTCCTCGCCGGTCTTGGGATTGCGGCCGGGCCGCTGCGGCTTGTCGCGGAGCTGGAAGTTGCCGAAGCCCGAGAGCTTGACGCTCTCCCCCCGCTCGAGGGCGCCGCGGATCTCCTCGAAGAAGGCCTCGACCATGTCCTTGGCCTCGCGCTTGTTCAGCCCGACCTTCTCGAACAGCAAATCGGCGAGTTCCGCCTTGGTCAACGTCATCCCGGACTCCCTATCCCTTTTATTTCCGCAGACTTGCGGAGAATTTGCGGCCCATCAAGCTGACCAGCGACTCGCGGGCAGCGTCGGCCTCCGCATCCGTAAGGGTTCGTTCAGTATGTTGCATAACTACCCGGAAAGCAAGGCTTTTTTTCCCCGGCGGCAGCCCTGCGCCGCGGTACAGGCTGAAGAGCCTGAGGGAGCGCACGATGGGGGGCTTTTCGGCCTCCAGAGCGTCGAAAACGGCCTGGACCGGGACCGCTTCGTCGAAAACCAGGGCGATATCCCGCACCACGGGGGGGAAGCGGGACGGGACCGCCGCGACCGGCAGGGGTACCTCGAGCAGGGCCTCGGCCTCGATCTCGAACACGATCGGGGGCTGGGGCAGCTCGTAGCGCTGCAGCCACTTCGGATGCAGCTCGCCCAGCCAGCCGACCGGCCGGCCGCCCAGCTCCAGCCTCGCCGAGCGGCCGGGATGCAGCGCCGGGTGCGGCGCCGGCTCGAACCGCGGCGCGAGCGGCGCGCATAGCGCCTCCAGGTCCGCCTTGACGTCGAAGAAATCGACCGGCCGCTCGGCGGCATCCCACAGCTCGGGGAATGCCGGCCCGTAGGCCGCGCCGGCCACCCGCAGCGGCTGGCTCACCCCGGCCACCGCGAGCGGGCTTGCCGCCACCGAGGCATCGCGGCGGAACACCCGGCCGACCTCGAACACGCGGATGCGAGGCACCTTGCGGAAGTGGTTACGTCGCACCACGTCCACCATGGAGCCGATGAGGCTCGAGCGCATCACCGACTGCTGGCTGGCGATCGGGTTGAGCAGCCGGATCGGGTTCTCCTCGCCGGCGAAGTCGCGCTCCCACTCGGGCTCGACGAAGCTGAAGGTCACGACTTCCTGGTAGTCGGCCGCGGCGAGCCGCTCGCGCAGCTCGTGCAGCGAGCGCCGCCGCTCGGGCGCGGCGAGCATGCGCTGCGGCACGCGCGGCGGATGCGCGGCGATGCGCTCGAAGCCGTAGAGCCGCGCCACCTCCTCGACCAGGTCTTCCTCGATGGCGATGTCGAACCGGTACGACGGCGGCTCGACGACGAACGCGTCGCCGTCCCTGCGGAAGGCGAAGCCGAGGCGGCGGAACGCGCCGGCCATCTCCTCTTCCGGCAGCTCGACGCCGATGATCCGGCGCGCCCGCGCGACGCGCATGCGCACCGGCTTGCGCTCGGGGAGCCGCGCCACGAGGTCCTCGGTCGGGCCGGGCTCGCCGCCGCAGATGTCGAGCACCAGGCGCGTCGCGCGCTCGATGCCCTCCACGTTGTTCGCGAAGTCTACGCCGCGCTCGAAGCGGTGCGAGGCGTCGCTCGAGAAGCCGTAGCGCCGCGCGCGCCCGGCAATGGCGTCGGGGAAGAAGAACGCCGACTCGAGGAGCACGTGCCGCGTGCCCTCGTCGGCCTTGGTGCTCTCGCCGCCCATGATGCCGGCGAGGCCGATCGGCCCCGAGTCGTCGCAGATGCACAGCACCGACGGGTCGACCTCGACCTCCTCGCCGTTCAGCAGGAGCAGCCGCTCGCCTTTGCGGCCCCAGCGCACGTCGATCGCGCCTCTCAGCTTGTCGAGGTCGTAGACATGCAGCGGCCGGCCGAGCTCGAGCATCACGTAGTTGGTGATGTCGACCAGCGCCGAGATGCTGCGGCTTCCCGCGCGCTCCAGGCGCTGGCGCATCCAGGTGGGCGTCGGCGCCGCGGCGTTCACGTTGCGGATCACGCGCCCCGCGAATCGCCCGCAGCCCTGCGGCGACGAGATGCGCACCGCATGGCGCGCCTGCGAGGTCGCGGGCAGCTTGTCTATCCTCGGCGGCTCGAGCGGCGCGCCGGTGAGCGCCGCCACCTCGCGCGCCACGCCGAGCATCGACAGGCAGTCGGCGCGGTTCGGCGTGAGCTTGAGGACCATGACATGGTCGTCGAGCCCGAGCGCGCGGCGCGCGTCCATGCCGGGCTCGCCCTGCAGCTCGAGCAGCCCCGAGTGGTCGTCCGAGAGCCCGAGCTCGCGCGCCGAGCACAGCATCCCTTCGCTTTCGACGCCGCGCAAGCTCGTTTTCCGGATTTCCATTTTGGGGAGAACTGCGCCGATGCGCGCTAGCGGCGCCTTCATCCCCTTGCGCACGTTGGGCGCGCCGCACACCACCTTCAGCTTCTCGCGCCCGGCGTCCACCGTGCAGATCGTGAGCTTGTCGGCGTTCGGATGTTTGTCCACGGCGAGGATCTCGCCCACCACCACGCCGCTGAAGGACGGGCCGAAGGGCGCGTAGCCCTCGACCTCGATGCCCGCCATGGTGAGGCGCTCGGCGAGCGCCTCGCCGGCGAGCGGCGGGTTGCAGAAGCTGCGCAGCCAGCTCTCGGGGACGTTCACTTGAACTGCCCCAGGAAGCGCAGGTCGCCGTCGAAGAACAGCCGCAGGTCCTCGATCCCGTAGCGCAGCATCGTCAGGCGCTCGAGCCCCGAGCCGAAGGCGAAGCCGATGTAGCGCTCGGGATCCAGGCCGAAGTTGCGCACCACCGCGGGGTGCACCTGCCCCGCGCCCGAGATCTCCAGCCAGCGGCCCTTCAGCTTCATGTCGATCTCGGCCGAGGGCTCGGTGAACGGGAAGAACGACGGCCGGAAGCGCACCTCCAGGTCGTCCTGCTCGAAGAAGCGCCGCAGGAACTCGGTATACACGCCCTTCAGGTCGGCGAAGCTCACGGCCTCGTCGATCCACAGCCCTTCCACCTGGTGGAACATCGGCGAGTGCGTGGCGTCCGAGTCGACGCGGTAGGTGCGTCCCGGCGCGATCACCTTGATCGGCGGCTGGTGCATGCGCGCATAGCGCACCTGCATCGGGCTGGTATGCGTGCGCAGGAGCAGCGGCAGCCCCTGCTCGTCCTTCAGGTCGACGTAGAAGGTGTCCTGCATCGAGCGCGCCGGATGGTTCTCGGGATTGTTCAGCGCGGTGAAGTTGAACCAGTCGGTCTCGATCTCCGGCCCGTCGGCGACGTCGAAGCCGATCGAGCACCAGATCGCCTCGATGCGCTGCCAGGTGCGGACCACCGGGTGCAGCCCGCCGCGGCCGCGGCCGCGGCCGGGCAGCGTCACGTCGAGCGCCTGCCCGGCGAGGCGCGCCTCGAGGGCGGCCTGCGCGAGCTCGGCGCGCCGCGCCTCGAGCGCGCTCTCGATCGCCTGCTTGGCGGCATTGAACTTCGCGCCCTGCTTGCGGCGCTCTTCCGGGGACCCGGAGGGGCGGAAGGCGGCGAGCTCCCCGCCCTTGCCGATAAAGCGCGCCTTGGCGTTCTCGAGCGACGCGGCGTCGCCCGCCGCCCGGAACGCGGCGAGCGCGCGCGAGACGATGCCGTCGAGGTCCTGCAACGCCCTGCGGCTAGTGCGCCAGCGCGGCCTTGACCTGGCCGGCGAGCTTGGCGAAGGCCGCCTTGTCGGCCACGGCGAGGTCGGCCAGCACCTTGCGGTCGATGTCGATGTTGGCGCGCTTCAGGCCGGCCATGAAGGTGCTGTAGCTCATGCCCAGCTCGCGCGCCGCGGCGTTGATGCGCGCGATCCACAGCGCGCGGAACTCGCGCTTCCTCTGCCGGCGGTCGCGGTAGGCGTACTGCCCCGCCTTCATCACCGCCTGCTTGGCGACGCGGTAGACGTTCTTGCGGCGGCCGCGGAACCCCTTGGCCTGCTTCAGCACCTTCTTGTGGCGCGCGCGCGCCGTGACGCCGCGCTTGACTCTCGGCATGGCGGGCTCCTTACGACGAGTACGGCAGCATGTTGCGGATCGCTGCCGTGTTGGTCTGGTCGACGCGCGAGCGGCGGCGCATCTGGCGCTTGCGCTTGGTCGTCTTCTTCGTGAGGATGTGGCGCTTGTAGGCGCCGGCGCGCTTGATGCTGCCGCTGCCGCGGACGCGGAAACGCTTCGCCGCGCCCCGCTTGGACTTCATCTTGGGCATCTGCCTCTCCTAGTTTTCACATGACGCCGGGCGGCCCCCGCCTCGGGAGCGCTTCAGGCCGCGGCGGTCACTTGTTGGCCGTCATCACCTTCTTCGGCGGCGGCTGCTCCGGCCTGGGCCGCGCCGCCTTCTCCGGCACCGGCTTCTTCTTCGGCGCCAGAACCATCACCATCTGCCGGCCCTCGAGCTTGGGAAACTGCTCGACGACGCCGATCGCTTCCAGGTCCTTGCGCACCCGCTCGAGCAGCCGCTCGCCGAACTCGCGGTGCGCCATCTCGCGCCCGCGGAAGCGCAGGGTCACCTTCGCCTTGTCGCCTTCCTCGAGGAACTGGGTGAGCTTGTTCAGCTTGATCCTGTAATCGCCCTCATCCGTGCCGGGGCGGAACTTGATCTCCTTGACCTGGATCTGCTTCTGCTTGAGCTTCGCCTCGTGCGCCTTCTTCTGCTCGCGATAGCGGAACTTGCCGTAGTCCATCAGCTTGCAGACCGGCGGGTTCGCGAGCGGCGCGATC
>DASVDO010000098.1:0-48359 GCA_036381055.1 Burkholderiales bacterium | reverse complement strand
CGGCCGCCGCCCCGCCCAGGTCGGCCGCGTAGAGGCGGCCGATGCGCGATGGGAAGCGGGTGAGCGCCAGGCAGACGAAAATGCCGCTGAAGACGAACGGCACGGACACCACCACGAACGTCAGCACCAGCGGCACCATGTCGACGTGCGGCAGCGGCGTATAGAGCGTGACGTGCAGCAGCACGACGCTCACCATCGTCACGCCGAGCACGGCTGCCGCTATTCCCATTGTCCGGGGCAGCGTGCCGTCCGGCCACCAGGCTGCGCGCAGGAACACCAGCAGCGCGCCGACGGTCAGGCCGAACATGGCGACCGAGATCGCCATGAAAGCGAAGTGATACCAGAGGGTCAGCGAGAAGATCCGGGTGAGCAGGATCTCGAACATCACCGTGGCGAGCGCCACGAGGAACAGCGCGGCGAGCAGCGTACGCTCGCGCACCGGCGAATGGTCCATTTCCCCTCCCGCTTGTTGTTCTGACCGCTGCAGAGGATGGTAGCAGAGCCGCCCGGCGCGAGCCGCGGCTGGCCTAGGAATTTTCCTAGCGAATTTTGGGAACCGTCGCGACGGGATCGCGGCCGCCCTTGCGGCACAATCTCCCGCATCGTGAAAGTTTTCCTCGTCGAGGACTCGCCGCTCCTGCGCGAGCGGCTGGAGAAGATGCTCGCCGCCATCCCGGGCGCCGAGAGCGTCGGCCACGCGCCCGGCGCCGCGAGCGCGATCGCCGCCATCGCGGCGGCGCGGCCCGACGTGGTGGTGCTCGACCTGCAGCTCGAGCAGGGCACGGGCTTCGACGTGATGCGCGCGCTGCGGCCGACGCAGCCGCAGATCGGCTTCTACGTGCTCACCAACTTCGCGCACGAAGGCTACCGGCGCATGGCCGAGAAGCTCGGCGCGCGCGGCTTCTTCGACAAGACCCGCGAGATCGAGGCGCTGCAGGCCGCGCTGCGCGCCGAAGCGGCGCCGGGCGGCGATTAGGAATCGTCCGACAGCGCTTTTCAGCCGCCGCCGATGGCGCGGCGGCGCCGCCGGGACGACACTGGCGGCATGCAGATCTACATCGTCGAGGACTCCGCCGCGGTGCGCACGCGCCTCGCGGCGCTGCTCTCGACGGTGCCCGGCGCGAGCGTCTCCGGCGGCTCGGCCGGCGCGAGCCAGGCGACGCGCGAGATCCTCGAGCGCCGCCCCGACATGGTGATCCTCGACCTCGACCTCGCCGAGGGCGGCGGCTTCGACGTGCTGCGCGCCCTGCGCACGCAGGTGCCGGAGATCGACGTCTACATGCGCTCCAACTTCTCCGCGTATCCGTACCGCCAGCTCGCCGAGCGTCTGGGCGCGCGCGGCTTCTTCGACAAGACGCAGGAATTCGAGCGGCTCCGCGAGGTCGCCGCCGACAAAGCGAGACAAAAGGAGCTTTCATGCAATCCGTCGTGCAACTGAAGCCGCGTGTCCGCGAGCAATTCCAGGCGAGCGCCGAGGCGCGCAAGCGCGAGATCGACTGCGCGAGCTGCAACCTGCGCGAGCTGTGCTTCACCGGCGGGGTGTGCGTCGAGGATCTGGAGCGCGCGCAGAACATCGTCTACGCGCGCCGGCGGCTGCGCCGCGGCGAGCCGGTGTTCGCCGCGGGCGACGCGTTCAAGGCGATCTACGCGGTGCGCTCGGGCTTCTTCAAGACCAGCGTGGTCGACAGCGAGGGGCGCGAGCAGGTCACCGGCTTCTTCATGGGCGGCGAGCTGCTCGGCCTGGACGGCATCGGCAGCGGCCGGCACCACGGCACCGCCACGGCGCTCGAGGACAGCGAGGTGTGCGTGATGCCCTACGCCCGCGTCGAGGCGCTGGCGCGCGAGATCCCGGCCCTGCAGCGCCACCTGTACAGCGTGCTGTCGCGCGAGATCGTGCGCGACCACGGCGTGATGATGCTGCTCGGCTCGATGCGCGCCGAGGAGCGCCTCGCCGCCTTCCTCACCAACCTGTCCCGGCGCTTCCGGCGGCGCGGCTTCTCGCCGAGCGAGTTCCACCTGCGCATGACGCGCGAGGAGATCGGCAGCTTCCTCGGCCTGAAGCTGGAGACCGTGAGCCGGCTGTTCTCGCAGTTCCAGAAGGACGGGCTGATCGAGGTCGAGCAGAAGCACGTGCGCATCCGCGACGCCGAGCGCCTCGCCGGGATCCTCGCCGCGCGCAAATAGCTTATCTTTATCGGCATGGAGGAGCTGAAGGCGCGCTTCCCTGCCATCACCGCCTGCCGCCTGGCGATCGAGCCGATGCCCTCGGGCGAGGCCGAGGCGCACGTCGACATCCTGCTGCCGCAGCACCAGATCATCTTCAACGAGGTCGGCCCCGACCCGGAAGCGGCGCGCGCCCGGGCGCTCGCCGCCGCGGCGCAGCGGCTCGCCGAGCTGGGGCGGCGCGACCCGCGGATCCTGAAAGCCTAGCCCCGGCGCAGGCGCCGGGCGATCGTGTAGGCCATCACGCCGATCGAGACGAGGCGCAACAGCTCCTCGCCGCCCTCGACGAGGCCGGTGGCGCACACGGCCGGGCGCTCCGCCATGATCCGGCGCACCCGCCAGCCGGCGTACAGCGCGCCGGCGAGAAACGCCGCGGCCAGGGCGGCGGCCGCGGCGACCCGGTAGCCCTCGCCGAGCGCGAGCAGCAGCGCGCCGCCGGCGAAGGCGGCGCCGAGCGCGGCGAGCAGGATCGCCGCGAAGGCGCCGATCAGGATCTCGCGCAGCGAGCGCACGCCTAGCGCCGGCCGATCAGCAGGCCGAGCAGCAACCCCACGCCGGCGGCGATGCCCGCGCTCGTCCAGGGGTTCGCGCGCACCTGCTCGTCGACCTCCTGCGCCGCTTCGCGCGCCTGCGCCTCGAGGCTCGTTCCGGCCTGCTGCAGCCGGATGCGCGCGTTCTTCAGCGAGTCCTCGACCTTGCTGCGCACTTTCTCGACCCGCTCGCCGGTCTGCGCCGCCGTGGCCTTCAGGAGCTCCTCGGCGTCGAGCACGACGGCGCGCATGTCCTGCATCAGCTTCTCGGTGGATACGTTGTTCATGGGGTCCCCACGGGTTGGTTGAGTGAAAAATGCTAGGCGGGCGGCTGCGACGCCGCTTGACGACGATCAAGCGCCGGCGTCTTTCCGGCGTGGGTCTTCACCGCCCGCGGCGTTGCCCCATGCCGCCGCCGGGGCCCATCATGCCGCCCGGGCCCATCATGCCGCCGCCTTGCGCGGCGGGCGTATCGGGCAAGGTGATGCCGCGCTCCTCGGCGCGCTTGCGCATCTGCTCGTAGTGCTCGGCGCGGATCTGCTCGCGCTCTTCGGCGCTTTGTGCCGAGCGCATGCGGTCGTGGTACTGCGCGCGCTCTGCCGGCGTCATCATTTGGTAGCCGTAGATGTCGCGGTCCTGCGGCTGCGCGAGGACGGGATACGCCGGGGCGAGCAGCGCGCCGGCCAGTGCGATTGCCATGAGCTTCATCGGGTTCTCCTTCGGGGGGCGTCCATGCGTCGACGCTACGCCTTCGGCGCCGTGGCACCTTGAGCGATATCAAACGGGATTCGCGGCCCGCCGAATTACGACCCTGACCCCGAATTCAGATCCAGCCGCGGCGGGCGAGGAAGGCGACGATCTTGTCGGCGGCTTCGCCGGGCGTGCCGCGCTCGCCGTGCACCACGAGCTCGGGCACGAGCGGCGGCTCGTAGGCGGCGTGCACGCCGGGCAGCGAGCGCAGCTTGTCGTTGCGGTACAGGCCCTTCGGGTCGCGCGCGCGGCACACCTCGAGCGGCGTGTCGACGTGGACCTCGGCGAAGCGCGCGATCGCCTGGCGCGCCGCGTCGCGGTAGCGGCGGCGATTGGCGGTGGCGTCGAACAGCACCGCGCGGCCGGCCGCGCAGACGAACGCGCCGAGCGACTGGAGCGCGCCGTAGAAGAAGTCGCGCTCGCCTTCGTCGTAGGTCGGGAAGGGCGTGAGCTGGGTGCGCAGCACGTCCGACTCGAGCACCGCCACGCGCACGCCGCGCGCGTGCAGCCGGCCGAGCAGCTCGCGCGCGATGGCGCTCTTCCCGGAGCCCGACAGGCCGGTGAGCCAGACGGCGAAGCTCACGACAGGTAATCCTGGGCGCGCCCGGGGTCGAACGCCTCGTCGTCGAGCACGTTGACGACGAAGCGCACCAGCGCGTCGCGCACGCCGGTGGCGAGCGCCGGGTACCAGAGCGGGTTGGCCATGACCAGGCCGCGGAAGGCGAGGTACGGCGCGACCACCTCGAGCAGCTCCCCGTCGCCCGAGCGCTCCAGGTAGCGGGTCCAGAAGCCGAGCCACAGGCGCTCGAAGTCGCCCTCCAGGGCGCCCGAGCGCTGCAGCGAGAAGAAGAGATAGTTGAGCGCGAGGCAGGCGACGTCGTCGGCCGGCTCGCCCCACTCGCCGCGCGAGCGGTCGAGCACGCTGAAGTCGACGCCCTCGCGGAACAGGATGTTCCAGGGATGGAAGTCGCCGTGCACCTGGCGCAGGCGGTGCGTCTTGCGCCGCAGCTTCCAGCGCCAGGCGACCGCGCTCTGCTCGATGGCGCACAGCACGTCGGCCGACACCGGGCCGTCGAGCGGGTAGCTGTCGTCGACGCCGAACAGGCACTCGCCGTGCCCGATCAGCTCGCGCGTGCGGCGCACGTACAGCCCGGGGTCCTTGCCCTTGGTCCTGTGGATCTGCACCAGGTAGTCGCACAGCGCGTCGGCGCGCTCGAGGTCGAGCGGCCGCAGCGGCTCGCCGGCGCGCAGGCGCAGCAGGTCGTCGGCGTACTCGCGGCCCTCGACGAACTCGACGAGCATGAACAGCTCCTCGGCGTTGCCGAGCGGCACCAGCTCGCCGCTGCGGCGCACCGCGCCGACGTCGAGCGAGCGCACGTGCTTCGGCAGCCGGCCGAACGTGTCGTGCGCCCAGAGCATCTGCTGCGCCCGGTCGGCCATGTGCTCGTGGCCGAACGGCCCCGGCCGCACCGACTCGAGCACCGCCCGCCGCGGCGCGCCGCCGAGGCGGTACTCGACCCGCAGAGGTATGCCGTAGCCGTAGCCCTTGTCGCCCTGGCGCCCGCCGCCGAGCGGCGTGACGCGCACCGCCTCGACCGGCGCGCCGTGCACTTTTGCCAGGTAGGCGGCTACCGCCGCTTCGCCAAATGCACCGCTCATCGGCCGTATTTCCGCATGATGGGCGGAGACGGCATTTTTCATACCGGCGCCCGGGCCGAGCGCTTGAGCTGCCGCTCCGCCGCCTCGAACGCGTCGCGCAGCGCGACGTAGACGTCCTCGTCTTCCTCGTGCGTGACGACGATGTCGCGCTCGGGGACGTGCAGCTCGACGCGCACGCCGTACTCGCGTCCCTGGCGCTGATGGCGGTGGCGGCGCTCGACGGTGATGCGAAAGCGGGTGATCCGGCCGGAGAGCGCCTGCAGCCTGGCCGCCTTGTCGCGGATCCTGCGGTCGAGCGCCGGCGACGGCGGCAGGCCGCGGAACGTCACTTGCAGCGCGGTGTCCATTTGCCAAGCGTAGGCGGCGCCGGGCGCCGGCCTTTGACTTCCGTCAAACTGTGGAGCGAGAGCGATGGCGTTGACCGAGAACCAGGCCCAGGAGCTGCGCCGCTATGTCGAGATGCGCCGCGGCCAGCTGATCGCCGAGCTGCGCGAGGACGCCGCTCGCGCGCGGGACGAACCCTATGCCGAGCACGCCGGCATGGCTCCCGACAGCGGCGACGAGTCGGTGGCGACCCTGATCGCCGACCTCGAGCAGGCCGACCTTAAGCGCGACCTCGACGAGCTGCGCGCCATCGACGCCGCGTGGCAGCGCATCCAGGAAGGCACGTACGGCATCTGCGTCGACTGCGGCGGCGACGTCGGCTACGAGCGGCTGAAGGCCAACCCGGCGGCGGCGCGCGACGTGCGCTGCCAGGAGCGGCACGAAAAGACCTACGGCGGCAACCCGAATCCCAGCCTCTAGCGGCCGAGCGCCCAGCGCTTGCCGCCGGCGCGCTTGGCGGCGTACATCGCCGCGTCGGCGCGCCGCAGCAGCGCCGCGGCGCTGCGGCCGTGCACGGGATAGAGCGCCGCGCCGATGCTCACGCTGGCGGCGATGCGCCGCCGCCCGTAGCGCACCTCGCGCGCGTTGCCGGCGCACAGCGCGTCGAGCACTCGCGCGAGCGCCGTGCGGTCCACCGGGCCGGCGATGATCAGGGCGAACTCGTCGCCGCCGAAGCGCGCCACCGTGTCCACCGCGCGCAGCCGCCTTGCGCAGCGCCGCCCCACCGCGCGCAGCACCGCGTCGCCGGCCGCGTGGCCGTAGCGCGTGTTCACGGCCTTGAACCGGTCGATGTCGAGCAGCCCTACCGCGAAGCGCTCCTTGCGCCGCTGCGCCGCGTGCAACGCCTGGCCCAGGCGATCGAGGTACAGGCGCCGGTTGGGCAGCGCGGTGAGCGGATCGTGCGTCGCGGCGTGCTCGAGCCGCCGGTGCTCGCGCATGTGGGCCGAGACGTCGCGCCCGGCGGACACGTAGCCGGCCAGCCGGCCGTCCGGGCCGGAGAGCGGCCGGATCACCTGCTCCTCGTGGAACAGCGCGCCGCTCTTGCGCCGGTTGAGGAACACCGCTCGGAACGGCTTGCCGGCGCGCAGCCTCGCCCACAACCGCCGGTAAAAGGCGCGCCCCTGCTTTCCCGACTTGAGCATCGCCGGCGTGCGGCCGATCGCCTCGGCGCGCGCGTAGCCCGTCATGGCCTCGAAGGCGCGGTTCACGTAGACGATGCGTCCTGCCGCGTCGGTGAGCACGACCGCGTCGGGCCAGTGCTCCAGCAGCCAGGCGGGAGCGGGGGATCGCGGCTTGCGGCTCAAGCGGGTCCTACCTCGCGGCTCCCGAGGGAACGAAGACGAGGAAGTACTGGTTCGGCAGGAAGCGGTGCGACTCGGCGACCCGGTAGCCCGCCTGCGCCATCTCGCGCTCGACCTGCCCGGAGGCGATGCGCGCGGCGCGCGGCGGACCGACCGGCGAATCGATGCGGAAATCGATGATCGCGACGCGGCCGCCCGCCTTCAGCGAGTCCTTGAGGCGCGCGAAATACGCCGGGCGGTCGGCGATGTGGTGATACACGTCGACCAGCAGCGCGAGATCGATCGGCTCGGGGAGGTTCGCCTCGGCAGGCGAGCCGCGCACGGCGGAGAGGTTCTTCAGCCCTTCGCGCGTCGCGCGCTGCGCCAGGTGGCGCACCATGTCGGGCTCGAGGTCCACCGCGTAGACCCGGCCCTCGGGCAGCCGGCGCGCCAGCCGCGCGGAGAAATAGCCGGTGCCGGCGCCGATGTCGGCGACCACCGCGTCGGCTGCGAGGCGGAGCGCGTCGATCACCTCGTGCGGCTTCTGCCAGGCGTCGCGCGCCGGGTCGTCGAACACCTGCGCCCAGCGCTCGGCGTCGTGGAAGCGGTGCTGGTGGGTGTCGGGCGATTGCGCCGCCGCGCCGCCGGCGAGCGCCGCGGCAAGGCAGGCGAGCAGCATTCGGATAACCATGCCGCGAGCGTAGCGCGCTTTTGCCATGCGCCGAGCCTAGGCGGCGACCCGCAGGGCGGCGTTGACCTTGGTCAAAAGCCTCGGGCATCCTCGGCGCTACCCTTGAGCCCGATGCCCGTGGCCTCCTCCCAGCAAGCCGCGCTCGCGCAGCGGCAGCTCGCGTTCCTCTCGGCCGGCTTCCGCCCGTTCTTCCTGCTCGGCGCCGTGTGGTCGGCAATCGCCGTGCCGGTCTGGCTCGCCGCCTATTTCCACGGCTACGCGCCCTCGGGCATGCCGGCGATGCTCTGGCACGCGCACGAGATGGTGTACGGCTTCGGGCTCGCCGCGGTAGCGGGCTTCCTGCTCACGGCGATCCCCAACTGGACCGGGCGCCTGCCGCTCGCCGGCGGCCGCCTCGCCGTGCTCGCCGGGCTGTGGCTCGCCGGGCGGCTCGCGCTGCTCGCCTCCGGAACCCTCGGCCCCCTGGCGACGATGCTCGTCGACCTCGCGTTTCCCGCCGTCTTCCTGGCGGCGATCGGGCGCGAGCTGATCGCCGGCCGCAATTACCGCAACCTGCCGATGCTCGGCGCGCTCGGGCTGCTCCTCGCCGGCAGCCTGCTCGCGCACCTGCAGGCGCTCGGGCTCGCCTATACCGCCGCGCTCGGCAACCGGCTCGGCATCGCCACGCTGTGCTCGCTGATCGCGCTGGTCGGCGGGCGCATCGTGCCGAGCTTCACTCGCAACTGGCTCGCGCGCATGAAGCCGGGCCAGGCGCTGCCCGCGTCGCCCTCGCGGCTCGACCTCGCTTGCCTCGCGCTGACCATTGCCGCGCTGCTCGTCTGGAGCCTGCTGCCGGACGCGCCGGTCGCCTTCGCGATGGCGATCGCCGGCGGCGCGGCCGCCGCGGTGCGGCTCGCGCGCTGGCGCGGCCTGGCGACGCTCGCCGAGCCGCTGCTCGCGATCCTGCACCTCGGCTACGCCTGGCTCGCCTTCGGGCTGCTGCTCGTCGGCCTGAACGGCTTCTACGCCTGGCTGCCGCCGAGCGCCGGGCTGCACGCGCTTACCGTCGGCGCGATCGGCACCATGACGCTCGCGGTGATGACGCGCGCCTCGCTCGGCCACAGCGGCCGGCCGCTGCACGCGGGCGCCGGCACCTCGGCGATCTACCTGCTGGTCACCGCCGCGGCGCTGCTGCGCCTGGCGGCGCCGCTCGCCGGCGGCCTGTTCCCGATCGTCACCTCGCTCTCGGGCCTCGCCTGGAGCGCGGCGTTCGCGCTATTCGCGCTGCTCTACGGACCGCTGCTCTTGCGACCGCGCGAGCCCTGAATCCCGACCTCCGGAGCGACCAAGAATGAAACAAGCACTCCGCATCCCCTCCCTCGCCCTCGCCCTGACCCTCGCGCTCGCCGCCTGCGAGCGCACGCCGGCGCCGCCGCCCGATCCGTACGACCCGGCGAAGATGGATCTGAAGCCGCTGCCGGCGAAGGTCACCGCGCAGCGCCACACCGGCGCCTTCGCCGAGGGCGGCAACGCGCTCAGCACGGGGCCGGAGCTGAAGCCGCTCGATCCCTCGCCGATCAAGACCATCCGCCTCGACACCACGCACAAGATCATCGAGATCGCGCCCGGCGTGAAGTACAGCGCCTGGACCTTCGGCGACCAGGTGCCGGGGCCGACCATCCGCGCGCGCGTCGGCGACAAGATCCGCTTCTCCATGACCAACCGCTCCGACGAGGCGGTGCCGGCGCCGAGCCTCGCGCCCGCCGCGCCGATGATGCACTCGATGGACTTTCACGCGGCGATGGTCTCGCCGCAGGACAAGTACCGCTCGATCGCGCCCGGGCAGACCATCGAGTTCGAGTTCACGCTCAACTACCCGGGCGTGTTCATGTACCACTGCGGCACGCCGATGATCCTCGAGCACATCGCTTCGGGCATGTACGGCGCGCTGATCGTCGAGCCGCGCGGCGGCTACCCGACCAAGGTCGACCGCGAGTACGTGGTGATCCAGAGCGAGTTCTACGCCAAGGCGCCGCCCAAGGCGAAGCGAGGCGCGCCGCAGAGCCAGGTGTACACGCTCGACGGCGGGGCGGTGCGCGCCGCGCGGCCGACCCACACGGTGTTCAACGGCCGCTACAACGGCATGGTCGACCGGCCGCTCGCCGCGAACCCGGGCGAGCGCATCCGCCTCTTCCTGCTCAACGTCGGGCCGAGCCGGACCGAGAGCTTCCACGTGGTCGGCACGATCTTCGACCGCGTCTGGATCGAGGGCAACCCGGACAATCAGTTCCGCGGCATGCAGACGGTGCTGCTCGGCTCCTCGCAGGGCGCGATCGTCGAGTTCGTGATCCCCGAGCCCGGCTCCTACATCATGGTCGACCATCACTTCGCCAACGCCTCGCAGGGCGCGATCGGCCTGATCTCCACCGAGGCGAAGCCCGCGCGCAGCGAGCTCGAGCACCACAACTTCCCCGCCTCGGCGCAGCCCACCGACCCCGAGGCGATCGCCGGCAAGCTCGACTTCGAGAGCAAGTGCTTCGCCTGCCACTCGATGGGCCAGGGCCGCAAGCTCGGCCCCGACCTCGCCGGCATCACCAAGCGCCGCACCGCCGACTGGATCAGCGAATGGCTGAAGGCGCCGGAAGAGATGCTCGCCAGGGACGACCAGGCGAAGGCGATGCTCAGGGAGTACAACAACGTGCCGATGCCCAACCAGAACCTCACCGACCGGGAGGTGCGCCAGTACCTGAAGTACTTCCAGTGGTACGACGCGCAGCCGGCGGGCACCGTGCAAAGCTCGGGCGGAGGACATTAGGAGATCATGAAGACCGTTCCCCTCGTCGTTCTCGCCCTGCTCGCCTTCGCCTCGTCGGCTCTCGCCTGCGGCTACTGCGTCGAGGACAAGATCGCCGCGGTGTACGACCACGCCGCGGTGACGCAGGCGAAGGCCAGGAAGCACACCGTGGTGTATTTCGCCATCGACGGCGTGATCCGCGACTCGCCGGCACGGCTAGCGAAGATCGTCCATTCCGTGCCCGGTGTACAGAAAGGCTCGGCGCGCGTCTCAGCCGAGTTCTCCGCACTCGCGGTGAGCTTCGATCCGCGCGCCACCACGCTGCCCGCATTGCAGAGCAGCCTCGAAAAGGCGCTCAAGCCACGGGGCCTGGAACTCTTGCTCCTGGACACAATGAGGTAGACGCGCCCGAGCGAGTCCAAGCGCCTGCGCTCTGTGTCTTTTTGTCCCATGCAAGGCCGGGTGCTAGCCTGCCCGCGGGAGGTGCAGGATGGCTGTCAACACAAAGACAGATCCGGTCGACGGCCTACCGGCCATCGAGGCACAGGATTGGGCAGAAGAGAAGCACGAGCACCTCCGCCAGTACATTGACATCAGCAGGGAAGCCCGCCGCAAGTTCCTTCGCGGCCCGGGGGCTGGGGCTAGTTACTGCGAGCTATTCTGCGGGCCAGGGCGGCTATTCCACGGCAGCCGATTCTTCGACGGCAGCCCGCTGGTCGCTTTCAAGGAATCGGCTCGAACCGGGACGGCCTTCACGCATCTGCATCTAGGCGACGAACAACAAGAGTTCTGCGCCGCGGTGGAGCAACGGCTTCAGAAGCTGGGCGCGAAGGTACAAACGCACCCGCTCAAAGCTGATGCGGCAGCGAAGCGGATTGTTCGCGCATTGGACGACGCTGCCATAAACCTTGCGTTTCTCGATCCCTTCAATCTGGGGGATCTGCCTTTCTCGATCCTCGAAACCTTCTCCAGGCTTCGGCGCATCGATTTGGTCATCCACGTGAGCGCCATGGACCTGATCCGCCAGATGCCCGCAGCGCTAAAGAGCGGCAGCCGGACATTTGATCGCTTTGCTCCTGGTTGGCAAGAAGCAGTTAAAGGCCTCTCACCTGGCGAAGAAGCACGTGGGCGATTCATCGAGCACTGGCTCGGCCTGATTCGCCGGGCCGGCTACAAGGACGCAAAGGTGTGGAAGCTGATTCGTGGACCGACCAATCAACCGCTCTATTGGCTGGTCCTGGTTGCCAAGCATCAGCTCGCAGCGACGTTCTGGGACAAGGTCGGGAAGTCACCGCAGGGCAAGCTCGACTTCTAACTTCCGAGTGCCGGGAATTCGTCCCAGGTACGGCCATCGAGTCGCCGCCCGGCCTTTTTCTTGCCGACATTGGCGACGATGATTTTCTCACCCGTAGAGAGAAATAGCGCTTTGCTCTTGTAGCCGTTTACCTGACGGGGAAGGATGGGCCGCCAGTTGCCCCATTGCTTGAAATGAAACTTTATGCCGGCGGCAACGCACTGGTCACGGATGGAACGGAACCATTGCGGATTGGGGGCACGCGCATGGTGACCACTCTCGCCACCGGCGATTACCCAATGTACGAGCCTTCGCCGGCCGCTTTGCGCTTCGGCGATCCAGTTAGCGAAGTCCAAAGGCCCGAGGAGCGGTTCACACGACAGGAAAAGGATCTTTGCCTTGAGCTCGGAGAGCTCGGCCATCCGGCGATCCAGCCATTTTTGATTTTCGGCCGTCGCACCCAGCCAAACGTTGTTCGGCCAATCGTCCCCATAGGGTGCAAGCTCCCGCACTTTGTGCGGTCTCTTCGTCAAGAGCAACCAGTCCAGGTTCGGAGTGTCGGCGATCAATCGCCAAAGGCGCTCGCGGTTGGCGTCCAGATCCCGACGATCCTCGAATACGTCCGCCATGGATGCGCAAAAGACGCGCCTGCGCTTGCCGATGCGCTGCGCTTCTGCGTTCCAAGATAGGGGTTGCTGCCAGTACGCGTCCGAGAGTTGCCGTCTCGGAGCACGTGGCCCCCAGAGCGTCTGACCGATCCGTCGGGCCCATGTTTCGGCGTAGCAATGCTTACAGCCGGGCGAAACCTTCGTACAACCCCACCATGGGTTGAACGTGTGATGAGTCCATTCGATCGCCGAGTCTTTCGCCATGTGTTTTCCCCAACGACCTCCGCGTCTCCTCGCGGCAAGGGCATTTTAGTCGTTATCAGGCTCAGCCGCTGAGCCACCTTCGCGTTAGGTAAGTCTTCATCACACCTGCCGTTCTAGCACCCGTGCACCCAGGGCGAGGAGGCGCTCGGCGTAGGAGCGCCGGCGCCATTCCTCGAGGGTGATCGGCCGCGACTTCTCCAGGTCGGCGAGGAAGTCGCGCTCGAGCTGCGCGGCGAAGCCGCGCTCGAGCACGGCGAGGTTCACCTCGTCGTTCAGGCCGAACGAGCGGTTGTCGAAGTTGGTCGAGCCGACCACCGCCCAGAGCCGGTCGACGATGAACACCTTGGCGTGGATCATCGTCGGCTGGTACTCGTAGATCTGCACGCCCGCCTCGAGCAGCGGGCCGTAGCGGCGCCGGCTGGCGAGGCGCGTGATCGGGTGGTTGTTCCAGTGGCCGGGAGTGAGGATCACCACCGGCACGCCGCGCCGCGCCGCCTGCTCCAGCTCGGCCATCAGGCTGCGGTCGGGCAGGAAGTACGGCGAGCAGATGTGGATCGACTCGCGCGCCGAGGCGATCAGGATCTGGAACAGCAGCCGCGCCTGCGTGCCGCGGCCCGCCGAAGGCGTGCTGTTCACCACCATGCCGAGCCCGCCGTCGGGCGGCACGACGCGCGGCTCCTCCTCGGTGAGCAGCGCGAACTCCGCCTCGGGCAGGATCTCGCCCGCGGCCTCCAGCCAGTTCTCGGCGAACGAGGTCTGCAGCGCCTTCACCAGGTCGCCGCGCACCTGCACCATGGTGTCGCGCCACGGCCGGCCGTTGCCCGGCGGCCCGAGCCAGAAGTCGGCGATGCCGACGCCGCCGACGAACGCCACCTCGCCGTCGACCACCAGGATGTCGCGGTGCGTGCGGTTGTTGAAGCGCTTGAGCGTGTACCAGGCGACCGGCTGGTACCAGTAGACCCGCCCGCCGGCGGCGACCAGCTCGTCGAAGTAGCGCTTGGGCGTGAGCAGGCTGCCGATGCGGTCGACGACCATGCGCACGGCGACGCCGGCGCGCGCCCGCTCGGCGAGCGCGCGCAGCGCCTCGTCGCCGGCGCGGCCGCGCAGGAAGAGGTACACCTCGAGGTGCACGCTGCGCCGCGCCGAGCGGATCGCGTCGAGCGCCGCGGCGTAGATCTGCTCCCCGTTGTTGAGCACCCGCAGCTCGCCCGCGGCGAACGGCCGCGCGTTGACGATCGCCGACAGGTAGTTGACGAAGCGCGGCGCGTCGAGCGGGCCGCGCGAGGGCTCGACCACCCTGTAAGGCAGGCCGGGCTCGAAGAGGAGGAGGAGGAAGAGCGCCGCGACGATGACGATCGCGGCAATGGAGATGAGGGTGCTCAGCGCCGTAGCACGCACTTCTCGTACAGCAGCGGGAACGCGCCCTGCGGGTCGTAGCGGCTCTTCAGCCTGCGGTACGCCTCGCCGCCGTAGCTGCGCTCGAACTCGTCGCGCTCGAAGAAGCTGTCGGAGTAGAGCGACTTGATGCCGCCCAGCTCCGCCACCTTGCGCTCGATCAGGCGGTTGAAGTGCCCGGGCGGATACGCCTCGCGGGTGCGCTTCACGTCCCAGAAGCCGAAGTTCACGTACCACTCGTCGCGCACCGGGTAGAGCGAGAACTTGCCAGAATGCGGTTGCGGGCCGATCGGGCAGATCCACTGCGGATACAGGCCGATTTCCCTGCTGTAGAAGTCGAAGAACTCGGCGGCGCGGCCGAGCGGGATGTCGACGTCCTGGATCACCGACTCGGAATGCAGGCCGAGCAGGCGCTCGATCTTCTTCGTCGCGCCGACGCGGCTGTTCCAGCGCATGATCTTGGTATAGGTCCTGGACCCGAGGCGCTTCCTGCCGTAGACGAACCGCCGGATGAACGGCTTCTGCGCGAGCACGTTCTTCGAGCACCAGAACCAGTCGGTGTCCCAGCGCCAGATGTAGTCCGCGATCGTCAGGTAGTCCTCGCGCTTCTCGCGGATCGAGCGGTAATAGATGTGCTCGAAGCTGTAGTCGCTGGTGTAGGGCGCCCGGTCGGCGAAGCGGCCGAGCGTGAGGTACATCTCGCCGGGGTTGAACACCGTGCCGTCGACGAAATCGGCCTCGCCGCTTTCCAGCCGCTTGCCAAGCGCTTGGAAATATTCGGCGGCATTGGCAAAGCGAACATGCTCGAGATGCACGTACGGCTTCACCGGGATGGTGCGCGCCTTGACGCGCAAGGCGTAGCCGAGCGTGCCGTACGAGTTGGGGAAGCCGAAGAACAGGTCCGAGTGCTCGTTGTCGGGCGTGCACACCACCGTGCGGCCGTCGCCCAGCAGCACCTCGAGCTCGAGCATGGTGTCGTGCACCAGGCCGTAGCGGTGCGACGAGGACTCGATGCCCACCCCGGCGACGGCGCCGCCGAGCGTGATGGTCTTGAGCTGCGGCACCACCGCCGGCATGACGCCCTGCGCGAGGCAGGCGGCGGTGAGCGCCTCGTAGGGGATCATGCCCTCCGTGTCCACCCAGCCGTCCTCGATGGCAAGCACTTCGTCGAAGTGGCGCACGTCGAGCCGCCGCCGCGCCGCGGGCTCGCGGTCGCGGAACAGGTTCGAGGTCTCCTTCGCCAGCCCGACCGGACCGGCGCCGGCCCTAAGCTGCGCGGCTAGGGCTTCTTTTTTCCTGCTGAACGGGCTCGGCAAGCGGTTCGCGCAGCTTTTCGTAGAGGAAGCTCCGGCTCATCGGGTACGACGTCGAGGTGACGTTGCCCTTGCTGAACACGATCTGGAACAGATGCGTGTGCCCGGCCGGCGAGCGGAACATCTCGGCGCAGCCGTAGAGGTAGACGCGCCAGATGCGCCGGAAGCGCTCGTCGAAGCGCTGCGGGTCGAGCGCCTGGATGCGCGGCCAGTTCTCGTCGAAGCGCCTGCCCCACTCGTCCAGGGTGAGCGCGTAGTGGCGGCGCAGGTTCTCGACGTCGAGCACCTCCAGCCCCGCCTTCTCCATCTCGACGATCACGTCGGCGAGGCTCGGGATCCAGCCGCCGGGGAAGATGTACTTGCGGATGAAGTAGTCGGTCTCGAAATGGCCGACGTGGCCGATGAAGTGGATCAGGCCCAGGCCGCCCGGCTTGAGCGCGCGCGCATGCGCGCGGATGAGGTCGACCAGGCCGTCGCGCCCGGCGTGCTCGAGGCAGCCGATCGACACCACCTTGTCGTACTCGCGGTCCATGCTGCGGAAGTCGGCTTCCAGCGCCACCGTCTGGCGCAGGCGCTTGCGCTCGATCTGGCGCCGCGCGTGCTCGACCTGCGAGCGCGTGGTGTTGTAGCCGGTCGCCCTGACGCCGAAGTGCTCCTCGGCGTAGAGCAGGAACCCGCCGAAGCCCGAGCCGACGTCGACCACGTCCTCGCCGGGCTGCAGGCAGACCTTCTTCGCCACGTGCTCGAGCTTGTTGCGCTGCGCCTCCTCCAGCGTGCGCGTGCCTTCCTTCCAGTACGCGCAGGTGTAGAGCATCAGCGGGTCGTCGAGCCAGAGCTTGTAGAAGTCCGGGCCGAGGGCGTAGTGGAACTCGGCGTTCTTCTTGGCGCGCGCCCAGCTCGCGTTGTTGTTCAGGAACTCGTGCCAGCGGTTGGCGAGCCGCACGAGCAGGTTGGGCTGGTCGACGCCGCCCTGCATGCCGGCCTGCAGCGCGCGCTGCAGCGACCCCTCGATGTCCACCTCGCCGTCGAAGTAGGCCTCGAGCAGCCCCACGTGGCCGAGCAGGGCGGTGCGGCGCTGGGCGCGGGAATTGCGAAAGACGATCGTGAACTCGGGCGCTTTCGGGCCGCTCCGGAACGAGCCGCCGTCGGCGAAACGCACCGCGAACGGGATCTCGGTGCGTCCGGCCGCCCGCCGGAAAACCCTCTCGATCGCGGCTTTCACGGGCGGCAATTCTACCGCCCGATAGAAGGCGCGAGCCAACTTTGCTAGCCTCGCATCTCGACCCTGCGCGAAGTCAGCAATCTGGAGAAATCCCATGGCCAAAGCCAAAGACCGCCCCGCCACCCCGCGCAAAACGGTCAAGTCCGGCGCCGTCAAGAGCCCCGGCCCGAGTCCGACGCACGCCAGCAGCGCACCCGCGCCGGAGGCTCGGCCCACCCCCGAGCAGCTCTACCGCATGATCCAGGAGACCGCCTACTTCAAGGCCAAGGCGCGCAACTTCGCGCCCGGCCACGAGGTGCAGGACTGGATCGAGGCGGAAGCCGAGGTGCGCCAGCGCCTGGAGAGCCGCGCCCAGGCCGGCTAGCGTCGGGAGAGCGCAGGCTGAGCACGCGCGCCTCGGCCGCGAAAATTGCTCTGACCCCTTTTCTCACGCTCGTGCTGGGCGCGGTGCTCGTTTACATCGCGCCCCTGGCCGGCCTCGCGCTCGCCGGGCGGCCGGTGGCGCCCTTCCTCGACTTCCCGCCGCGTACCGCCTACGCCGCGCACGCGCCGTTCGCGTGGCCGGCTTTCGTCCTCTACGCTCTGCCCGCCGTCGCAGTGGCGCTCCTCTACGCCAGGGCGCTGCGCGGCCGCTCCGCGCCGCGCGCGGGCAAGGCGTGCGAATGGCCTTGGTGGCTTTGGGCCGGCCTTGGGCTGGTGGGCGCGGGCTGGACGCTCGCCTGGCGAGAAGGACTGGTGCCCGCCGAGTGGCGGCGGCATACGTTCACGCTGCTCTGGCTGGGCTACATCGTCGTGATGAACGCGCTCGCCTACCGGCGCTCGGGACGCTCGCCGCTCACGCATCGCACCGGGTGGTTCGCATCGCTTTTCCTGGCGAGCGCCCTCTTCTGGTGGCTGTTCGAGCACCTCAACCAGTTCTCGCGCAACTGGTACTACACGGGCATCGCGGCGAAGGGCGCGTGGGACTACTTCCTCCAGGCTAGCCTGCCCTTCTCCACCGTGCTGCCCGCCGTCGCGAGCACGTGGGCGTGGCTCGCGGCGTTTCCGCGCCTGGATCGGATGCGGCTTTTTCCGGTGCGGGCAGGTGCTTGGCTCGCCTGGCTCTCCCTCGTCGCAGGCGTCGGCACGCTCGCCGCGCTGCCGCTCGCGCCCGAGGCGCTGTTCGCCATGCTCTGGCTCGCGCCGCTGCTGGTGCTCGCCGCGCTGCAGTTCGTGCTGACCGGCGAGACGCTGTTCTCGCCGCTCGCGCAGGGCGACTGGCGCCCGGTGCTGCAGCCGGCGCTGGCGGCGCTGGTGTGCGGGTTTTTCTGGGAGCTGTGGAACTACGGCAGCCTCGCCAGGTGGCACTACAGCGTGCCGTACGTGCAGCGCTTCCACGTGTTCGAGATGCCGCTCCTCGGCTACGCCGGCTACCTGCCCTTCGGCGTCGAATGCGCGCTCGCGCTGCAGCTCGTGGAGCGCCTCGTGCGCGAGCGGCCCTAGATCACGCCCTGCGCGAGCATCGCCTCCGCGACCTTGACGAACCCGGCGATGTTGGCGCCGCGCACGTAATCGACCGCGCCGTCGCGGCCGGCGCCGTGCTCGACGCACGCCGCGTGGATGCGCTGCATGATCTCCTGCAGCCGCCGGTCGACCTCGTCGCGGCCCCAGGAGAGGCGCATCGCGTTCTGCGACATCTCCAGGCCGCTCACCGCGACGCCGCCGGCGTTCGCCGCCTTGCCCGGGCCGAACAGCACGCCGGCTTCGGCGAACACGCGCACCGCCTCCGGCGTCGAGGGCATGTTGGCGCCCTCGGCGACGCAGCGCACGCCGTTCTTCACCAGCATCGCGGCGTCGTCGCCGTCGAGCTCGTTGTGCGTCGCGCAGGGCAGCGCGATGTCGGCCGGGAAGCGCCACGGCCTGGCGCCCGGCTCGTAGCGCAGGCCGAAGCGCCGCGCGAAGTCGGCGACCCGCCCGCGCCGTTCTTCCTTGAGCGCGAGCAGCGCGGCGAGCTTCTCCGCGTCGAAGCCCTCCGGGCACCAGACGGTGCCGCCGCTGTCGGACACGGTCACCACGTGCGCGCCGAGCTGCATCGCCTTCTCGATCGCGTATTGCGCGACGTTGCCCGAGCCCGAGACGGCGACGCGCATGCCCTCGAAGCCGAGGTGAACGCGCTCGAGCATCTCCTCGGCGAAGTACACCAGTCCGTAGCCGGTCGCCTCGGGGCGCATCAGGCTGCCGCCGTAGGCCGGGCCCTTGCCGGTGAACAGGCACGCCGAGCTCTGGCCGAGCTTCTTCGCCATGCCCGCCATGTAGCCGATCTCGCGCGCGCCGACGCCGATGTCGCCCGCCGGCACGTCGACGTCGGCGCCGAGGTGGCGGTAGAGCTCGGTGACGAGCGCCTGGCAGAAGCGCATCACCTCGCCGTCCGACTTGTCCTTCGGGTCGAAGTCCGAGCCGCCCTTGCCGCCGCCCATCGGCAGCGTGGTGAGCGCGTTCTTGAAGGTCTGCTCGAAGGCGAGGAACTTGAGGATCGACAGGTTGACGCTCGGATGGAAGCGCATGCCGCCCTTGTAGGGGCCGATCGCCGAGCTGTGCTGCACCCGCCAGGCGCGGTTGACGCGCGTCGCGCCGGCGTCGTCCACCCAGGCAACGCGGAACTGGATGACGCGCTCGGGCTCGACCAGCCGCTCGAGCAGGCCGTGCTCCGCGTAGCGCGGCCGCGCCATGGCGAAGGGCCAGATGCTCTCCAGCACCTCGCGCACCGACTGCAGGAACTCCGGCTGCCCCGGATCGCGGCTGCGCACGCGCTCGAGGAACGCCTCCAGTGAATGCTCGCTGATTTTCATGGCGGAATTATCGGGCCTTTCTCCCCGCGACGTTGACGCAAATCAAGCGGCCGGCGCACCGTCCGCCCTACAGTTCGATCGCGGACAACAGAACCGGGAGCAGCCATGGCTTACAAGCGGATCCTCGTGCCGGTGGACGGCAGCGCGACCTCGAAAGCGGGCCTGCGCGAGGCGATCGGCATCGCGAAAGGACAGAAGGCCAGCCTGCAGCTCGTGCACGTGGTCGACTATCACGCGGTCGCCATGTCGGGCCTCGACGCCGGCGCCTACCTCGACCGGCTGATCGACGGCCTGACGGACTCGGGCAAGCGCATCCTCCAGCGCGCCGAAGAGCAGGTGCGCAAGAGCGGCGTGCCGGTGACGAGCGTGCTCCTCGAATCGCCGGCCGGGCCGGCGGCCGACGCGATCGTGCGCCAGGCGAAGAAGGCGAAGGCCGACCTGATCGTCATCGGCACGCACGGCCGCCGCGGCGTGCGCCGCCTGCTGATGGGCAGCGACGCCGAGCAGGTGGTGCGCAACGCGCCGGTGCCGGTGATGCTGGTGCGCGCACCGGATCGCCAGCGCTAGTGCGCCATCAGCACCGGCACGGTCATCGACGCGAGCAGCGTGCGCGTCGCGCCGCCGAGCACGATCTCGCGCGCGCGCGAATGGCCGTAGGCGCCCATGACGATGAGATCGGCGCCGCTGTCCGCGGCGCGCGACAGGATCTGCGAGCCGACGTCGATGCCGGCGTTCTGGCGCGCCGCGCTCACTTTCACGCCGTGGCGCGCGAGGTAAAGCGCGATGTCGGCGCCGGGCTCGGCGCCGTGGTCGCCCATGCGCTCGGGCTCGAAGGCCACCACCTCTACCCAGGTCGCGCGCTTCAGTAGCGGCAGCGCGTCGGAGACCGCGCGCGCCGCTTCGCGGCTCGCGTTCCAGGCGACGAGCACCCGCGTGCCGACGCGCGGGAAGCGCCCGGCGTAGGGAACGACCAGCACCGGGCGCCCGGCGCCGAGCACCAGCTCCTCGACGAAGTAGCCCGGCATCGACTCCCCGGGCGCGGCGTCGCGGTCGCGCTGGCCGACGACCAGCAGGTCGGCGTAGCGGGCGCTTTGCCGCACCGCCAGCAGCGGGCTGCCCTCCGCGAGGCGCCATTCCGCCCTCGCGCCCAGGCGCGCGGCGACGGCCTCGAGCTCGCCCTTCGCCTGCGCGGCGATCTCCTCCCGCCGGCGCATCTCGCTCTCGATCACCGGGCCGGCATTGCCGGTGAGCACGAAAGGCACCAGCAGCTCGCTCAGCGCGAACAGGCCGACCAGGTGCGCGTCGAAGGAGGCGGCGAGGCCGGCGGCGAGCTCCAGCCGCTCGCGCCGCCGCGGATCGGCGCCCAGGTGCACTACGATCGTTCGGTAGCTCATGTCGTTCCTTTCCCGGGCGCCTGGCCCATCCGGCGCTCCGGCGAGTGAAGCTCTGCCCGGTGGCGTGCCTCGCAATGCAGATGCCGAAGGACGAAGTCGCGCACCACGCGCTCGAGCAGCGCGGCGCGCGCGTGGTCGCCGCGCGCCGTGGCGGCGACGATCTCCGGCAGGTTCTCGTGCTCGGCGCTGGCGAGCACCTCGTCCTCCGTCAGCTCGCACAACGCCAGGCAGTCGTCGAGGGTCAGCGCCACGCGTAGCGTCTCCGCGACGGACGTCGCTCGCGATCGATCATGCGCTCACTCTAGGCGCACGCCGCACGGGCCGCTTGACGCAGGTCAAAGGGTGCGCGCCGACCGGACCATCGGGAGCGTCGTGAATCTTGCTTGTTCGGGGGAGACACTTGGCAGCGAGGCGAGCGAGCGACATGAAAATCTGCGTCTGCAGCAACCGCGGCCCGAAGGGCGAGGAGACTCCCTGGGCGTTCTACGTCGGCGGCCGCCGCCTGCACGTGGTCGAGGTGCTGGACCGATGGAGCGACAGCGCGCACCGCTATTTCGAGGTGTGCGTCGACGACGGCCGGCGCTTCGTGCTGCGCCTCGATCCGCCCGCCCGGGTGTGGGAGCTGGTGGCGGTGTTCGCCGCGACCGCCAGGCGTCCGGCGCCGAAGACGGTAATTCCTGCCGAGCCGCGTAAGTTTTTCAGCATCTTCGTGCGCAGCACCGCGAAGTCCACGCCGCCGCAGGGCTCGGCCTAGGGCGCGAGCCGCCGTTCCCGGGCCGCCACCGCGGCCCGCCGACAAGTCAATAGAATGAAGCCTGGCGTCGAAGAGGGAGCGCCGGTGAGCATCGACTGGACGAATTTCACCCCCTGGAGCTCGCTCGCCGGCGGCGTGCTGATCGGCGTCGCCGCGGCGATGCTCGTGCTGCTCAACGGCCGCATCGCCGGCGTGAGCGGAATCGTCGGCGGCCTGTTGCGCCCGAAGGCCGGCGAGACGGGCTGGCGGATCGCCTTCGTCGCCGGCCTGCTGGTCGCGCCGGCCGCCGTGCTGCTCGTCGGCTCCCTGCCCGCGCCGCGCATCGACTCGGGTTTGGGCACGCTCGCCGCGGCGGGGCTCCTGGTCGGCCTCGGCACGAGCTACGGCTCGGGCTGCACCAGCGGCCACGGCGTGTGCGGGCTGTCGCGCCTCTCGCCGCGCTCGCTCGCCGCGACGCTCGCCTTCATGGCGGCCGGCATGGCGACGGTGTATCTCGCGAGGCACGCGCTGTGAGCGCCCTTGCCGCCTTCGCCGCCGGCCTCTTGTTCGGCGTCGGCCTGATCCTTTCCGGCATGAGCGATCCGGGCAAGGTGAAAGGCTTCCTCGACGTCGCGGGGGCGTGGGATCCGTCGCTCGCCATGGTGATGGCGGGCGCGATCGCGGTGGCGTTCTTCGCCTTCGCCTTCGCCCGGCGCCGCGCCAAGGCGTTCCTCGGCGGCGCGATGGAGCTTCCCGGCCGGCGCGGCATCGACCGGCGGCTGCTCGGCGGCTCGCTCGTGTTCGGCATCGGCTGGGGGCTTGCCGGCTTCTGCCCCGGACCGGCTTTGGTGTCGTTCGGCTCGGGAGAAGAGAAGGCCGCGGTGTTCGTCGCGGCGATGCTCGCCGGGATGGCGCTCTACAGGGTCAGGGCCTGAGGTAGGCGTAGCCCTCGGCGGTCTGCAGCCGCGCGATCTCGGCCACCCCCGAGGGCACGAACTCGACGAGCGGCAGGAACTGCTCGCGCTTGAGCCCGCGCTCGCGCAGCGTGATCTCGCAGACGCGGAATTTCACGCCCTGGAGATCGAGGTCCTCGATCGCGCCGCGGAACTCGTTGCCCTTGGCGGTCTTCGCGCCCTTCATCAGGAAGTCGACGCCGAGCGCGTGCGCCACCACGACGATCTGCGCCCGCGGATCGGCCTCGAAATGGTTGCGGATGTATTCCAGGCCGCGCGAAGCCTGCGCGATGCCTTCGCTGAAGTGATACACCGCGCGCACCGGCGCCGCCCCCTGCGCGGCGGCGAGGCCGGCCCACAGCGCCGCGACCAGCGCGAGCGCTACTTGCGCTTTACGTAGAACGTGAATTCCTTGTTCGCCTCGGCGTGCGACAGGAGCTGGTGTCCGGTCTGACGCGAGAACGCCTCGAAGTCCTTGACCGAGCCCGGATCGGTCGCCACGACCTTCAGCACCTGGCCCGACTGCAACTCGTTCAGCGCCTTCTTGGTGCGCAGGATCGGCAGCGGGCAGTTCAGCCCGCGCGCATCGAGCTCTCGATCGAATTCCATGGGCGCGATTTTATACGGGCCGCGCCCGCCGCCGCGGCATACGCATATAACCACGGCGCCATTGCCGCGGCGCGGCGCCGCGACCACAATGCGCGCATGAAAGCTTCCCTCTCCCGGCGCGCCTGGCTGCGCCTCGCCGGCGCGCTCGGCGCCGCCGCGCCGCTCGCCGCCGCGGCGCCGGCGAAAGCCCCGTCGTACAAGGTGGTGCTGCAGGTGAGCGACAACGACCCTGCGAAGTGGAACCTGGCGCTCAACAACGCGCGCAACATCCAGCACGACCTCGGCACGGACAGCGTGGCGATCGAGATCGTCGCCTACGGCCCCGGGCTCGGCATGCTGAAGGCCGACTCGAAGGTCGCCGACCGGCTGGCGCAGGCGCTCGACGCGAGCGTCGGCCTGCTGGCGTGCGAGAACACGATGCGCAACACCAAGACGACGAGGGACCAGATGTACGCCGGCATCAGCTACGTCGACGCGGGCGTGGTGCACATCATGAAGCGCCAGCGCGAGGGCTGGGCCTACATCCGGCCGTAAGCGGAGCGGAAGCGGCGAGCCGCGCGGAGGCATCCTGAGGGCCATCCTGCTCGCGCTCTGCCTCGCCGCCGCGCCGGCCGCGCACGCGCAGGTCGTCTCGCCGCACGCGATCGAGATCCCGGCCTGGTTCAGCGAGAGCCTGCTCGACCTGCGCGAGGACGTGCGCGAGGCGGCCGCCGCAGGCCGGCGCGTCATGCTCTACTTCGGCCAGGACGGCTGCCCCTACTGCAAGGCGCTGATGCAGGTGAACTTCTCGCAGCGCCCGATCGTCGACAAGGCGCGCCGCCACTTCGTCGCCATCGCGCTCAACGTGTGGGGCGATCGCGAGGTGACCTGGCTCGACGGGCGCACGCAAAGCGAGAAGGCGCTCGCGGCGCGCCTCAAGGTGCAGTTCACGCCGACGCTCATCTTTCTCGACGAGAGCGGCGCGGTGGCGCTGCGCGTGAACGGCTACTACCCGCCGCGCCGCTTCGAGGCGGCGCTCGACTACGTCGCCGGCGCGATGGAGCGCAAGCTCTCGTTCCAGGACTGGCTCGCCGCCAACTACCGCGAGGAGGCGAGCGCCAGCCTGCACGACCAGCCGTTCTTCCTCGCGCCGCCGCTCGAGCTGCGGCGCAGGCCCGGCGCCCGGCCGCTCGCGGTGCTCTTCGAGACGCCGTACTGCGCGGGCTGCGACGAGCTGCATCGCGAAGGCTTCGCCCGCGCCGAGGTGAAGGCCGAGCTCGCCAAGGTCGACGTCGCGCGCGTGTCGCTCGCCGACGCGCAGCTGCTCGTCACCCCGGACGGCAGGCGCCTCAGCGCGGAGCGCTGGGCGCGCGAGCTGGCGATCGCCTATGCGCCGAGCATCGTGTTCTTCGACGGCGCGCGCGAAGTGTTCCGCATCGAAGCGTACGTGCGGCCTTTCCACCTCGCTTCGTCCTTCGCCTACGTTTCCTCGCGCGCCTACCGGCGCGAGCCCTCCTTCCAGCGCTACCTGCAGGCGCGCGCCGAGGCGATGCGCCGGCGCGGCGAGGAGCCGGACCTGTGGCGCTGACGCGCGCGGTCCTGCTCGACCTCGACGGCACGCTGCTCGACACGGCACCCGACATCGCGCAGGCGGCGAACGCCATGCTCGCCGAGCAGGGATTGCCGCCGCTGCCCGCGGACACCGTGCGCGAGTTCATCGGCAGCGGCATCCCGAAGCTCGTCGAGCGCTGCCTGGAAGCCGCGGGCGCGCCGACGAGCGAAGCCGCGCTCGCCAGCTTCCGCGTCCACTACGAGCGGCTGAACGGCGGCGCCTCGTCGCCCTACCCGGGCGCCGCGGCGGCGCTCGGGCGCCTGCGCGCCGCGGGCCTGCGGCTCGCGTGCGTCACCAACAAGGCCGCGGCTTACACGCTGCCGCTTCTCGAGAAAACCGGACTGGCCCCCTTCTTCGACGCGGTGGTCGCCGCCGACCAGGTCGGCCGCCGCAAGCCCGACCCCGAGCCCTTCCTGCACGCCTGCCGCGAGCTCGGCGCGAGCCCGGGCGAAGCGGTGGTGATCGGCGATTCCGCGAACGACGCGCAAGGGGCGCGCGCCGCCGGCTGCCGCGTCCTGCTCGTCTGCTACGGCTACAGCGAAGGACGCGACGTGCGCGAGATCGACAGCGACGGCGTCGTCGATACGCTGGGCGAAGCCGCCGAGCGCATCCTCAGCCGCCGAGCTCCAGGTCCTCGCTGATCGCCTCGTAGCCGGCGGCGGCGCAGCGCTCGTCGACCTGGCCCGAAGGCGCGCCGCTCACGCCGATCGCGCCGACCAGCTCGCCGCCCGCCCGGATCGGCAGGCCGCCGGCGGCGATGACCGCGCCGTTCAGCGACGGCGGCCCGTAGGGCCGCGCGAAGCGCGCCTCGAGCTGCGAGGTCGGCGTCACGAACGACATGGCGGCGTAGGCCTTGCCGCGGCTCACCGCCAGGGTGAGATCGGGCGCGAGCACGTCGCGCAGCACCGCCTGCGCATGGCCGCCGCGGTCGATCACCGTGACGGCGACCTGCACGCCTTCCTTGCGGCACGCCTCGAGCGCCGCGCGCGCCGCCTTGAGCGCGGTGTCGAGCGACATGCGCTTGATCGAGACGAGCACCGGCTGCCGGCCGCTCGTCTGCGCCGCCGCCGGCCACGCCGCCGCGGCGAGCAGCAGGGCGGCGAAGGCGCTCGCCAAGGGGCGCATCGTCATTTGCCTTGCCTCCTCGGATCAGGGGAACGAAAGATATAGGAAATCTATGACCGCATAGCAAGTTTTGCGGCCGCCGCGGCGACGCGGCCCGTAGAATCGCCCGCGGAGGAGACACCGCGTGCCCGACAGCCATCCTTTCGCCAGCCTCGCCGACTCGCTGCCGCCGCTTTTCATGCAGGTCTACGTGATCGCCATGGCGGTCCTGGTGGCGGCCGGCACACTGTACGACGTCGTGCACAAGGGGAGCGCGCGCTATTTCTTCACGAAGTGGCGGCAAAGCGGCCGCCGCTCGCTCGGCGGCGGGGCGCTCGCGTCGGTCGCCCTGCGCACCGCGCTCGTCGACGTGCTCGCCTCGGGCGAGTTCTGCAACGCGCGGCGGCGCATCGCGCACCTGCTCACCATGTACGGCTTCTTGCTCTACGTGCTCGGCACCGTGGTCATGGTGTTCGACGCCTCGGCCGGCGCGCTGTGGCTGCGCCTGTGGTGGCTCGGCGCGCTGATGGTGTGCGTCGGCGGCTACTGGTTCTGGTTCTTCATCCGCGTCGACGTGGCGGCGGAAGGCAACTCGCCGCTGCGCGTGGTGCGCGCGGACCTCTTCATCCTGTCGCTCGTCGCGAGCGCGACGCTGGCGCTCGTCTGGGCCGCGGCGGGCGGCGGCGCCGGGGTGCTGTTCTGGGCCTACCTCGCCGCGACCACCGTGCTCTTCGGCTCGGTGCCCTGGTCGAAGTTCGCCCACATGTTCTTCAAGCCGGCGGCGGCGCTGGAGAAGCGCCTCGCCGAGGCCGCCGGCACGCGCGACAACCTGCCCGCGCCCGCCGACCGGCCGGAGCAGCTCGGCCGCCGCGTGCGGCACGCGCGCAACTACTAGGTCAGGGAGAAGAACAATGCCCACCTTCGTCTACATGACCCGCTGCGACGGCTGCGGGCACTGCGTCGACATCTGCCCCTCCGACATCATGCACATCGACAAGACCTACCGGCGGGGCTTCAACGTCGAGCCGAACATGTGCTGGGAGTGCTACTCCTGCGTCAAGGCCTGCCCGCAGAACGCCATCGACGTGCGCGGCTACGCCGACTTCGCGCCGCTCGGCCACAGCGTGCGCGTGCTGCGCGAGGAGGCGAAGGGCACCATCTCCTGGCGGCTGCGCTTCCGCGACGGCCGCGAGAAGAATTTCGTCTCGCCGATCCGCACCACGCCGTGGGGCTCGATCAAGCCGCCGTCGGAGTACGACGCGCCGCGCCCCGAGGACCTGTCGCGCCAGGAGCTCGCGCACGAGCCCGACGCGCTGAAGATCGGCGCCGGCCTGCCGGCCCTGCGCCGGGAGCAACTGAAGAAGGGGCTCGCCTGATGGGCCTCTTCGGCAGGAAGACCCGCTTCGTCGACGCCGACATCCTGGTGATCGGCGGCGGCATGGCCGGCTGCGGCGCCACCTACGAGGCGCGCTACTGGGGCCGCGACCTGAAGATCGTCACGGTAGAGAAGGCGAACATCGAGAGAAGCGGCGCGGTGGCGCAGGGCCTGTACGCGATCAACTGCTACATGGGCATGCAGTGGAACGAGAACCGGCCCGAGGACCACGTGCGCTACGCGCGCAACGACCTGATGGGGCTGGTGCGCGAGGACCTCGGCTACGACATCGCGCGCCACGTCGACGGCACGGTGCACAAGTTCGAGGAGTGGGGCCTGCCGATCATGCGCGACCCGAAGAGCGGCCGCTACCAGCGCGAAGGCAAGTGGCAGATCATGATCCACGGCGAGAGCTACAAGCCGATCGTCGCCGAGGCGGCGCGCAAGGCGGCGAGCGAGGTCTACAACCGCATCATGGTCACGCACCTGCTGATGGACGCGGGCGGCGCCAACCGCGTCGCCGGCGCGGTCGGCTTCAACGTGCGCACCGGCGACTATTACGTGTTCCGCGCCAAGGCGGTGATCGTCTCGGCCGGCGGCGCCTCGCACATCTTCAAGCCGCGCGCGGTCGGCGAAGGCATGGGCCGCACCTGGTACGCGCCCTGGTCGAGCGCCTCGGCGTACGCGCTGCCGATCGAGGTCGGCGCGAAGATGACGCAGATGGAGAACCGCATCGTGCTGACGCGGTTCAAGGACGGCTACGGGCCGGTCGGCGCCTACTTCCTGCACCTCAAGACCTACACGCAGAACGGCTACGGCGAGGAGTACGAGTCGAAGTGGGTCGAGGACACGCGCGCGCTGGTCGGCAACTACGTCGACCGCCACCCGGTGCCCACCTGCCTGCGCAACCACGCGCTGCTCAGGGAGCTCGCCGCCGGGCGCGGGCCGATCCGCATGGTGACCACCGAGGCGTTCCAGGATCCGCACAAGGAGACGGTGGGCTGGGAGAACTTCCTCGGCATGACGATCGGCCAGGCGGTGGTGTGGGCGTCGCAGAACATCGACCCGAAGCACACCAATCCCGAGCTCACCACCTCCGAGCCGTACGTCATGGGCTCGCACGCCACCTGCTCCGGCGCCTGGGCGAGCGGCCCCGAGGACTACGCACCCGACGAGTACCAGTGGGGCTACAACCGCATGATGACGGTCGACGGCCTGTTCGGCGCCGGCGACGCGATCGGCGGCACGGCGCACAAGTTCTCCTCGGGCTCGTTCACCGAGGGGCGCATCGCCGGCAAGGCGGCGGTGAAATACGTGCTGGAGAAAGGCCGCGCGGCGCCTTCCATAAATAATGAAGAGGTCGAAGGGTTCCGGCGAACCATCTTCCAGCCGCTCGAGACTTTCCGAGTCGGCCGGAACGAGATCGTCGCCGGCACGGTGTCGCCTTCGTACCTGCTGCCGATCCACGGCCTGCAGCGCCTCGAGAAGATCATGGACGAGTACGTCGGCGGCATCAGCACCCACTACATGACCAACGGCAAGCTGCTCGAGCGCGGCCTCGACCTGCTGCGCATGCTGCAGGAGGACATGGCGCACATCGGCGCCGAGGACCTGCACCAGCTCCAGCGCGCCTGGGAGCTGCACCACCGCCTGCTCGCCTCGCTCTCGGTGACGCACCACACGCTGTTCCGCGAGGAGACGCGCTGGCCGGGCTACTACTACCGCGGCGACTTCGCGCGGCTGGACGACGAGAACTGGCACTGCTTCACGCTCTCGCGCTACGACCGCGCGAGCGGCACCTGGACGCTCGAGAAAGCGCCCGTCTACCACATCGTCGACTGAAAAGGGGTCGGCACCCTTTTTCTATGCAGCCCCCGGGCGCTGCTGCAGCAGCGCGCCGACCCCGAGCAGCGTGGCGACGATGACGACGAGAAAGCCCACCCAGGGGATCGAGGCGAGCAGCACGACGACGAGCATGCCCAGCGCGGCGAAGAGGACGCGCATGAAGCCCTGGGTGACGCGCGCCGGTTGCCAGCGCTGCAGCACGGCCAGCCCGACCGCCATGCCGCCCGCGGCGTAGCCCACCATCAGAAGCGCGAAATAGAGCGCCAGCGCGGCGAGCGCTAGCGGGAGGCCGACGACGGTGATCATCGCGATCACGATGCCGGCCGGTATGCAGACGAGCGCGATGAAGCCCACGAGCAGCGTCCAGGGCCAGCGCCTGCGCACCGTGGCGGCCGCGCCGAGGCCGACGTTCGGAAGGAGCGCCGTCAGGACGGCCGCGAGGACGATGAAGCCGGCGGACCAGATCCAGTGGAAGACGCCCGCCCCGTGCTCGGGCGCTTTCTCTTTCTGCGGGCGCTGGCGCTGCGGCAGCGGCAGGCGCTCGATGCCGCCCTGCACCTGGGCCTGCGGGTCTTTCTCCAGCTCTTCCCGGCTCGCGTAGCGCAGCCGCCCGGCGACGCGCGCGTTCGGCCCGAGCTCGACCGACCCGGCGCCGACCTGCACGTCGCCGCCGACGCTCGAATCGAGGTAGACGTCTCCCGCGCCGACCTGCAGGTAGCCGCCGATCGGCGCTTCGATGCGGATGCGGCCGCCGGCGACCGAAACGTTGCCGCCGATGCGCGCCTTCGGCCCGATCTCGACGTTGCCGCCCGCGATGCGCGCGTTGCGCGTCACCGGCGCCGCGATGTTGAGCCGTCCCCCGGTGAGGTACAGGTCCTGCCCCACCGGCCCGCCGACGCGAACCGTGCCGCCCGCGATCGCCGCGTCGCCGTTCACTGCTTCGTCCACATCGATCGCCCCGCCCGCGGCGAAAAGATCGCCCGCGACCGGCTTCTCGATCGTCACGCTCGACCCGGTGGCGAAGCGGTCGGCGCCGAACGTTCTCTCATGCGACGGCTCCGCAGCGACGGCCGGAAAAGCCACCACGAAGGCCAGGAGAAATGCGGGACGGCTCATGGGCGAGCTCCTTTTCATCGCATTCTATGAGGTGCCGGCGCGCCGCACGTGGGGTTTGCTATGCTCCCGGCCCGAGGAGGAGGTGACCATGAGAACCCAGCTTCGTTGCATTGCGGCAACGGCGGCGGTCGCCGTCGTCTGCTTCGCCGCCGGCTCGGCCCAGGCGGAAACCATCCGGTTGCGCATCGCGTCCGGCCATCCGCCGGCGGTGGTCTACGCCGGCCTGATGAAGGACTACTTTCAGGTCGAGCTGAAGAAGCGCGTCGAGGCGCGCACCAAGCACAAGATCGAGTGGGTGGAGGGCTACAGCGGCTCGATCGTCAAGGTGACCGAGACGCTCGAGGGCGTGCAGAACGGCATCGTCGACATCGGCGGCTTCTGCTTCTGCTTCGAGGCGTCCAAGCTGCCGCTGCACGCCTTCCAGGTGATGCTGCCCTTCGGCACCATGGACCCGACGCTGAGCCTCGCCATCGCGCAGGACGTGTACAAGTCCGAGCCCTTCCTCGAGCGCGTCTTCGAGGAGAAGTACAACCAGGTGTTCCTCGCGCGCATCGCCGACGGCGGCTACAACCTGGGCACGACCTTCGACTGGAACAAGGTCTCCGACCTGAAGGGCGTGAAGCTCGGCGGCGCCGGCCTGAACCTCAACTGGCTGCGCTACGCCGGCGTCACGCCGGTGCAGGGCTCGCTGCCCGAGGCGTACACGAACATGCAGACCCACGTGATGGAGGGCTACATCATGTTCCCGAGCGGCTGGCTCAACATGAAGCTCTACGAGCCCGGCCCCTACTACACGCTGATCGGCTTCGGCTCGATGACCTGGCACGGCCTGACCATCAACAAGAACCGCTGGAACCGCCTGCCGAGGGAGGTGCAGAAGATCATGCGCGAGGTGGCGCACGACTTCGAGATCCGCACCGGCACGCACAACAAGGAGCGCTACGACGGCGACGTGGCGAAGCTGCGCGCCGGGCTGGCCAAGGTGAAGGCGATCGACCCGTCGGTGCGCAAGGACTGGGCCGAGGCGATCAAGGACTGGCCGCAGGAGCACGCCAACGAGCTGAAGAAGCAGGGTCTGCCGGTGGTCAAGGTCCTGAACGCGGCGCTCGACGCCGCCGAGAGGCGCGGCTACACCTGGCCGGTGCGCTACGTGATCAAGTAGGGCAGCGCCGCTGAGGTCGATCACGACGCTCAGCGACAGGGCGGCGAAGGGCATGATGATCCTCGCCGCCCTGTGGGCGTTCGTGCTGACCTTCATCATCCTCGCCGATATCGTCGCGCGCGGGCTGTTCAACAACCCGCTGAACGGCGTGCGCGAGATCGTCGCCAACTCGATCGTCATGATCGTGTTCCTGCAGGCGGGCTACGCGATCCGCAGCCGCTCGATGCTGGCGACCGACTTCCTGTTCGTCCACTTCCCGCGCTGGGCGCAGCGCGCCGCGCTGGGCCTGGGCTACCTGCTGGGCGTCGCCTTCTTCGCGCTGATCATCTGGGGCGGCTGGGACCTGGCGATCGCCTCCTGGGTGGGCGGCGAGTTCGAGGGCGAGGGGGCGCTGCACGTGCCGGCCTGGCCGACGCGCTTCCTGATCCTGCTGGGCAGCGCGGTGGCGGTGGCCAACTACGTGGTGGTGGCGCTGCTCGACGTGTTCGGCTGGCGCGAATAGCGGCGTGTTCGACGTCAACGTCGCCGCCGTGCTGATCGCCGGGCTGCTGGTCCTGGTGGCGCTCGGCGTGCACATCGCCATCGCGCTCGGCATGACCAGCGCGCTGGGCATCTGGTTCGTGACGCGCGACGTCGAGGTGGTCGCCACCATGCTCGGCAGCACCGCCTACGAATCGCTGCGCGACTACGTGTTCGCGGTGATCCCGCTGTTCATGCTGATGGGCGAGTTCATCGGCCGCTCGGGCGCCGTGGGCGACGTCTACCGCGGCATCAACCGGCTGCTGCGCCGCCTGCCGGGGCGGCTGGCGATCGCCACGGTGCTCGGCAACGCGCTGTTCTCCTTCGTCACCGGGGTGTCGATCGCCTCGGCGGCGGCGTTCTCGCGCATCGCCTTCCCGGAGATGAAGCGCTTCGGCTACCACAAGGGCTTCGCGCTCGGCGCGGTGGCCGGCTCGAGCTGCCTCGGCATGCTGATCCCGCCCTCGGTGCTGATGATCGTCTGGGGCATCCTCACCGAGAAGTCGATCGGCCAGATCTTCCTCGCCGGCGTGCTGCCGGGGCTGCTGCTCACGGCGCTCTTCGTCCTGTACATCCTGCTCAGCGCGCTGCTGCGCCCGCAGCTCGTCGGCGGCGGCGGCGACACGCGCGCCGGCTCGAAGGTCGACGAGGTGAGCCCGGCCGCCTTCCTCACCAGCCTCGCCGGCATCGTCGCGGTGATCCTCGCCGTGCTGGGCGGCATCTGGTTCGGCATCTTCACGCCCACCGAGGGCGCGGGCGCCGGGGCGCTGATCGGCCTCGTGCTCGCCATCGTCAAGGGCATGCGGCTGCGCGAGATCGTCGACGCGATCCTCGCCGTGGGGCGCACCTCGGCGCCGATCCTGCTGCTGCTGGTCGCCGCCTCGCTCTACTCGCGCACGCTGGCGATGACCGGCGTGACCAGCGCCATCCAGGACCTGTTCCTCGGCACCGGTCTCACGCCGCTCATGGTGGTCGCGGTGATGGTGTTCGTCTGGTTCGTGCTCGGCATGGTGATCGACTCGATCTCGATCATGCTGCTCACCGTGCCGATCTTCGCGCCGATCGCCGAGTCGCTCGGCTACGACCCGATCGCCTTCGCGATCGTCGGCATCCTCGCCATCGAGGCCGGGCTGCTCACGCCGCCCTTCGGCCTGCTGGTCTATACCGTCAAGGCCGCCACCCACGACGAGGACCCGGCCGTCTCGATGGTCGAGCTGTTCGCGAGCTCGACGCCCTACTGGCTCATCATCCTCGCGTGCATGGCGATGATCATCGGGCTGCCGGCGATCGCCACGGCGCTGCCCGGGCTGCTGTTCTAGCGACGAAAGGAAGACCGATGCCCGCCTACTGGGTGGCCCGCTCCAGGATCAACGACCCCGTCGAGTACAAGAAGTACACCGACCGCGTCCCCGCCATCATCGCGCGCTTCGGCGGCAAGGTGCTGGCGCGCGGCGGCCGCTACCAGGTGCTCGAGGGCCCGCAGAAGTTCCACCGCTTCGTGGTCATCGAGTTCCCGAGCCTGGAGCAGGCGCTCGCCTGCCACCAGTCCGCCGAGTATCAGGAAGCCGCCGCTTTCCGCAAGCGCAACGGCGCCGGCGAGGTCGAGCTGGTGATCGTCGAGTCGGGCGACGCGACGCGCTAGTCAAAGGGTGACCGTCACCCTTTTTCCCGGTAGTAGTCGCGGAGCACCGCCAGCACCTCGGGGCGGCTGAACTCGGGCGGCACGTCGGCGCCGCGGGAGAGCCATTCGCGCAGCTGGGTGCCCGACACCTGCAGCCGGTCGGCGTCGGAATGCGGGCAGGTGCGGTCGGAGGCCATGCCGTAGCAGCGATGGCACCAGAAGGTGACGCCGATGCGGATCGGCCGCGTCTCGAGCGCGCCGGCGGGGATCTCGTCGAAGATGCGGTGCGCGTCGAACGGGCCGTAGTACTTGCCGACGCCCGCGTGGTCGCGCCCGACCACGAGGTGCGAGCAGCCGTAGTTCTGGCGGAAGAGCGCGTGCAGGAGCGCCTCGCGCGGGCCGGCGTAGCGCATGTCGAGGGGATAGCCGGCCTGGAGCACGGTCCCTTCCCTGAAGTAGTTCTTGATGAGAGTGGAGATGGCCCGGGTGCGCACCTCGGCGGGGATGTCGCCGGGCTTCACCGCGCCGAGCAGGGAATGCACGAGCAGCCCGTCACACGCCTCGATCGCGATCTTGGCGAGGTACTCGTGGGAGCGGTGCATCGGGTTCCTCGTCTGGAACGCCGCGACGCGCGACCAGCCGAGCCGCTCGAACTCGGCGCGCGTCTCGGCGGGCGTCATGAAGAGCGCGCCGTACTTCGCCTTGAAGCCGCCGTCGGAGAGCACCTGCACCGGGCCGGCGAGGTTCACCGCCCCCTGCTGCATCACCATGCGCACGCCCGGGTGCGCCTCGTCGGTAGTCCTGAACACCGAGCGGCATTCGTGCGCCTTGTCGATCCTGTATTTCTCCGTGACGCGCATCGTCGCGATCGGCTCGCCCTCCTCCGGGTCGAGGAGCGCGATCTCGGCGCCGGGCGCGACGTCCTCGTCGGTGGAGAGCGTGATCGGGATCGGCCAGAAGAGGCCCGAGGCGGTGCGCAGCTCGTCGCACACGCCGCGCCAGTCGGCGTGCGTCATGAAGCCCTCGAGCGGCGTGAAGCCGCCGATGCCGAGCATCACCAGGTCGCCCTTCTCGCGCGAGCTGATGCGCAGCTTGCGAAGCGAGGCGGCGCGCTTGCGCAGCTCGGCCGCCTCGGCGGGCGGCACGGCGCGCGGCCGAAGCGGTCCTTTTCCGTGCGGCGGAACGAGCATGGTCAGTGCGCTCCCGGAAAGAGCCCGAGCATCGCGACGAGCAGGACGAGCACCTGCAGCGCGGCGAGCAGCGCCTGCAGCCGCTCGCCCGCCGCGAGGAACGCGGGAACGACGCGCGCGGTGCACAACGCCGCGAGCAGCGCGAAGAGCGCGATGCCGAGCAGGGTCAGGTAGTCGCCGTAGCCGACGTATTCCAGCCAGCGCCAGCCCGGCGGCGCGCCGGTCTCGCGCATCATCTCGGCGGCCGAGAGCGTCCACAGGCGCGGCAGCTCGTCGGGCGAGACGAAGGCCGGCAGCGCGCCGCTCAGGTAGAGAAGGAGCGAGAGCAGCGCGAAGGCGAACGCGACGCCCGTCCCGGCGGCCAGCCAGCGGGCGTAGATGCCGTCGGCGGCCTGCCGCTCGCCGCTCATGGCCACACTCCCACGCCGCGCAGCAGCGCCCGCGCGCCGGCGAGCGCCAGCACGGCGATGACGATGCGCCGCACGGTCAGCGACGACATGCCGTGCAGCAGGCGCGCGCCGATCAGCGAGCCGAGCATCACGCCGAGGATCGACGGCATGGCGATCGCCGGCAGCAGCGCGCCGCGCTCGATATAGACCCAGGCCGCCGAGCTGTTGATGAGCGATATGGCGAGGCCGCTCGTACCGACCGCCAGCTTGAGCGGCAGGCCCATCAGCAGGTTGAGCGCCGGCACGTTCGCCCAGCCCGCGCCCAGGCCGAACAGCCCGCCGATGAACCCGATGCCGCCGAAGGCGGCGATGCCCGCGCCGGTGTGGCGCGTATGCCAGGCGATGCGCCCGCTCTTCGGGTCGAGGTACTCGCCGGCGAGGCCGAGCCGGCGGCCGAGCGCGTCGGGCCGCACCTGCAGCACGTCCAGGCCCCTGGTCGACACCATGAGCAGCGCCACCGCGCCGATGATCACGCCGAGCGCGGCGTGCACGAAGCTCACCGGCAGCGCGAAGCCGGCCACCGCGCCGGCGAGCGAGCCGAGCGAGCCCGCCAGCGCGAGCGGCAGCACGACGCGCAGGCTGGCGAGGCCCGAGCGCAGCAGGCTGGGCGAGGCGGCGAGCGTGCTGGTGAGCGCGATGATCAGCCCCGCGCCGCGCACGTAGTCGAGGTGGAAGGGGAAGAAGCTCGCGACGACCGGCACGAACAGCACCCCGCCGCCGACGCCCGCGATCACCGCGACGATGCCGAGCAGGAAGCAGAAGACGAAGAGCGCGAGCGGCCAGAGCCACCAGGCCGCGGCTGCGTCGGCAACGGGCATGCGCGCATTCTAGATCGCGGCCTCTTTTGTGCTAAATAAAGGTCCTTCCAACGGCAATCAAGCGGATTCATGGCCGATCGTCGCCTTCAGGTGTTCCACGCGGTCGCGAAGCAGCGCTCCTTCACCAAGGCGGCGGAGACGCTGTTCATGACGCAGCCGGCGGTGACGTTCCAGATCAAGCAGCTCGAGGAGCAGCTCAACGTGCGGCTCTTCGAGCGCGGCCACGGCCAGGTCTCGCTCACCGACGCGGGGCGCGTGGTGTTCGAGTACGCCGAGCGCATCCTCGCGCTCTCCGCCGAGCTCGACGCGCGCATGAAGGACCTGACCGGCCAGGTCGCGGGCGTGCTGCTCATCGGCGCGAGCATGACCATCGCCGACTACCTGCTGCCGCAGGTGCTCGGCGAGTTCAAGACGCGCTTTCCGAGCGTCGTGCCGCGCCTGCTGGTGGCGAACTCCGAGACGGTGCAGAACCAAGTCGCCGAGCACAGCCTTGACATCGGCTTCATCGAGGGCGAGTCGCTGCTGCCGTCGCTCGTCACCGAGGTGTGCTGCGAGGACGAGCTGCAGCTCGTCTGCGCGCCCTCGCATCCCCTGGCGCGGCACGACGCGATCGCCCCGGCGATGCTCACGGCCCATGCCTACATCAGCCGCGAGCCCGGCTCGGGCACCCGCGAGGTCGCCGACCGCTACCTGCAGAAGGCGGGCATCGCGCCCGACTCGCTCCAGCCGGTGATGGAGCTCGGCAGCCCGGAGGCGCTGAAAGGGTTAGTGGGCACTGGCTTCGGCTTCGCCATCATGTCTCGGGCGACCGTCGTCAAGGAGACCCGCCTCGGCGAGCTGGTAGGGATACCGTTCCGGCCGCGCATGGTACGCAACCTCTCTGCGGTCTACCCGAAGCAGAAGTTCCATCCCAGGATCCTCGCCAGCTTCATCGCCTTCGCCCGCCAGCGGCTCGCCGAGTTGTCGTCGCTCTCGCCGGCCTGAGCGCTACGGCTGCACCTTGAGCGAGCGCGCCCACTTGCGGAAGGCCGCCTCGTCGAAGTCGTTGATCCGGTCCACCAGCTCGTTGGTGTAGAACTTCGCCGGATCGACCTTGCCCTTCAGTCCGATCAGGTCGACGTACGACTGCCAGGCCTCGGGCGAGAACTCGCACCAGCGGTGCATGTCGCCGACGTCCTTGCGGTACAGGTGGGCGCGCACCTTGAGCAGCTCGACGCCCTGCCGGACCGCGGTTTCGAACGGCACGCCGTTCGGCACCGACTCGGGATACATCTTGAAGCTCATGCGCACGGCGGCTTCGGGGTTTTCCACGGCGAGGATCATGGACTTCACCATGCCCTGCAGCAGCCGGACTGCCGCGTCCTTGTGCGCCTCGTACCAGGGCTTGTGGAAGGCGAACACCTGCCCCGCGATCGTCTTCTTGACTGCCGGCGGATTCTCGAGGATGCGCACCTTCGCGCCCTGCTGCCGGAGCTGGGCCACGGCGACGTCGAAGCTCGCCAGCGCGTCCACCTTGCCGCTGGTCAGCGCGATCGCCGCCTGCTGGCCGCCGCCGACGGCGATGAACTCGATCGAGTCCGGGTCGCCGCCGACCGAAGCGACGCTGAAGCGGGTGAAGGGCAGCTGCTGCGCGGCAAGGCTCGCTACGCCCACCTTGTGGCCGCTCAATTCGGCGAAGCTCTTGATCGGGCTGTCCTCGCGCACGATCACCTGGTTGTAGATGCCGCGCGTGTAGTCGCAGGCCGCGACCACCGGCAACTGGCGGCCTTCCGCCATCGCCTTAAGCACCGTGTCCTGGACGCCGACGCTGAGCGTGACGCGATCGGTCAGCAGCAGCTGCAGGCTCTCGGCGTGGCCGTTCGCGCCGTAGATGGTGGCGTCGATGCCGTCCTTCTCGAAGATGCCGAACCCCTTGCCGATCCACATGTTGGAATAGCCGGGGTTTCGCGAGCGGCTGCTCGTCGCGATGACCGCCGCCGTACCGGCGGCGAGCGCCTCGGCGACGAATGCGGCGCCGAGCGCCATGCAGAGTGTTGCAGCGAGAACGTGGGTCCTGGACATGCGTTGCCTCCTGTCAATGGATTTGCGACGCCGCGCGCACCCGGTTGCGCAGCACGCCGATGCCTTGCACTTCCGCTTCGATGACGTCTCCCGGGCGAAGCCATTTCTGCGGCGTCATGCCGAGCGCGACGCCCGAGGGCGTTCCGGTCGCGATCAGGTCCCCGGGCTCGAGCGTGAGACTGGCGCTGAGGCTCTCCAGGATCTGCGGCACCGAGAAAAGCATGTCGGCCGTGCTCGAGTCCTGCCGCGGCTCGCCGTTCACCCGCAGGGCCAGGCGATGGCCGTCGGGCCGGCCGAACTCGTCGGCGGTGACCACGCACGGGCCGGTCGGACAGAACGTGTCGAAGCCCTTGCCCTTGAACCACTGGCCGTGCGCCTTCTGCACGTCGCGCGCTGTGACGTCGTTGATCACGGTATAGCCGAACACCGCGCTCAGCGCCTCGCCGGCGCCCAGGTCCTTCGCCCGCGCGCCGACGACCACGCCCAGCTCCACCTCGTAGTCGAGCTGGCGCGTGCGCCGCGCGTCGACGATCACGTCCTCGTCCGGGCCGATGACCGACGTGGGCGGCTTGGTGAAGAACTCCGGCACTTCCGGGAACACCGCTTCCCGGCCGCGCGCCCGCGCCCCTTCGATGATGTGCGCGCGATAGTTGCGGCCGACGCAGAAGACGTTCTTCGCCGGCCGCGGCAGGGGCGCGCGCAGGCTCACCTCGTCCAGCGGCACCCACAACGCCGGCGACTGCGCGCGCCGGGCGCGCGCCGCAGCCTCTGCCTGCCGCGCCAGCGTCCATGCGCTCTCGCCCGCCTGGATCAGCGCGAGCAGGCTGCCGGGAAGCGAACGCCCCAGCAGCTCTCGGGCGGCCGCCGCGAGGTCGAGCACCGCGCCGCGGCCGTCGAGCGCGCCGAGGCGCTCTTCGCCTTGGCGGGCAAACGTTACGAGCCGCATCTCCTCAGTCCCTGACCGTGGTGTAGGCGCCCGGGATGTGGAACTCGAGGAAGCGCACGCCGTCGTCGGCGCCGCGCAGGCGGTGTTTGTCGTGCGTGCCGTAGAAAGTGGTCTGCCCCCGGCCGACGCTCACTTCCTCGCCGTTCACGGTCACCACGGCCCGGCCCTCGAGGAACACGAACAGGCTTTCGGCGTTCGGGTGCATGTGGTTGCCGGTCACGGTGTCGGCCTGATAGACGACGATCATGCCGTGCGCGCGCTCGGTCGAGCCCACGTCCTTGGTGGCGAGATAGATGCGCTTCTTCTTCTGCTCCGGGACGTCGACCACCGGTTGCGCGGACACCGGCAGCACCGCCAGCCCGCCCGTGAAGCCGCGCCGGTCGCTTTTGCCCCTGGGCGGCGCCACCACGCTGATCAGCTGCGTCTCGTGGCCGGGCTCGGCGGCAATCTCGACGCTCGTGCCCTCCTGGCACAGCGCGAAGCTGTTCTGCGCGACGCCTTTCGCCTCGCCGCCGTTGGCGCGCAGCGAAACGCCGCCGGCGAGCACGTAGAAGTACTGGTCGGCGCCCTCGGGGACGCGCTGCACCAGCTTCGCCGAAGGCGAGAGCTGCAGCAACTCCGCCGTCATCTCGCTTGCCGCGCCGCCGGTGAGCGAGGTGCGCCGGCACCCCGGCGCCACGGTGTCGTACTTCGCCTTGCTGAAATCGGTCAATACGCCCATCGTTGTCTCCAGACTGTTTCTGTTGTCGAACGCCCCGCTACCCGCCCTCGCTTTTCGCCAGCATCTCGGCCGACGGCGACCAGAACAGCAGGCGCCGCCGCAGCGCTACCACCGCATGCCGCAGGCCGACGCCGAGCACGGCGAGGATGACCAGGGCGGCGAGCGCGCCTGAGATGTCGAGCGAGGCGTTGCGGTTGAGGATCAGCACGCCGAGGCCGGTCTGGCCGCCGACAAACTCGCCCACCACGGCCCCGAGCACCGAGTAGGCGGCGGCCATCTCCAGCCCGGCGAAGATGAACGGCATGGCGCTCGGCAGCTGCACCAGGCGGAAGGTCTTCCATTGGCTGGCGCGCAGGCTCTGCATCAGCTCGATCCGCTCGCGCTCCACGCTGGACAGCCCGGCCAGCGTGTTGATCATCAGCGGAAAGAACGTGAGCAGGATGCCAAGCGCGATCTTCGACGAGATGCCGAAGCCGAACCAGACGATCAAGAGCGGCGCCAGAGCGATCTTCGGCACGCTCTGCAGCCCGATGGCGTAGGGCAGGATGAATTGCTTGCTGCGCGGGAAGTGCTGGATCAGCGCGCCGATCATGATGCCCAGGCCGCTGCCCACGACGAAGGAAGAGAACGCCTCGACGAAGGTCGTCCAGATGTGGATGTAGTACCCGTTGGGCGCGCTCAGGCCGGCCGTGAAGCCGCGCCAAAGAGACCGGGCGATGTCGCTCGGCGCCGGCAGCACGTAGGGCGGCACCTGGAAATACGCGATTGCCGCCTCGAGCAGCACGAGCAGGCCGGCCAGCGAGATCAGCCATGACCACGAGCGCAGCTGCTCGGCGAAGCCGCGCCAGGCGTGCTCGCGCGTCGGCGGCGCGTCAGCCGTGAGCTTGTCGTGGGGCCTCATCGACGTTCCCGGAAAGATGGAAGTGGCGGCGGATGCGCATGACGAACTCCCCGAACTGCGAGGTCGAGGACAGCTCGAGGCTGCGCGGGCGGGGAAACGGTATGCGAACTTCGTCGATGATCCGGCCCGGCCGGGCGCTCATCACCAGCACGCGATCCGCGAGAAACACCGCCTCGGGAATGGAGTGCGTGATGAGCAGGATGGTCTTCGCGCTCTCCATCCAGATGCGCTGCAGCTCGAGGTTCATGTTCTCCCGCGTCATGGCATCGAGCGCGCCGAACGGCTCGTCCATGAGCAGGATCGGCGGATCGTGCAGCAGGCCGCGCGTGATCGCGCAGCGCTGCTGCATCCCGCCCGACAGCTCCGAGGGGTAGCTGTCCTCGAATCCTTCCAGGCCGACCATCTTCAGCAGGTCGCGGGCGCGCGCCTCGGCCTTCTTCAAATCGAGCCCGAGGACGACGGCCGGCAGCAGCGTGTTCTCGAGCACCGTGCGCCAGGGCAGGAGCACCGGGGCCTGGAACACCAGCCCGACGTTGGCGCCGGCCGACTCGAGCGACGAGCCGCGCAGCAGCACCTGCCCGCCGGTGCGCGGGATGATTCCGGCGAGAATCTTCAGCAGGGTGGACTTGCCGCAGCCCGACGGCCCGACGATGGAAATGAACTCGCCCTCGTCTACCCGGAACGAGACCCGCTCGAGCGCCCGCGTCAGTCCTTCGTGGTGGGAGCGGTAGGTCTTTTCCAGCTCACGGAGCTCGATAAGCGCTCCGGGGGCGTTGAACGGGCTGGACATCGGGGCGACCATAATGTAAAAGCGCCGCCACCACAGCTAAAAATGTGAAATCATTGCCGGCGGAAATCGATTATACAAAGTCTATCGAAGAACAATATGGCGAAACTGGGTAATGCCGAAGCGACCGCCACCCCACAAGCGGCTTCCGCAACCGCTGCATCGACCTTCTACGCGCGGCTTCGCTCCGACATCGTTACCGGCACGCTACCTTCAGGGAAAAAGCTGCGCCTGGCCGAGGTGTGCCGCAGCTATGAAGTGGGGTCCAGCCCGGCGCGCGAAGCGATGAACCGCCTTGCCGCGGAGGGCCTGCTGGTGCAGACCGACCGCCGCGGATTCGCGGTGCCGGTCATCAGCCGGGAAGACCTCGTCGATCTCACGCAGGCGCGTTGCTGGGTCGCCGAGGTCGCGCTGCGCGAAGCGATCCGCTGCGGCGACGATCGCTGGGAAGAGGGCGTGGTGCTGGCGCTGCACCGGCTGGATCGACTTTCAGCCGACCACGAGTCGACGGTGCCCGAGTCGAAGATCCGGCTGGAGTCGGCGCACCGGGCTTTCCACTCTGCGCTGCTCGGGGCCTGCCCGTCGAAGCGGTTGCTGCTCTATTCGGAGCAGCTTTTCGACCTGGCGAATCGCTACCGCTCGCTCGCACGCGCGCTCAATGCGGTGCTGAACAAGCGCGATCGCACGCAAGAGCACCACGAGATCGCCCGCTTGACGCTTGCCCGCGACTCCAGCGGAGCGTGCGCTCTGCTCACTCAGCATTTCCAGACCACCTGCGACATCGCGCTCGCCTATTGGGACGAGCTTTACGGTCACATCGATCCTGCGCGAAAGAGCGTTGATCCCGGGCCGAAGAGCACTGCAGAGACCGTTTGATGCACCGCGTCACAGGAGCCACTTGACGGGCCACTAGACCGACCGGTCTAATACAACAGATGGACGTCCGGCAACAGCTCCTGGAGAAGGGCGTGGCGATGCTGCTCAAGCACGGCTACCACGACCTCGGCATCGCCGCGCTGCTCGAGGAGACGCGCACGCCGAAGGGCTCCTTCTATCACTACTTCAAGTCGAAGGAGGACTTCGGCATGCAGGCGATCGACCTGTACATGCAGCAGGCGCATCGCGCTCTCGACGCATGCCTCGGCGACGAGTCGCTGCCGGCGGTGCAGCGGGTGCGCCGGTTCTTCGAGCTCGTGGAGCAGAGCTACCGCGGAGAGGGCTACCTCGGCTGCCTGCTCGGCGGCCTCGGCCAGGAGCTCTCGGGAGTGAGCGAGGCGTTCCGCCGCAAGGTCGAGGAATGCTTCTCGCAGATCGAACGGCGCCTCGCCGCCTGCCTGGACGAGGCCGTCAAGCGCGGCGAGATCCGCCCGAGCACCGATACGGCGCAGCTCGCCAAGCTGCTCATCAACTGCTGGGAAGGCGCGGCGCTGCGCTCGCGGCTCATGCGCGACGGCGCGCCGCTGCGCGAGATGCTCGACTTCTACTTCCGCGCCGCGCTCGCCTGACCGGTGCTTTCGGACTCGCTCTTTTTTTTTGTGTCCGGCACTAGACCGACCAGTCTATTAGACGGAATACAGCCAACCTTGAAAGGAGGAAAACCGATGCAGGCAGTTTCGCTTTTCGAGCGTCTCGGCGGCTCGGCCGGGATCAAGGCGCTGGTCGGCGACATCGTCGCCCGCCACATGGAGAACCCGGCGATCCGGGCGCGCTTTCGCCCTTACCTCGAGACCCCGGACAGGCTCGAGTCGCTCAAGAAGCACGTGTGCGCGTTCTTCGAGGCGGGCGGCGGCGGCAGCGCGCAGTACACCGGCCGCACCATGCAGCAGGTGCACCGCGGCATGAACATCAGCGAGGCCGAGTACATGGCGGCGCTCGACGACATCCTCGCCGCGCTGAAGAAGCGCGGCGTCGACGAGCAGTCGCAGAAGGACGTGCTCGCGATCGGCTACTCGCTCAAGGGCGAGATCCTGCACATCTGACGAAGCGCACGTACGACGACAAGGAGGAATGCACCATGGGCATGAGAGAGATCGTGATGCCGCTCGCCGAGGGCGGCGAGCTGACGCTGGCGCTTCCCGAAACGCTGATGCGCGAGGCGCTGGCGCGCGCCGGAGCCGAGGCGCGCCGCAGCGCGGGCGCCGCCGAGTACGACTCGTGGGCCGCGGCCGCCGAGTACGACTCGTGGACGAGGCGCTGAGCGCTCGCCCGGATCAGGTGTAGCGCAGCGGCACCGCGGCCTCCGGCGAGAGCACGCGGAAGGTCATGCTCTCCTGGAGGTACAGCCGCACCTTGCTCGCGCTGTGCTCGAGGTAGCCGATCGAGAAGTCCTGGCCCACGGTCAGCTCGAAGTCGCCGCCGCGCGTGCTGAGCACGACGGCGCCGTCGACCGCCGGCGCCGAGACGATCGGCCCGTCGAGCAGCCGCCGCACGTGCTCGAGGGCGGGGAAGCCGCCGAGCAGCGTCTTGGAGAGGCCGGTGTAGCAGCGCGGGCCGAGCGCGATCGCGAACGGTCCGCCGACGCCGGCGGCGCGCAGCTTGTAGAGCGCCTCGGCGACCGAGCCGAGGTAGGCGCCGTAGTCCTCGGTGATCGAGCACTTGCTCGCCGCGGCGGCGTCGACGATGCCGCCGATGCCCGCCTCGCCGTAGCCGTGGAACACCGCCCGGTCCTCGGCGAGCGCCGCGGCGCGCGCCGCTTCGCGCACCGCGTCGAGGCTCACGTCCTGCGCGCCGCGGCCGATCGCCTCGAGCTCCTCGCGCTCGAGCTCGAACGGCACGCGCAGCTCGACGAGCGGCTGCATGCGGCGCACCCGCGCCTGCACGCCCGGGTGCGGCGCCGCCTTGAGCGGCTGCGCGCGGCCGAGGCTGATCGCGCCCGCTTCCCAGCCGAGCGGCCCCTTGAAGTCGACGAGCTTGCGCGCGGCGAGCATCGCCTTGAGCGTGCGCTTCGCTTCCGCCTCGATCTCGCCCCACGCCGCGTCCGAGATCGGCGCGAGGCCGCGCAGCAGGTCGTTCACGGGCGGCCTCCCTCGCGCAGGCTGCCGATGCCGAGAGAGCCGTCGTCCGCCGCGGCGTCCTCGCCGGCGGCCTCGGCCGCCTCGGCGGCGGCCTCCACCTCGAGCACCGGCTTGTCGGTGAAGAGGTAGGTGCGAAGCTGCCGGTCGAGCTGCGGATCGCGCCGGCGTAGCCACTCGAGCGTCATCACGGCGTGCTCCTTCTCCTCGTCGCGGTTGTGCGCGAGGATAGCGCGCAGCTCCTCGTCGCCGGCGGCGTCGACGCGCTGGTCGTACCAGTCGACCGCCTCCAGTTCTTCCATGAGCGAGACGATCGCCCGGTGCCGGTCGATCGTCGCGGCGTTCAGCTTATCGGGGCTTTCGTGCAATGTGGCGCTGGACTCTGCCATGGGCTCCTCTCGAAGGCCGGATGCGGGGCAAGCGGCGTGCCCGCCCGAATCTATACAATCGGCTTTGCACATTGCAATCGGCTTTGCACATTGCCACCGCAGCCGGCCATATGGATAAGCCGATTCGTTCTTTGCTGCACCGCCCTCTTGCACTACGATTCGGGCCTCGAGAAGAAAGGTAAGCCGATGAATTCCGTACGAAGGCTCCTGCTGCAAGGCGCCGGCGTGCTCGCCGCCGGGCTGCTCAAGCCCCTGGCCGCGCTCGCCGCCTGGAACAAGGCCGCCTTCGGCGCCCAAACGCCCGCCGAGGCGCTCAAGTCGATCGGCGCGGCAGACGCGGCGCCGAGCAGCGACCTCCTCCTCGAAGCGCCCGAGATCGCCGAGAACGGCGCGGTGGTGCCGATCACCATCACCAGCAACATCCCCGGCACGCGCTCGCTCGCCGTGGTGGTCGACAACAACCCCTTCCCGCTGGTCGCCAAGTTCGACTTCCTCGAGGGCGCCCTGCCCTTCGTCAAGGTCAACGTGAAGATGGGCGAGACCTCCGACGTGCGGGCGATCGCCGAGGCGAACGGCCGGCACTACTCGGCGACCAAGAACATCAAGGTCACCATCGGCGGCTGCGGCGGCTAAGGCAAGGAGACACCCATGGCAGGACCGATGAAGATGCGCGCCACCGCGCGCGACGGAGTGACCGAGATCCGCGTGCTGATGGCGCACCCGATGGAGACCGGCCAGCGCAAGGGCTCCGACGGCAAGCTGGTGCCGAGGCATTTCATACAGAACGTCACGGTCAAGGTGAACGGCCGCACGGTGGTCGAGGGCGAGATCAGCCAGGCCGTGTCGCGCAACCCGGTGTTCAGCTTCCGCGTCAAGGGCGGCGCCAAGGGCGACAAGGTCGAGGTGAGCTGGCTCGACAACCGCGGCGACTCGAACCGCATCGAAGGCACCGTGGCATGAGGCGCCTCGCCGCCCTGCTCGCCGTCCCGGCGCTCGGCGCCGCGCTCCCGGCCGCGCTCGCGCAGGAATCGACCTACGCGGAGTACCAGCGCATGGTCGCGGAGAACGCGCCGGTGGAGCTTTTCGTCGCCCTCGGCGAAGAGGCCTGGAAGAAGCCGCAGGGACCGAAGCACGTGTCGCTCGAGCGCTGCGACCTCGGCCAGGGCCCGGGCGTGCTGAAGGGCGCCTACGCCGCCCTGCCGCGCTACTTCGCCGACGCCGACCGGGTGATGGACCTGGAGACGCGGCTCCTCTGGTGCATGACCACGCTCCAGGGCCGCAGCCGCGAGGAGGCGACCAGGCGCGTGTTCGGCAACGCCGACACGCCCTCCGAGATGGAGCTGCTGTCGGCCTACGTCGCCTCCTTCTCGAACGGCATGCCGCTCAGGCCCGGCACGAGCCATCCCAAGGAGCGGGCGGCCTACGAGCTCGGCGAGAAGCTCTTTTTCCACCGCGCCGGCCCGTGGGACTTCTCGTGCGCGTCGTGCCACGGCCAGGAAGGCGCGCGCATCCGCATGTCCGAGCTGCCGGTGCTTTCCGAGCCGAAGTACGCGCGGCCGCTCATCGCCACCTGGCCGGCGTACCGGGTGTCGAACAGCCATTTCAAGACGCTGCAGTGGCGCATGAACGACTGCTACCGGCAGATGCGCATGCCCGAGCCCGACTTCGGCTCGGAGCTGCCAGTGGCGCTGATCCACTACCTCACCGTGAAAGCCGAGGGCGCGACCTACCGCGGCCCGGCGGTCAAGCGATAGGAGGCACGATGCGACGCCTGGCGATCATTCCGGTGTTCCTCGCCGTCGCCTCGTGCGCGAGCGCGCCGCAGGCCGGCGGCGGCGAGCGGCGCGGCGAGAGCGACGCCGAGATGGCCGAGCTCACCGCCTTCCTCAAGGCCCACATGCACGCGCGCGGCCAGGCGAAGCTCGAGCGGGTCGAGCTCGACGAGGTGCAGCGCCTGTGCAACCGCTACGCCGACAACCCGCCGCCCGAGCTCGCCAAGCGCGTCGAACAGGCGCAGCTCGCGAGCATCGTCTACCCGTCGGGCAGCCTGCTCGGCGACTGGAAGTCGGGCGAGAAGATCGCGCAGAGCGGCCGCGGCATGACCTGGCGCGACAAGCCCGGCCAGTCGGGCGGCAGCTGCTACAACTGCCATCAGATCTCGCCGGCGGTGGAAGCGCACGGCACCATCGGCCCGAGCCTCGCCGGCTTCGGCAAGCTGCGCGGCTACGGCCCGGACATCCAGCGCTACGTCTACGGCAAGATCTACAACGCCAAGGCCTACAACGCCTGCTCGCACATGCCGCGCTTCGGCCACTCGGGCACGCTCAGCGAGCAGCAGATCAAGGACCTGACCGCGCTCCTGCTCGACCCGGCCTCGCCCGTCAACCAGTAGCCGCTTGCAGCGCCGCGAGTTCCTGAGGCTCCTCGCCGCCGCGGCGGCGGCGGGCGCCTCGCTGCGCCCGGACGCCGCCGAGAGGCAGGCCGCGGACGAGCTCTACGAGGTGCCGCCGTTCGGCAACGTGTCGCTGCTGCACCTCACCGACACGCACGCGCAGCTGCAGCCGGTCTGGTTCCGCGAGCCGTCGGTGAACATCGGCGTCGGCGCCGCGGCGGGCAAGCCGCCGCACCTCGTAGGTTCCGATTTCCTGAAACTTTTTCAGCTCGCGCGAGGCTCGCGGGAGGCGTACGCGTTCACCTACCTCGACTTCGAGCGCCTCGCGCATCGCTATGGCAAGGTCGGCGGCTTCGCGCACCTCGCGACCCTGGTGAAGCGCCTGCGCGCCTCGCGGCCGCACGCGCTGCTGCTCGACGGCGGCGACAGCTGGCAGGGCTCGGCCACCGCGCTCTGGACGAAAGGCGCCGACATGATCGGCGCGCAGAAGCGGCTCGGCGTCGACCTGATGACCGCGCACTGGGAGTTCACCTACGGCGCCGAGCGCGTGAAGCAGGCGCTCGAGAAGGAGCTCGCGCCGATCCGGCTGATCGCGCACAACGTGCGCACCGTCGACTTCGAGGACCCGGTGTTCGAGCCCTACGCGCTGCGCAGCGTGAACGGCGTCGCGGTGGCGATCATCGGCCAGGCGTTCCCCTACACGCCGATCGCGCATCCGCGCCGCTTCGTCGAGCAGTGGACCTTCGGCATCCAGGAAAAGCGCGTGCAGGAGCTCATCGACGAAGTGCGCGGCAAAGGCGCGCAGGCGGTGGTGCTGCTCTCGCACAACGGCATGGACGTCGACCTCAAGCTCGCCTCGCGCGTGAAGGGCCTCGACGCGATCCTCGGCGGCCATACGCACGACGGCGTGCCCGCGCCGGTGGTGGTCGGAAGCACGCTCGTCACCAACGCCGGCTCGCACGGCAAGTTCCTCGCGGTGCTCGACCTCGATGTGAAGGGCTCGCGCGTCGCCGGGTACCGCTACCGGCTGCTCCCGGTGTTCTCGAACCTGCTGCCGGCCGATGCCGACATGGCCCGCTACATCGCCGAGGTGGAAAGCCCTTTCCTGGCAAAGCTCGACGAGCCGCTCGCCACGACCGAAGGCCTGCTCTACCGGCGCGGCAACTTCAACGGCACCTGGGACCAGCTGATCGTCGAGGCGCTGCTCGCGGAGCAGCAGGCGCAGATCGCCTTCTCGCCCGGCTTTCGCTGGGGCACCACGCTGCTGCCCGGCGAGCCGATCACGCGCCGGCACCTGATGGACCAGACGGCGATCACCTACCCGTACGCGACGCTCTCCGAGCTGACCGGCGAGCAGGTGAAGGCGATCATGGAAGACGTCTGCGACAACCTGTTCAACCCCGACCCCTACCTGCAGCAGGGCGGCGACATGGTGCGCGTCGGCGGCATGAGCTACGC
>DASVDO010000097.1:0-19214 GCA_036381055.1 Burkholderiales bacterium | reverse complement strand
CTGGAGCGCGTCGCGGCGCTCGCGTGTCGGATGATCGAAGAGCGAGGCGCCATCGAGGTAGAGGCAGTCGAAGAAGAACACCGAGAGCGGCAGCTGCGCTCGGCGGCGCTCGTCTTCCTGCTGGCTGCCGAACCGGCTCATGGTGACCGGGAAAGGGTGCGGGCGTCGGTCGGGGCGCAGGGCGATCGCCTCGCCGTCCAGGATGAGCTCTCGCGCGGCAATGCTTTGTACGGCGCTGACGATCTCCGGCGCGCGCGAGGTCACGTCGTTCAGGTTGCGCGTGTAGAGGCGTACCTCGTCGCCCGCCTTGTGCACCTGCACGCGAGCCCCGTCGAGCTTCCATTCGACGAGCGCCGTGCCGAGCGCGCGCAGCGCCGCGCCGGCATCCTCGGCGCTCTGCGCGAGCATCGGCAGCACCGGCTGCATCGGCCGCACGCTGAAGCGCTCGAGCGCCGCCTCGCCGCCTTGCAGCGCCGCCTCGGCCACCGGCGCGAGCGCGCCGGCGAAGGTCGCGGCACGGCGCACTTTCGCCGCCGGCACGCCGGCCGCCGCGGCGACCGCCTCGAGCATCACGCCTTCCAGCGCGCCCTGGCGCAGCTCGCCGACCAGCAGCCGCAGCAGAAAGTCCTGTTCCTCGGCGCTCGCCCTGGCGAAGAGCGCCGAGACGAGCGCGTTGCGCCGCCCGGCCGCGCCCTTCCCCTTCACGGCTTTGAGCTGCGAAAAGATTGCATCCACCTCTGCCAACATGAGAGAGGAAGCGGCAGCGGGCCGGCCCATCGCATTGCGCAGCGTCGCGTAGCCGAGCGATAGCCTGCCCTGGCGGATGTCGCCGCTCAGGTAAGGCAACGCGATGGCGACTTCGTCGGGCGCGAGGCGCCTCAGCAGGCCGGCCAGCGCGCCGATCTTGGCGAGGCGGCTGGCGGTGCCGGCCACCCGGCTCGAGACGCGGGCCAGCTCGGCCAGCGCGGTCATGCCGGCTAGGCGCCGGCGTCCACCGGCTCGCGCAGCATCAGCGAGAGCAGCGCGTGCAGCTTGTCGCGCAGCTGGCGGCGGTCGACGATCATGTCGATCGCGCCCTTCTCGAGGAGAAACTCGGCTCTCTGGAAGCCCTCGGGCAGCTTCTGGCGCACCGTCTGCTCGATGACGCGCGGCCCGGCGAAGCCGATCAGCGCCTTCGGCTCGGCGATCACCACGTCGCCGATCATGGCGAAGCTCGCCGAGACGCCGCCCATGGTCGGGTCGGTGAGCACGGTGATGAAGGGCAGGCGCCGCTCCGCGAGGTCGGTGAGCGCCGCGGTGGTCTTCGCCATCTGCGCGAGCGACAGCGCGCCTTCCTGCATGCGCGCGCCGCCCGAGGCGCACACGCACACGAACGGCAGCTTCTGCTCGATCGCCACGCGCACGCCGCGCACGAAGCGCTCGCCCACCACCGAGCCCATCGAGCCGCCCATGAAGTCGAACTCGAACGCCGCGCAGACCAGCCCGAGCGCCTTGATCGAGCCCTGCATCACCACCAGCGCGTCGCCTTCGGCGGTCTGCTCCTGCGCCTCGGCGAGCCGCTCGGTATAGCGGCGCGAGTCCTTGAACTTGAGGGGATCGACCGGCAGCACCTCGGCGCCGATCTCGAATCGGCCGTCGGGATCGAGCAGCGCGTCGAGGCGCGGCCGCGCGCCGAGGCGCTCGTGGTGCCCGCATTTCGGGCACACGTTGAGGTTCTTCTCCAGGTCGGTGCTGTAGAGCACCGCGTCGCAGGCCGGGCACTTGGTCCACAGGCCTTCGGGCACTTTCTTCGCGCCGCCGCCCGTGCGCTGGATCTTCGGCGGCAGGAGTTTTTGCAGCCAGCTCATGGTTGTCGGGTTGGGTTGTCGAGAGCCTTGCGTATGGGGGCGAGAAACTGCTTGACCCGCGCGACCGCCTGCTCGGCGCCCGCGGCCTCGATCTCCTGGATCACGCGGCTGCCGATCACCACGGCGTCCGCCGCCTGGGCGAGGCGCCGCGCCGATTCCGCGTCGCGTATGCCGAAGCCGACGCCGATCGGCAGCCGGGTCGCGGCGCGGATCTTCGGCAGGCGCGCCGCCACCTCGTCGATGTCGAGGTGCCCGGCGCCGGTGACGCCGCGCAGCGAGACGTAGTACAGGAAGCCGCCGCCGCAGCGCGCCACCTCGTGGATGCGCCGCTCGGTCGAGGTGGGCGCGAGCAGGAAGATCGGGTCGATGCCGTGCGCCTTGGCCTGCGCGGCGAACTCGGCGCACTCCTCGGGCGGATAGTCGACCACGATCACGCCGTCGACGCCCGCCGCGCGCGCCTGCGAGAGGAACTCGGCCGGGCCCATCGCCTCGATCGGGTTGGCGTAGCCCATGAGCACGATCGGCGTGTCGCCGTCGCCGCGGCGGAACGCCGCCACCATGCCGAGCACGTCGCGCAGCCCGACGCCGTTCTTCAGGGCGCGCTCGCCCGAGCGCTGGATCACCGGCCCGTCGGCCATCGGATCGGAGAACGGCACGCCCAGCTCGACGATGTCGGCGCCCGCCTCGACCAGCGCGCGCATCAGCGGCACGGTGAGCGCCGGCTGCGGATCGCCGGCGGTGATGTAGGGAATGAGCGCCTTGCGGCCGGTTTTCTGGAGCGCCTCGAAGCGGCCGCGGATGCGCGACATGTCAGAGCTCGATGCCCGAGCGGCTGGCGACCGTGTGCATGTCCTTGTCGCCGCGGCCGGAGAGGTTGACGAGCAGCACCGCCTCCTTCGGCATCGAGGCGGCGAGCTTCATCGCGTGGGCGACCGCGTGCGCGGACTCGAGCGCGGGCAGGATGCCTTCCTTGCGCGCCAGCGCGTGGAAAGCCTCGAGCGCCTCGGCGTCGCTCACCGCCACGTACTCGGCGCGGCCGCTGTCCTTGAGCCAGGCGTGCTCGGGGCCGACGCCGGGATAGTCCAGGCCGGCGGAGATCGAGTGCGTCTCGGTGATCTGGCCGTTGGCGTCCTGGAGGAGATAGGTGCGGTTGCCGTGCAGCACGCCCGGCCTGCCGGCGCACAGCGACGCGGCATGCCGGCCGGTGGCGAGGCCTTCGCCGGCGGCTTCCACGCCGATCAGGCGCACCTTGTCGTGGCCGATGTACGGATAGAAGATGCCCATCGCGTTCGAGCCGCCGCCGACGCAGGCGATCACCGCGTCGGGCTGCCGCCCGGCCAGCTCGGGCACCTGCGCCAGGCATTCCTCGCCGATCACCGCCTGGAAATCGCGCACCATCATCGGGTAGGGATGCGGCCCGGCGACCGTGCCGATGATGTAGAAGGTGCTCTCGACGTGCGTCACCCAGTCGCGCATCGCCTCGTTCAGCGCGTCCTTGAGCGTGCGCGACCCGGACTCGACCGGCACCACCGAGGCGCCGAGCAGCTTCATCCGGTAGACGTTCTGCACCTGCCGCTTCACGTCCTCGGCGCCCATGTACACGACGCACTGCATGCCGTAGCGCGCCGCGACGGTGGCGGAGGCGACGCCGTGCATGCCGGCACCGGTCTCGGCGATCACGCGCCGCTTGCCCATGCGGCGCGCGAGCAGCGCCTGGCCGATGGTGTTGTTGATCTTGTGCGCGCCGGTGTGGTTCAGGTCCTCGCGCTTGAGGAAGATGCGCGCCCCGCCGCATTGCTCGGTGAGCCGCTTCGCGAAATAGACCGGGCTGGGCCTGCCGACGTAGTGCTTGAGCTCGTGCCGGAACTCGGCCTGGAAGGCGGGATCGCCGCGCGCCGCGTCGTAGGCGGCGCGCAGCTCGTCGAGCGCCTGCGACAGCGTCTCGGCGACGAACACGCCGCCATAGGGCCCGAAGTGCCCCCGCGCATCCGGAAGGTGGTAACCGCCAGGCGAGTCAAACGTCCGCATTCCTGACCTCTGCAATGAAGGCGGCGACCCGCGCCGGATCCTTGATGCCCTTCGCCGACTCGACGCCGCTCGACACGTCGACCCCCCAGGGACGCACGCGGCGGATCGCTTCGGCGACGTTGTCGGGCGCGAGCCCGCCCGACAGGATGAGCGGCCGCTCGAGCCGCCGGGGAACGATCGACCAGTCGAAGCGCTCGCCGACGCCGCCGTATTCCTCGACGTAACTGTCGAGCAGCCACGCCGCGGCAGAGGAAAACGGCCGCAGGTATTCTAGCAAACGCGCTTGCGCCGCCGCGCCCGGCTGCACGCGGCAGGCCTTGACGTACGGCATCCCGAACCGGGCGCAGAACTGCGCCGTCTCCTCGCCGTGGAACTGCAACAGCGCCGGGCGCACGCGCCCGAGCACCTGCGCGACCTGCGCCGCGTCGGCGTTGACGAACAGCGCCACGGTCTGCACGAACGGCGGCAGCGCGTCGCGGATCTCCACCGCGCGCTCGACCGAGAGGTAGCGCGGGCTCTTCGGATAGAACACCAGCCCGATCGCGTCCGCGCCCGCCTCGGCGACGGCGCGCGCGTCGTCGGGACGCGTGATGCCGCAGATCTTGATGCGCGTCCTCATTGCGGTAGGCCCCACGCGGCATCGTAATCGACCTTCTCCAGGTAGAGGCCTTCGGCGCCGAAGGTGGGCGCGGCGCGCCGGCGGTCGCGCGAGGCGAGCAGCTCGGCGGTCCACGACGCCGGCTGCCGGCCGCAGCCGACGTAGACCAGCGCGCCGACGATGTTGCGCACCATGTGATGCAGGAAGGCGTTCGCCCGCACCACGAAATGGATGCGCTCGCCCTCGCGCGCGATGTCGATCGCGTCGATGCGCCGCACCGGCGTCCTCGCCTGGCATTCGGCGGCGCGGAAGGCCGAGAAGTCGTGCTCGCCGAGCAGCGGCGCGGCGGCCTCGCGCATCGCGCCGACGTCGAGCGGCGCATGGAACCAGCCGACCCGCCCCGCCTCGAGCGCCGGCCGCACGGGGCGGTTGAGCAGCTCGTAGCGGTAGGTGCGCGAGCGCGCGCTGTAGCGGGCATGGAAGTCCGGCGCCACCTCGGCCGACCACAGCACGGCGATGCTGTCGGGCAGGAAGGCGTTGACGCCGCGCACCCAGGCGCTTTGCGGGCGCGCCGCGTCGGTATCGAAGTGCGCCACCTGGCCGCGCGCGTGCACGCCGCGGTCGGTCCGGCCGGCGCCGGTCAGCGCGATGTCGTGCCCGGCGATCTGCGCGAGCGCCGCCTGCACGGCGTCCTGGACCGTGCCGCCGCCCGGCTGGGTCTGCCAGCCGAGGAAGCGGCTGCCGTCGTACTCGAGTCCTATCGCGATGCGGGGAATTTCAGCCCAGCTTGGCGAGCAGTTGCTGCGCCTGGCCTTTCTGCGCGCTGTCGCCGTCCTTCATCACTTCGTTCAGCAGCTCGCGTGCGCCGTCCTTGTCGCCCATCTCCTCGTAGGCCTTCGCGAGATCCAGCTTGGTCGCCACTTCCTGCCATTTCGCGTCGCCCGAGCCGGCCGGCGCGGCGGCGGGTTCCTCGCCGGCGGCGCCGCCCAGGTCGAGGCTGATGTCGCCGAGATCGAGCGGCGCCGAGGGCGCGGCGGGCGGCGGCGGAGGCGCCTCGCCTTCCTTCTTGTCGTCGAGGTCGAGGTTGAAGTCGAGGCCGCCGCTCGGCTCGTCCGCCGGCTTCGCCGCCGGCGCTTCGTCCTGCGGCTTCTGCTCCTCGGCCGGCGCGCCGAGATCGAGGTTGAAGTCGAGGCCGCCGCCGCCCGAGGCGCCGGCGTCGCTGGTGGCGATGGTCTCGTCGGGCCCCTGCTCCATCTTCACCGTCTGGGTGGAGCCGAGCTCGAAGTCGACGCTGGTCGCCGTCGCGTCCTTCGGCTCGTCCAGCGAGATGTCCGGCGCGGCGGGACCGCCCTGCGAGGCGCCGCCGAGGTCGAAGTCCAGGGTCGGCGCGGCGGCCGGCGCGGCGACGGGCGGCTCGGGCGCCGGCGCCGGCGCACCCGAGCCGTAGAGGCCGTTGCCGGGATCGATCGAGCGTCCCAGGGCGGCCGCCTTGTCCCATTCCGGGCCGCTGCCGTTGGTGAGGCTCTTCAGCTTGAGCGCCGTCTGCTCGAACGCCCGGGTGTCCTTGCGGTTGGCGTAGATCTCGAGCAGCTTCGCATGCACGGCGACGCGGCCCGAGTCCTTCTGCAGCGCTTCCTTGAGAATCTCCTCGGCCTGCGCGTCGCGTCCGTACGCCATGTAGACGTCGGCTTCCGCGATCGGGTCCACCTCCTCGGCGTCCATGCCGGCAGGCGCCTGGCTTACCGGCGCCTGCGAGACGGTTGCCGTCGCGGGGTTGGCGGTGGGCTCGTGCAGGGCCGCCGCACCACCGCCCGCCGCAGCGGCCCCGAGAACGCTGTCCTGGAACTTCGCGTGTGCTGCCTTCTTCTTGCGCCACTGCCACACGCCGTACAACACGAGCAGCAGCACCACGGCCGCGAGCGCCGCGAGATAGAGCGGGTTCTCGAGGAACTCGTCCAACAGGCTCGGCTCGGGCGGCGGCGGAGAAGGCCTTGGCTTCGGTTTCGCGGCCGGCGGCTTCGGCGGCGCAGGCTTGGGCGCCGGCTTCGCCGCGGGCGGCGGCGCGCTCGGCTGCGCCTGGGGCGCCTGGGCGACCGGCGGCTGCGCCGGCGGCGCGGGCTGCGCCGGCGTCGGCGCTGGCTTGGCCGGTGCGCTGGCCGCCGGCGCGGGCGCCGGAGCGGGTGCGGGCGCGGGCGCCGGCTGGGCGGGCGGCTTGGCCGCCTGCGCCGGCGGCGCCGCCGCGGCCGTCTTGCCGGCGGCTTTCTTTTCCAGCTCCGCAAGCTGCTGGTTCTTCAGGTCGAGCAGCTTCTGCAGATCGGCGATGTTTTTCTCGAGCTCCGCGGTGCGCGACTGCGCTTCCTGCAGCGCGCGCTGGAGCGCCGCCGCGTCGTCTTCGCGCGCCGCGCGCGTGGCAGGAGCGTCCGGCTTGCCCGGGTCGACCTTGGAGAGACGGACCTGGTCGCCCGGCGCTGCCGGCGGCGCGGCTTGCGCCTTCGGCTCGATCTGCCCCGCCGCTTCGCGCTCGGGACCGCCCTGCACGCCGGCCGGAACCGCCGCCAGGCGCGCGCGGTACTCGGCGAACTCGGCGTGGTGCTCCCTGACCAGGCGATTCGCTTCCGCGACATCGACGCTGCCCGCCATCTCGGCGGTCGGGATGTTGAGGATCCTGCCTTCGCGAACCAGATTGATGTTGCCGCGGATGAACGCTTCGCGGTTGGCGCGGAAGAGCGCGATCAGCATCTGGTTGAGCGATACGCCGGGCTGCAGGTTCGCGCGCGCGATGCCGCCGAGCGTGTCGCCCTTCTTCACTTCGTAGGTCGTCGGCTTCGCCGGCTCTTCCTTCGCCGCCTCTTCCTGCGCCGGCTCTTCCTTCGCCATCTCTTCCTGCGCCGGCTCTTGCTTGGCCATCTCTTCCGGCGGAAGCGGCTGCTGCTCGATCGCCGCCGGCTTTTCGTCCGCCGGCTTCGTCTCGGTCGCCGCAGGCGCCTCCGGCGCGGGCGCCGGAGTTGCGGCGGGCGCTTGCGCCTCCGCCGGCTGCTGCGCCTCCGCCGGCTGCTGCGGCTCGGCCGGCGCGGGCGCCGGCGCGGCGGCGATCATCTGGCGGCTGCGGTAATCGGGCGGGTCGAGCAGGAAGGTGTACTCGCGCACCAGCCGGCCGGTCGGCCATTGCAGCTCGACGAGAAGATCGAGGAACGGCTCGTTGACCGGCTGCGTGGTCGTGAGCCGCAGCACCGGGCGGTTGTTACGCCGCGCGATGTTGATGCGCAATCCGTGCAACGCGGGACTGAGCTCGATGCCGGCGGCGGCGAACGCGTCGGCGGAAGCGAGGCGCGCGCTCAGGCCTTCTTCTTCTCCCGGCTGCAGAGCAATGATCTCGACTTCGGCGAGCAGCGGTTGACCGAGGGGGGACATCACCGTCAAGCGGCCCAAGCCGGCCGCCTGCGCGGCGAACGCCGCGAGCCACAGCGCCGACGCAGCGATCCCAATAGTTATCGATCTAGCCACGATTCCCCCACCCGTAATTCTTCTTAGCCAGGACCAACTACCTTAACATCATGGCCTTACGGCTGCAAATTGAGGACTTTTCTTGGTTTTTCAGCTTTTCAGCCCTGTATCCAGGAGGATACGCAGCATCCTCCGAAGCGGCTCGGCCGCCCCCCAGAGGAGCTGATCGCCCACGGTGAAAGCGGTGAGGTAATCCTCGCCCATCGGCAGCTTGCGCAGGCGGCCGACCGGCACCGAAAGCTTGCCGCTCACCGCGGCCGGCGTGAGCTCCGCCAGCGACTCCTCGCGCCGGTTCGGAACCACCTTCACCCAGTCGTTCGCCTCGGCGAGCATGCCCTCGACCTCGTCGATCGGGATCGCGCGCCGCAGCTTGATGGTGAGCGCCTGGCTGTGGCAGCGCATCGCGCCGACGCGCACGCACACGCCGTCGATCGGGATCTGCCTGCCGTTGCGGCCGAGGATCTTGTTCGCCTCGGCCTGCGCCTTCCATTCCTCGCGGCTTTGCCCGTTGCCGAGATCCTTGTCGATCCACGGCAGCAGGCTCGCCGCGAGCGCCTGGCCGAAATGCGCCTTCGGCAGCTCGCGCGAGCGCACCGTGCCGGTCACCGCGCGGTCGATGTCGAGCACCGCCGAGGCGGGATCCTCGAGCAGCGGCGCGGCGGCGCGGCCGATGCGCGCCATCTGCTCGACCAGCTCGCGCATGTGCGCGGCGCCGGCGCCCGAGGCGGCCTGGTAGGTCATGCTGGTCATCCACTCGATCTCGTCGCGCTGGAACAGCCCCGCCATGCCCATCAGCATCAGGCTCACGGTGCAGTTGCCGCCGATGAAGTCCTTGCCGCCCCTCGCGAGCGCGTCCTTGATCACCGGCATGTTGACCGGGTCGAGGACGATCGCCGCGTCGGCGTTCATGCGCAGCGCGCTCGCCGCGTCGATCCAGTAGCCGCGCCAGCCCGCCTGGCGCAGGCGCGGATGGACCTCGTTCGTGTAATCGCTGCCCTGGCAGGAGATGATCGCCGGCAGCGCCTTCAGCGCGTCGATGTCCTTCGCGTCCGCCACCGGCGCGACCTCGCGTCCGATCGCCGGCGCCTTGCCGCCCGCCTGCGAGGTGGAGAAGAACACCGGCTCGACGTGGTCGAAGTCGCGCTCCTCGCGCATGCGCTGCACGAGCACGGAGCCGACCATGCCGCGCCAGCCGACGATACCGACCCGGGTCATTGCCATAGTTTAAAGATTCGCCACCACCGCATCACCCATTTCGGCGGTGCCGACCTCGCGCGTGCCCGGCGTGTGGATGTCGGCGGTGCGCAGCCCGGCGCGCAGCGCCTTGCCGACCGCGGCCTCGATGCGCGCGGCGGCGTCCGGCTGCCCGAGCGAGTAGCGCAGCATCAGCGCGGCCGAGAGGATCGCGGCGAGCGGGTTGGCGAGGCCGCGGCCGGCGATATCGGGCGCCGAGCCGTGGATCGGCTCGTAGAGCCCCTTGCCGCGCTCGTCGAGCGACGCCGAGGGCAGCATGCCGATCGAGCCGGTGAGCATCGACGCCTCGTCGGAGAGGATGTCGCCGAACATGTTGCCGGTGACGATCACGTCGAACTGCTTCGGGTTGCGCACCAGCTGCATCGCGCAGTTGTCGACGTACATGTGCGAGAGCTCGATGTCCGGGTAGCGGCGCGCTTCGGCGCTCACCACCTCGCGCCAGAGCTGCGAGGTCTCGAGCACGTTCGCCTTGTCCACCGAGCAGACGCGGCGGGCGCGCCGGCGCGCCGCCTCGAAGGCCACCCGGGCGATGCGCCGGATCTCGCTCTCGCGATAGCGCATGGTGTCGAAGCCTTCGCGCTCGCCGCCCTGCTCGCGGATGCCCTTCGGCTCGCCGAAGTAGATGTCGCCGGTCAGCTCGCGCACGATGACGATGTCCAGGCCGGCCACCACCTCGGGCTTGAGCGCCGAGGCGCCGGCGAGCTCGGCGTAGACCTGCGCCGGGCGCAGGTTGGCGAACAGGCCGAGCTCCTTGCGCAGGCCGAGGATCGCCTGCTCGGGCCGCTTGGCGCGCGGCAGGTTGTCGTAGCGCGGGTCGCCCACCGCGCCGAACAGCACCGCGTCCGCCGCCTTCGCCGTGCGCAGGGTCTCGGCGGGCAGCGGCTCGCCGCTCGCCTCGTACGCGGCGCCGCCGACCGGCGCTTCGGCGAACTCGATCGGCAGGCGCAGCGCCTCCAGCACGCGGCGCGCCTGGGCGACGATCTCCGGGCCGATGCCGTCGCCCGGCAGCACGGCGACTTTCACCTCAGAAGTACCAGGGAAGCTGCGCGCGGCGCCGCTCCTCGAAGGCGCGGATCTTGTCGGCGTGGCGCAGCGTGAGGCCGATCTCGTCCAGCCCGTTGAGCAGGCAGTACTTGCGGAACGGATCGATTTCGAAGCGCATCGTCTTCGATCCGTCGGGGGTGGTGACCGTCTGGGCGTCGAGGTCGATCACCAGGCGGAAGCCCGAGAACGACGCCGCGTCGTAGAACAGCCGGTCGACGTCGGCCTCGGAGAGCACCACCGGCAGGAAGCCGTTCTTGTAGCAGTTGCTGAAGAAGATGTCGCCGAACGAGGGCGCGATCACCGCGCGGAAGCCGAAGTCGCGCAGCGCCCACGGCGCGTGCTCGCGCGAGGAGCCGCAGCCGAAGTTCTTGCGCGCGAGCAGGATCTGCGCGCCCTTGTAGCGCGGCTGGTTGAGCACGAAGCCCGGATCCTGCCGCCACGAGGCGAAGCAGCCTTCGCCGAAGCCGGTGCGCTTGATCGACGCGAGGTACTGCTTGGGGATGATCTGGTCGGTGTCGACGTTGGCGCGGTCGAGCGGCGCGACCAGGCCGTTCAGCACGGTGAACTTCTCCATCATCGCCCCCACTGCCGGATGTCGACGAAGTGCCCGGCGATCGCGGCCGCCGCGGCCATCGCCGGGCTGACGAGGTGAGTGCGCCCGCCCGGGCCCTGCCGGCCTTCGAAGTTGCGGTTGGAGGTCGAGGCGCAGCGCTCGCCCGCGGAGAGCCGGTCGGGATTCATGCCCAGGCACATCGAGCAGCCCGGCTCGCGCCACTGGAAGCCCGCGTCGCGGAACACCCGGTCGAGGCCTTCCTTCTCGGCCTGCGCCTTGACGATGCCCGAGCCGGGCACCACCAGCGCCTGGCGGATGTTGCCGGCGACGCGCCGGCCCTTGACCATCGCCGCGGCGAGGCGCAGGTCCTCGATGCGCGAGTTGGTGCACGAGCCGATGAACACCTTGTCGAGCGGGATGTCGGTGATGCGCGTGCGCGGCTTGAGCCCCATGTACTGCAGCGCCCGCTCCATGCCTTCGCGGCGCACGGCGTCCTTCTCGCGGTCCGGGTCGGGCACCACGTCGTCGACCGCGACCACCATCTCGGGCGACGTGCCCCAGGTGACGTGCGGCTTGATCTCGCGCGCGTCGAGCGTCACCTCGCGGTCGAAGCGCGCGCCCGGATCGCTGGTGAGCGTGCGCCAGTAGGCCACCGCGGCGTCCCAGTCGCGTCCCTTCGGCGCGAACGGCCGGCCGCGCAGGTACTCGATCGTCACGTCGTCGACGCCGATCATGCCGGCGCGCGCGCCCGCCTCGATCGCCATGTTGCACACCGTCATGCGGCCTTCCATCGACAGCGCGCGGATCGTGCTGCCGGCGAACTCGATCGCGCAGCCGGTGCCGCCGGCGGTGCCGATCCTGCCGATGATCGCGAGGATCACGTCCTTCGCCGTCACGCCGCGCGCGAGCGGTCCGTCCACCGTGACGCGCATGTTCTTCATCTTGCGCGTGACCAGGCACTGCGTGGCGAGCACATGCTCGACCTCCGAGGTGCCGATGCCGTGCGCGAGGCAGGCGAAGGCGCCGTGCGTGCTGGTATGCGAGTCGCCGCACACCACCGTCATGCCGGGCAGCGTGGCGCCCTGCTCCGGGCCGATCACGTGCACGATGCCCTGGCGCTTGTCGAGGAACGGGAAGTACACCTTGGCGCCGAACTCGGCGATGTTCTTGTCGAGCGTCTCGATCTGCAGCTTGGCGAACGGGTCGCGCACGCCCGCCATGCCTTCCTCCCAGTGGTCGGTCGGCGTGTTGTGGTCAGCGGTGGCCACCACCGAGTCGATGCGCCAGGGCTTGCGCCCGGCGAGCTTCAGCCCCTCGAAGGCCTGCGGGCTGGTCACCTCGTGCACGAGGTGGCGGTCGATGTAGAGCAGCGCCGTGCCGTCGTCCTCGACGTGCACGACGTGGCTGTCCCAGAGCTTGTCGTAGAGTGTTTGCGGCATCGCGGTTTCCGCGCTGCGGAAACCGCTGATTATGCCATCGAAACCGCGGATTACCGGCTACTTGCCGGCGCTCGCGCTGCGGCCTTTCGCAGCCGCGTAGAGGGGCATCACCTTCTCCGCGTACGCCTTGAGATCGGCGAGGCGCGACTCGTGCGACGGATGGGTGGACAGGAACTGCGGCGGCTGCGAGCCGCCGAGCTTGCCCATCTTCTCCCAAAGCGACACCGCGGCGCGCGGATCGTAGCCGGCGCGCGCCGCCAGCTCGACGCCGATGCGGTCGGCCTCGGTCTCCGCGGTGCGCGACTTCGGCAGGTTGAGCGTCACGTCGGCCACCATGTTGCCGAGGCTCTGCGCCGCGTCGCCGAGGCCGAACAGCGCGCCGGCGATGCCGACCACCGCCTGCGTGCCCATCTGCTGCGAGATCTGCTCGCGCGAGTGCTCGCGCAGCGCGTGCGCGATCTCGTGGCCCATCACCGCGGCGAGCTCGTCGTCGGTCACGTTCAGCTTCTCGAGCAGCCCGGTGTAGACGGCCATCTTGCCGTGCGGCATGCACCACGCGTTCACCTCGCCGATCGACACCACGTGCACCTCCCACGGCCACTTGGCCGCGTCGGAGCGGAACACCGTGGTCTGCGGGATCAGGCGGCTGACGATGGTCCGCACGCGCTGCACCTGCGCCTCGTCGCGGTCGAGCGCGCCCTTCTTCTTCGCCTGCGCCATCATCTGCGCGTAGGACTGCTCGGCGCTCTTGTTCACCTCCTCGGCGGACACCGCCATGCGCTGCTGTCGGTCTATGCCGACGGCGCCGGACTTGGTCGTTTCGACGGTCTGGCACCCGGCGAGCAGCGCGGCGGCGGCCGAGACCGCCAGGTAGCGGGCGAGCTTGCGTTTCATGGGCACCTCGGCGTTTTTCGCATCTCTTGTTGACAAGCTACAACCCTGCGCGTTTCAGGGGATAGGCAAGAAAGACTCCCAGCGCGGCGGCGAGCGCCGAAAGGGAAAAGGCCGCGCCCGGCCCGCCCGCCTCCCACGCCCAGCCGGCCGAGAGCGCGCCGGCGGCGCCGCCTGCGCCGTAGGCGATGCTCGAGAACAGCGTCTGGCCGCGCGCATGCGCGCCCTGCGGGAAGAGCCGCTGCACGCCGGCGACCGCGGCGGCGTGGAACGCGCCGAAAGTCGCCGCGTGCATGAGCTGCGCCGCGACGAGCAGCCACGTCGAGGCGACGCCCCAGCCGACGATCAGGAAGCGCAGCACGCCGATCAGGCAGCTCGCGGCAAGGATCGCCGAGAGGCTGGCGCGCCGGAAGAGCGCCGGCAGGACGAGGAACACGACGATCTCGGCGAGCACGCCGAGCGTCCACAGCGCGCCGATCAGCGTGCCGCCGTAGCCGGCGCGCTGCAGATGCAGCGTGAAGAACGCGTACAGCGTGCCGTGCGCGGCGGCCATGCAGAAGCCGCAGGCGAGCAGGCGGCGCGCCGCGCGCGGCACCGCGAACGAGCGCGCCGCGGGCGCGGCCGGCAGCCGCGCGTCCGGCAGCGCCGCCGCCGCGGCGAGGCTCGCCAGCCCGCACAGCACGAGCGCCGGCGGCAGCATGCCCGCCGCGTGCCGGTCGAGCCACATGCCGCCGACCAGCAGCGCGATGCCGAGCGCGCCCGAGACCGCCGGCACGAGGAGAAAGCACAGCGCGTTCGCCGCGCAGCCGGCGGCCACGATCGCGCGCTGCGCGCCGGTGCGATCGGCGACCCAGCCCCACAGCGCGGGCGCGAACATGCGCACCACCTGCGGCAGCGCGAGCACCGCGGCGATCTGCGCGGCGCCCAGGCCGCGGCTCGCGAGATACGCCGGCAGGTAGGCGAGCATCAGGCCGACGTAGAGGAAGAAGGCGAAGTAGAACGCGCCGAGGCGAAACGACGCGGGCATGCTTCAGGCGGGCTTCGAGGCGAAGCGCACGGCGCCGATCACTTCGCGCACGAAGCGCTCGCGCTCCTGCGCCTGCTTCGCGAAGTGCCCGTCGAGCAGCAGGTGCGCGAGCCCGTGCACCAGCGACCAGGCCGCCGCGGCCGCTTTCTCGGGCTCGGCGATCGACGGCTGCGCGCGGAACGCGCCGAGCAGCGCTTCGTAGGTCGCGCGCGACGCCTCGGCCAGCGAAGCGTGGCGGGCGAGCTCGAGCCGGCCGCCGAACATCAGGCGGAAGCGGTTCGGGTGCGCGAGCGCGAAGTGCACGTACGCCTCGCCCATCTCGCGCCCCTGCCGGGCGGCCAGCGCCTCGCCCAACTCGCGGAACCCCTGCGCGGCGAGCTCGGCAAGCAGGCTGTCGCGGTCCGGGAAGTGGCGATAGGGCGCGTTGTGCGAGACCCCGGCGCGGCGCGCCACCTCGCGCAGGCTTAGCGCCTCAACTCCCTGTTTTTCCAGTATTTCCCCAGCCGCCCGAAGGAGCGCAGCGGGCAAATCGCCGTGGTGATATGTTGACACTGTCTACACGATTCGTTAGGCTGATGTTGTCATTGTCCACTTCGCATCGACGAAAGGTCAAGCCATGCTCATCGGCCTGCATATCGCCGAGCGCTCTACCGCTTCCTGCTCGCGTAGGGATTGCGCCCGGTGCGCAGCTCGATGGCGAGCGGCGTGCCGCTCAGCTTGAACGCGCTGCGGAAGTAGCCTTCCAGGTAGCGCCGGTAGGAATCGGGGACGCGGTCGAGCGCGTTGCCGTGGATGACGATACGCGGCGGGTTGACGCCGCCCTGGTGCGCGTAGCGCAGCTTGGGGCGGATCGGGCCGCTCTTCGGCGGCGCCTGGCGCTCGACGGCGGCGATCATCGCCCGCGTGAGCTTCGGCGTGGCGAGGCGCGCCATGGCGGACGCGTAGGCGGCGTCCACCGAGCGCATCAGCGGCCCGAGGCCCTTGCCCTCCTTCGCCGACACGGGATGCGCCTCGGCGAAGCCGAGGAAGCCGAGCTTCCAGGCGAGCTCGCTTTTCATGCGGCGGCGCGCTTCCAGGTCGGCGGCGTCCCATTTGTTGAGCGCGAGGACCACGGCGCGGCCGCGCTCGAGGATGTAGCCGGCGACGTGCGCGTCCTGCTCGGTCACGCCGTCCGCGGCGTCGAGCACCAGGATCGCCACGTTCGCCGCCTCGATCGCCTGCAGCGCCTTGACGATGGAGAAGTACTCGACCGGCGTGCCGGTGCGCCCGCGCCGGCGCACGCCGGCCGTATCGACCAGCGTGTAGCGCCTTCCGCCGCGCTCGAACGGCACCTCGATCGCGTCGCGCGTGGTGCCGGGCTGATCGAAGGCGATGACGCGCTCCTCGCCGACCAGGGCGTTGATCAGCGTCGACTTGCCGACGTTCGGCCGGCCGACCACCGCGACGCGCGGATGCCTGGCGATCCGCTCGTCGGCCTGCGCCTCCTCCTCCTCCTCGGGGAATTGCCCGAGCACGGCGTCGAGCAGCTCGCGCACGCCTTCGCCGTGCGCCGCCGAGATCGCCGCCGGCGCGCCGAGCCCGAGCGCGTGGAACTCGGCCGCCGCGCTCTCGGCGTCCATGCCCTCGGCCTTGTTCACCACCACGCGCACCGTCGACTTGCGCCGGCGCAGCTTCGCGGCGATCTGCCGGTCGCCCGGCGTGAGCCCGGCGCGCGCGTCGACGATGAACAGCACCACGTCGGCCTCGGCGATCGCCTGCTCGGCCTGCCGCCCCATCTCGACGAAGATGCCTTCGCCGCCGGGCTCGAGCCCGCCGGTGTCGATGGCGATGAACGCCCGGCCGCCGATCCGCCCTTCGCCGTAATGCCGGTCGCGCGTCACGCCCGGCAGGTCGTGCACCAGCGCGTCGCGGCTGCGCGTCAGGCGGTTGAACAGCGTCGACTTGCCGACGTTCGGCCGTCCGACGAGCGCGAGGATCGGCTTCACCGCCGCGCGCCCGGCGGCCCTACTGCACCGCGATCGCGTGCAGCGCGCCGCCCTGCGTCTGCACGAGGAGGCCTTGCGGCAGCGGCAGCGCCGGCGCGCGCACCGCGCCGTCGCCGGTGGCGTAGCGCGCGGCGAACGCGCCGGTCTCGCGCGCGAGGAAGTGCACGTAGCCCTCGAAGTCGCCGACCGCCACCAGCTCGCCCACCGGCACCGGCCGCGACAGGCGGCGGTGCGAGAGCTTGTCCTGCTTCCATACCGAGCGCCCGGTCGAGCGGTCGAGGCCCTGCAGCGCGCCGTTCTCGTCGGCGACGAACGCGTAGCGCGCGTCGAGGCTCACCCCGGTGAGGGTCGAGACCTCGCGCGCCCAGAGCGGCCGGCCGCTCGACGCGTCGAAGCAGGCCACCCGGCCCTGGTAGGCGGCCGCGCACACCTCGCGCCCCGCGAGCGCCGGCTCGCCGAGCACGTCGGTGACGCGCTCGAGCTCGGTCGCGCCCTTGGACAGCGCCACCGTCGCCTCCCAGCGCTGGCCGCCGTTCGACAGCGCGATCGCCGCCAGCTTGCCGCCGCGGAACCCGGCGTACGCGCTGGCGTCGTCGAGCACCACGCCCGAGGGCGCGCGCACGACGAGCGAGGTCGGCGCACGCTGATAGACCCAGCGGCGGCTGCCGTCGCCGGCATCGAAGCCGAACACGCGGTTGTCGAGGCTGCGCACCACGACCAGCCCCTCGCCGACCGCCGGCGCGGCGAGCACCTCGCTCGACACGCGCGCCTGCCAGAGCCGCTTGCCGCTCGCCGCGTCGAGCGCCGTGACCACGCCCTCCTCGTTCGCCACGGCGACGATGCGCCCGTCGGTGCCGACGCCCGCGGAGAGCGGCGTGCCGACCGAGACGCGCCACTGCTCGCGCCCGCTCGCCGCGTCGAGGCGCACCACCGTGCCGTCGCGCGCCGCGGCGAAGATCGCCTCGCCGGCGCGCGCCGGCTCGAAGACGAAGCGCCCGGCCTCGCCCACCTGCGCGGTCCACAGGCGGCGCACCGGCGCGGCATGCTCCAGCGGCACGAGCTCCGCCGGCTGCGGGCCGCTCGGCCCGCTCGCGCAGGCGGCGAGCAGCGCCGCCGCCGCGGCGCCGAGCCGGCGCCTAGCCACCCAGCGCCTCGAGGCGCATGCGCACGCTCTCGCGGAATGCGGCATTGCCCGGGTCCATCTTCTCCAGCGCCAGCTTGTAGGCGGCGCGCGCCTGCGCGAGATCGTTCTTCGCCACCAGCACGTCGCCGCGCAGCGCCGCGAACTGCGCGTCGTAGGCGGGGGCGTGCTCCTGCTCGAGCTGGCGCAGCGCCTCGTCGTACGACTTCTCCTCGAGCAGCACCGCCGCCAGGCGCAGGCGCGCCAGGTCGCGGAAATCGTCCGAGGGCGAGTTCTCGACCGCCCACTCGAGCTGCACCCGGGCGCTCTTCAGGTCCTTCTGCTCGAAATAGAAGCGCGCCGCGGTGAGCGCGCCCATGGTGGCGTAGAGCGTCCCGGAGTAGTCCTGGATCAGCGCGCCGCTCGCCTCGCGCAGGGTCTTCGCGTCGTTGGTCGCCGCGGCGCGCGCCACGGCGTCGTAGAGCGCGCCGGCGCCGGCCGTCTGGGCCGCCTGGTACCAGCGCCAGGCCTGCCAGCCGGCGATCGCCAGCGCCGCGGCGACCAGCACCGCGACGATGCGGTTGCCGTGCATCTGCCACCAGGCTTTCAGCTCGGCGACCTTTTCCTGCTCTTCGAGATCGAGCGCCATCAGTCGTTTTCCAGTAGGGTTTTCACGCGCGCCGGCAGCTCGGCGAGCGGCACTTCGGTTTCGGTCTGCTTCGCGAGGTCCTTCAGGCGCACGGTACCGCGGCCGAACTCGTCGGCGCCCGCCGTGACCGCGGCGCGGAAGCCTTTCCTGTTGGCGTATTCGAACTGCTTGCCGATTTTCGCGCGCTCGAGGTAGACCTCGGTGTTGACGTCCTGCGCGCGCAGGCTCGCGGCGATGCCGAGGTAGCGCTCGACGGCCTCCGGGTCGAGCATGGTGACCAGCACCTCGGCCGGCGTGCGGCGCGCCATCGGGCGAAGCAGGCCCGCATCCTTGAGCCGGGCGAACAGGCGCGACAGGCCGATCGAGATGCCCACGCCGGGCAGCCGCGTGTTGGTGAAATAGCTCGCGAGGTCGTCGTAGCGCCCGCCCGAGCAGATGCTGCCGAGGTCGGGATGCTCGACGAGCGTCGTCTCGTAGATCGTCCCGGTGTAGTAGTCGAGCCCGCGCACCACGCCGAGGTCGATGGCGAACGCCGAGTCCGGCACGCCGAACTGGCGGATCGCCTGCACGATTTTCCCCAGCTCGCCCACGCCCTCCACGTACGTGTCGTTGGCGTAACCGAGATCCACGAGAAGCTCGAGAGCCTCGTTGGTCTCGCGCCGTGTACCGATCAGGCTATACAGCGCCGCCGCGGACTCCGCCGGCAGGCCGTGGCGCTCCAGCTCGGCGAGGATGCTCGAGCGCTCCTCCTTCTCGATCTTGTCGAGCGCGCGCAGGATCGGCGCGGCGGCGGCGTCGGGAACGCCGTAGTGGCGCAGGATGCCTTTCAGCACCTTGCGGTTGTTGATGCGGATGCGGAACTCGCCGACCGCCATCTCGCGGAACACGCTGTAGATGACGCTCGGGATCTCGGCTTCCGCGAGGTAGCTCAGCGCTTCGCGGTTGATGATGTCGATGTCGCACTGGTAGAACTCGCGGAAGCGGCCGCGCTTCACCTGCGGGTTCTCGCCGCGCCAGACGCGCTGGATCTGGTAGCGGCGGAACGGAAAGGCGAGCTCGCGCTCGCGCATGTCCACGTAGCGCGCGAGCGGCACGGTGAGGTCGAAGCGCAGCGCACCCTTCGCCGCCGCCTCGTCGTCCTCCTGCGCGGCGAGCCGCGACAGCGCGTAGATCTCCTTCTCGGTGCCGCCCTTCGAGGTCAGGACGTCGATCCGCTCGGCCGACGGCGTCTCGATCGGCAGGAAGCCGAAGCGCTCGAAGTTGCGCCGGATCAGC
>DASVDO010000096.1:0-16539 GCA_036381055.1 Burkholderiales bacterium | reverse complement strand
GCTTCTGCTTGAGCTTCGCCTCGTGCGCCTTCTTCTGCTCGCGATAGCGGAACTTGCCGTAGTCCATCAGCTTGCAGACCGGCGGGTTCGCGAGCGGCGCGATCTCCACCAGGTCCACGTTCGCTTCTTCGGCTTTGCGCAGGGCCTCGAGGACCGGAACGATCCCGAGTTGGTCACCGTTTTCCGCTACCAGGCGCACCTCCGGGGCGGTGATTTCCCGGTTGATGCGCTGCGATCTGTCGAGTGCGATGAGTGAAAAGCTCCTTTAACCGTCAAAAAAAGCCGTGTCGTCGCGCCTTGCGGCCCATTGTGCCGGAGCGTCCTCCGGCTGGCCACCCTCGCGCTTCACACGGCAGCTATGTTACGGAATTTTATCGGGATTCCATGTCGGCGGCTAGACGCTCCATGAGCCGCTCGAGGGGCATGGCGCCCAGGTCCTCGCCCGAGCGGGTGCGCACCGCCACCGTCCCGGCCTGCCTCTCCTTGTCGCCCACCACCAGCTGGTAGGGCAGCTTCTGCAGGCTGTGCTCGCGGATCTTGTAGGAGATCTTCTCGTTGCGCACGTCGGCGAGCACCCGGTAGCCGGCGTCCTTCAGCCGGGCCGCGACCGTCTGCGCGTAGCCCGCCTGCCGCTCGGTGATCGACAGCACCGCGGCCTGCACCGGCGCGAGCCACAGCGGGAAGGCGCCCGCGTAGTGCTCGATCAGGATGCCGACGAAGCGCTCCATCGAGCCGACGATCGCCCGGTGCAGCATCACCGGGGTGTGCCGGCTGTTGTCCTCGCCGACATACTCGGCGCCCAGGCGCCCGGGCATGCTGAAGTCGACCTGGATCGTGCCGCACTGCCAGACCCGGCCGATGCCGTCCTTGAGCGAGTACTCGATCTTCGGGCCGTAGAACGCCCCTTCGCCGGGCGACAGGGTGTACGGCACACCGCTCTGCTCGAGCGAATCCTTGAGCGCCGCTTCGGCGCGGTCCCAGGTCTCGTCGGAGCCGATGCGCTTCGCGGGCCGGGTCGAGACCTTGTAGATCACGTCGGTGAAGCCGAAGTCGCGGTACACCTTCTGCAGCAGCGCGGTAAAGGCGACGCATTCGGGAAGGATCTGCTCCTCGGTGCAGAAGACGTGGCCGTCGTCCTGCGTGAAGCCGCGCACGCGCATCAGCCCGTGCAGCGCGCCGGAAGGCTCGTTGCGGTGGCAGGAGCCGAACTCGCCGTAGCGCAGCGGCAGGTCGCGGTAGCTCCTCACGCCCTTGTTGTAGATCAGGATATGGCCCGGGCAGTTCATCGGCTTCACCGCGTAGTCGCGGTTCTCGGAAGCCGTGGTGAACATGTTCTCGCGGAAGTTCTCCCAGTGGCCGGTCTTCTCCCAGATGCTCCGGTCGAGGATCTGCGGCGCGCGCACCTCGAGGTAGCCGTTGTCGCGGTAGACGCGCCGCATGTACTGCTCGACCTGCTGCCAGAGCGTCCAGCCCCTGGGATGCCAGAACACCATGCCGGGCGCCTCGTCCTGCATGTGGTACAGATCGAGCTGCGTGCCCAGGCGCCGGTGGTCGCGCTTCTCCGCCTCCTCGAGCATCCTCAGGTACGTGTCGAGGTCCTCCTTCCTCGACCACGCGGTACCGTAGATGCGCTGCAGCATCTCGTTCCTCGAGTCGCCCCGCCAGTAGGCGCCGGCGACTCGCATCAGCTTGAAGTGCCTGAGCTTGCCGGTCGAGGGCACGTGCGGGCCGCGGCACAGGTCGATCCAGTTGCCCTGGCCGTAGAGCGAGATCGTCTCCTTTTCCGGGATGGAGGCGATGATCTCGGCCTTGTAGTGCTCGCCGAGCGACTTGAAGAACTCGACCGCCTCGTCCCGGCGCATCACCTTTCTCTGCACCGGGAGGTCGCGCGACGCGATCTCGTGCATGCGCTTCTCGATCGCCGCAAGGTCTTCCGGCGTGAAGGGCCGCTTGTACGAGAAGTCGTAGTAGAAGCCGTTCTCGATCACCGGGCCGATCGTCACCTGCGCGTCCGGGAACAGCTCCTTGACCGCGTGCGCGAGCAGGTGCGCGGCTGAATGGCGCAGCAGGTCGTTCGCTTCCGGGTCCTTGTCGGTGACGATCGCCACCTCGGCGTCCTTGTCCAGCCGGTAGCCGAGATCGACCAGCTTGCCGTCGACCCGCGCGGCGAGCGCCGCGCGCGCGAGCCCCGCGCCGATGGACTGCGCGAGCTCGGCAACGGTGATCGGGCCGGGAAACGACTTGGTCGAGCCGTCCGGCAGACGAATGTCGGGCATCGGTGGAATCGACGCAATTCTACGAAAATATAATGGCCGCCGCGTGATACCGGGCCGCAACGATCCCTGCCCCTGCGGCAGCGGCAGGAAGTACAAGAAGTGCCACGGCGCGGCGTCGCTGCCCTCGCCCGGCCACGCCGCCGACCTCGCCCAGGAAGCGCGCCGTGCGCTGGCGAACGGCGCGAATCGCAATGCCCTGACGCTGGCGCTCGCCTTGCGCAAGCGGCAGCCCGATCACCCGGAAGCGATCCGTCTGTGCGGCCTGGCGCACATGGCGCTCGGCGACTGGGCGCAGGCGCGCCGCGAGCTCGAGCAGCTGCTGAAGACCGTCCACGACGACGCCGCGCTCCACAGCAACCTCGGCCTGGTGCTGACGCGGCTCGGCCGCGCCGAAGAGGCGCAGCGCCATTGCCGCCGGGCGCTCGAGCTCGATCCGCAGCTCGCCGACGCCCACAACAACCTGGCGCAGGCGCTCGCCGCGGCCGGCAGGCACGACGAGGCGGTGCAGGCGTATCGGCAGGCGATCGCCCACGATCCGCGCAATGCGGTGTTCCGCTTCAACCTCGGCGCATTGCTGCAGTCCTCGGGCGGCCGCCCGGCGCAGGCCGAGCAGTGCTATCGCGAAGCGCTCGCCATCGATCCGCGATTCTCGCCGGCGCTCGCCGCGCTGGGCGCGATCTGCCTGGGCAGCGGACGGCTCGACGAGGCCGCCGGCCATCTGCGCGCCGCCCATGCGCTCGACGGCCGCGACGCGCAGGTGCTGAACAACCTCGGCGTCGAGCGGCTGCAGCGGCGCGACTATGCCGCGGCGATCGAGCGCTTCCGCGAGGCGATCCGGGTCGCCGATTACCGGCCGGCGTACGCCAACCTCGGCGTGGCGCTGGAGAATTCCGGCGACCTGCCCGGCGCCGCCGCGGCATACCGGGCCACGCTCGCCCGGGACGCCGCCGATCGCGTCAGCTTCCGCAACCTGGTCACGCTGCTGCTCAAATCGCGCGACATCGAGGCCGCGTACCGCCTGGTGCTCGAGACCTGCGCCGACGCGCGCCGCCTGCCGGCCGCGCTCGCGCCGTGCGTCGCGCAGGTGTTGCAGAAGGCCGCGGATCTCGACCGCCTGGACGCGATCCGGCCGCTGCTTCGCGCCGAAGCCGCGAGCGGACGGCTCGAGCAGGACGAGCTGATGGCGCTCAACTACGACGACTCGCTCGCCGAGCGCGAAATATTCGCGGCGCACGAGGCCTGGGGCCGGCGCGCCGCGGAGAGCGCGGCGCCGCTGCCCGCCGTCGCGGCACGGCGCGCCGGCCGGCTGCGCCTCGCCTACCTGTCGCCCGACCTGCGCCGCCACTCGGTCGGCTACTTCGTGCGCAACCTCGTCGCGCAGCACGACAAGTCGCGCTTCGAGATCGTCTGCTACGCGAACCTGCGCGGCGGCGACGACATCACCGAGGCGATCCGGCGGCACGCCGATCGCTTCGAGCCGGTGCACGACCTGCCGGACCGCGCGCTCGCGGAGAAGATCCGCGGCGACGGCATCGACGTCCTGATCGACCTCGCCGGCCACACCGAGGGCAGCCGCCTGCGGGCGCTCGCCGCGCGGCCGGCGCCGCTCCAGGTGATGTACCTCGGCTATCCCAACACCAGCGGCGCGCCGTTCATCGACTACTGGATCAGCGACGGGCACGCGCACCGCGACGACGACGCGCTGCACCTCGAGAAGCTGCTGCGGCTTCCCGAGTCGTTCCTGTGCTTCGGCGCATTCGACGAGCGGCCGCGCCCCGCCGGCGCGCCCGCGCAGCGCAACGGCTACGTCACGTTCGGCTCGTTCAACACCCTGGCGAAACTCTCGCGCGGCACGCTCGCGCTGTGGGCGGCGGCGCTGCGCGCCGTCCCCGCCTCCCGGCTGATGATCAAGGCGCGCGGCGCGGGCAGCGCCGCCGTGCGCGCCAACCTGGTCGAGCAGTTCGGCCGGCTCGGCGTCGCGGCGGAGCGCCTGCTGCTCGCCGACCATGTCGCCGACCCGGCGAGCCATCTCGACCGGTACAACGACGTCGACTTGGCGCTCGACGCGATTCCCTACAACGGCACGACGACGACGTGCGAGGCGCTCTGGATGGGCGTGCCGGTGATCACGCTGGTCGGCGACACGCACCGCCAGCGCACCTCGTACTCGATACTGAAGAGCGTCGGCCTGGAAGAGACCATCGCGCACGACGCGGACGAGTTCGTGGCGATCGCCCGGCGCCTCGCCGCGGACCCTGCGCTGCTCGGCGAGCTGCGGGCGCGCACGGCGGCGCAGATCCGCCGCTCGATCCTGTGCGACGCGCCGCGCTTCGTGCGGCAATTCGAGGATGCGTTGGTAGGCGCGATTGGACTCGAACCAACGACCCCTACCATGTCAAGGTAGTGCTCTAACCAGCTGAGCTACGCGCCTGCCGATCCGGAGCGGATTCTATACTAGGCTCCATGCAGGTCATCCTCTGGCGGCACGCCGATGCCGAGGACGGCGGCGACGATCTCGCGCGCCGGCTCACCGCGAAGGGCGAGGCGCAGGCGGCGGCGATGGCGAGCTGGCTGCGCCGGCACCTGCCCGACGACTACGTGGTGCTCGCGAGCCCGGCGCGGCGCGCCCAGCAGACGGCCGCGGCGCTGCAGGCCGCTTTCGAGACCGCGCGCGAGCTCGCGCCCGGCGCGAGCCCGCGGCAGATCCTGGAGCTCTGCGGCAAGCGCCAGGGCCTGGTCATCGTGGTCGGCCACCAGCCCGACCTCGGGCGCGCCGCCGCGCAGCTCGTCTCGGGGAGCGCGGGCGAATGGCCGATCGACAAGGGCGCGCTGTGGTGGATCGACGGCCGGCGCGTGAAGGCCGTGGTCTCGCCGGAGACGCTTTAGCCGCGCGCGACGCGGATCACGCCCTTCAGCTCGCGCACGACCGCGAAGGCGCGCTTGAGCTGCGCCAGGTTCTCGACGTCGAAGGTGAAGCGCATGAACGCCAGCTCGTCGCGCGTCTGGGTGCGCGTGGCGGTGACGTTGATTTTCTCGCGCGCCAGCGCGTCGCCGATGTCGCGCAGCAGGCCGCGCCGGTCGGTGGCCGTGACCGTCATGTCGACCGTGTAGCTGCCCTCGCCGCGCCCCCATTGCGCTTCGATCAGCCGCTCGGGATGCGCCTCGGCGAGGCGCTTCAGCGCCGCGCAGTCCTCGCGGTGCACCGAGACGCCCTTGCCGCGCGTCACGAAGCCGCGGATCGGATCGGGCGGCACGGGCTTGCAGCACCTGGCGAGCTGCGTGAGCAGGCGGTCCACCCCGCCGACCACCAGCACGCCCTTCCTGGCGGGCTTGGGCTTGCGGGTGATGTCCTTCTCGCCGGCCGGCGCCTCGCCGCGCAACGCGCTGCGCAGCTGGCGCAGGTTGACCTCGTCGCGCGCCACCGCGGCGAACAGCTCCTCGGGCTTCTTGAAGCCGAGCCGCCCGGCGAGCGACTCGAGGCTCGCCGCGCTGTGGTTGCGCTTCACCTCCTTCTCCACCGCGGCGCGCCCGGCGGCGATCGTCTCGGCGAGCGCCTTGGCGTTGAACCACTGGCGGATCTTGGCGCGCGCGCGGGGCGTCCGGACGAAGCCGCGCTCGGGGTTCAGCCAGTCGCGCGACGGCCCGCCGCTCTTCGCGGTGACGATCTCGACCCGCTGCCCGCTCGCGAGCGGCGTGTCGAGGGGCGCGATCTGCCCGTCGATGCGCGCGCCGCGGCAGCGGTGGCCGAGGTCGCTGTGCAGGGCATAGGCGAAGTCGATCGGCGTCGCGCCCGCCGGCAGATCGACCACCTTGCCCTGCGGCGTCAGCACGTACACCGTGTCGTCGAGCCGCGCCTCGCGCGTCTTGCGCCGCCAGTCGGCGACCTCGTCGCGCCAGGCGAGCAGCTCGCGCAGCCAGGCCACCTTCTGCGCGAACGCCTCGTCGGCCTTCTGCGGCCGGCCGCCCTCCTTGTAGCGCCAGTGCGCGGCCACGCCGTACTCGGCGTGCCGGTGCATCTCCTCGGTGCGGATCTGCACCTCGACGGTCTTGCCTTCCGGGCCGAGCACGGCGGTGTGCAGCGACTGGTAGAGGTTGCCTTTCGGCCGCGAGATGTAGTCGTCGAACTCGTGCGGGATCGGCTGCCACAGGTTGTGCACCACGCCGAGCGCGGTGTAGCAGTCCTTCACCGTCGGCACGATGATGCGCAGCGCGCGCACGTCGTGCACCTTGGAGAAATCGAGCCCCTTGGTGCGCATCTTGTTCCAGATGGAATAGATGTGCTTGGGCCGGCCGGTGATCTCGCCCTTCACGCCCGCGGCGGCGAGCGCGCGCGACAGCGTCTCGATCGCGGCGGCGATGTAGCGCTCGCGCTCGATGCGGCGCTCGTCGAGCATCTGCGCGATGCTCTTGTAGACGTCGGGCTCGAGGAAGCGGAACGACAGGTCCTCGAGCTCCCACTTGAGCTGGAACACGCCCAGGCGGTTGGCGAGCGCGGCGTAGATGTCGAGGCTCTCGCGCGCGTAGGCGGCGCGCTCGGGCCCCGGGTGGCGCGCGAACCAGCGCAGCGTCTGGGTGCGGCTGGCGAGCCGGATCAGCACCACGCGCACGTCCTCGGCCATGCCGAGCACCATCTTGCGCAGCACCTCGTTCTGCTGCTCCCGGCTGTCACGCATCGCCAGGCGCAGCCGGTAGAGGCGCTCGACGCCCGCGGCGAGCGAGGCCACTTCGTCGCCGAACTCGGCGCGCAGCGTCTCGAGCTCGACGTATTTCGGCGCGGCGAACAGCACCCCGGCGACGCGCCCGGGAGCGTCCATGCCGATCGCCGCGAGGTTGCCGGCGAGCCCGAGCGCATGGTCCCAGACCGGCTCGCCGGTCGAGAGCGTCCGGCCGGCGTAGAGCGGCTCGGCGAGCTCGAGCGCGCGCGCGACGCGCCGGCGATCGGCCTCGGCGAGCCCGAGCGCGACCGGCTCGGCCGCGTCGCTCGCCTGCGGCCTGAGCTGTACCACCGTGACCATGTTGGTATTTTATGGCGATGGGCTGGCTTACCGACTGGCGCAGGAAGCGCGTGCTCGCGCGTCACGCGATCGACGACGCGCTGTGGCGCAAGGCGACCGCCGGCCTGCGCTTCCTGCCCGACACGCCGGCGCTGCGCCGGCTGGCGCTGCTGTTCCTCGCCGAGAAGCAGTTCTCGGGCGCGCACGGCCTGGAGGTGACCGACGCGATGCGCGTCTCGATCGCCGCGCAGGCCTGCCTGCCGATCCTCGAGCTGGGCCTGGACTGGTACGCCGGCTGGAGCGGCATCGTCGTCTACCCCGGCGACTTCCGCGTGCGCCGCGAATGGGTCGACGAGGCGGGCGTGGTGCACCAGTGGGACGACGAGCTCTCCGGCGAGGCGATGCCGGGCGGGCCGGTGGTGATTTCCTGGGACGCGGCCGCCCACGACGCGCAGATGAACGTGGTGATCCACGAGTTCGCGCACAAGCTCGACATGATCAACGGCGAGGCCGACGGCCTGCCGCCGCTGCACGCAGACATGGACCGGCGCGCCTGGCGCGCCGCCTTCGAGGAGGCGTACCAGGGCTTCTGCGACGCCGTCGAGCGCGGCCGCGAAACCTGGCTCGATCCGTACGCGGCCGAGCACCCCTCGGAGTTCTTCGCCATCGTCACCGAGGCGTTCTTCACCGAGGCGGCGGAAACGCGCCGGCGCTACCCCGAGGTGTACCGGCAGCTCGCGCGGTTCTACCGCCAGGACCCCGCCGCGCGATAATGCGCCAAGCCATGACTGCCGCCGATCTTCCCAAGCTGCCGAAATCCGCCGACCGCGCGGCGCGCGAGCAGTACCTGCGCGCGCACGCCGCGGCCATCTACGAGCATCTCACCGACGGCCGGCGCCGGTTCCTGCGCGTCGACGAGCTGTGCCGGCGCGCCGCCGAGGCGCTCCCCGGTCTCGTGCCCTCGCAGGAGGAGCTGGCCGACGAGGCGCCGCGCCTGCAGCGCGACAAGCGCGGCGTCGAGGTCGACCAGGGCCTGTTCCTCGCGCACGTGCTCGCCGACCCGGGGTGCGGCCGGCACCTGTGCCACGCCATGCTGCTGCCGCTCGAGCGCTCGCGCGAGAAGCTCGCCGAGTTCGAGAAGCGCGGCGAGCTCGACCTGGGCGGCGCGAGCGTGCACCGCGAGGGCCGCGCGGCGGTGGTGACGATGAAGAACCCGCGCTTCCTCAACGCCGAGGACGAATCGACGCTCGGCCCGCTCGAGACGGCGATCGACCTGGCGCTGCTCGACACGAAGAGCGAGATCTGCGTGCTGCGCGGGGCGCCGGTGAACCACCCGAAGCACGACGGCAGGCGGCTGTTCGGCGCCGGCATCAACCTGACGCACCTCTACCACGGCAGGATCCGCTACCTGTGGTTCATCCTGCGCGACATGGGGCTGGTGAACAAGCTCTATCGCGGCGTCGCCTTCCCCGAGGTCGATCCCGAGGCCGGCGGGCGCGAGAAGCTGTGGATCGCCGCGGTCGAGGGCTTCGCCATCGGCGGCCACTGCCAGATCCTGGTCGCGGTCGACCACACGATCGCCGCGCAGGACGCCTACATGACGCTGCCGGCGCGCAAGGAAGGCATCATCCCGGGCGCCGCCAACCTGCGCATGGCCCGCTTCGTCGGCGAGCGCATCGCCCGCGAGGCGGTGATGAACGACCTGCGCCTGGACTGCGCGAGCCCCGAGGGCCGCATGATCTGCAGCGAGATCGTGCCCGCCGGCGAGATGGACGCGGCGATCGGGCGCACCGTCGAGCGCCTCACCGGCTCTGGCGTGGTCAGCGCGGCGGGCAACCGCCGCGCTTTCCGCATCGGCCAGGAGCCGCTGGATCTCTTCCGCCGCTACATGTCGGTGTACGCGCGCGAGCAGGCCTACTGCCACTTCAGCCCGCAGCTGATCGCCAACCTGGAAAGGAACTGGAATGCCGCGTCACGACGCCCCTGAGCGCATCCTGGTGCTGCACGGCCCGAACCTGAACCTGTTCGGCCGCCGCGAGCCGCACATCTACGGCACCATGACGCTCGAGCAGATCAACGAGCGGCTGCGCACCCTGGCGGCGAAGCTGCAGGTCAGCCTGACCATCGTGCAGTCCAACCACGAGGGCGTGCTGGTCGACACGCTGCAGCAGCACATGGACGAGGTGCAGGGCGCGATCCTCAACCCCGCCGGGCTCACGCAGCACAGCGTGTCGCTGCACGACTGCATCAAGGCCATGCCCTTCCCGGTCGTCGAATGCCACCTCTCCAACCTGGCGAAGCGCGAGGAGTGGCGCCAGCATTCCATCATCTCGTCGGCGGCGCTCGGCACCGTGCAGGGCCTCGGCTGGCGCTCCTACACCGCGGCGCTGCGCACGCTGGTGGAGATCATCCGCGAGCCCAAGCGCTAGGAGTCCGGCGATGGCGCGCTGCCTCGTCGTCGTCGACGTGCAGAACGACTTCATGCCCGGCGGCGCGCTCGCCGTGCCGAAGGGCGACGAGGTCGTGCCGGTCATCAACCGCCTCGCCTCCCGCTTCGCCCATGTCGTGCTCACGCAGGACTGGCACCCGCGCGAGCACGTCTCCTTCGCCGCCTCGCACCCCGGCCGGCAGCCGTTCGAGACTATCCGCCTGCCCTACGGCGAGCAGGTACTCTGGCCGCCGCATTGCGTGCAGGGCACGCCGGGCGCCGCGCTCCATGCCGGGCTCGACATCCCGCACGCGCAACTCGTCATCCGCAAGGGACACCATCGCGAGATCGACAGCTACTCGGCATTCCTCGAAGCCGATCGCCGCACGCCTACGGGCCTCGCCGGCTACCTCCGCGAGCGCGGGCTGGACGAGCTCTTCGTGTGCGGGCTCGCCACCGACTTCTGCGTCGCCTGGACCGCGCTCGACGGCCGCGCCGCGGGCTTCGAGGTGAGCGTCGTCGAGGACGCCTGCCGCGCGATCGACCTGCAGGGCTCGTGCGCGAAGGCGTGGGACGAGATGGCGCGGGCCGGCGTGCGGCGAGTTCAGTCGAACGACCTCTGAGCCCGCAATTGCGACCCTGACCCCGAATTCGATGCTGCGCGAGTACCTGCGCCCCTGGAAGCTCGCGACGCTCGCCCTGGGCGTGGCGCTGCTGGTGGCGGGCGCGTACTACTACGAAGCACCCGACTGGGACGTGCCGATCAGCCTGATCATGGCGGCGCTCGCCTACCTCACCGCGCCCTGGAGCGTGCGCGTGCTGCTCGAGCGCCGCTGGCGGCACCTGCCGCTCGCGCTGCTCGCGACCTGGTTCACCGTCGACGGCTGCTACTGGCTGTACTGGCGCTTCCAGGACCCGGTGGCGCTGGCGCTGATGCGCGACGCCAACTTCCCGGCGTCGCTGTCGCTCTACGGCATGTGCGCGCTGGTGTGGCTCTACCGCGGCAGCCTGCGCGAGCTGCTCGCCGACGCTCAAGCGATATCGCGCAGGCTGGCCGACGGCTCGACCTGGCGCTCGAAGCGCCGGCTGTAGCGCGAGAACGCGTAGCAGAAGACGAAGTACGCCAGCGCGGCGAAGAGGTACGCCTCGACGCCGAAGCCGCTCCACGCCGGTTCGGTGAGCCCGAGCTTGATGGTCGAGAGCAGGTCGAACAGCCCGATGATCAGCACCAGGGACGTGTCCTTGAAGAAGCCGATGAAGGTGTTGACCAGCGCCGGCACGGCGACGCGCAGCGCCTGCGGCAGGATCACGAACAGCGTCTTCTGCGCGTAGCTCAGGCCCAGGGCGTCGGCGGCCTCGTACTGGCCGCGCGGCAGCGCCTGCAGCCCGCCGCGCACCACCTCGGCGAGGTAGGCGGCGGCGAACAGCACCAGCGCGATCTGCGCGCGCAGCAGCTTGTCGATCGACACGCCCGCGGGCAGGAACAGCGGCAGCATCACCGAGGCCATGAACAGCAGCGAGATCAGCGGCACGCCGCGCACCAGCTCGATGTAGGCGACGCAGATGGCGCGGATCGCCGGCAGCTCGGAGCGCCGGCCGAGCGCGAGCAGCAGCGACAGCGGAAAGGCGAGCGCCAGGCCGAAGGTGGTGAGCAGCAGCGTCAGGATCAGCCCGCCCCAGCGCCCGTTCTCGACATAGGGCAGGCCGCCCACCCCGCCCCACATCAGCACGCCGATCGCGGTGAGGCCGAGCGCCCAGACGAGCGCGAGCCGCGGACGCCAGAAGCGGCGCAGCGCCGAGACGCCCCACAGCGCGAGCAGCAGCACGGTGGCGAGCGCCGGCCGCCAGTGCTCGGCGTACGGGTAGGTGCCGAACAGGATGAAGCGGTGCTTCTCGACCACGTAGCCCCAGCACGCGCCCTGCGCGGCGCGGCAGGCCGCCGGGTCAGGGCGCCACACCGCGTCGAGCAGCGCCCATTGCAGGAACGGCGCGGCGGCGGCGAGCAGCGCGACGGCGAGCAGCGCGTTGAGCAGTCGCTTCATCGTCGCGAGGCGATGCGCGCGTTGTACCAGTTCATCAGCGCCGAGATCGCCAGGCTGATCGTCAGGTAGACCGCCATGATGATCGCCACGCCCTCGATCGCCTGGCCGGTCTGGTTCATCGTCGTGTTGGCGATCGACACCAGGTCCGGGTAGCCGATCGCCACGGCGAGCGAGCTGTTCTTCACCAGGTTCAGGTACTGGCTGGCGAGCGGCGGCACGATGACGCGCAGCGCCTGGGGGAAGGCCACCTTCTGCACCACCCGCCAGTGGCCCAGGCCGAGCGCCTGCGCCGCCTCGACCTGGCCGCGCGGCACCGCGAGGAAGCCGGCGCGCACGATTTCGGCGATGAACGCCGCGGTGTAGACCGACAGGCCGGCGAGCAGCGCGCCGAACTCGGGGCTGATGGCGATGCCGCCCGCGAAGTTGAAGCCCTGCAGCGACGGCACGCTCGAGAAGCTCGGCAGGTAGATGCCGCGGTTGGACAGGAACACGTTGGGCAGCGGCTCGAGCGCCTGGCGCGGGCCGGGCAGCGTGTCCGTGATGAGCGCGTACCAGAAGAAGAGCTGCACCAGCAGCGGCACGTTGCGGACGAACTCGACGTAGGCCGCGGCGACGCCCCGCAGGAGGCGGTTCCCGGAGAGCCGGAGGAGGCCGATCGCCGTGCCGAGCACGGTGGCGACGACGATGCCGATCGCCGAGACCGCGAGGGTGTTCACCACCCCGACGGCGAGCGCCTGCAGGTAGGTCTGGCCGGCGTCGTAGCGCAGGAAGAACGACTCGCCGATGGCGAAGCCGGCCTCCCGGTCGAGGAAGCCGAAGCCGCTGGCGATGCGCCGCTCGGCCAGGTTGGCGGCGGTGTTCGATATGAGAAATCCCGCGGCCGCCGCGAGCGCCGCTAGCGCCGCCGCCTGATAGGCTACGCGCCTCGTCTTTTTCGACCCCAGCGCCATGACCGCCCGCAAGCTTACCCGCCAGGACCTTCGCGATGCCGCCGAGAAGTACAAGAACTGGGGCAAGTGGGGTCCGGACGACGAGATCGGCACGCTGAACTACACGCAGCCGGAAGACATCGTCGCCGCCGCGCGCCTGGTGCGCAAAGGCAAGGTGATCTCGCTCGCGCTCAACTTCGACCAGCACGGCCCGCAGGGCGCGAAGAGCAAGTACCCGGCGATGGGCCGGATCAACCCGCTGCACACCATGCTGCGCACCGGCACCGACGCCTACGCCGGCGTGCTCGACCATCGCGGCATCCGCGCCGCCGACGACATGGTGGTGATGCCGCTGCAGTGCGGCACGCAATGGGACGGCCTCGGCCACGTGTTCTACGAGAACTACATGTGGAACGGCTACGACTGCCGCGAGGTCACCTCCAACGGCGCGCAGAAGTGCGGCATCGAGAAGACCAAGAACCGCATGGTCGGCCGCGGCGTGTTCCTCGACGTGCCGCGCGCGCTCGGCAAGGAGTTCCTCGAGGACGGTTACGGCATCACCTGCGCGGATTTGGATAAGACAGCTTCCTTTCAGAAAGTGGAGGTCCGGCGCGGCGACTTTGTCATCGTGCGCACCGGGCAGATGGAGCAGAAGCTCAAGGCGGGGAGCTGGGACGGCTATCCCGGCGGCGACGCGCCCGGCTTCGCCTTCGAGACGCTGGAGTGGATCCAGCGCACCCAGCTCGCCGCGCTCGCCTCCGACACCTGGGGCTGCGAGGTGCGGCCGAACGAGTCCGAGCCCGGCATCAACCAGCCCTGGCACTGGATCACCATCCCGATGATGGGCATGACCATGGGCGAGATCTTCTACGTGAAGGAGCTCGCCGAGGACTGCGCCGCCGACGGCGTCTACGAGTTCCTGTTCGTCGCGCCGGCGCTGCCGATCACCGGCGCGGTCGGCTCGCCCACCAACCCGCTCGCCATCAAATGAGGATGACCGGCGCGCAGTGCCTCGCCGACATGCTGGCCGGCTACGAGGTCACGCACGTGTTCATGGTGCCGGCGGTGCTGCGCCGCACGTTCGCCGAGATGGAGCGGCGCACGCAGATCAAGCGCATCCACTGCCACGGCGAGAAGGCGGCGGCGTACATGGCCGACGGCTACGCGCGCGCGACCGGCAAGCCCGGCGTGTGCATGGCGCAGGTGGTCGGCGCGCTCAACCTCGCGGCGGGATTGCGCGACGCCTGGCTCGCACGCTCGCCGGTGATCGCCATGACCGGCGGGCGCGACCCGAAGACCAAGTTCCGCAAGGTCTACCAGGAGGTCGACGACGTGCCGGCGTTCGAGCCGGTCACCAAGTGGAACGCCACGGTCGACGCGGTGGAGCGCTTCCCCGACATGGTGCGCCAGGCGTTCCGCGTCGCGGTGAGCGGCGCGCCGGGGCCGGTGCACCTTCAATTCCGCGGCAACGAAGGGCAGATCGACCAGGAAGAAGCCGACATGGCGCCGCTCGTCGAGAAGCAGTTCTCGCGCGTGCCGCCGTTCCGGCCCCTGCCCGATCCCGCCGAGTTGAAGAAACTTCTCGAAATACTGCAAAAGGCGGAAAAGCCGGTCATCGTCGCCGGCGGCGGCGCGCGCTGGTCGGGCGCCGGCCCCGAGCTCGTGCAGCTCGCCGAGGCGCTCGGCATCCCGGTCGCCACCTCGCTCAACGGCAAGGACTGCATTCCGGGCACGCATCCGCTCTCGGTCGGCGTGGTGGGCACCTATTCGCGCGAGAGCGCGAACCGGGTGGTCGCCGCGGCGGACCTGGTGTGCTTCGTCGGCAGCTCGGCCGGCGGCATGACCACCCACGCCTGGGCGGTGCCGGAGATCGGCAGGCCGGCGGTGCAGATCGACATCGACCCCGAGACGCTCGGACGCAACTATCCGCTCCAGGCGGGCGTGCTCGGCGACGCCAAGGTCTGCCTTTCGCTCATGCTGCAGTCGGCCGATCGGTCGAGCGCGTCGAGAAGGAAGGCGTGGCTGGAGAAGGTGAAAAGCCTGTGCGCCGAGTGGCGCGACAAGTATCGCTCCGCGCTCGAGTCGGACGCCGTGCCGATCCGCCCGGAGCGCATCTGCGCCGAGCTGTCGCGGCACGTGCCCGAGGATGCGATCGTGCTCTCCGACACCGGCCACGCCGGCATGTGGATGGGCGGCATGTACGACCTGGCGAGCCCGCGGCAGAGCTTCATGCGCAGCGCCGGCCACCTCGGCTGGGCCTTCCCGGCCGGGCTCGGCGCGAAGTGCGCGGCGCCCGAGCGCCCGGTCGTCACCTTCACCGGCGACGCCGGGCTCTGGTATCACATCGGCGAGCTGGAGACCGCGGTGCGCTGGAACATCGCCGCGGTGACGGTGGTGAACAACAACGCGAGCGGCAACCAGTCCAAGCGCGGCTTCGACCGCGCCTACGGCGGCGAGCAGACGCCCAAGGCGCGCGAGCTGTGGACCTACCGCATGGTCGATTTCGCGCGCCTCGCCGGCGACATCGGCGCGCTCGGCATCCGCGTCGAGCGGCCGCGCGACTTCCCCGCGGCGTTGCAAAAGGCTTTGCAGAGCGGCCAGCCGGCGCTGATCGACGTCGTCACCGACATCGACGCGCTCGCGCCGCTCGCGGTTTCGTCATGAGACAGGAGGAGTCATGATCCGTACAGCCATCGCGCTCGTTGCGCTCGTCGCCTCGTCGCTCGTCGCGGCGCAGGACTATCCCAGCAGGCCGATACGCATGGAGGTCGCCTTCCCGCCGGGCGGGCCGACCGACATCATCGCCCGGCTGCTGTCGCAGCAGATGAGCGAGTCGCTCGGCCAGCCGGTGGTGGTCGAGAACCGCGTCGGCGCGAGCGGCAACCTGGCGACCCGCGAGGTCGTCAAGGCCGAGCCGGACGGCTACACCCTGCTCGTGCATTCGTCCGCCTATGCCGTCAACCCGTCGCTCTACAGCAACGCCGGCTACGACCCGGCGAAGGACCTCACCGCGGTGGCGATCATCGCGCAGCAGGCGAACATCATCGTCGTCAACTCGAGCTTCCCGGCCAAGACGCTCCAGGACCTCAAGGAGGCGATGCAGAAAGGCAAGCTCGCCTTCGCTTCCCCGGGCACCGGCACCACGCCGCATCTCACGGCGGAGAACCTGTTCCACGTGCACTGGAAGGCCGACGCGACGCACGTGCCCTTCAAGGGCGCGGGCCCGGCGGTCACCGGCGTGCTCTCCGGCAACCCGCCGATCGGCTGCATGGCGGGCTCCGGGCCGATGTCCAGCATCAAGGCCGGCAAGCTGCGCGCGCTGGCGGTGTCGGCGGCGAAGCGCCTGGAGCAGCTCCCGGACGTGCCGACGCTGACCGAGCTCGGCTACCCCGGAATGGAGGACTACACGTGGGTGGGGCTGTTCGTGCCGGCGGCCACGCCGCGCGCCATCGCGCAGAAGCTCAACGCCGCGGTGCTCAAGGCGGTGCAGGCGCCGGAGATGAAGCAGCGCATGGACGCGCTCGCCTTCGAGGTGACCGCCGCGCCGCTCGACCAGACCGCCGAGTACCTGCGCTCGGAGGTGGCGAAGTGGGCGAAGGTCGTGAAGGCGACCGGCGCGAAGGTGGACTAAGAAAGCGCTGCTTTCGTCGCCCCCGCGGAAGCGGGGGCCCAGTTTTTTTAACCCTGGGTTCCCGCTTTCGCGGGAACGACGGCTTGCCGTGCTCTAGCTGTGTAAAGCCGATAGGTTGTTCAAGGATAGGCCGAGTCGGCGGATAGGCGGTTGGTAGTTTAGGCTGGCGTGCGGGCGATGCCAGTTGTAGCGATGCAACCAGGGCAACAAGGCCTTGGCGCGCTCGCGATCGTCGCGGT
>DASVDO010000095.1:0-13215 GCA_036381055.1 Burkholderiales bacterium | reverse complement strand
TCGTTGCCGAAGTACTTCACCGTCTCGTAGTTGAGCAGCGAGTCGATCGCCCGGGTGCTGGCGCGCGAGTCGAGCTCGTTGGCGCGGCGGCGGATCTCCATGCGCCACTCGGTGATCGTCACGGTGAAGCCGATGTAGACGACCACCGCGCCGAAGGTGACCGCGGCGAAGCGCCAGTCGAACTTGGCAAGCAGCACCGCCGCGACGAGTGAGAACTCCAGGACCACCGGCAGGATCGAGAAGATCACGTATGAGAGCAGCGTCGAGATGCCGCGCGTGCCCCGCTCGATGTCGCGCGTCATGCCGCCGGTCTGCCGCTCCAGGTGGAAGCGCAGGCTCAGGCTGTGCAGGTGGCGGAACACGCCGAGCGCGACGCGCCGGATCGCGCGCTGCGTCACCGGCACGAAGATCACGTCGCGCAGCTCGGCGAACAGCGTCGCCGAGAAGCGCAGCGCGCCGTAGATGACGAGCAGGGCGACCGGCACGATCAAGAGCGCCGTGTCGGCGTCGAGCCGGTCGACCACCGCCTTCATCACCAGCGGCACGCCGACGTTGGCGAGCTTCGCCGCGACCAGGCAGACGAGCGCGAGACCGACGCGCCACTTGTACGCCAGGACGTACGGCAGGAGCATGCGCAGCACCTGCCATTCGCCGCCCTTCAGGCGCGCCGGAGCGGAGTTATGGGCCACGGGAGCCGCGCATTTTAGTGCGCAGCAGCGCCACGAGCGGGTCGATCGCCAGAGGAAGGAGAATCCACAGCCACGGCCAGGGCACGTGCACGCCGTGGCGCGCGAGCAGCGGCAGCGTGAAGAACACCGTCACGGAGCCCACGACACCGGGCAGCAGGCGCAGCCCGAGCGCGAGGCCGGCGAGGAAGGCGAACCATCCCATCGAGACGAGGATCAGCCAGAGCCACTGCAGCCCGCTCATGGCGGCGAGCTTGACGAATCGGCCGGGCGGCGACTAGCATTCAAACGTTCGTTTGAACCGTGGAATCGCCCCATGCCCCTGCGCGCCGTCAGGCCCCAGCACGAAACCCGCACCCGGATACTCGACGCGGCCGAGGAGCTGTTCATGCAGCACGGCTTCGGCGGCACGTCGATGCGCCTGCTCACGGCGAAGGCCGGGGTGAACCTCGCCGCGGTGAACTATCACTTCGGCTCCAAGGACGCGCTGATCGAAGCCGTGTTCCGCAGGCGGCTCGATCCGATGAACCAGGCGCGGCTCGCCGGCCTCGACGCGCTCGAGGCGCGGGCGCAGCCGCCCGCGCCGGAGGAGATCATCCGCGCCTTCCTCTCGCCGACGCTCGAGCTGGTGGCGGACGCGAAGGGCGGCGGGCGCAACTTCGTGCGCCTGCTCGGCCGCACCTACACCGAGCCCGCGCGGGCGATCCGGCAGCTGATCGGCCAGATGTACGCCCCGGTGATGGACCGCTACAAGAGCGCGCTGGCGCGCGCGCTGCCGCAGATGCCGCTCGAGGAGCTGGTATGGCGCATGCATTTCATGTTCGGCACGCTCGCCTACACCCTCGCCGCCACCGACACGGTGCAGCTCATCGCCGGCTGCAAGCCCGAGGACCGCTACGATGCGCGGCTGCTCGAAGCGCGCCTCACCGCCTTCCTGCACGCCGGGCTGAACGCGCCGCTCGGCAACGTCATCCGCAAGGCTGCCTAGGAGAACGCCATGGCCTGGTTCATCGCCGGAACGATCGTCGTCCTCTTCGCGCTGGCCTATTTCGGCGCGCCGCTCATCGCCTGGACGGTGGCCGGCGCCGGCTTCCTGTGGGGCTTCGCCATGCTCGCCGGCCTGGGCGCGACGGGCACCGCCGCGCTCGCCGCGGTCTTCGTCGCCGCGGCGCTCGTGCTCAACGTGCCGTGGCTGCGGCGCCTGCTCATCACCGACCGCATCCTCGCGCTCTACCGCCGCATCCTGCCCGACATGTCGCAGACCGAGAAAGAGGCGATCGACGCCGGCTCGGTGTGGTGGGACGCCGATCTTTTCTCCGGCCGCCCGGACTGGGACAAGCTGCTCGCCGTGCCGGCGCCGCGCCTGTCCGAGGAGGAGCAGGCGTTCCTCGACGGCCCGGTCGAGGAGCTGTGCGCGATGTGCGACGACTGGCAGATCACGCACGAGCTGCAGGACCTGCCGCCGCCGGTCTGGCAGTTCATCAAGGACAAGGGCTTCCTCGGGATGATCATCCCGAAGCAGTACGGCGGGCTCGGCTTCTCGGCGCTCGCCCATTCCGCGGTGGTGATGAAGCTCTCGACGCGCTCCTCCGCCGCCGCGATCTCGGTGATGGTGCCGAACTCGCTCGGGCCGGCGGAGCTCCTGCTGCACTACGGCACCGACGAGCAGAAGAGCCACTACCTGCCGCGGCTCGCCAAGGGCCTGGAGATTCCCTGCTTCGCGCTCACCAGCCCGGAAGCCGGCTCCGACGCCGCGGCGATCCCCGACCACGGCATCGTCTGCAAGGGCGAGTGGCAGGGCAAGGAAGTGCTCGGCATGCGCGTCACCTGGGACAAGCGCTACATCACGCTCGGGCCGGTCGCCACGCTGCTGGGACTCGCCCTCCGGCTCTACGACCCGGATAAGCTGCTTTCGGAAAAAACCGACCTGGGCATCACCTGCGCCCTCGTCCCGACCGGCACGCCGGGCGTCGAGATCGGCCGGCGCCACATGCCGCTCAACGCGGTGTTCCAGAACGGCCCGACCTCCGGGCGCGACGTGTTCATGCCGCTCGACTGGATCATCGGCGGCCCCGAGTACGCCGGCAAGGGCTGGATGATGCTGATGAGCTGCCTCGCCGCGGGCCGCGCCATCTCGCTGCCGAGCTCCTCGGTGGGCGGCACCAAGGCGCTGGCGCGCTTCACCGGCGCGTACGCGCGGGTGCGCGCCCAGTTCAAGACGCCGATCGGCCGGCTGGAAGGCGTCGAGGAAGCGCTCGGGCGCATCGCCGCGCACTGCTACATGATGGACGCGACGCGCATCATGACCGCCGGCGCGGTCGACATGGGCGAGAAGCCGGCGGTGCTCTCGGCGATCGCCAAGTACCACATGACCGAGCGCGCGCGCATGGCGGTGAACGACGCGATGGACATCCACGGCGGCAAGGGCATCTGCCTCGGGCCGAACAACTGGATCGGCCGCGGCTACCAGATGACGCCGATCGCCATCACCGTGGAAGGGGCGAACATCCTCACCCGCACGCTGATCATCTTCGGCCAGGGCGCGATCCGCGCCCATCCGTACGTGCTGCGCGAGATGCGCGCGGCGAAGGAGATGAGCGGCGCCGAGGCCTCGCGCGAGTTCGACGACGCGCTCACCTCGCACATCGGCCACGTGATCTGCAACGGCGTGCGCGCCTTCGTCTACGGCCTGACGCGGTCGGCTTTCGCCCCCGTGCCGAAGAACGCCTCGAAGGAAATCCGGCATTACTACCGCCACGTCTCGCGCCTCTCGGCGGCGTTCGCTTTCCTCGCCGACGTGTCGATGCTCGCGATGGGCGGCGCGCTCAAGCGCAAGGAGAAGATCTCCGGGCGGCTGGGCGACGTGCTGTCGATGCTCTACCTCGTCTCGGCGACCCTCAAGCGCTACGAGGACCAGGCCGTGCGCGAAGACCTGCCGCTCGTGCGCTGGTCGGTGCGCGACGCGCTCTACCGCGCGCAGCAGGCGATCGACCAGGTGCTGTCCAACTTCCCGGTGAAGAGCCTCGCCACCGCGCTGCGCTGGACGCTGTTCCCGCTCGGCATGCCGTATCGGCCGCCGCTCGACGCGCGCAACCGCGAGTGCGCGGCGATCGTGCTCGAGCCGGGCGCCGCGCGCGACCGGCTGACCGCCGGCATGTACGTGCCGCGCGGCGACGACGCCACCGGCCGCCTCGAGGCGGCGTTCCTCGCCGCGGTCGCCTGCGAGCCGATCGACGAGAAGCTGCGCAAGGCGGTGAAGAAGGGCAAGGTGACGCCGCAGCCGGGCGCCGACCTCGGCCTGCTCGGCAAGGAGAAAGGCATCATCACGGCCGACGAATACGCGCAGTGGCAGAGGAAGGAGGCGCTGCGCAAGAGCGTCATCAAGGTCGACGACTTCCCGCAGGATTTCGGCCGCGCCGAGCTCGTGCGCGGCGAGACCCGGCTGGTGAGAGCGGCATGAAGCCGGTCTACGTCGTCGACGGCGCGCGCACGCCGTTCCTCAAGTCCAGGAACCGTCCCGGGCCGTTCTCGGCCTCGGACCTCGCCACGCAGGCCGGGCGCGCGCTGCTCGTGCGCCAGCCGTTCGCGCCGCAGGAGCTCGACGAGGTGATCCTCGGCTGCGCCGCGCCCTCGGTCGACGAGGTCAACATCGGCCGCGTCGCGGCGCTGCGCATGGGCTGCGGGCAGAAGGTGCCGGCGTGGACGGTGATGCGCAACTGCGCCTCCGGCATGCAGGCGATCGACTCGGGGATCGCCAACATCCTCGCCGGCCGCGCCGACCTCGTGCTCGCCGGCGGCGTCGACGCGCTGTCGCGCGCGCCGCTGCTCTACGGCGACAAGATGGTGCTGTGGTTCTCCGACATGGCCGCGGCTCGCACCCCCGCCCAGCGGCTGGCGCTCTTCGCCCGCCTGCCTGTCGCCAGTCTTCTCAAGCCCGTCATCGGCATCATGAAGGGCCTGACCGACCCCATGGTCGGCCTGCTGATGGGCCAGACCGCCGAGAACCTCGCGCACCGCTTCGGCATCACGCGGAACCAAATGGATTTGTTTGCTGTAAAAAGTCATAGAAAAGTTTCTGAAGCGCAGCAGAAGGGCTGGCTCGCGCCGGGCGGCGGCGAGGTCGAGGCGCTCTACGACGCGAACGGCAAGGTGTACGCGCTCGACGACGGCGTGCGCAGCGACGCGTCGATGGAGTCGCTCGCGCGGCTCAAGCCGTTCTTCGACCGCAAGTACGGCAACGTCACGCCGGGCAACAGCTCGCAGATCACCGACGGCGCCGCCTGGGTGGTACTCGCCTCCGACGAGGCGGTGCGCAGGCACCGGCTCGAGCCGCTCGGGCGCATCATGGACGCGGAATGGGCCGGGCTCGACCCGGCGCAGATGGGCCTCGGCCCGGTGCATGCCGCGACGCCGATCCTCAGGCGCAACGGCCTCGGCCTGAACGACCTCGACTACTGGGAGATCAACGAGGCGTTCGCCGCGCAGGTGCTCGCCTGCCTCGCCGCCTGGCGGGACGAGACGTACTGCCGCGAGGAGCTCGGCCTCGACGGCGCGCTGGGCGCGCTGGACGAGGAGCGCCTGAACGTCGACGGCGGCGCGATCGCGCTCGGCCATCCGGTCGGCGCCTCGGGCGCGCGCATCGTGCTGCACCTGCTCAAGGTGCTGAAGCGCACCGGCAGGAAACGCGGCATGGCCTGCATCTGCATCGGCGGCGGGCTGGGCGGCGCGATGCTCGTGGAAGCGCTTTGATGCACTGGCACTGGGACCAGGACAAGGACGGCCTTGCCTGGCTGACCTTCGACAAGGAAGGCGAGTCGACCAACACCTTCTCGAAGGACGCGCTCACCCAGCTCTCCGCGGCGCTCAAGGAGATCCACGCCGCCTCGCCGCGCGGCCTGGTGATCGCCTCGGCGAAGGAGAACTTCATCGCCGGCGCGGACGTCGAGGAGTTCACCCGCTTGCGCTCGCCCGAGGAAGCGCTCGCCTTCACCCGGCTCGGCTGGGACGTGTTCCAGCAGCTCGCCGACCTGCCCTTCCCGACCACGGCGATGATCAACGGCTTCTGCATGGGCGGCGGCCTGGAGCTGGCGCTCGCCTGCCGCTACCGCGTGGCGCTCGACGATCCGCGCACCCGCATCGCCTTCCCGGAAGTGATGCTCGGCATCATGCCGGTCTGGCACGGCGTGCAATGGCTGCCGAAGCGCATCGGGCCGCGCGCCGCCTTCGACATGATGCTCACCGGCAAGTCGCTCGACGCGCGCCGCGCCAGGCGGGTCGGGCTGGTCGACCAGGCGGTGCCGCTGCGCATCCTCGAGAACACCGCGCGCCTGGTCACGCTGGAGGCGCCCCCGAGAAAGCCGTTGCCGCTCGTCGACCGGGCGCTGCTGCGCCTGCGCGGGCCGTTCGTCGCCATGGCGAAGCGGCAGGTGAGCCGCCGCGTGCGCCGGGAGCATTACCCGGCGCCCTACGCGATCCTCGAGCTGTGGCGCAAGTACGACGGCAATCCGTTCCTCGCCTCGCAGGACCCATCGTGCTCGATCGAGTCGCTGTTCTCGCACCCGACCACCGCCAACCTGATCCGCATTTTCTTCCTCCAGGAGCGGCTGAAGTCGCTGGGCAAGAGCGACCCGCGCGACCGGGAGGTGCGGCACGTGCACGTGGTGGGCGCCGGCGTGATGGGCGGCGACATCGCCGCGGTATGCGCGATGCGCGGCCTGCGCGTCACGCTGCAGGATACGGCGCCCGAGCGCATCGCGCCCGCGGTGAAGCGCGCCGCGCAGCTCTTCAGGCGCCGGCTGCGCGACGAGCGTCGCTCGCGCGACGCGCTGGACCGCCTGATCCCCGACGTGGCCGGACACGGCGCGCGCCAGGCCGACCTGATCATCGAGGCGATCTTCGAGAACCTGGAAGCGAAGCGCGCGCTGTTCGCCCGCCTCGAGTCGCTCGCCCGGCGCGATGCCATCCTCGCCACCAACACCTCCAGCCTGCGGCTCGCCGACATCGCCACCGCGCTCCAGGAGCCCTCTCGCCTGGTCGGCATCCACTTCTTCAACCCGGTGCCGCAGCTCCAGCTCGTCGAGGTGGTCTCCTCCGACGACACCAACCCGATCGTCGCGCGCAGGGCCGCGGCTTTCGTGCGGCGCATCGACAAGCTGCCGCTGCCGGTGAAGGACTCGCCGGGCTTCCTCGTCAACCGCGTGCTCGGGCCCTACCTGCAGGCCGCCTTCCGGCTGATCGACGAAGGCGTGAAGCCCGAGACGATCGATGCCGCCATGGTGGCCTTCGGCATGCCGATGGGGCCGGCGGAGCTCGCCGACACCGTCGGCCTCGACATCTGCCTCGCGGCCGGGAAGTCGCTTGCCGGACAGGCGTCCTCGTCCGGACGCGATGCGGAAATCCCGAAGGTTTTGCAAAGCAAGGTCGAGATGGGCCAGCTCGGCCGCAAGAGCGGCCAGGGCATCTACCGCTGGAAGAACGGCAAGGCGGTCAAGGGCCAGGCCGATGCCTGGGGGCCGGAGCTGGTCGAGCGGCTGATCGGCCCCTACCTCGCCGAGGCGCAGCGCGCGCTCGAGGAAGGCATCGTCGCCGACGCCGAGCTGGTCGACGCCGGGCTGATCTTCGGCACCGGTTTCGCGCCGTTCCGCGGCGGTCCGCTGCATTATCTGGCGCATGGAAAAGCTGCCCGAGGGTAAGCAGCCGGCGCTGCGCGTCGTGCCGATGCCGGCCGACGCCAACCAGAACGGCGACATCTTCGGCGGCTGGATCATGGCGCAGGTCGACATCGCCGGCGGCACCGTCGCGGCGCGCCTGGCGCGCGGCCGCGTCGCCACGGTGGCGGTGAAGGAGTTCGTCTTCAAGCAGCCGGTGCAGATCGGCGACCTGCTGTCCTTCTACGTCGACGTGAAGCGCATCGGCAATACGTCGATCACGGTCAACGTCGAGGTGTACGCCGAGCGCCGGCCCTCGGACCCGGACGTCGTCAAGGTGACGGAGGCGACGCTCACTTACGTGGCGATCGACGGCGCGGGGCGCCCGCGCCCGGTGCCCCGCTAGCGTTGCTGCTCGACCCGGGCTCGCTCGCGCTGGTCGCCGTGGTCGGCATGGTGGCCGCGCTGGTCGGCGGCATCGGCGGCTTCGGCACCGGCATCATCCTCACCGCGGCGCTCGCGCCGCTCATCGGCGTGAAGGCGGTGATCCCGGTGCTGGCGGTGGCGGGAGTGATCATCAACTGCGGGCGCTTCTGGTTCTACCGCGCGAGCCTGGAGCGCGGCACGCTCGCGCTGGTGCTCGCCTGCGCGCTGCCTTTCCTGGTGCTCGGCACCTGGATCTACAGCGTGCTCGACGCGCGCGCCATCGGCACCGTGCTCGGCCTGGTCGTGCTCGCTTCCATCCCGCTGCGCCGCGCGCTGAACAAGCGCAAGGTCGCCCTCGGGCGCGGCGGCCTGGCGATGGGCTCCACGGTGTTCGGCCTGGCGAGCGGGCTGACGAGCGGCGTGGGCGTGATCCTGGTCTCGCTCCTGCTCGGCACCGGGCTCACCGGCCAGGCGGTGCTCGCCACCGACGCGCTCGCCTCGGTGGTGCTCGACCTGTGCAAGGCGGCGCTCTTCCAGCGCTTCTCGCTGCTCGACGGCGAGACCTTCGTCACCGGCGTGGTGGTCGGCGCGGTGACCATCCCGGGAAGCGCGCTCGCCGCCTGGCTGGTCAACAAGATGCACGCCCACCTGCACGTGCTCTTCATCGAGGTGCTGATCGCCGCCGGCGGCCTGTCGCTGCTCGTCAACTCGTGGAGATAGCGCTCAGCGCGGCCGACGGCTACCGCCTCGGCGCCACGCTCTTCGAGGGCGGCGGCCGCCCGGTGCTCCTCATGGCGGCGAGCGGCGTGCCGCAGTCCTACTACGCGAAGTTCGCCGCCTTCCTCGCCGGGCGCGGCTTCACCGTGCTCACCTTCGACTACCGCGGCATCGGCCGCTCGCTGCACGGCGACGTGCGGCGCGTGCAGGCGCGCATGCGCGACTGGGCGCAGCTCGACGCCGCCGCCGCCTTCGCCTTCTTCAAAGGCGGTCCGTTGCTCGTCGTAGGGCACAGCTTCGGCGGCCAGGCGCTCGGGCTGCTGCCCGAGCCCGAGCGCATCGCGCGCGCCCTGGTGGTCGGCTCCCAGAGCGGCTACTGGCGGCACTGGCCGGCGGCCGGCCGCGCCTGGATGTGGCCGGTGACGCACCTCGTGCTGCCCGCGCTTTCGCGCCTGCACGGCTACTTTCCCGGCTCGCGCCTGGGCTTCGGCGAGGATTTGCCGAAAGGCGTGGCGATCGAGTGGGCGAGCTGGTGCCGCCATCCGCGCTACCTCGTCGGGGCGCTCGGCGTCGAGGAGCGCTACCGGCGCGTGCGCGCGCCGCTGCGCGCCTACGCGATGCGCGACGACCCGTTCGCGCCCGAGCCGGCGGTGGCGGCGCTGCTCGAGCTCTATCCGAACGCGCGCGGCGAGCTGCGCCGCGTCAGCCCGACGGAGCTGAACGTGAAGCGCGTCGGCCACTTCGGCTTCTTCCGCGAGGCGTTTCGCGATAGCCTCTGGCGCGAAGCCGCCGACTGGCTGGGGAGCGCATGAAGGAGCTGAAAGGCAGGATCGCCGCGGTCACCGGCGCGGCGAGCGGGCTCGGGCGCGCGATGGCGCTCGCGTTCGCCGACGAGGGCATGCACGTCGCGCTCGCCGACGTCGCCGACACGGGCGAGGTGCGCGCGCAGGTCGAGGCGCGCGGCGTCCGCGCGCTGGCGATGCAGGTCGACGTCTCGCGCGCCGACGAGGTCGAGGGGTTCGCCGCGCAGGTCGAGAAGGAGCTCGGGCCGGCCGCGCTCGTGTGCAACAACGCCGGCGTCGCGCCGTCGGCCGAAGTCTGGGAGATGAGCCTCGACGACTGGCGCTGGATCCTCGGCGTCAACCTGTGGGGCGTGATCAACGGCGTGCGCGCCTTCACGCCGCGGCTGCTCGCGCGCGACGCCGGGCACATCGTCAACACGGCCTCGGTCGCCGGCCTGATCTCGCCGCCCGGCTCGGGGCCCTACAACGTGACCAAGCACGCGGTGGTGGCGCTCTCGGAAACGCTGCACCACGACCTGCGCAGCCGCGGCTCGGCGGTCGGCGTCTCGGTGCTCTGCCCGGCCTACGTGCCGACGCGCATCGCCGAGTCCGAGCGCAACCGCCCGGCGGGCTACGCGCCGACGCCCAAGTCCGAGCGCATGCGCGCGCGCGAGGCGATGCTCAGGAGAGCGGTCGCTTCCGGGCGGCTGTCGGCCGAGGACGTGGCGCGCGCGGTGGTGGCGGCGGTGCGCGAGAACCGCTTCTACATCCTCACCCATCCGCGCATCAAGGGCGCGATCCGCGCGCGCATGGAAGACATCCTCGACGAGCGCACGCCGCGCGACCCGCTCGCGCTCTGACTATTGCAGTCCCGGAAAGAGCCGCTTCAGCCCCTCGGCCATGGTCTGGATGGCGATCGCCGCGAGCAGCAGGCCGAGAAGCCGCGTCGCGACGTTGAGCCCGGTGGTGCTGATGCGATCGCTCACGTAGCGCGCCATGCGCAAGAGCCCCCAGAGCAGCCCGCAGACCAGCGCCACGCACAGGATCAGCACCGCCTTGTGCGCCGCCCCGCCCGCCTCGCCGGCGATGATCGTGGTGCTGATGGCGCCCGGGCCGGCGAGCAGCGGCACCGCGAGCGGCACGATGCCCGAGGCTTCGCCGGCGCGCAGCTCCTCGGCCTCCTCGGCGGTCTGGCGCATCTCGCCCGCCCTGGCGTTCAGCATGGCGAGCGCCATGAGCAGCAGCACCAGCCCGCCGCCCACCTGGAAGGCGGGCAGGCTCGCGCCCATCAGGTTCAGCAGGTCGTTGCCCAGCACCGCCGCGGCGGCGAGCACCAGGAACACCGTCGCCGTGATCGCGTCGGCGAGCCGCCGCTGCGAGGCCGCGTCGCGCCCCGCGGTGGCGCCGATGAAGATCGGGATGGCGAGGAACGGGTCGAGGACCGCGGTGAGCGTGACGAGGTAGCGCAGATATTCCTGGAGCGTAGCCACCTTACTTCTTGAGCGCCGCCTGCGCGGCCTTGCGGTCCTCGTTCACCTGCCGGAACGCCGGCCGCTCGCCGACGAGCTTCAGGTAGGGCTTCACCTGCGGCATGCCCTCGAGCGCGTCGGCGCCGAAGGCGAGCCGGCTCGCGATGCTGACGAGCGGCAGGTGCACGAACGCCGCGCAGTCGGCGAGCGTCAGCTCCGGCCCGGCGACGTACGGATCGAAGCGCGCGCGCATGCGGAAGGCGCGCACGCCCTTCGCGAGATCGCGCTTCACCGACGCCTTCGCCTCCTCGCTCGCCGGCGGGCCGCCGAAGAACAGGCTGCGGTAGAGCCGCCGCGCCACCAGCTCCATGTGCAGCTCCATGATGGCGATCAGCTCTCGCACCCGGGCGCGCGCCAGCGGCTCGCGCGGGTAGAGCGGCTTCTGCGGCCAGGCCTCCTCGAGGTACTCGCAGATCAGCTGCGACTCGACGAGGTGCTGGCCGTCGACCTCGAGGAAGGGCACCTTGCCGAGCGGCGTGCGGGCGAGGAACTCCTCGCTCTGCGACGGCCGGCAGGTCGGGTCGAGCTCGAAATCGACCCCCTTCTCGAGCATCGCGATGCGCACCTTGTTGAAGTAATTGCTGATATGGAAGCCGCAGAGCCTGAGCATGGGCGAACCCGCGCGGGAAGGGGATGGCATTATAGGAGCCATGGCCAGCGAAGACCCCGGCATCATCACCTCGCTCGGCGCGGAAAGCTCCTACGGCGGCTACCTCGCGCTCGACGTCCTGCTCTCGGCGCAGCGGCCGCGCTCGCGGCACCACGACGAGATGCTGTTCATCATCCAGCACCAGACCTCGGAGCTGTGGATGAAGCTGATGATCCACGAGCTCGCCGCGGCGATCGAGCACGTCAGGGCCGACCAGCTCGCGCCGTGCTTCAAGATCCTGGCGCGCGTCAAGCAGATCCAGCGCCAGCTCTTCGAGCAGTGGGCGGTGCTCGAGACGCTGACCCCGTCGGAGTACCTCGAGTTCCGCGACGTGCTGGGGCCGGCCTCGGGGCTGCAGTCGTTCCAGTTCCGCGCCATCGAGTTCCTGCTGGGCAACAAGAACGCCCGCCGCCTGCAGCTGCACCTTCACGACAGGGAGATCCACGCCAGGCTGGAGAAGCTGCTCCATGCGCCGAGCCTGTACGACGAGTTCCTGCGCTACCTGGCGCGGCGCGGCATGCCGGTGCCGGCCGAGCGCGTCGAGCGCGACTGGTCGCTGCCCTACGAGCGGCATCCGCAGGTGGTCGCCGTGTTCAAGGCGATCTACGAGAATACGGGCGCGTTCTGGGCCGAGTACGACATGTGCGAGAAGCTGGTCGACGTGGAGGAGAACTTCCAGCTCTGGCGCTTCCGCCACGTGAAGACGGTGGAGCGCGTGATCGGCTTCAAGCGCGGCACCGGCGGCTCGGCCGGCGTCGCGTTCCTGCGCCAGACGCTGGAGACGCCGCTGTTCCCCGAGCTGATCGACGTGCGCACCCACCTTGGAGCTCACTGAAGAACGGCTGCGCGAGCGGGTCTGGCCGCGCTTCTCGCGCGTCCTGGCGCGGCGCGAGATCTATCTCGCCAACCACTCGCTCGGCCGCCCGCCCGACCGCGCGGCGGAGGACGTGCGCGCCGCGCTCGACGCCTGGTACCGCGACATGGACGGCGCCTGGAAGCTCTGGCTGAAGGCGCGCGAGCGCTTCCGCGCGCTCACGGCGAAGCTGGTGGGCGCGCCGCGCGCCGACTGCATCGTGCCCAAGACGAGCGCCGGCCAGGGCCTGCGCGCGGTGCTGAACGCGCTGCCGGGCAAGCCGCGCGTGGTGACGAGCGACGGCGAGTTCGACTCGATCGACTTCATCCTGCGCGTCTACCGCGAGCAGGGCCGCATCGACCTGCGCATGGTGCCCTGGCGCGAGCTCGCGCCCGAAGGCGCGACGCTCGTCGTGCTCTCGAGCGTCATGTTCCGCACCGGCGAGGTGGTGCCCAACCTCAAGCGCCTCGTGCGCGCGGCGCACGACGCCGGCGCGCTGGTGCTGCTCGACGTCTACCACCACGCCGGCGTCATGCCGCTCGACCTCGCCGACCTCGGCACCGACTTCGCGGTCGGCGGCTCCTACAAGTACACGCGCGGCGGTCCCGGCGCCTGCTGGCTCTACGTGCGGCCCGGCCTCGCCGAGACGATGCGCACGCTCGACACCGGCTGGTTCGCGAAGAAGGACCCCTTCGCCTACCTGCGGCCGGAGCCGCCCGAGTACGGCCCGGGCGGCGACGCCTGGCTCGAGTCGACGCCGCCGGTGCTCGCGCCGGTGCAGGCGCTCGCCGGCCTCGAATTCACCCTGGAGATGGGCGTCGAGCGGCTGCGCGCGCACAACCTCGAGCAGAAGAAGCTGCTCTCGGACCTCCTCTTCCGCCACGGCGTCGAGGCCGTGGGCGTCGGCGAGGACTACGGCGCCTTCC
>DASVDO010000094.1:0-16938 GCA_036381055.1 Burkholderiales bacterium | reverse complement strand
CAACCCCGAGACCACCACCGGCGGCAACGCGCTCAAGTTCTACGCCTCGGTGCGCATGGACATCCGGCGCATCGGCTCGATCAAGAAGGGCGACGAGGTGGTCGGCTCCGAGACGCGCGTCAAGGTGGTGAAGAACAAGGTCGCGCCGCCGTTCAAGCAGGCCGAGTTCGACATCCTGTACGGCGAGGGCATCTCGCGCGAGGGCGAGGTGCTGGAGATCGGCGTCAACCTCGGCGTGCTGGAGAAGTCGGGCGCCTGGTACGTGTACAACGGCGACCGGCTCGGCCAGGGCAAGGACAACGCGCGCGACTTCCTCCGCGAGAACCCGGCGCTCGCGCGCGAGATCGAGACGCGCATCCGCGAGAAGGCCGGGGTGCTCGCGCCCGCGCCCGTCGTCGCCGAGGAGCGCGAGGAGAAGAAGGTCGAGCACCTGCCGGCGCGCAAGAAAGCGTCGTGACCGGCGGGCCTGACGTGCCCGCGGCCTGCAGTTACGCTGAACTGCGGGCGCGGGCGCTCAGGCACCTCGTCCGGCGCGAGCACTCGCGCGCCGAGCTCGCGCGCAAGCTCGCGCCGCACGCGGAATCGCCCGCCGCGCTGCAGTCTCTTCTGGATGAGTTGGAATCAAAGAAGCAGCTCTCGGACGAGCGCTACGCCGAGGCGCGCGCGCACCGGCTCGCGCGCAAGTACGGCGCGGCGAGGATCCGCCAGGACCTGAAGGCGAAAGGCGTCCCGGACGCGATCGTCGACGCCGTCTCTTCCGCCGGCGAGCTCGAGCGCGCCGAGGAAATCCTGAAACGCAAGTACCGCACGCCGGCGAGCACGCGCGAGGAGCGCGCACGCCGCGCGCGCTTCCTGCAAAGCCGCGGCTTCTCCCACGACACCATCCGCCGCGCCCTGGATTCGGGGACGGAGCCCGAATTCGTCGACGGGCATGCGGACTGAGTTATCTCCCAGTCTGTTTTTCACCGGAATTGTTTTCCTTTTTCCGCCATGCGCGTTCATCCAACTACAGAGAGCTTCTGTGGAGAGGAGGTGAACGGCATGGATCAGGCACAGGCATTGGCGGTGGTGCGCTCGCTCGCGAACGGCGTCGACCCGGAGTCGGGCGAGGTGTTCCCGCCCGAAAGCGCCTACCAGCGGCCGGTCGTGGTGCGCGCGCTCTACGAGGCGGCCGCCGCGCTCGAGCGCCAGGAGCGCTTCCAGCGGCGCAAGCAGCAGCTCCCGGCGAAGACCGGCGAGCCCTGGACCGAGGACGAGGACCGCAGGCTGCTCGCGGCCTTCGACTCGGGACGGGCGCTGCAGGAGCTCGCCGCGGCGCACGAGCGCACCATGGCGGCGGTGCGGGCGAGGCTGCTCAAGTACGGGCGGATCAACGCCTAGGCGGTCCTCCGGGGGTGTCCGCGGCATCCCCGGATTTTGCGCTGCAGTAGAATAAGTCGATGAAGTCGAACGAGATTCGCTCCTCCTTCCTGGAGTACTTCCGCTCGAAGGGCCACACGGTGGTGGCGTCGAGCTCGCTCGTGCCGGCGAACGACCCGACGCTGCTGTTCGTGAACTCGGGGATGGTGCAGTTCAAGGACGTGTTCCTCGGCAAGGAGAAGCGCCCCTACCGCCGCGCCACCACCGCGCAGCGCAGCCTGCGCGCCGGCGGCAAGCACAACGACCTCGAGAACGTCGGCTACACCGCGCGCCACCACACGTTCTTCGAGATGCTCGGCAATTTCTCGTTCGGCGACTACTTCAAGAAGGACGCCATCCAGTTCGCCTGGGAGCTGCTCACCCAGGTGTACAAGCTGCCGCCCGAGCGCCTGTGGACCACGGTCTACCAGACCGACGACGAGGCCTACGACATCTGGACGCGCGTCATCGGCGTGCCGCCGGCGCGCTGCGTGCGCATCGGCGACAAGCCGGGCGGCGTGAAGTACCAGTCGGACAACTTCTGGCAGATGGCCGACACCGGCCCCTGCGGCCCGTGCAGCGAGATCTTCTACGACCATGGCCCGGGCGTGCCGGGCGGGCCGCCGGGCTCGCCCGAGGCGGACGGCGACCGCTATATCGAGATCTGGAACCTGGTGTTCATGCAGTTCAACCGCGACGAGCAGGGCGAGCTGCATCCGCTGCCCCGGCCCTCGGTCGACACCGGCATGGGCCTGGAGCGCATCGCCGCGGTGCTGCAGGGCAAGCACTCGAACTACGAGATCGACCTCTTCCAGGACCTGATCCGCGCCGCCGCCAGGGAAACGGGCCAGAAGCAGCTGAACAATCCCTCCCTGAACGTGATCGCCGACCACATCCGCGCCTGCAGCTTCCTGGTGGTCGACGGCGTGATCCCGGGCAACGAGGGCCGCGGCTACGTGCTGCGCCGGATCATCCGCAGGGCGATCCGGCACGGCTACAAGCTCGGCCGCAAGGAGCCGTTCTTCCACCGCCTGGTCGGCGACCTCGACCGGGCGATGGGCGACGCCTATCCGGAGCTGCGCGCGGCGAAGGACAAGGTGGCCGAGGTGCTCGAGCAGGAAGAGGTGCGCTTCGCCGAGACGCTGGAGAACGGCATGGGCGTGCTCGAGTCGGCGCTCGCCTCGGGCGAGAAGCTGCTCGACGGCGAGACGGTGTTCCGGCTCTACGACACCTACGGCTTCCCGGTCGACCTGACCGCCGACATCGCGCGCGAGCGCGGCGTGATGATCGACATGGCGGGCTTCGAGGCGGCGATGGAGCAGCAGCGCAGCCGCGCGCGCGCGGCGTCGAAGTTCTCGATGGCCGCGGCGCTGGAGTACTCGGGCGGCAAGACCGTGTTCCACGGCTACGAGAAGCTGGTTCACCCCGCGCGCGTGGTCGCCCTTTATCGCGAAGGCACGCAGGTGCAGGCGCTGAAAGGCGGCGAGAGCGGCACCGTGGTGCTCGACGAGACGCCGTTCTACGCCGAGTCGGGCGGCCAGGTGGGCGACCGCGGCGAGCTGGTCGGCGCGGGCGGCACCTTCCGCGTCGACGACACGCAGAAGATCCAGGCCGACGTGTTCGGCCACTACGGCGCGGTGCAGACCGGAACGCTCAAGGTCGGCGACCGGGTCGAGGCGCGCGTCGACGCGGAGCTGCGCGCGCGCACCATGCGCAACCACTCGGTCACCCACCTGATGCACAAGGCGCTGCGCGAGGTGCTCGGCCCGCACGTGCAGCAGCGCGGCTCGCTGGTCGACGCCGACAAGACGCGCTTCGACTTCTCGCACAACAAGCCGCTCACCGAGGAGGAGATCCGCGAGGTCGAGGCGCGGGTCAACGCCGAGATCCTGCAGAACACGCCGACGCGCGCGCAGATCATGCCGATCGAGCAGGCGAAGCGCTCCGGCGCGGTGATGCTGTTCGGCGAGAAGTACGGCGACGAGGTGCGCGTGCTCGACATCGGCTCGTCGCGCGAGTTCTGCGGCGGCACGCACGTCGCGCGCACCGGCGACATCGGCGTGTTCAAGATCTATTCCGAGGGCGGCGTGGCGGCGGGCATCCGGCGTGTCGAAGCGACCACCGGCCTCACCGCGCTCGCCATGATGAACGCGCAGCTCGCCGAGTTCCGCAGCCTGGCGCGCCAGCTGCGCGCCCAGCCCGGGCCCGGCATGGCCGAGAAGGCGCTGCTCGCCCTGCTCGAGGAGAAGAAGGCGCTGGAGAAGGAGCTGTCGCGGCTGCGCGCCAAGCTGCTCTCGGGCCAGGGCGGCGACCTCAGCGCGCAGGCGGTCGAGGTGAAGGGGCGCAACGGCCCGGTGCGCGTGCTCGCCGTGGCGCTCGACGAGGGCGACCCGAAGACGATGCGCGAGACGGTCGACCGGCTGAAGGACAAGCTCAAGCCCGCGGCGATCGTGCTCGGCGCGGTGAACGAGGGCAAGGTGTCGCTGATCGCCGGCGTCACCGCCGAGCTCACCGAGAAGCTCAAGGCCGGCGAGCTGGTGAACTACGTGGCGCAGCAGGTGGGCGGCAGGGGCGGCGGCCGGCCCGACATGGCGCAGGCGGGCGGCAGCGAGCCGGCCAAGCTCGCCGGCGCGCTGCGCTCGGTGAAGGACTGGGTGGAGGCCCGGGTCTAGAAGCCGATGCGCGGGCGGCGGCCGCCGCGGCCCTCGCGGATGTCGTCGGGCGACATCTCGCTCCTGCCGGCGAGCTTCGCCGTGCCGAACGCCGACTGCACGGCGCGCTTCATCTCGCGCGGCGCGAGCTCGGCCAGCCGCTCGAGCGTCGCCTCCGACGGCTCCTCGGGGAACTGGCGTCCCCAGTCGTGCGCGTTGCGCACCTCGCGATAGATGTTGGCGGCGATGCGCCGCGCGCCCGCCTCGTCGGGCGGGTCGATCTCGTACACCGTGAGCCGCGACAGCAGCGGCTCGGGAATGCGCGACGGGTCGTTCGCCGTGGCGAGCCACACCGCGCCCGACGCGTCGATCGGCACCTCGGCGAACTCGTCGACGAAGCGCGTCGCGGTGTCGGCCTCGAGCAGCTCGTAGAGCGCGCCGAGCGGGTCGTACTGGCCGTCGGCGCTCGCCTTGTCGATCTCGTCGACCACGATCACCGGATTGGCGTAATCGCCGTTGAGGAAGGTGTCGAACACCTTGCCCGGCTTGGCGTTCTTCCACTGCGAGGACGCGCCGGAGAGCACCCAGCCGGCGGTGAGCGAGCTCATCGGCACGAAGCCGAAGCCGGTGCCGAGCAGCTGCGCCACCTTGCGCGCGAAGTGCGTCTTGCCGATGCCCGGCTCGCCGAGCAGCAGCATCGGCGGCAGCTCGATCGAGTCGTTCGAGTCGACGCACAGCGCGAGGTGCCTGCGGATGTCCTCGAGCACCTCGGCGAAGTTCGGCAGCTCCTCGACGAGCGTTTCCATCTCGGGCAGCCCGGAGGGCTTGACAGTGAAGCGCTGGCCGCCGAGCTTGAGCATCTTCTCGTAGAGCGCGCGCAGCGCCTCGCTCGCGCCCGCGGGAAGCTCGTGCAGGGCTTTCTCGACGACCGGGACGTCGTACACGTCCTTGAAGCCGGCGATCGGAATGGTGACGCTGGCCGACATTTTGTCGCTCCTTCCTTGTTCTTTGCCGGTAAATCCTTTCCGAGCGAAAACGCTAGCACGACGCCGAGTGTCAAGCAATCAGCCTGCCTGGCACACTACGCGCGGGAGTGCCAAAGGAGGCAGGGATGACCACCACGGACGGGCCGCGCGATTTCAACGCTTTCGGCAGGGGCTATCTGCCCGAGCTGATCGGCCTGGACATCGTCGCCGTGACGGCGCAGGAAGTGCGCAGCCGCCTGGCGCTGCGGCCGGAGCTCATGGCGCCGAACGGCTTCCTGCACGCGGCGGCGGTGATCGCGCTCGCCGACACGAGCTGCGGCTACGGCTGCATCGCCACGCTGCCCGAGGGGGCGCGCGGCTTCACCACCATCGAGCTCAAGGCGAGCTTCCTCGGCACGGCGCGCGAAGGCGTCATCGAGTGCCGGGCGACGCCGCTGCATCTGGGGCGCACCACCCAGGTGTGGGACGCCGTGGTCGGCGCGCCGGCCGGCCGGATCGCCGTGTTCCGCTGCACGCAGATGGTCCTCTGGCCGAGGCCCTGAAGCGCGCCATTGCCAAGCCCAGGGTCGCTGTGCTTGAATTGCCGCTGTGAAGCGGGTGTTCTTCGGCTTTTTCTTCTACTTCCACTGCCGACTGGCGGACTGGACCGGCTAAGCACACCCCGCAACGAGCCAACCGAAACCGCCAGCGCCCAAAAGCCTGGCGGTTTTTGTTTTTGGGAGGGAGAAATCGTGACTCCAGTGGAAAGCTACCTCGCCCCGGTGCCCGGGGACCGCACGTCGCTGACCGACGACGAGCGCATCGAAGACATCACGCCGCTGCCGCCCCCGGAGCACCTGATCCGCTTCTTCCCGATCCAGGGCACCGAGGTGGAGCGGCTGATCGGCGAGACGCGCCGGCGCGTGCGCGAGATCCTGCACGGGCGCGCCGACCGCCTGCTGGTGGTGATCGGCCCGTGCTCGATCCACGACCCCGCGGCGGCGCTCGCCTACGCGCAAAGGCTCGCCGAGGCGCGGCACCGGCACCGCGCTGAGCTCGAGATCCTGATGCGGGTGTACTTCGAGAAGCCGCGCACCACGGTCGGCTGGAAAGGCCTGATCAACGATCCCTATCTCAACGGCAGCTTCCGCATCAACGAGGGCCTGCGCATCGCGCGCGACCTGCTGGTGCGCATCAACCAGGCCGGCGTGCCCGCGGCGGTCGAGTTCCTCGACGTCATCTCGCCGCAGTACATCGGCGACCTGGTGTCCTGGGGCGCCATCGGCGCGCGCACCACCGAGAGCCAGGTGCACCGCGAGCTTGCCTCGGGGCTGTCGGCGGCGGTGGGCTTCAAGAACGGCACCGACGGCAACGTGCGCATCGCCGTCGACGCGCTGCTCGCGGCGCGCCAGTCGCACCACTTCCTCTCGGTGCACAAGAGCGGCCAGGTGGCGATCGTCGAGACGCGCGGCAACGAGGACTGCCACATCATCCTGCGCGGCGGCCGGGAGCCGAACTACGACGCGCGCAGCGTCCAGGCGGCCTGCGCCGAGCTCTCTCGCGCCGGGCTGCCGGAGCGGCTGATGATCGACTGCTCGCACGCCAACGCGGCGAAGCAGTACCGCCGCCAGATCGACGTCGCGGCCGACGTCGGCGCGCAGCTCGCCGCCGGGGAGCGGCGCATCATCGGCGTGATGATCGAGTCGCATCTCGTGGAAGGCCGCCAGGACCTGGAGAAGGGCAAGCCGCTCACGTTCGGCCAGAGCATCACCGACCCCTGCCTCGGCTGGGACGATTCGGCGAGGCTGCTCGAGGGCCTCGCCGCCGCGGTGCAGCGCCGCAGGGAGCGGAAATAGCCGTTGCGGCATAATGGCCCGCGGCATGATCGAGCCCTCGCAACGGCCCGCCCAGCGGCCGCCACAGCTCGCGCACCTCGAGTACCTCGGCGACGCCACCAAGTTCGCCGGGCGGATGCAGGCGCTCATTCCCAAGTGCCCGCTGCTGGAGAATTTTTCGCTGAACGAGGTGCGCCTGCTCGCGCACTTCATGCACGTGTACCGCGCCGAGCAGGCGGTCGAGGTGATCCGCGAGGGCGACGGCGGCGACTTCATGGTGATGCTGCTCGAGGGCAAGGTCGAGGTGCACAAGCGCGACCGCTGGAACACGCCGCAGTTGCTCGCGGCGGTCGAGGCCGGCCGCACGCTGGGCGAGATGTCGATGATCGACGGCGAGGCGCGCTTCGCCACCTGCGTGGCGACCGAGGCGACGCTGCTCGCGGTGCTCGACCGCGAGAGCCTGGCGCGCATCATCGTCGAGCAGCCGCTGCTCGGCGCGAAGATCCTCATGGAGCTGGTGCTGATGCTCTCGCAGCGGCTGCGCTCCACCAGCCAGCGCCTGCTCGGCCTGCTCGACGAGCGGCAGGCGCATGGCGCGGCGAACCTTCTTTAGGGCGCTCCTCGCCTTAGCCTTCGCGGCGGCGCTGGCCGGCTTCTTCGCCGCCGGCGGGCCGCGCTATCTCACGCTGGAAAGCCTGAAGGCGCAGCAGGCATGGCTCGGCGAGGCCTACGCCGCGCACCCCTGGCGCGCCGCCGCGGCGTTCTTCGTGCTGTACGTCGCCTATACCGGCCTGTCGCTGCCCGGCGCCGGGCTGCTGTCGCTCGTGGCCGGGGCGGTGTTCGGCCTCGCCTGGGGCACGCTGCTCGTGTCGTTCGCCTCCTCGCTCGGCGCGACCGTCGCCTTCCTCGCCGCGCGCTTCGTGCTGCGCGACTGGGTGCGACGGCGCTTCGCCGGCCGGCTGGCGGCGATCGACCGCGGCGTCGAGCGCGACGGCGCGCTGTACCTCTTCCTGCTGCGCCTCACGCCGGCGGCGCCGTTCTTCCTGATCAACCTCGCCATGGGGCTGACGCCGATGCGCACCGCGACGTTCTACGCGGTGAGCCAGCTCGGCATGCTCGCCGGCACGCTGGTCTACGTGAACGCGGGCACCCAGCTCGCGAGCCTGTCCTCGCCGCGCGACATCCTGTCGTGGCCGATCGCCGGCGCGCTGCTCGCGCTCGGCCTGTTCCCGCTGCTCGCCAAGCGGCTCGCCGAGGCGGTGCGGGCGCGGCGCATCTACGCCCGCTGGCCGCGGCCGCGGCGCTTCGAGCGCAACCTGGTGGTGATCGGCGCCGGCTCGGCCGGGCTGGTGGCGGCGTACATCGCCGCCGCGCTGCGCGCGCGCGTGACGCTGGTCGAGAAGGACCGCATGGGCGGCGACTGCCTGAACACCGGCTGCGTGCCCTCGAAGGCACTGATCCGCGCGGCGCGCCTCGCCGCCGACATCCGGCGCGCCGGCGAGTTCGGCCTGCGCGCCGAGGCCGAGGTCGACTTCGCCGCGGTGATGGAGCGGGTCGAGCGGGTGGTGCGCGCCGTCGCGCCGCACGACTCGGTCGAGCGCTACCGCGCGCTCGGCGTCGAGTGCCTGCACGGCGAGGCGCGCATCAGCTCGCCCTGGACGGTCGAGATCGACGGCAAGCGCACCCTCACCACGCGCGCCATCGTGATCGCCGCCGGCGCCCGGCCGGCGATCCCGCCCATCCCGGGCATCGATCGCGTGGAAGTGCTCACCTCCGACAACGTCTGGAGCCTGCGCGAGCGGCCGCGACGGCTGCTGGTGCTGGGCGGCGGGCCCGTGGGCTGCGAGCTGGCGCAGGCCTTCGCCCGCCTCGGCGTGCAGGTCACGCAGGTCGAGATGGCCGAGCGACTGCTCGTGCGCGAGGACCCGGACGTCGCGGCGCTGGTCGCGGCGCGCTTCGCCGCCGAGGGGATCGATGTGCGCACCGGTCACCGCGCCGTGCGCGTCGAGCCGGGGCGCATGGTGTGCGAGACGCTCGGGCGCGAGGTCGAGATCGGCTTCGACCGGCTGCTCTGCGCCGTGGGGCGCCTCGCCAACACCTCGGGCTACGGGCTGGAAGCGCTCGGCATCCCGGTGACGGCTTCGCGCACCATCGAGACCAACGAGTTCCTGCAAACCGCCTATCCCAATATCTACGCCTGCGGCGACGTGGCCGGGCCGTGGCAATTCACGCACACCGCCTCGCACCAGGCGTGGTACGCGGCGGTGAACGCCCTGTTCTCGCCGCTGCGGCGCCTGGCGGTCGACACCTCGGCCATCCCGTGGACCACGTTCACCGAGCCCGAGGTGGCACGCGTCGGGCTGAACGAGAGCGAAGCGGCGGCGCGCGGCGTGCCGCACGAGGTCACGGTGTACCGCATCGAGGAGCTCGACCGCGCGATCGCCGACGGCGCCGCCGAGGGCATGGTGAAGGTGCTCACCCCGCCCGGCAGCGACCGGGTGCTCGGCGCGACGATCGTCGGCGAGCGCGCCGGCGAGCTGATCGCCGGGTTCGTCGCGGCGATGAAGCACGGCATCGGCCTGAAGAAAATCCTCGGCACGATCCACGTCTATCCGACCTTCGCCGAGGCGAACCGGCACGCCGCCGGCGCCTGGCGGCGCGCGCACGCGCCTCGGCGCGTGCTCGGCGCGCTCGAGCGCTTCCACGCATGGCGGCGCGGCTGAGCATCGTCGTGCCGGTGCTCGACGAAGCGCGAGTGCTGGCGGCGAGCCTCCAGGCGCTCGAGCCGCTGCGCCGCCGCGGCCACGAGGTGATCGTGGTGGACGGGGCGAGCCGCGACGCGAGCGCCGCGATCGCCGCGCCGCTCGCCGACCGGGTGCTGCAGGCGCCGCGCGGCCGCGCCGCGCAGATGAACGCCGGCGCGCGCGCCGCCTCGGGCGAGGCGCTGCTTTTCCTGCACGCCGACACCCGGCTGCCGCCGCGCGCGGACGAGAAGATCTTTTCTGCGCTGCAAAAGCATCTCTGGGGCCGCTTCGACGTCGAGATCGAGGGCCGCCATCCGGCGCTGCGCCTGATCGGCGCGGCGATGAACCTGCGCTCGCGCCTGACCGGCATCGCCACCGGCGACCAGGCGATGTTCGTGCGTCGGGCGGAGTTCCCCGGCTTCCCGGAGATCGCGCTGATGGAGGACGTGGCGCTCAGCCGCCTGCTCAAGCGGCGCGGCCCGCCCGCCTGTCTGCGCGACCGGGTGCGCACCTCGGGCCGCCGCTGGGAGTCGCGCGGCGTGCTGCGCACCGTGCTGCTGATGTGGCGCCTGCGCCTGCTCTACTGGCTGGGCGTGTCGCCCGAGCGCCTGGCGCGCCGGTACGACGCGTGGTGATCGTGTTCACCCGCGCGCCCGTGGCCGGGCGCGTCAAGACGCGCCTCGCCGCGCGGCTCGGCGCGGCGGGCGCGGCGCGCCTGCACCAGCGCCTCACCGCCGCGGCGCTCGGGACGGCGCTCGTTTCGCATTGCGGTACGGTCGAGCTGCACGCGAGCGCGCGCCATGCCTGGCTCGGCAGCCTCGCGCGGCGCGCGGGCGTGCGGCTGCGATTGCAGAAAGGCGAGGATCTCGGCGAGCGCATGGCGCGCGCGACGCGCGAGGCGCTGCGCCGGGCGCCGTTCGTGCTGCTCGTCGGAGCCGACTGCCCGGCGCTCGGCGCGCGCGAGCTGCGCCGCGCGGCCCGCTGGCTCGCCGGCGGCGCCGACGCGGTGCTCGCGCCGGCGCACGACGGCGGCTACGCGCTGCTCGGCCTCGCCCGGCCGGCGCAGTTCCTGTTCCGCGACATGGCCTGGGGCAGCGAGCGCGTCTACGCCGAGACGGCGGCGCGCCTCGCGCGCCGCGGCTGGCGGCTGCGCCCGCTCGCGCCGGTGAGCGACGTCGACCGGCCGGAGGACCTGGCGAGCGTCAGATGGCTCCGGCTTGCTTCAGCCGCTCGGCGATGCGCTCGGCGATGAGCCGGTAGCCGCGCGCGTTGGGATGCACCGGGTCGGACTTGAGGCTCGAGTCGCGCAGCACTTCGCTCAGGATCTCGCCCTCGTAGGGCACGTCCAGCTCTTCGGCGATCTCGGCGTAGAACTCGGGCGGCGAGGGCACGAGCGACGGCTCGGGCGTGCCGAGCAGCAGGACGTCGATGCCGCGGCTGCGCGCGAGCTCCACCATGGCACGCACATTGCGCGCCGCCTGCGCGTTGCCGAGCCGGCGCAGGAAGTCGTTGCCGCCGGTGCACAGCAGCAGGAGCCGCGGCGCGTACTCGTCGAGCTCGCCCGGCAGGCGCGCCAGCGCCTGCGCGCTCGTCTCGCCCGGCACGCCGGCCGAGATCACCTTGCGGCCGATGAGCCGCTCGAGCTGCGCCGGATAGCTATCGCTTTCCGCGGCGCCGGTGCCGTAGGTCAGGCTGTCGCCGAAGGCGAGCACCACCGCGTTGCTTGCAAGCGGCGCAAGCTTCGGCCCGCTTTCGCATGCCGCCAGGCCGGCGAGAAAGGCGAAGCAGTACAGCGTGATAAACTTCGCGCGCGTCGCGAGGAGGGAGTTCATGAAGATAAGAAACCCGAAAGATTTCTGGGCGGGGGTGATGTTCCTTGGCACCGGATTGTTCTTCGCCATCTGGGCGATGAGTTTTTACCAGATGGGAACGGCGGTGCGCATGGGGCCGGCGTATTTCCCGACCGTGCTGGGCTTCCTGCTCGCGGTGCTCGGCACGATCATTCTCCTGCAGGGGCTGAGCGCGCGCGGCAGCCACGCGCCGCTCAACCTGCCGTTCAACCTGCTCGACCTGGTCGTCACCATCGCGGTGTTCGCCGTGCTGGTGTACCTGTGCCTCAAGGCCGGCGTCTCCACCGACTGGGCGATCATCGGCGGCACGATCATCGTCTCGCTGCTCACCGTCTGGCGGCGGCCGAACGCCAAGGCGCTGATCTTCATCACCGCGGCGACCATCGCCTACGGCTACCTGATGCGGCCGCTCGGCCTGATTCTCACCACGGTGGCGGTGGTGTTCATCGGCGCGGCGGGCGGCCACGAGTTCCGGTGGAAGGAAGTCGCGATCCTGTGCGTCGCGCTGATCGTGTTCTCGATCCTGGTGTTCGTGAAGGGCCTGACCCTGCCTTTCCCGCTCTGCCCCGAATTCATCGAAAACTGCCCGATCCGCTAGGGAACGCGCGATGGACGTACTGAACAATCTGGCGCTCGGCTTCGGGGTGGCGTTCACCCCGATGCACCTGCTCTACGCGCTGATCGGCTGTCTGCTCGGCACGCTGATCGGCGTGCTGCCCGGCATCGGCTCGGTGGCGACGATCGCCATGCTGCTGCCGATCACCTTCAACCTGGCGCCGACCGCGGCGCTGATCATGCTCGCCGGCATCTACTACGGCTCGGCGTACGGCGGCTCGACCACCTCGATCCTGGTCAACATCCCGGGCGAGGCGGGCTCGGTGGTGACCTGCCTCGACGGCTACCAGATGGCGCGGCAGGGCCGCGCCGGCGCGGCGCTGGCGATCGCCGCGCTCGGCTCGTTCTTCGCCGGCTGCATCGCCACGGTGGTGATCGCGCTCGCCGCGCCGCCGCTCGCCGAGGTGGCGCTGAAATTCGGCCCGGCGGAGTACTTCTCGCTCATGGTGTTCGGCCTGATCGCCGCGACCGTGCTCGCGCACGGCTCGCTCACCAAGGCGGTCGCCATGGTGGTGTGGGGGCTGATGTTCGGCCTGATCGGCACCGACGTGAACTCCGGGGTGCTGCGCTTCACCTTCGGCGTGCCCGAGCTCTCCGACGGCATCGGCATCGTGATCGTCGCCATGGGCATGTTCGGCACGACGGAGATCATTCTCAACCTCGAGCTGAAGGACAAGCGCGAGGTCTTCACCAAGAACGTGCGCCACCTCTGGCCCACCAGGGAGGACTTCAAGCGCGCCTGGAAATCGGTGCTGCGCGGCGCCGCGCTCGGCTGCAGCCTCGGCATCCTGCCCGGCGGCGGCCAGATCCTCTCGTCGTTCGGCTCCTACACCCTGGAGAAGAAGCTCTCCCGGCACCCGGAACAGTTCGGCAAGGGCGCGATCGAGGGGGTGGCCGGCCCCGAGGCGGCGAACAACGCCGGCGCGCAGGCCTCGTTCATCCCGATGCTGACGCTCGGCATCCCGGGCAACCCGGTGATGGCGCTGATGATCGGCGCGCTGATGATCCAGGGCATCGCGCCCGGCCCGCAGGTGATGACCGAGAAGCCGGACCTGTTCTGGGGCCTGATCGCCTCGATGTGGCTCGGCAACGCCATGCTCGTGATCCTCAACCTGCCGCTGATCGGCATGTGGGTGAGGCTGCTGACCGTGCCCTACCGCTACCTCTTCCCGTCGATCCTGGTGTTCATGACCATCGGCGTGTACAGCCTGTCGAACAATCCCTGGGACGTGCTGATCATGGGCATCTTCGGCCTGATCGGCTACATCTGCGCCAAGCTCGAGTGCGAGCCCGCGCCGATGCTGCTCGGCTTCATCCTCGGGCCGCTGATGGAGGAGAACCTGCGCCGGGCGATGCTGCTCTCGCGCGGCGACCCGACGGTGTTCTTCACCAAGCCGATCAGCGCGAGCTTCATGATCGCCTCGGCGATCCTGCTGGTCATCGTCGCCCTGCCGGCGATCCGCAAGAAGCGCGAGGAAGTGTTCGTCGAGGAGTAGCGGCGCCGCCCTAGCGGGCGCGGCTCGCCGCGGCGTGCTGCTTGCGCCACTCCCACGGCGGCACCGGGTCCTTGTCCTGCCACAGGCCGCGCTGCAGCAGGCGCGCGCTCGTCTCCAGCTCGTAGAGCGGCGAGCCGAGCGGCAGGTAGGTGCGGAACACCCAGGCGAGGCCGCGCTTCACCTGCTCGGCGCTCGCGTCCACCGCGCCGCCCTCGCCGTCGCAGCTGACGCTCGCCAGGAGCCGTCCCTCGTCGTCCTTGCCGCGCTCCACCGCCTTCGCCGCCTTGCCGCGGCACAGCGCCTTCAGCGAGCGCAGCGCCTTCCAGCCGTAGCGCTGGTCGAGCTCCGGCGCGTCGATGCCGGACAGGCTCAGGCGCAGCTTCCTGCCCTCGGCGAGCAGCGTCAGGGTGTCGCCGTCGTGCACCGCGATGACGCGCCCGGACAGCTCCGCCGCCGGCGCCGTGGCCGGGCACAGGGCCGCGATCGCGACGACCAGCAGGCGGCGCATTACAGGGCGGCCAGCGTCTGCACCTCGACCAGGAACTGCTCCTGCACGAGGCGATCGACCACCAGCAGCGTGTTCGGCGGATAGGCACCGTCCGGGAACAGGCGCGGGAACTCGCGCAGCCGGAACTGCATGAAGCGCGGGATGTCCTGCGAGTGCACGAGGTAGGTGGTGAACTGCACCACGTTGCCCCAGCCGGCGCCCGCCGACTTGAGCGCCTCGCCGATCTGCGCGAACACGCCGGCGCACTGCGCCTCGACGTCGGCGCCGGGGGCGAGCATGCCGGCGATGAACACCAGCTCGCTCGCGCGCACGCGCGCCATGTGCGAGTACTGTCCGAGCGGCTTGCCGAGCGCCTCGACGTTGCCGATCTTCACCTCGGCCATGTCAGCCTTTCCGGCGCGCGTGGCGCCATTGCACGTCGCCGCGGCCGGCGTGCCGGTTGAGCAGCCGCCCGGCGACGAACAGCACGTCGGACAGGCGGTTGAGGTAGCGGCGCGCCGGCGCGCCGACCGGCTCGCGGCTGCCGAGCGCGACCAGGCTGCGCTCGGCGCGCCGGCACACGGTGCGCGCGAGGTGCGCCGCGGCGGCGGCGCGGCTGCCGCCGGGCAGGACGAACTCCTTGAGCGCCGGCAGGTCGCGGTTCCATTCCTCCAGCCACGCGTCGAGGCGCGCGACCTGCGCCTCGCCGAGCAGCGCGTGGCCCGGGATGCTCACTTCGCCGCCGAGGTCGAACAGATCGTGCTGCACCTCGACGAGCGCCTCGCGCAGCGGCGCCGGCAGCTCTTCCGCCAGCACCAGGCCGAGCGCGCTGTTCAGCTCGTCGATGTCGCCGAGCGCCTGCACGCGCGCCGCGGCCTTGGAAACGCGCGAGCCGTCGCCGAGGCCGGTCTCGCCGGCGTCGCCGGTGCGCGTGGCGATCTTCGAGAGGCGATGGCCCATGCGCCGCTATTCTATTTTTTCGTCACCCGGCTCTCCACCTCGCCGCGCGCGAGCGTGGTGAGCAGCGCGTCGCCCTCGCGCAGGTGCGCGGCGTCGCGCAGCACCGCGCCCGCGGCGTCGCGCGTGATGCTGTAGCCGCGCGCCAGCACCGCGGCGGGATCGAGCCCGGCGAGGCTCGCGCCGAGCCGCGCCAGCGCCGCCTCGCAGCGGTGCACGCGATGGCCGAGCGCGAAGGCGAGCCGGGTGCGCAGCTGCGCGAGCAGCGTGTGCGCGGCGCGCAGCCGCTCGGCCGGGTGCACCAGCCGGCGCGTCGCGCCGTCGAGCGCCTGCGCCGCGTACTGCAGGCGCCGGCGCATCTCGCGCGACAGGTGGCGCGCGCACTCGGCGGTGCGCTCGAGCAGCGCCTGCCGCGACGGCACGGCGAGCTCGGCGGCGGCGGTCGGCGTGGGCGCGCGGGCGTCGGCGGCGAAGTCGGCGATGGTGAAGTCGGTCTCGTGCCCGACGCCGACCACCACCGGCACGCGGCAGGCGCGCAGCGCGCGCGCCACCGCCTCCTCGTTGAACGCCCAGAGGTCCTCCAGCGAGCCGCCGCCGCGCACCAGCAGCAGCACGTCGCACTCGCCGCGCGCGCTCGCGCGCGCGAGCATGCGCGCGATGCGCTCGCCGGCGCCTTCGCCCTGCACCGGCACGGGATAGACGATCACCGGCACGGCGGCATTGCGCCGCGCGAGCGTGGTGAGCACGTCGCGCAGCGCCGCCGCGGCGAGCGAAGTGACGACGCCGACCGCGCGCGGGTGCTCGGGCAGGGCGCGCTTGGCCGCCGGGTCGAACAGCCCTTCGGCGCCGAGCTTCTCCTTGAGGCGCACGAAGCGCTCGTAGAGCGGGCCGACGCCCGCGGGGCGCAGCGCCTCGACGGTGAGCTGGAAGCGGCCGCGCGGCTCGTAGAGCGTGACGAGCACTCGCGCCTCGACCTGCATGCCTTCGCGAAGCGACGCGGCGAGCAGCGCCGCCCGGCTGCGGAACATCACGCAGTCCACCTGCGCGCCGCGGTCCTTGAGGGTGAAGTAGCAGTGGCCGGAGGCGGCGCGGCTCAGGTTGGACACCTCGCCGGCCACCCACAAGAGGGGGAAGCGGCGCTCGAGCACGTCGCGCACGCTGCGCAGCAGTTGCGAGACGCTGAGAACGGGCGAAGCGGCGAACCCTCGCTCGCCCGGAAATTCGTTCGGCATCGGCGCGCCGAGCCTACACCTATTCACCGCGCCGGCGGCGCTCGCTCGCGCGCCGGCGAGATGCGGCGCGGAGCCCGATTCTTTTTGCCAAGTGCTTCATTCGCAAAGTCAAAAGGCTGCTCAATTTTTGATCGCGACCGACTTTGGCGTCGCTGCAACTAGGCGGGACCCCGCTATCCATCGACAATCCACATGGTTATCCACAGATTTTTGTGGATATCGCAATATCCACTACACCTCGCTTTTCGGCGGCGCGCTTTCGGCGTCGATGTTGCGCTGCGCAAACTTGCCGCTGTGGAAGCCTTGCCGTACATTCGCCGCGGATAACACGAAGGGAAGAGCGTTGTTCGCCATCGTTCAGGCCGCAGGCTGGCCGATCTGGTTTCTCCTCGCCGCGTCGATCATCGCCCTCGCCCTCATCATCGAGCGCTCGATTGCGCTGCGGGCGCGGCGCATCATCCCGCCGACGCTGTTCGAGCAGGTGGTCTCGGTGTACCAGCGCCAGGGCGTCTCCGGAGAGGTGCTCGACAGGCTGGCCAAGGACTCGCCGCTCGGCGCCGTGCTCGCCGCGGGCCTGCGCAACCACCGCAGCTCGCGCTACGTGATGAAGGAGGCGATCGAGGAGGCGGGGCGGGCGGTGGCGCACCAGCTCGAGCGCTTCCTCACCACGCTCGGCACCATCGCCACCGCGGCGCCGCTGCTCGGGCT
>DASVDO010000093.1:0-4201 GCA_036381055.1 Burkholderiales bacterium | reverse complement strand
CTCGAGCTCGAGGCGATCGGCCCGGCGCCGTTCGCCGGGATGCTGCTCGCCGACATGGGCGCCGACGTGCTGGTGATCGACCGCCCGGCCGACGCGGGCCTGGGCCTGGAGCGCGAGCGCTGGTACGACGTGATGATGCGCGGCAAGCGCTCCGTGACGCTCGATCTGAAGGCGGCGCCCGCCAGGGAAGCCGTTTTCCGGTTGCTCGAGCGCGCCGACGTGCTGATCGAAGGCTTCCGGCCGGGCGTGATGGAGCGCCTCGGCCTCGGGCCGGAGGAGGCGCTGAAGCGCAATCCGAAGCTCGTCTACGGCCGCATGACCGGCTGGGGCCAGGAAGGCCCGCTCGCGCCGCGCGCCGGTCACGACATCAACTACATCGCCCTCGCCGGCGTGCTGCACGCTTTCGGCCGCGCGGGCGAGGCGCCGGTGCCGCCGCTCAACCTGGTCGGCGACTTCGGCGGCGGCGGCATGCTGCTCGGCTTCGGCGTGGCCTGCGCGCTGCTCGAAGCGGCGCGCTCCGGCCGCGGCCAAGTGGTCGACGCGGCGATGGTCGACGGGGCCGCGCTTCTTGCCGCCATGTTTCACGGTTTCCTGAAGGCGAACCGATGGAGTGAAGAGCGCGGCGTCAACGTGCTCGACACTGGCGCGCCGTGGTACGACGTGTACCAGACCAAGGACGGCAAGTACGTCGCCATCGGCGCCATCGAGCCCAAGTTTTTTTCGGAATTGATAGGCAAGCTGGGGCTGAGCGATCTTCCGCCCCAGAACGACCGCGCTGGCTGGCCGCAGATGCGCCGGCGCTTCGCGGAGACGTTCCGGACCCGGACGCGCGACGAGTGGTGCCGCGTGTTCGAGGGCTCGGATGCCTGCTTCGCGCCGGTGCTCGGCTGGCGCGAGGCGCGCGGCGAGCCGCACAACGTGCTTCGCAGGACGTTCGTCGAGGTCGGCGGGGTCGAGCAGCCGGCGCCCGCGCCGCGCTTCTCGCGCACCCCCGGCGGCATCAAGGCGCCGCCGCCCGAGCGCGGCGCGGGCGGCGGCGCGGCGCTCGCGGACTGGGGCTTCGCGGCCGCGGAGATCGCGCGCCTGCGCGAGCTGGGAGTGAACTTCCGCACCTGAGGGGCGGGCCGAGCGCTTACAATCGCGCCCGGTCGCTTCCCGCAGTTCCCGAAAACGCACCGGAGACCCGGATGCTCGGACGCCTGATGCCCCGCGAGGGCAAGTTCTTCGATCTGTTCAACGCGCACGCCGAGCGCATCGTCGACGGCAGCCGCGAGCTGGCGGCGATGATCGGCGATTTCAGCGAGCTGGACGCGCACGCGCAGCGCATCGACGCCGCCGAGCGCGCCGCCGACAAGCTGACGCACGAGTGCATCACGCTCCTGCACCGCACCTTCATCACGCCCTTCGACCGCGAGCAGATCCACTCGCTGATCACCAAGATGGACGACATCCTGGACCTCATCCAGGACGTCGCCGAGTCGGTCGCGCTGTACGACCTGCGGCGGGTCACGCCCGAGGCGAAGCAGCTCGCCGGCATCTGCCAGCAGACCTGCGAGCGCGTCAAGGCCACGGTGGCGCTGCTCACCAACGTCAAGAACTCGACGGCGATCCTCAAGCTGTGCGAGGAGATCGACCGGCTCGAGTCGGACGCCGACCGCGTGATGCGCGCGGCGATGTCGAAGCTCTTCCGCGAGGAGGACGACATCAAGCAGGTGATGAAGCTGCGCGTGATCTACGACCTGCTCGAGTCGATCACCGACCGCTGCGAGGACGTGGCCAACATCATCGAGGGCATCGTCCTGGAAAACTCCTGATGGAAGGCCAACTCGGCTTCGGCATGGTCGCCGGGCTGGTGCTGGTGGCGCTCGCCTTCGACTTCATGAACGGCTTCCACGACGCCGCCAACTCGATCTCCACGGTGGTGTCGACGCGGGTGCTGAAGCCCTACCAGGCGGTGGCGCTCGCCGCGCTGTTCAACTTCGTGGCGCTGTTCGTGTTCCACCTGAGCGTCGCCAGCACGGTCGGCAAGGGCATCCTCGACCAGGCGGCGGTCGACCACTACGTGGTGCTCGGCGCGCTGGTCGGGGCGATCGTCTGGAACATCATTACCTGGCACTACGGGCTGCCCTCCTCGTCCTCGCACGCGCTGATCGGCGGCCTGGTCGGCGCGGGCATCACCAAGGCGGGCACCTGGGCGCTGATCCCCTCGGGCATCCTGAAGACCGTCGCCTTCATCTTCATCTCGCCGCTGCTCGGCTTCGCGCTCGGCTCGCTGCTGCTGCTCGCGATCTCGTGGATCTTCTCGCGCACCACGCCGAGCCGGGTCGACCGCCTGTTCCGCCGCTTCCAGCTCTTCTCCTCGTCGCTCTACAGCCTCGGCCACGGCGGCAACGACGCGCAGAAGACGATCGGCATCATCTGGATGCTGCTCATCGCCGGCGGCTACACCCGGCCGGGCGAAGACGTGCCCGGCTGGGTGGTGATCGCCTGCTACGTGACCATCGGCCTGGGCACGCTGTTCGGCGGCTGGCGCATCGTCAAGACCATGGGTCAGCGCATCACCAAGATCCGCCCGGTGGGCGGCTTCTGCGCCGAGATCTCGGGCTCGCTCACGCTCTTTCTCGCCACCACGCTCGGCATCCCGGTGTCGACCACGCACACCATCGCCGGCTCGATCCTCGGCGTCGGCGCGACGCAGTCGCTCTCCGCGGTGCGCTGGGGCATCGCCGGCAACATCGTCTGGGCGTGGATCCTCACCATCCCCTGCTCGGCGTTCATCGGCGCCCTGGCGTGCTGGCTGGCGCGCGCGCTGCTCGAAGGCGCCTAGTGCCCGTGGCCGTGGCGCGAGGCGCCGAGCGGCCGCACCTCCAGCTCCACCTTCACCTCTCCCGCGCGCCGGAAGCGCAGCACGAGCGGCACCTTCTCGCCCGCCTCGAGCGGCGCCTTCAGGTCCATCAGCATGAGATGCGCGCCCGAGGGCTCGAGCTCGAAGGCGCCGTGCGCGGGGATGTCGTAGCCCTCCACCGCGCGCATCCTGCTGATCCCGCCCTCCTCGGTCGTGACGTGCGGCGCCACCTTCGCCGCGGCGGGCGAAGTTGCGGAAACCAGCCTGTCCGCGGCGTCCGAGTCGTTACGGATGGTCATGTAGCCGGCCGCGATCTTCGCCCCGGGCGGCGTGGCGCGCGTCCAGGCGTTTTCGATGCGGATCTGCGAGAAAGCGGGCCCGGCCGCGAGCAGCAAAGCGGCGAGCGCGAGCCATGCGAATCTGTTCATGATGCTCCTTCGATCTGAAGATAGATGCGGAAATTCCGTGGCAGCGTGCGGTCACGCCGAAGGCGGCGCACGCGGCGGAGCATCAATGAAAGGCTCGGCTGCAGGAATGCGACAGACGACAAGCGGCACGGCGTCCGGCGTGGCGGCCGCCGCGAGGCGCGGCATCGTCGCGTGGGGGCCGGCTGCACCGGCGAGCGCGTCCTCGCAAAGCAGGCAGGGTCCATCCTGGGACGCCGGCGGCTTGCCGCAGACGACCCCGGCGGCCGGCGAGCGCTCGGGCGGCATCGCGGCATGCACGCTCCAGTTGGCAAGCCAGGCGAGCGCGGCGCACAGCGCCAGCAGCGCGGCGCGCGTCTTCAGGTCGCGGACGATTTCGTGCGCTCCTTTTCCTGCAGCTCGCGCCAGAGAATCTTCCCGGTGGCGGTCTTCGGCAGCTGCGCGACCAGCTCGACGATGCGCGGCACCTTGAAGGCCGCCATCCTGCCGCGCGCCCAGCCGACGATCTCCTCGGGCGTCACCGCCATCCCGGCGCGCGGCACGACGAGCGCCTTGACGCTTTCGCCGCGGTAGCCGTCCGGCACGCCGATCACGCACGCCTCCTGGATCGCCGGGTGCGCGTAGAGCATCGCCTCCACCTCGGCCGGCCAGACCTTGAAGCCCGAGGCGTTGATCATGCGCTTCAGGCGGTCGGTGATGAAGAAGTAGCCGTCCTCGTCGTAGTAGCCGAGGTCGCCGGTGCGGAAAAAGCGCTTGCCGTCGTGCTCGATGAACGCCTCGCGCGTCGCCTGCTCCTGGCGCCAGTAACCCTTGAACACCTGCGGACCGTGCACCACGATCTCGCCGACCTCGTGCGGTCCGAGCTCGCGCCCGGAGTCGAGGTCGAGCACGCGCGAGTCGGTGTTGAAGATCGGGATGCCGCCGCACTGGC
>DASVDO010000092.1:0-39286 GCA_036381055.1 Burkholderiales bacterium | reverse complement strand
GGCGCTGCTCGATGGTCTTCTCGATCCAGACCGAGATGGCGACCACGTCGCGCCCGACCTGCGGCAGCTCGTCGAGCTTCTGCGCGGCCTGCTTCATGCGCTCGTACTCGAGCAGGCGCCGCACCAGCTCGGCGCGCGGGTCCTCCTCCGTCGGCTCGGCCGAGGGCGGGCGCGGCAGAAGCAGGCGCGACTTGATCTCCATCAGCATCGCCGCCATCACGAGATACTCGGCCGCGAGCTCGAGGTTCTTGGCGCGCATGATCTCGACGTACTCCAGGTACTGGCGGGTGAGCGGCGCCATCGGGATGTCGAGGATGTCGAGGTTTTCCTTGCGGATCAGGTAGAGCAGCAGGTCGAGCGGCCCCTCGAAGGCCTCGAGCACCACCTCCAGCGCGTCGGGCGGGATGTAGAGGTCGGTCGGCAGCTCGATGACCGGCTCGCCGTAGATCTTCGCCACTGCGGTTGCCGTGCTCATGTTGCCGTTGCCCAGTTCATGTATAGGTCAGTCCCATTGCCTCGCGGACGTCGCGCATGGTTTCCGCGGCGTAGTGCTTCGCCTTCTCGCAGCCGTCGGCGACGATGTTGCGCACCAGCGTCGGATCGTCGAGATAGGCCTGCGCGCGCGCGCGGATCGGCGCGAGCTCGGCGTTGATCGCCTCGATCACCGGCTGCTTGCATTCCAGGCAGCCGATGCCCGCGGTGGTGCAGCCGCGCTGCACCCACTGCTTGCGCGCCTCGTCCGAGTACACGAGGTGCAGCGCCCACACCGGGCACTTCTCCGGCGTGCCCGGGTCGCTGCGCTTGACGCGCGCCGGGTCGGTGGGCATGGTGCGGATCTTCTTCGCCACGCTGTCCGGGTCCTCGCGCAGGGCGATGGCATTGCCGTAGGACTTGGACATCTTCTGCCCGTCGAGCCCCGGCATGCGCGAGGCCTCGGTGAGCAGCGCGTCGGGCTCCACCAGGATCTTCTTGCCGCCGCCCTCCAGCCAGCCGTAGAGGCGCTCGCGGTCGCCGCGCGACAGGTTCTGCAGCTCGTCGAGCAGCGCCTGCGCGCGCGCCAGCGCCTCGGCTTCGCCGTGCTCGAGGAACTTGCCGCGCAGCTCGTTCAGCAGGCGCGCCTTCTTGCTGCCCATCTTCTTCACCGCCGACTTGGCCTTGTCCTCGAAGCCCGGCTCGCGGCCGTACAGGTGGTTGAAGCGGCGCGCGACCTCGCGCGTGAACTCGACGTGCGGCACCTGGTCCTCGCCCACCGGCACGTACTTGGCGCGATAGATCAGGATGTCGGCCGACTGCAGCAGCGGGTAGCCGAGGAAGCCGTAGGTCGAGAGGTCCCTGTCGGCGAGCTTCTCCTGCTGGTCCTTGTAAGTCGGCACGCGCTCGAGCCAGCCGAGCGGCGCCATCATGGAGAGCAGCAGGTGCAGCTCGGCGTGCTCCGGCACCTGGGACTGGATGAACAGGATCGCCTGGCTCGGATCGACGCCGGCGGCGAGCCAGTCGATCACCATCTCCCAGCAGTTCTTCTGCACGTCGCCGGGCTTCTCGTAGTCGGTGGTGAGCGCATGCCAGTCGGCGACGAAGAACAGGCACGGGTACTCGGCCTGCAGCCGCACCCAGTTCTTCAGCACGCCGTGGTAGTGCCCGAGGTGCAGGCTCCCCGTCGGCCGCATGCCGGAGAGCACGCGCGTCTCGTACATCGCCACGCTTATCCGTAGGCGATCGCGCGCACCAGCCGGTGCGCGAGATCGCCGAGCGGCGCGAAGGTGCGCGCCATCAGCTTGCCGTCGTTCGCCATGCCGTCGAACACCGCGAACAGCACCACCGCGGTGAGCAGGTGGCTGCTCCACTGCTCGATGCGCGCGTAGCTCGCCGCCGGCCGCCGCGGCAGCACGCTGAGCAGGATGCGCCCGCCGTCGAGCGGCAGGATCGGCACCAGGTTGATCGTCATCAGTACCAGGTTGGCGATCACCCCCGCCTCGGCCATGGCCGCGAGCCACGCGCTGCCGTCGACCGAGAAGCGCAGCACCACGCCCCAGACGAGGAGCATCAGGAGATTGGCGGCCGGGCCGGCCGCGGCGACCAGCCCCATGGTGGTGCGGCGCGGGCTCTGCAGCGCCGAGTAGTTCACCGGCACCGGCTTCGCCCAGCCGAAGACGAACTTCCAGGACGAGAAGTACAGCACGAGCAGCGGCACCACCACCGTTCCCAGCCAGTCGATGTGCCGGATCGGATTGAGGCTGATGCGCCCCTGCGCATGCGCCGTGAGATCGCCGAAATGCCGCGCCACGTAGCCGTGCGCCGCCTCGTGCAGCGTGATCGCGAACAGCACCGGGAGGGCGTAGATGGCGACCGTCTGTACGAGGGTGTTGACGTCCATCCTTTGCGACACCGATTCTATCAGACCGACTCGATGGCGAAGGGCGCGAGCGAGCCTTTGCCCTTGCGCAGCACGAGCGGCGTGTCGGCGGTGAGATCGATCACCGTGCTCGGCTCGACGCCGCAGCTGCCGGCGTCGATCACCAGGTCGAGCTGGTGCTCGAGCCGGGCGCGGATCTGCGCCGCGTCGGACAGCGGCTGCGCGTCGCCGGGCAGGATCAGCGTCGTCGAGAGCATCGGCGCGTCGAGCTCGGCGAGCAGCGCGTGCGCCACCGCGTGCCCGGGGATGCGCACGCCGATGGTCTTGCGCCGCGCGTGCTGCACGCGGCGCGGCAGCTCGTGGCGCGCGCGCAGGATGAAAGTGTAGCTGCCCGGCGTGGCGGCACGCAGCAGCTGGAAGCGCGCGTCGTCGACGCTCGCGTAGCGGGCGATCTCGGAGATGTCGCGGCACATGAGCGTCAGGTGATGGCGCTCGTCGATGCCGCGGATGCGGCGCAGGCGCTCGAGCGCCTTCGCCTCGCTCGCCAGGCAGCCGAGGGCGTAGCAGGAGTCGGTCGGATAGGCGATCAGGCCGCCGCGGCGCACGATGTCGGCCGCGCGGCGCACCAGCCGCAGCTGCGGATGCGTCGGGTGGATGGCGAAGCACTGCGCCATCAGCGCCGCAGGAACGCTTCGACCAGCCGCGCCACTTCCTCGGGCTGGTCGTGGTGCAGCATGTGGCCCGCGTCGCGCACCGTCACGTGCTCCAGGCGGGCGAAGGCGCCGCGCCGCTCGGCGTGCTGGCGCTCGTCGAGGCCGGCGCGCCGCAGCGCGTCGGAATGCTCGGCGTCGACCCACAGCACCGGCGCGCGCACCTGCTGCCAGCAGGCGCGCACCTCGTCCAGCCGGTAGAGCACCGGGTTGACGATCTTGTGCGCCGGATCGCCGCGCAGCACCACCGAGCCGTCGGCCGCCTCGCGCCCCCAGTGGCGCGCCAGGAAGTCGGCGCGCTCGGCGCTGAGGCGCGGGTTGTTGGCGCGCAGCCGCTGCGCCAGCTCGGCGAAGCCGGCGTACGGGCGAAGCCGCGGCGGATCGTGCAGCTCGTCGAGCCAGCGCGCGTAGCGCGCCGGCGCCTGCGCGGCCTGCGTGGCGGCGAGGCCGAAGCCTTCCAGGTTGACCAGCCTCGCCACCCGCGCCGGCCGCACGCCGGCGTACAGCGCCGCCACGTTGCCGCCCAGGCTGTGGCCGACCAGGTGGACCGCGCCGCGCGGCTCGATGCGCTCGAGCAGGAAGTCGAGGTCGGCAATGTAGTCCGGGAACCAGTAGCAGTCGGACTTTCCCCAGTCGGTGAGGCCGTAGCCGCGCCAGTCGGGCGCGTACACGTCCCAGGCGCCGGACAGCGCGTCGACCATGAACTGGAACGACGCCGAGACGTCCATCCAGCCGTGCAGCAGCACCAGCTTGGGCGCGCCGTCGCGCCGCCAGCGGCGCACGTGATAGCGCAGGCCGCGGATCTCGAGGAACTGCGACTCGCTAGCGCGCAAAGGCGAAATCCACTTCGGCGCGGCGGCCGCTCATCAGGTCGGCGAGCGCGGCCCCGGAGCCGCAGGCGAGCGTCCAGCCGAGCGTGCCGTGGCCGGTGTTGAGCCACAGGCGGCGCAGCGGCGAGGCGCCGATCAGCGGCACGTTGTTCGGCGTCGCCGGGCGCAGGCCCGCCCAGCGCTCGACGGTCGTCGCGGCGCCGAGCTGCGGAAAGAGCTGCCGCACGCGCCGCGCGATCGCCGCGCAGCGCACCTCGTTGAGCGAGGTGTCGTAGCCCGCCAGCTCGGCGGTGCCGGCGGCGCGCAGGCGCGCGCCGAGGCGCGAGATGACGATCTTGAACGCCTCGTCGGTCAGGCTCACGCTGGGCGCCGCCTCCTCCTCGGCCGGGCCGAGCGGCAGCGTGATCGAGTAGCCCTTCAGCGGATAGACCGGGACGCGGATGCCGACGCTGCGCAGCATCGGCGCGCTGTAGCTGCCGAGCGCCATGACGTAGGCGTCGGCGCTGATGCGCCCCTTCGAGGTGTCCACCGCCTCGAGCTCGCCGCGCGCGGCGTGCAGGCCGATGATGCTGGTGTCCATCGCGAAGCGCACGCCGCGCTGCGCGGCGTGCGCCGCCAGCTCCTGGGTGAAGCGGTGCGCGTCGCCCGACTCGTCCTCCGGCGTGTACACGCCGCCGGCGATGCGCTCCGCCGAGTACTGCAGCGCCGGCTCGATCGCCAGGCACTCGGCCGCGCTCTTCACCTCGCGGCGCAGGCCGAGCCCGCGCAGCGCCTCGGCGTGGCGCGCCATGGCTTCGAAGTCGCGCGCGCGCGTGGCGAAGTGCAGGATGCCGCGCGCCAGCTCGTCGTAGCGCAGGCCGACGCGCGCGCGCAGCTGCTTCAGGCAGTCGCGGCTGTAGGCCGCCAGGCCGGCGAGCGCCCGGCAATTGCGCGCGAAGCGCCCCGGTCGGCACTCGGCGAGGAAGGCGAGCGCCCAGCGCCACTGCTCCGGGTCGGCGCGCAGGCGGAAAAGCAGCGGCGCATCCTCGCGGCCGAGCCAGCGCACGATCTTGGGCAGAACGGCCGGGCTCGCCCAGGGCTCGGCGTGGCCGGCGGAGATCTGGCCGCCGTTGGCGAACGAGGTCTCGAGCGCCGGCGCCGGGCGGCGGTCGAGCACGGTCACCTCGTGGCCCGCCTGCGCGAGGTACCACGCGCAGGTGGTGCCGATCACGCCCGCGCCGAGAACGACGATCTTCACTGCCTTATGATAGCCGCATGCCTCTCTTTTCCCTCGGCGACAGGCGGGTGCGGCTGGTCGGCGCCGGGCACTACGTCGCCTACGACGCGACGCTGGTCGGCGCGATCACGCTGCGCGACTCGGCGAGCGTCTGGTTCAAGGTGGTGATCCGCGCCGAGAACGACGAGATCACCATCGGCGAAGGCAGCAACGTCCAGGACGGCTCGGTGCTGCACGTCGACCCCGGGTTTCCGCTGGCGCTCGGGCGCGACGTCACCGTCGGGCACAAGGCGATGCTGCACGGCTGCACGGTGGGCGACGGCGCGCTGATCGGCATCAACAGCGTGGTGCTGAACGGCGCGCGCATCGGCGCCGGCTCGCTGATCGGCGCCAACACCCTGATCCCGGAAGGCAAGGAGATTCCCGAAGGCGTGCTGGTGGTCGGCTCGCCGGGGCGCATCGTGCGCGAGCTGAGCGCCGAGCAGAAGGCCGGCCTGCGCCAGATCGCGCGCGGCTACGTGGAGCGCGCCGCGCGCTACCGGCGCCAGCTCGCGCCGATCACTTAGGCGCCATGCGGATCGCGCCGTCGAGGCGGATCGTCTCGGCGTTCAGCATCTCGATCTCGACGATCGCCTTGACGAGCTGGGCGTACTCGGCCGGCTTGCCCAGCCGCGAGGGGAACGGCACCTGCTTGCCGAGCGACTCCTGCGCCTCCTTGGGCAGCCCCATGAGCATCGGCGTCTCGAAGATGCCGGGAGCGATGGTGCATACGCGGATGCCGTTGCGCGACAGGTCGCGCGCGATCGGCAGCGTCATGCCGACCACGCCGCCTTTCGACGCCGAGTAGGCCGCCTGCCCGATCTGCCCGTCGAACGCCGCCACCGAGGCGGTGTTGACGATCACGCCCCGCTCGCCCGCCGCGTTGGGGCTCGCCTTGGCCATCGCCTCGGCGGCGAGCCGGATCATGTTGAAGGTGCCGATCAGGTTGACCCGGATCACCCGCTCGAAGCGGCCGAGGTCGTGCGGCGCGTCCTTGCCGAGCGTGCGCTCGGCGAGCGCGATGCCGGCGCAGTTGACGAGCACGTGCAGGCCGCCGAACTCCTTGAGCGCCGCCGCGACCGCCGCCTTCGCGTCGCCTTCCGAAGCGACGTCGGTCTTGACGAAGCGGCCGCCGAGCTCGCGCGCGAGCCTCTCTCCGCTTTCCGCCTGCATGTCGGCGATCACCACCTTGGCGCCGTTCTCGGCGGCCATGCGCGCCGTCGCCGCACCCAGTCCCGAGGCGCCGCCGGTGACGAGGAAAACGCTGTTCTTGATCTGCATCGGAAAGCCCCTGGAGGAATAAGTTAATGCGCGTTGACGCGAGTTAATGCGGAAAAAATTCGCCGATAATTCTACCCGCATGCAACTGGGCTTCGGCATTCGCTTCGGCGACCTGTACGAGCGCGACGGCCTGCGGCGCGTCGACGCGGCGTTCCTCGCCTTCCTCGGCGAGGCCGACGGCGCGCTGCGCGAGCGGCTGCTCGCCGCGCGCGCCGAGCCGCCCGCGGCGCGCGCCGAATCTGACCTGCTGGTGGCGCTGGCGTCGCACGTCGAGGACTTCCTCGCGCGCCTGTTCGGCATCGAGCGCGAGGCGCGCGCCCTCGCCGAGAGCCACAACGAGCTCGCGCCGCTGTACTCGGTGAAGCGTCAGTTCGTGCAGCGGCGCGCCCTGCACAAGGTGAAGCCCGCCGAGCTCGAGGGCTTCGACCCGGCGGCCGCCGAGGCGGCGCTGTTCGGCCGCGCCGTCACCGAGCTGGAGTTCGCGCGCGCCGTCGCCGAGTGGTCGCAGGACGAAGCCGGCAACGCGGCGAAGCTCGAGCTCGCCGCCCGCTACGCCGCCTGGGCGGCGACCACGCCGGCGGGCCGGCAGAAGCACCGCTCGGGGGTGCTTTTCAAGACGCCGCGCAAGCTCGACGCGATGAAGCTGATCCCGGTGCCGGTCGAGCCGCGGCTGCGCGAGGGATTCGGCCTGACCGACCCGGGCACCGACCTCGCGGGCGCGCTCGACGAGGCGAACTACTGCATCTGGTGCCACGAGCAGGGCAAGGACTCCTGCTCCAAGGGCCTCAAGGAGAAGCCGCCGGCGGAGGGCTTCCGCAAGAGCGTGTTCGGCGTGCCGCTCGCCGGCTGCCCGCTGGAAGAGAGGATCTCCGAGTTCCACATGGTGAAGGCGCGCGGCGAGCCGCTCGCGGCGCTCGGCATCATCGCCGTCGACAACCCGATGGTCGCCGCCACCGGGCACCGCATCTGCAACGACTGCATGAAGTCGTGCATCTACCAGAAGCAGGACCCGGTCGACATTCCGCAGGCCGAGACGCGCACGCTCAAGGACGTGCTCGAGCTGCCGTTCGGCTTCGAGATCTACTCGCTGCTCACGCGCTGGAATCCGTTCGACCTGCGCCGGCCCTATCCCAGGCCGAAATCGGGCAAAAGAGTGCTGATCGTCGGGCTGGGTCCGGCGGGATTCACGCTTGCGCACCACCTGATGAACGACGGGCACACGGTGGTGGCGATCGACGGCCTGAAGATCGAGCCGCTCGACCCCGAGCTCTCGGGCGTCGATCCGCTCGGCAACCGCATCGCCTTCGCGCCGGTGCGGGACATTTCCAAGCTGCGCGAGCGGCTCGACGAGCGCGTCATGGCCGGCTTCGGCGGCGTCGCCGAGTACGGCATCACGGTGCGCTGGGACAAGAACTTCCTCAAGATCGTCCGCCTGCTCCTCGAGCGGCGGCGCGAGTTCGCGATGTTCGGCGGCGTGCGCTTCGGCGGCACGCTCGGCATCGACGACGCCTTCGCGCGCGGCTTCGACCACATCGCGCTGTGCGCGGGCGCCGGGCGGCCGACCGTGCTCGACATCCCGAACGGCTTCGCGCGCGGCGTGCGCGCCGCGTCCGATTTCCTGATGGCGCTGCAGCTCACCGGCGCGGCCAAGCGCGAGTCGATCGCCAACCTGCAGATCCGGTTGCCCATCGTGGTGATCGGCGGCGGCCTCACGGCGATCGACACCGCCACCGAGTCGCTCGCCTACTACGCCGTGCAGGTCGAGAAGTTCCTCGCGCGCTACGAGGCGCTCGAGGAGAAGCCGGCCTGGACCGAGGAAGAGCGCGCGATCGCCGAGGAGTTCATCGCCCACGCCAGGGCGCTGCGCGCGGCGAAGCCCGGCGAAAGGCGGCAGCTGCTGCGCTCGTGGGGCGGCGTGACGATCGCCTACCGGCGGCGGCTGGTGGACAGCCCTTCCTACACCCTCAACCACGAAGAGGTCGCCAAGGCGCTGGAAGAAGGCATCGTCTTCGCCGAGAACCTGACGCCGACGCGCATCGAGGTCGACCGGTACGGCCACGCCCGGGCGGTGCGCTTCACCGACGCCGGCGGCCGGGAGGTCGAGCTGCCCGCCGGCTCGGTGCTGATCGCCGCCGGCACGCAGCCCAATACCGTGCTCGCGCGCGAGGAAGGCGTTTCGCTCGCGCTCGACGGCAAGTATTTCCTCGCCTGCGACGAGCAGGGCAACGCGCTGCGGCCGGAGCGCCACACCTCCAAGCCGAAGCAGCCCGAGGTGCTGCTGCACCGCCATGCCGACGGCCGCTTCATGAGCTTCTTCGGCGACCTGCACCCGTCGTACTTCGGCAACGTGGTGAAGGCGATGGGCAGCGCCAAGCAGGGCTATCCGGTGATCACGCGCGTCCTTTCCGGGCGTCAGCCGGCCTCGCCGCTCGACGACGCGGCGTTCCTCGCCAACCTGAACCGCGATTTGCGCGCCGTGGTGCACGAGGTGCGCCGGCTCACGCCGACCATCGTCGAGGTGGTGCTGCAGGCGCCGATCGCCGCGCGGCGCTTCCAGCCCGGCCAGTTCTACCGGCTGCAGAACTTCGAGACGCTGGCGATGCGCGTGCCGGGCACGACGCTCGCCATGGAGGGCCTCGCCCTCACCGGCGCCTGGGTCGACCGCGACAAGGGCCTGATCTCGGTCATCGCGCTGGAAATGGGCGGCTCGGCCGACCTGCTCGCCTACCTGCGGCCCGGCGAGCCGGTGGTGCTGATGGGCCCGACCGGCACGCCGACCGAGATCCCGGGCGGCGAGACCGTGGTGCTCGCCGGCGGCGGCCTCGGCAACGCGGTGCTTTTCTCCATCGGCCGCGCGCTGCGCGCCGCCGGATCGAAGGTGATCTACTTCGCCGGCTACCGGCACCTCGGCGACCGCTACCGCGTCGACGACATCGAGGCGGCCTCCGACGTCGTCGTCTGGTGCTGCGACGAGGCGCCCGGGTTCTCGCCGCGGCGCAGGCAGGACCGCGCGTTCGTCGGCAACATCGTGCAGGCCATGCACGCCTACGCCTCCGGGGCGCTCGGCGTGCAGCCGATCGCCTTCTCGGCGGCCGACCGGATCATCGCCATCGGCTCCGACCGCATGATGGCGGCGGTCGCCCTCGCCCGCCACGGCGTGCTCAAGCCCTACCTCAAGGAGGGGCACGTCGCGATCGGCTCGATCAACTCGCCGATGCAGTGCATGATGAAGGAGATCTGCGCGCAGTGCCTGCAGCCGCACGTCGACCGCGCGACCGGCAAGACCAGCTACGTCTTTTCCTGCTTCAACCAGGACCAGCCGCTCGACCAGGTCGACTTCGGCGCGCTGTCGCAGCGGCTCGCGCAGAACGGCGTGCAGGAGAAGCTCACCGCGCTCTGGATCGACCGCTGCCTGAAGCTCCTGCCGCCGCCCGCCGAGCGCAAGGCGGCCTAGCGTCCCGCCGCGCGGCTTGACGGCCGGGCCGCGGCCGCGCTATCGTTATATATGGCTTATACATCTCTTATATAACGACCCATGAGCCGCGCCAAAGTCAGCACTTTCTCGGCGACGGCCCGCGACCTCGCCATGCTGGAGGCGGTGGCGAAGTACCACGGGCTGAACAAGAGCGCGACCATCGCGAGCCTGGTACGCAGGGAGTTCTGGCGGGTGTTCCCGGGCGGCACCGACAAGATCCGTCCCGACCGGGGCGCCAAGGTGGAAGGAGAGAAGTGATGCGCAAGCTGCTGGCCGGCCTCTGCCTGCTCGCGCTCACCGCGGGCGCCGCGACGGCGCAGACGGTGAAGATCGGCGAGCTGAACAGCTACAAGGTGTTCCCCGCGTTCCTCGGCCCATACCGCAAGGGCATGGAGCTCGCCCTGGAGGAGATCAACGCCTCGGGGGGCGCCGGCGGGCGCAAGCTCGAGCTGGTGATCCGCGACGACGGCGGCACGCCGGGCAGCGCGGTGCGCGTCGCCGAAGAGCTGATCGCGCGCGAGAAGGTCGACCTGCTGATGGGCACGTTCGCCTCGAACGTCGGCCTCGCGGTGGCCAACCTCGCCAACCAGCGCCGCATCCTGTTCCTCGCCTCCGAGCCGCTCACCGACAAGCTGGTCTGGGAGGACGGCAACCGCTACACCTTCCGCCTGCGGCCCTCCACCTACATGCAGGTCGCCATGCTGATCCCGGAAGCGGCGAAGCTGAAGAAGAAGCGCTGGGCGATCGTCTATCCCAACTACGAGTACGGCCAGTCGGCCACCGCCTCGTTCAAGAAGCTGCTCTCGAAAGCGCAGCCGGGCGTCGAGTTCGTCGCCGAGCAGGCGCCGCCGCTCGGCAAGATCGACGCGGGCGCGGTGGTGCAGGCGCTCGCCGACGCGAGGCCGGACGCGATCTTCAGCTCGCTCTTCGCCGCCGACCTGCAGAAGTTCGTGCGCGAGGGAAATACGCGCGGCCTGTTCCGCGACACGCCGGTGGTGAACCTGCTCGCCGGCGAGCCGGAGTACCTCGATCCGCTCAAGGGCGAGACGCCCGAGGGCTGGTGGGTCACCGGCTATCCGTGGGCCGACATCGACACGCCGGAGCACCGGCGATTCCGCGAGGCCTACCGCAAGCGCTGGAAGGACTATCCGCGGCTCGGCTCGGTGGTCGGCTACAGCGCGGTGCACGCGGTGGCGAACGCGGTGCGCAAGGCGGGAAGCACCGACAGCGAGAAGCTGGTCGAGGCGCTGAAAGGCCTCGAGATGCAGACGCCGTTCGGGCCGATCGTCTGGCGCGCCATCGACCACCAGTCGACGATGGGCGCGTACGTCGGCCAGCTCGCCCGCAAGGGCGGCAAGGGGGTGATGGTGAACTGGCATTACGCCGACGGCGCGAAATTCCAGCCGTCCGACGCGGAAGTGCGCGCGCTGAGAAAAGACTGACGCGGCGCGCTCGCGCTTGAGCGGCGCCGCCATCCTGCTGCAGTTCCTGAACGGGCTCGCCGGCGCGAGCTCGCTGTTTCTCGTCGCCGCCGGGCTGTCGCTGATCTTCGGCGTCAGCCGCATCGTCAACTTCGCGCACGGCTCGCTGTACATGCTCGGCATGTACCTCGCCGTGTGGCTCGCCGAGCGCCTCGGCTTCTGGGCGTCGGTGCCGCTCGCCGCGGCGGCGGTCGCCGTGGCGGGCGGCCTGATCGAGCTGCTGCTGCTGCGGCGCATCTACGGGGCGCCCGAGCTGCTGCAGCTCCTCGCCACCTTCGCCGTGGTGCTCGTGGTGCGCGACTTCGCCCTCTGGGCCTGGGGGCCGGTCGACATGCTGGGGCCGCGCGCGCCCGGCTTCGCCGGCGCGGTGACGATCGCCGGACGCGCCTTCCCGGAATACGACCTGCTGCTGATCGTGCTCGGTCCGCTGGTTTTCGGCCTGGTGCACCTGCTGCTCACCCGGACGCGCTGGGGCGTGCTGATCCGCGCCGCCAGCGAGGACCGCGAGATGGCCGCCGCGCTCGGCGTGAACCAGCGGCGTCTCTTCACCGGCGTCTTCGCGTTCGGCGCGGCGCTCGCGGGGCTGGGCGGCGCGCTCGCCATACCGCGCGAGCCGGCGAGCCTCGGCGTCGACCTCGCGCTGGTGTCCGACGCGTTCGTGGTGGTCGTGGTCGGCGGGCTGGGATCGATCCCGGGCGCTTTCCTGGCGTCGCTGCTGATCGGCGAGGTCAAGGCGTTCTGCATCGGCCTCGGCTACTCGAAGATCACCCTGGTCGTCGAGTTCCTGGTGATGGCGATCGTGCTCGTGCTGCGGCCGCGCGGCCTGCTCGGCCGCGGCGAGGCCGAGGCGCGCGCCTCGGCGGTGGCGCTCGAGCCGCCCGCGCGCCGCGCCGGCCGTGCGTTCGGCGTGCTCGGCGCGCTCGCCGCCGTGCTCGCCGTGCTGCCGCTCTTCGCCGGCGAGTACACGCTCGTGCTGCTCACCGACGTGCTGGTGTTCGCGCTCTTCGCCGCGAGCCTGCACTTCATGATGGGGCCGGGCGGCATGGCCTCGTTCGGGCACGCGGCCTATTTCGGCCTGGGCGCTTACGGGGCGGCGATCGCGCTGCTGCGCTTCGCCCTGCCGATGGAGCTCGCGCTTTTCGCCGCGCCGCTCGCCGCGGCGCTCGGCGCGGCGGTGTTCGGCTGGTTCTGCGTGCGCCTGTCGGGCGTGTATCTCGCCATGCTGACGCTCGCGTTCGCGCAGATCGCCTGGTCGGTCGCCTACCAGTGGGACGAGGTGACCGGCGGCTCGAACGGGCTGATCGGCGTCTGGCCCTCGCCGCGGCTCGCCTCGCAGCAGGCGTATTACTACGCGACGCTGGCGCTCGTCCTCCTCGCCGTCGCCCTGCTCTGGCGCGCGATCGGCTCGCCGTTCGGCTACGCGCTGCGCGCCTCGCGCGACTCGCCGCTGCGCGCCGGGGCGCTCGGCATCGACGTGCGCGCGCACCAGTGGGCGGCGTTCATCGTCGCCGGCCTGTTCGCCGGGCTGGCGGGCGGCCTGTTCGCGTTCTCCAAGGGCTCGATTTCGCCCGAAACGCTGTCGGTGCCGCGCTCGGTCGACGCGCTGGTGATGGTGCTCCTCGGCGGCGTGCACAGCCTGAGCGGGCCGCTGTGGGGCGCCGCGGCGTTCACCTGGCTCGCCGACTGGGCGTCCCGCGCGTTCGACTACTGGCGCGCCGCGACCGGCGCGGTGATCCTCCTTCTCGTGCTGGCGTTCCCGCAGGGGCTCGCCGGGGCGCTCGCGCGGTGGCCGTCCTCTCGGTAACGCGGCTGTGCAAGGCGTACGGCGGCGTGCAGGCGCTGCGCGACGTGTCGTTCGACGTGGCGGCCGGCGAGCGCGTGGCGCTGATCGGCCCGAACGGCGCCGGCAAGACCACCTGCTTCAACATCCTGAACGGCCAGATCGCCGCCGACAGCGGCGAGGTGCGGCTCGACGGCGCGAGCATCGGCGGGCTGCGCGCGCACGAGATCGCGCGGCGCGGCGTCGGCCGCACCTTCCAGGTGGCCGCGCTCTTCGCCTCGATGACGCTGCGCGAGAACGTGCAGACCGCCCTGCTCTCGCACCGGCGCATGCAGCGCTCGCTGCTCGGCTCGGCGGCGCGCCGCTGCCGCGAAGAGGCCGATGCGCTGCTCGAGCGCGTCGGCCTGGCGCGCGATGCCGCCCGGCCGAGCGGCACGCTCGCCTACGGCGCGCTCAAGCGCCTGGAGCTCGCCGTCGCGCTCGCGCAGCGGCCGCGGCTGCTGCTCATGGACGAGCCGACCGCCGGGATGGCGCTCGAGGAGCGCGCCGAGCTGATGTCGCTCGCCTCGGACCTCGCGCGCAGCGAGAATATCGCGATGCTGTTCACCGAGCACGACATGGACGTGGTGTTCGGCTTCGCCAGCCGGGTGCTGGTGCTGCACCTGGGCGAGCTGATCGCGCACGGGCCGCCCGAGGCGGTGCGCGCCGACGCGCGGGTGCGGGAGGTCTATCTCGGCGATGCTTGAGGTGCGCGCGCTGAACGCCGGGCACGGCCCGGTGCAGGTGCTGTTCGAGGCGAGCCTCGAGGTGCGCGGCGGCGAGGTCGTGGCGCTGCTCGGACGCAACGGCGCCGGCAAGTCGACGCTGCTCAAGGCGCTCATGGGACTGGTGCGGCGCCTGTCGGGCGAGGTGCGCTTCGAGGGCCGGCGCATCGAGCGGCTGGAGCCGTTCCAGATCGCCCGCCTCGGGCTGGGCTACGTGCCCGAGGAGCGGCGCATCTTCACCGGCCTGAGCGTCGCGGAAAACCTCGAGGTCGGCCGGCAGCCGCCGCGCCCGGGGGCGCCGGCCTGGGACGAGGCGCGGCTGTACCGCCTGTTTCCCGCGCTCGAGGCGATGCGCGAGCGCCGCGGCGGGCGCATGTCCGGCGGCGAGCAGCAGATGCTCGCCATCGCCCGCACGCTGGCGGGAAACCCGAAAGCGATCCTGCTCGACGAGCCCTCCGAAGGGCTCGCGCCGCGGATCGTCGCCCAGGTGGCGGACGCGATACGCGAGATGAGACGCGCCGGGGTGGCGGTGCTGCTCGCCGAGCAGAGCCGGCGCTTCGTCGAGAGCGTGGCCGATCGCGCCTACACGGTGGAGAAAGGCACGCTCGTCGAACGATGATGCCGCTCGAGCGCTTCGCCTGGCTTTCCATCGGCGCGGCGCTCGCCACCATCCTGCTCAAGGCCGCCGCCTGGTGGATCACCGGGTCGGTGGGCCTGCTGTCCGACGCGCTCGAGTCGCTGGTCAACCTCGCCGCCGCGCTGCTCGCGCTGTGGATGCTGCGCCTCGCCGCGGCGCCGCCCGACGAGGAGTACCCCTACGGCTTCTCGAAGGCGGAGTACTTCTCCGCAGGCATCGAGGGCGCGCTCATCGTGCTCGCCGCGACGGGCATCGTGGTCGCGGCGGCGCCGCGCTTCTTCGAGCCGCGGCCGCTCGACATGCCGGCGCTCGGGCTGGCGCTCACGGCGCTCGCCACCGCGATCAACTTCGGCGTGGCGCGCGCCCTGATCGGCGTCGGCCGCCGCGCGCACAGCATCACGCTGGAAGCCGACGGCCGCCACCTGATGGCCGACGTCTGGACTTCGCTCGGCGTGCTGGCCGGCGTGGCGGTGGTGCTCGCCACCGATCTCTACTGGCTCGACCCGCTGATCGCGCTCGCGGTGGCGGCGCACATCGTCTGGGCGGGCGCGCGGCTCATGCGCCGCTCGATCAAGGGCCTGCTCGACGCCGCCATCGCGCCGACGCACAAGCAGGAGGTGGTGCGCTTGTTCGAGGAGTACTCGCGCCGCCACGGCGTGACGTTCCACGCGCTGCGCACCCGGCAGGCCGGCGCGCGCCGCTTCCTGTCTTTCCACATGCTGGTTCCCGACGCCTGGACGGTGCTCCAGGCGCACAACCTCTCGGAAGAGCTCGAGGAGCGCATCCGCGCGCTGGTGCCGAACGCCTCGATCGACACGCACATCGAGCCGATCTCCGATCCCGTGTCCTACCAGGACCAGGAGCTCGACCGCCGATGAGCGAGCTCGCGAGCGTCATACGCCCCGGCGAGGCGATCGTCTGCGGCCAGGCCTGCGCCGAGCCGCAGACCCTGCTCGAGCTGCTCGTCGCGCAGCGCGAGGCGCTCGCCGGCTGCTCGCTGTTCATGGGCGCGAGCTATACGGGCATCGTCCGGCCGGAGCACGCCGACCGCCTGCGCCTCGCGTCCTATTGCGGAACGGGAGCGAACCGCGCGCTCGCCGACGCGGGCGCGCTCGACATCCTGCCTTCGCCCTACTCCCGGCTCGGCTCGCTGCTGCGCGAGCGCCGGCTGCGCTGCGACGTCGTGCTCGTGCAGGTCAGCCCGCCCAACCCGCGCGGCGAGTACAGCCTGGGCCTCGCGGTCGAGTACCTGGCGCCGGCGCTCGAGGTTTGCCGCGCCGTCGTCGCCGAGGTGAACGACCAGGTGCCCTGGACCCATACCGAGCCGCTGCTGCGCGCCGAGGACTTCGACCTCGTGGTGGCGAGCTCGCGCCCGCCCGCGGTGCTCGACCAGGGCGCGCCGAAAGAGCTCGAGCTGCGCATCGCCGAGCACGCCGCGCGATACGTCCCGGACGGGGCGACCCTCGAGTGCGGCATCGGCGCGCTGCCCCATGCGGTGATCCGCGCCCTGCGCGGCAGGCGCGGCCTGCGCTACCACTCCGGCCTGGTCGGCGATGCGGTGGTCGATCTCGAGCCCGAATCCTGCGTCGGCGGTGCGCTGATGGGCACCCCGCGCCTCTTCGCCTGGGCGCGCGACAATCCGCGGCTTCGCCTTTGCTCTTCCGACGTCACCCACGGCGCGTCAAGCCTCGCGGCGATCGGGCGCTTCGTCGCCGTGAACTCGGCGGTCGAGGTCGACCTGACCGGGCAGGTGAACGGCGAGGTGGCGCGCGGCAGCTACGTCGGCGCCGTGGGCGGAGCGCTCGATTTCGTGCGCGCTGCGAGCCAGTCGCCGGGCGGCGTGTCGATCACCGTGCTGCCTGCCTCGCGCATCGTCGAGCGGCTCTCCGGGCCGGTCTCGGTGCCGCGCAGCGAGGTCGGGCTGGTCGTCACCGAGCACGGGGTGGCCGACCTGCGCGGCTGCACGCTCCGCGAGCGCGAGCGGCGGCTGCGCAGGATCAGCGGTAGGTCCTGAGGTCGCGCACCACGGAGAACGGCGCGGAAGCGATCGCCACGCAGGCGAGCGCGAAGGCGAAGCCGAGCTTGTAGCCGCCACTCAGGTCGTGCAGCAGGCCGCCGACGAACGAGCCGAACGCCGCGCCGACGGCATTGGCGGCATAGATGCCGCCGTAGATCGCCGCGACGCTCGGGCCGGCGAAATACTTCGTCGCCACCGAGGAGACGATGGGCCCGCGCACCCCCATGCACAGCCCGAAGACGGGAACGAACAGCGCGAGCAGCCAGGCGTGCGGGTGGAACGCCATGGCGAGCAGGAGCAGCATGCCGATCGCCGTGCCGGCGAAGCTCAGGCTGATCACGCGCCGGTAGCCGAAGCGCTCGGAGGCGAAGCCGCTGCTCGTCACGCTGATCGCCGACATCATGCCGGTCGCCCCGTACGCGGTCGCGGCGGCGAGCGGCGAGAACCCTGCGTCGATGAAGAACGCGACCAGCTGCACCAGCACGGCGAACATGCCCGCGGCGGTGAAGAAGAACACCTGGGTGAGTCCCCAGTACACGGGGCTGCGCAAGGCGGTGCGCAGGGTCCACCGGCCGTCGCCCGCGCGGGCGCTCCTGCCCAGCCGGTGCTCCGCGCTGCCGGCCGTGAACCTGCCCCACGGCACGGCCAGCGTGACGAGCGGCGTGGCGAGCAGCAGCGTCGCGCCGATCGCGCGGTAGGCGCCGCGCCAGTCGAGCTCGGCGACGAGGTGCTGGGCGAGCGGCACCAGCACCAGCGTGCCGACGCCGAACGACGAATAGGCGACGCCGATCGCCGTCGAGAGACGCGCGCGGAACCAGCGCGCGAGCAGCGCCGAGGCGGGCACCATGCCGTTCAGGCTCACGCCGGCGCCCACCAGGGCGCCGATCAGGAGGTAGAACTGCCACAGGCTGGTGAGCTGCGCGGCGAAGAAGAACGCGGCGCCGAGGCAGGCGGTGCCCGCGCCGTAGACCCAGCGCGGACCGAGCCGGTCGAAGGCGAGCCCGACCAGCGGCGAGGTGAAGCCGTGCACCAGCAGGTACACCGAGTACACGCCGGTGGTCTGCGAGCGCGACCAGCCGAACTCGTCCTCGAGCGGCAGCAGGAACACGGCGTACGTGTCGCCGAGCCCGCGCCCGAACATGTTGAGCGCGAACACGGCGCCGAGCACCGCCAACGCGGTACGGGGAAAAGGGGTCAGAGCAATTTATTTATGTCTTTTCCGCCGGCTCGAGGCCGAACACCTGGCGCAGGTAGCGCAGGTACCCGGCGTCCTTGGAGACGGTCTTGCCCGGCGCGTCGGACACCTTGGCGACCGGCTGGCCGTTGCACTCGGTCATCTTGATCACGATGTTGATCGGCTCGTAGCCGAGGTCGTTGGTCAGGTTGGTGCCGATGCCGAACGCGGTGAGCGCGCGGCCGTGGAAACGCCGCGCGATGCGGATGGCGAGCGGCACCGAGAGCTGGTCGGAGAAGATCAGCGTCTTGGTGCGCGGGTCGACCCGGTTGCGGCGGTAGTGCTCGATCAGCCGCTCGCCCCACTCGAACGGGTCGCCCGAATCGTGCCGCGCGCCGTCGAACAGCTTGCAGAAGTACATGTCGAAGTCGCGCAGGAACGCGTCGGTGCCGTAGGTGTCGGCGACCGCGATGCCGAGGTCGCCGCGGTACTCCTGCGCCCACTTGTCGAAGGCGAAGGTCTGCGAGTCGCGCAGGCGCGGCCCGAGCGCCTGGCAGGCCTGCATGTACTCGTGGGCCATGGTGCCGAGCGGCGTGAGGCCGTTGCGCATCGCGAACCAGACGTTCGAGGTGCCGGCGAAATACTGCGGCACCTCGCGCTTGAAGGTCTGCAGCACCTCCTCGTGCCAGGCGAGCGAGAAGCGCCGGCGCGTGCCGTAGTCCGAGATCTTGAACCCGAGCTCGGGCTCGACCTGGCGGATCTGCTCGATCTTGGCGGCGAGGCGGCGGCGCCCCTCGGCGAGGTCGGGATGCGGCTGGGTGCGCCGGAAATAGACCTCGGAGACGATCGCGAGCACCGGGATCTCGTACAGGATGGTGTGCAGCCACGGCCCGCGGATGGTGATGTCGAGCTCGCCCGGGCGCTCGCCGTTCGCCACGCGCACGTACTTCTGGTTGAAGTGGAACAGGCCGAGGAAGTCGACGAAGTCGGACTTCATGAAGCGCAGGCCGCGCAGGTACTCGAGCTCGTCCTCGCGGAAGCGCAGCGACGTGAGCGCCGCCACCTCGTCGCGGATCTCGTCCAGGTAGGGGCGGAAGTCCACGCCCTCGGTGCGGCACTTGAACTTGTACTCGACCTGCGCGCCGGGAAAGTGATGCAGGACCACCTGCATCATGGTGAACTTGTAGAGGTCGGTGTCGAGCAGCGACTGGATGATCATCCGCGAGGATTGTAACCGCCCGCTGTTACCCTTGAGGTCATGTGCGGCCGCTACGCGCTCCACGCGCATCCCGAGGTGATCGCCCTGCAGTTCGGCGTCGCGGTCGTGCCGCAGGCCGCGCCGCGCTACAACGTCTGCCCGGGAACCGACATCCTCGCCGTGCGCGCCGACCGGTCGGGCGCGCGGCGCGCCGAGACGCTGCGCTGGGGGCTGGTGCCGCACTGGGCGAAGGATCCGTCGATCGGCCACAGGCTCGCCAACGCGCGCGGCGAGAGCCTCGCCGAGCGGCCGGCCTTCCGCGACGCGTTCCTCGCCTGGCGCTGCCTGGTTCCCGCGAGCGGCTATTACGAATGGCGCCCGTCGGGCCGCGGCAAGCAGCCGTGGTACCTGCAGCCCGCCGACGCGCCGCTGTTCGGCCTCGCCGGCATCACCGCCCTTTGGCGCGGCCCGCAAGGCGCGCTGCGCAGCGTCGCGCTCGTCACCGTGCCGCCGAACGAGCTCACCGCGCGCATCCACGACCGCATGCCGCTGATCGTCGCTCCCGAGGACTACGACGCGTGGCTCGATCCGCGCCACGGCGACCTGGCGGCGCTCCAGGCGCTGGTCCGGCCCTACCCGGCGGCGCGCATGAAGGCGCACCCGGTCAGCCGGCGCGTGAACGGCCCCGAGCACGACGATCCCGGCCTGCTCGAGCCGCTGGCCGACGGCCCGGCGCAGGCCGATTTGCTGTAAGCCGGCCGATACTGTATATAATGCCAGCCCATGGACGCCAACGCGCTCACCGAGCGCCAGGCCGAGGTGCTGCGCCTGGTGCGCGAGCTGACCGAGATCTCGGGCTATCCGCCGACGCGCGCCGAGATCGCGGAGCGCATGGGCTTCCGCTCGGTGAACGCCGCCGAGCAGCACCTGCGCGCGCTCGAGAAGAAGGGCGTGATCGAGATCTCCTCGGGCGCCTCGCGCGGCATCCGCGTGCGCGACGCGCGCGGCGCGAGCCGCCGGCTGCTCGAGCTGCCCGTCATCGGCCGCGTCGCGGCCGGGGCGCCGATGCTCGCCGAGGAGAACGTGCAGGGCCACTTCCAGGTCGACCCGAACCTGTTCACGCCGCGCGCCGACTACCTGCTGCGCGTGCGCGGCATGTCGATGCGCGATGCCGGCATCCTCGAGGGCGACCTGCTCGCGGTGCACCGCACGAGCGAGGTGCGCAGCGGCCAGATCGTGGTCGCGCGCCTCGCCGACGAGGTGACCGTGAAGCGCTTCCGCCGCCGCGGCAATACCGTGCAGCTGGAAGCCGAGAACTCGGAGTTCGAGCCGATCGAGGTCGACCTGCGGCGCGACAGCCTGACGATCGAGGGTATCGCCGTGGGTGTGATCCGCAACGGCAAGAGCCTCTGAGAAGCCGATAGAATCGGCGCAGGCATCGCCTGCGCATGACCGACACCTCGCTCGCCAACGGCGCCCCGGACGCCGCACTCAGCTCGACCGTCCTCACGGCGCAGATCCGCGACCGCGCGGATCCGCGCCTGGTGCTCGCCGACCGGGTGGAGCAGCTCTACAGCCAGCTGCCGCTCGGCATGTTCGCGACGCTCGCCATCGGCTTCATCGCCGCGGTCGAGCTGCGCGAGGGGCGGCTGATCGAGCTGGTGCTGTTCTGGAGCGCGCTGCTGGTCGTGGTGGTGGCCCTGCACGCGGCGCTGTACTTCGGCTACCGCAACGACCGCGACAAGGTCGCGCAGGCGCCGCAGTGGCTGCGCTGGCTGGGCATCGGCGCCTTCGCCGCCGGGGCGGTGTGGGGCTTCGCCGCCGCGGTGTTCTTCCCCTCGCACGCCGACGAGCGCCAGGTGTTCCTCGCCTTCCTGCTCTCCGGCGTGATCTCCGGCGGCATCCCGATGTACGCCGCGTCCTGGCCGATCTTCGCCGCCTACTCGGCGGCGATCGCCCTGCCCTTCACCTACGTGCTGGCGACCTTCGGCAACCGGCTGTTCGCCGAGATCGCGCTGCTGATACCGCTGTTCTACGGCCTGAGCGTGGCGATCGCCTACCGGCTGAACAGCGTGTTCTTCTCCGGCTACCGGCTGCGCCACGCCTACGGGCGCCTGACCGAGGACTACAGCGTGCTCAACCAGCGCCTGGAGCGCCAGCTGGTCGAGCTCGAGGAAGCGCGCCGCCAGGTCGAGGCGAGCGGCCGCAAGCTGGCGCTGTTCGCCGAGCGCGCGCCGATCGCGGTGCTCGAGCTGACCGCCGAGGGCACGATCTCGCAGGTGAACCATGCGGCCGAGCTGCTGTTCGGCTACGCCGCCGACGAGCTGATCGGCGGCTCGGTGAAGCGCCTGGTGCTGCCGCAGTTCCAGGAGGAGTTCGACCGCCAGTGGGCCGAGCTGCTGCGCAGCCGCACGCCGATGGCGGGCGTCAAGGTGCGCAACCCGCGCCGCGACGGCATCCCGATCGTCTGCGAATGGACGGTCACGCCGCTGGTCAATCCCGACGGCGTGATCATCTCGGTGATCGCCCAGGGGCGAGACATCACCGCGCAGCTCGAGGCCGAGCGGATGAAGAAGGAGTTCACCTCGACGCTGTCGCACGAGCTGCGCACGCCGCTCACCTCGATCATCGGCTCGCTGCAGCTGATCAACGCCGGCGTGCTGGGCGACGTGCCCAAGGACGTCGCCGAGCTGACCGACGTCGCCGAGCGCAACGGCCAGCGCCTGCTCGACCTGATCAACGACATCCTCGACATCGAGAAGATCGAGTCGGGCAAGCTGACGCTGGTCCCCGAGCCGATCCGCGTCGACGAGCTGGTGCAGGAGGCGATGGTGCTCAACAAGGGCTTCGGCGACCGCTTCAAGGTGCGCTTCGAGCCGCAGGGCGAGCTCTCGCGCAGCGAGGTGCGCGGCGACCGCAAGCGGCTCTTGCAGGTCATGACCAATCTGCTGTCCAACGCCGCCAAGTTCTCCCCCGAAGGCGACGTGGTGCAGATCACCACCGAGCCGCGCGAGGGCGCGCTGCGCGTCGGCATCCACGACCGCGGGCCGGGCATCCCCGAGTCCTTCCGGCCGCGCATCTTCGGCCGCTTCAACCAGGCCGACTCGACGACCTCGCGCCAGAAGGGCGGGACCGGCCTGGGCCTGGCGATCTGCAAGCGGCTGATCGAGATGATGGACGGCAGGATAGGATTCGACGACCGCCCCGGCGGGGGCACCACTTTCTGGTTCGAGCTGCCATGCCTGAGCGTCCGCTAGAGAAGATCTGCTACGTCGAGGACGACGAGGACATCCAGCGCATCGTGCGCATGTCGCTCGAGCGCGTCGGCAAGATGCAGGTCGAGATCGTCACCGACCCGCTGGCCGCGATCGGCGTCATGGCGGCGTTCAAGCCCGACCTGGTGATGCTCGACTGGATGATGCCCGGCATGGACGGCCCGACGCTGTACCGCGAGATGAAGAAGCACCCCGAGGTGGCGGCCCTGCCGGTGGTGTTCATCACCGCCAAGGCGGCGCAGCGCGACCTCGACGAGCTGAAGACGCTCGGCGCCGCCGGCACCATCTCCAAGCCGTTCTCGCCCAAGGACCTGCCCGATCAGCTGCGCGCGATCTGGAAAAAGCTGCCCTAGTGCAGCTTGACGGTCGTGTCGAGGTGCCCCTGCTCCAGCTTGCGCACCAGGAAGCCGATCACCTCGTCGGCGTTGCGGAAGCGCGCGTCGCGGTCCTTCTCCAGCAGCTTGTCGAGCAGCGGCTGGTAGGCCGCGAGCGCGTCGGGCAGCGCCGGCGGCGGCTTGTTGAGGTGCTGCAGCGCCACCTCCACCGCGCTGTCGCCCTCGAACAGGTGCTTGCCGGTCAGCATCTGGTAGAGCAGCACCCCGGCGCTGTAGATGTCGGTGCGCAGGTCGAGCGCCCGCCCCTGCACCTGCTCGGGGCTCATGTAGCGCGGCGTGCCGAGCACTTCGCCGGCGTTGGTGCGGTCGGCGGCGTCGATGTGCTTGGCGATGCCGAAGTCGACGATCGCCAGGGTGCCGTCGGCGCGGAACATCAGGTTCTGCGGCTTGAGGTCGCGGTGCAGGATGCCCTTCTCGTGGATGTCGCCCAGCGCCAGCATCAGCTCGCGGAACAGGCGCAGCGCCTCGGGCACGGGGAGCGGCCGGCCGCCCAGGCGCTTGCTCAGGTCGCCGCCCTCGAAGAACTCCATGACCAGGTAGGCGTGGCCGTCGACGTCGCCGTGGCCGTGGATGCGCGCCACGTGGCGGCTCTGCAGGCGCTCGACCAGCGCGTATTCCTCCATGAAGCGCGCCAGCGCGTTGCGGTCCGAGACGATCTCGGGGCGCAGGATCTTCACCACCAGCGGCTCGTCGTCGCCCTCGCGCGAGGCGAGGTAGACGCGCGCCGTGCCGCCCTCGCCGATCAGGTGCAGCACCTTGATGCCGGGGATGCGGATGCGCGCGCCGAGGTTGTGCCCTTCCAGGCGCGCCGCCAGCTCGGGCGACACCGTGCGCTCCACCGCGTCGGCGGTCAGGTCGTGCAGCGAGGTGATGAGCTTCTCGCGCGTCATCTCCTGCTTGCGCTGGTAGTCGTCGGCGCCCGCCTTCATCGCGCGCACCGCGATGACCTCGTTGCCCGCGCCGGTGAGGAACAGGATCTTCGGACAGTCGCGCCGCTTCTTCAGCCGCTGCAGCCACTCCAGGCCGTCGCCGCGGCCGAGCATGTAGTCGAGGATCACCACGTCGTAGTCGCCGAGCGGGAAGTCGTCCCCCGGGACGTTGCGCTCCAGGGGATCGTAGTCGTCGACGATCGCGTCGCTCCAGCGCTGCTTGATGTAGCGCCCGAGCAGCGCGCGCAGGTCCTCGTCGTCGTCGATGATGAGCACGCGCACGGCGGCGCTACTCACTCATAGGCGATCTGGACCTTCGCGAGGTAGTCGGCGTACTCGGCGATGCGCGCCTCCAGCGAGGCCCGGTCGCCGCTGCGCGCGCCGTCCTCGATGTGCTTGCCGAGGATCGAGACGTGGCTGAAGCCGTAGGAGTTGCCGACGCCCTTCATGCGGTGGCCGAGCTGGCGCAGCTGCTCGAAGTCGGCCGCCGCGAGCGCGACGCGCAGCGAGTCGACTTCCTTCTTGCGGTTCTTGAGGAATACCGGGATCAGGTCCTCCAGGTCCCGGGCGACGATGACCTTGTAGTCGTTGTCGTTCATCGCGCGATTATAGGGGCGGGGTCGCAGCCGCGCGCCGGGGCGCGGTCAGGGATTGTCAGCCAGCGCGTGCCGCGCGCGCTCGAGGTGAGGGTTGAGCGACAGCGCCGCGGCGAACGCATAGCGCGCGTCCGCCGCTGCGCCCTCGTCGAGCAGGATCTCGGCGAAGTGCAGCATCGCGGCGAAGTGCCGCGGCTCGAGCGCCAGCGTGCGGGCGATGTCGTGCAGGCACTCGGCGTCGCGGCCGAGCAGGTAGTAGAGCGTGGCGCGCTTGTGCCAGGCCTCGGCGAAGTCGGGCGCGCTGCGCAGGAGCAGCGTCAGGCGCGTCTCGGCGATGTCGTAGCGCCGGGCCGCGATGTCGCGCGTCGCCGCCTCGAGCGCCGCCGCGGCGCCGGCGTGCGGATGGTCCATCCAGACGCTCCAGATGCGCTCCTCGGTGGCGTCGGCCTCGCCGCTCGGGCACGCCGCGAGGCGGCGGAATAGCTGGCTCAGCGCGGGCAGATCGCGCGCCGGGCGCCGCGCGCGGCGCTCGGCGATCAGGGTGAGGATCCCGGACTCGGCCGTCATCCGCGGAAAATCTTAATGGAAATCGCGCGACTTCGCCTCGAGCGGCCCGAGCAGCGCGCTGTGGTCGGCGAGGCGCCGCGCCACGAGGTGCACCACGTCGCCGTCGCGCTCCACCGTGCCCTGCACGCCGAGCAGGCGCGCGCCGAGCAGCGCCCGGCGCTGGCGCTCGGCCAGGCTCGACCACACGACGACGTTGGCGCAGCCGCTCTCGTCCTCGAGCGTGACGAAGATCACCCCGCTCGCGGTGTCGGGCCGCTGCCGGCAGGTGACCAGGCCGGCGACGCTCGCGCGCGCGCCGTGCGGCAGCGCGCGGATTTCCTCGGCGCTGAGGATCTTCAGCCGGCGGAAATGCTCGCGCAGCAGGGCCAGGGGATGCCGGCCCAGCGTCAGGCCGAGGCGCGCGTAATCCGCGGCCAGGTCCTCCGCCTCCCCCGGCGGCGCGAGCGCGAGCGCCGGCTCCGCGGCGCGCGCGTCGAGCGGCGCCGGGCGCGCCGCGCCGGCGGCGCTCCAGTGCGCGAGGCGCCGGTGCCCGGCGAGCGACTCGAGCACGCCGGCGGCGGCGAGCAGCCGCAGGTCGCGCTCGCCCGGCTGCGCCCGGCGCGCCAGGTCGTCCACGTCCCGGTACGGCGCGCCCGACGCGATGCGCCTGCCGAGCGCCTCGGCGAGCCCGCGCACCTGGCGCAGGCCGAGCCGCAGCGCCCCGCCTTCGAGCGTGCAGTCCCAGCCGCTGGCGTTGACGTCGGGCGCGCGCACCTCGACGCCGTGGCGGCGCGCGTCCTGCACGAGCTGCGCCGGCGCGTAGAAGCCCATCGGCTGGCTGTTGAGCAGCGCCGCGCAGAACGCCGCCGGGTGGTGGCACTTCAGCCACGCGGAGACGTAGACCAGCAGCGCGAAGCTCGCCGAGTGCGACTCGGGAAAGCCGTACTCGCCGAAGCCCAGGATCTGGCGGTAGATCGAGTCGGCGAACGCTTCGCTGTAGCCGTTCGCGCGCATGCCGCGCTTGAGCTTCTCCTCGAAGTGCTCCAGGCCGCCGCGCTTCTTCCACGCCGCCATCGAGCGGCGCAGGCGGTCGGCCTCGCCCGGCGAGAAGCCGGCCGCCACCATGGCGAGCTGCATCACCTGCTCCTGGAAGATCGGCACGCCGAGCGTGCGCTCGAGCACCTGCCGCACCGCCTCGCTGGGATAGCTCACCGGCTCCTCGCCGCGTCGGCGGCGCAGGTACGGATGCACCATGCCGCCCTGGATCGGGCCCGGCCGCACGATCGCCACCTCGATCACCAGGTCGTAGTAGCACGCGGGCCTGAGCCGCGGCAGCATGCTCATCTGCGCGCGCGACTCGATCTGGAACACGCCCATCGTGTCGGCCTTCTGGATCATCGCGTACACCGCCGGGTCCTCGGCGGGGACCTGGTCCATCTCCAGGCCGACCAGGCCGAGGCACTTGCGGATCGCGGTGAGCATGCCGAGCGCGAGCACGTCCACCTTCAGCAGCCCGAGCGCCTCGAGGTCGTCCTTGTCCCACTGGATGACGGTGCGCTCGGGCATCGCCGCGTTCTCGATCGGCACCAGCTCGCAGAGCGGCCCGCGCGAGATGACGAAGCCGCCGGTGTGCTGCGAGAGATGGCGCGGGAAGCCGCGCAGCATCTGCGCGAGCTCCAGCCACTGGCCGGCCTGCGGCAGGGGCCGGTCCCAGAAGGCGAAGCCCTTCGCCGTGCGGTCGATCTCGTCGGCCGGCACGCCGAGCGCCTTGCCGACGTCGCGCACGGCGCTTTTCGGCCGGTAGCAGATCACCGTGGCGGCGATCGCCGCGCGGTCGCGGCCGTACTTGCGGTAGATGTACTGGATCACCTCCTCGCGCCGCTCGTGCTCGAAGTCGACGTCGATGTCGGGCGGCTCGTTGCGCTCGCGCGACAGGAAGCGCTCGAAAAGCGTGCTCTGGCGCGCCGGGTCGACCTCGGTGATGCCCAGCGCGTAGCACACGACCGAGTTGGCCGCCGAGCCGCGTCCCTGGCACAGGATGCGCCGGCGGCGCGCGTAGTCGACCACGTCGTGCACGGTGAGGAAGAACGGCGCGTAATCGAGCTCGGCGACGAGCGCCAGCTCGTGCTCGGCGAGCGCGCGCACCTTCTCCGGCACGCCGCCCGGGAAGCGGCGCGCCAGGCCCTGCTCGGTGAGCCGGCGCAGCCAGCTCGCCGGCGTATGCCCCGGCGGCACCAGCTCCTCGGGATACTCGTAGCGCAGCTCGTCGAGCGAGAAGCGGCAGCGCTCGGCGATCGCGACGCTCTCGGCGAGCAGCTCCGGCGGGTAGAGCTGCGCGAGCCGCACGCGCAGGCGCAGGCTGCGCTCGGCGTTCGGGAACAGCGCCTGCCCGCATTCGGCCACCGTGCGCCCGAGGCGAATCGCGGTCAGTACGTCCTGCAGGCGGCGCCGCGAGCGCACGTGCATGTGCACGTCGCCCGCGGCGACGAGGGGCAACCGATGCGCCTTTCCCAGCGACGTCAATTCCTTCAGCCGCGCGCGATCGTTCGGCCCGCAGTGCAGCTCGACCGCGATCCAGGCGCTGCCGGCGAAGTGCGCCGCCAGCCAGTGCGCCGGCGAGAAATCCTCCTCCGGCACCCAGAGCACCAGCACGCCGCGCCCGGCGAGCGCTTCCGCATCCGCGCGCGTGAGCGTGTAAGCGCCCTTCTTCGCGCGCCGCCGGCCGGTCGTGACGAGCGAGCAGAGCGCGCCGTACGCGGCGCGGTCGGTGGCGAGCAGCACGAGCTTGGTGCCCTCCACGAGCGTCACTTCGGTGCCCAGCACGAGCGGCAGGCCGACCTGCTTCGCCGCGAGGTGCGCGCGCACGGCGCCGGCGAACGAGCATTCGTCGGTCAGCGCGAGCGCCCGGTAGCCGAGCGCGCTCGCCCGCTCGACCAGCTCCTCCGGATGCGAGGCGCCGCGCAGGAAGCTGAAGTTGGACAGGCAGTGCAGCTCGGCGTAGTCAGGCAAAGAAGCCATGCAGGTACCAGTCGCCTTCCTCGCGGTAGATCCAGGCGAGCGAAGCCGGCGCGAGCCGCGCGACGAAATAGTCGCGCCGCGCTTCGTCGCCGTCCCACCAGCCGCACTCGATGCGCTCGGGGCCGGCGAGCAGCTCGAAGCGGCCGGGCTCGAGCCGCCGCGGCGGCTCGAGCAGCCAGGCCGGGCGCGGTCCCGGCACGCGGAACTCGTGCGGGTCCCAGTCGCCGGGCGAGATGCGCCGCCAGGCGTGCTCGGGACGGTGGTCCGGCACCGTGGCGAGCCCGTAGACCGCGTCGTGTCCGAGGCGCGCCTGCAGCCGCTCGAGCAGCGCCGACCAGTCCTCGTATTCGGCGGCCGCGTCGCCGAGGAAGCTGGCGCTGTGCCCGGGCAGCGGGACGAAGTCGCCCGCCGTGACGCGGATCGCCTGCACCGGCTCGCGCAGCTCGAGCGTCGCCAGGCGCTCGCGCAGCAGCCGCACGAAGCGCTCGACGTCGCGCGAAGGCGAAGCGAGGTTCACCGCCACCGGCCGCGCCCGGCGGTGCGCGTCGAGCAGGCTCAGCACGAAACCGCGCGTGCCGGCATGGCGCGCGGCGAGCAGGCCGGCGAGCTGCACGAGCAGGCGGCGCGCGGCGAAGACGAGCGCTTCGCAATGCCCCGCCTCGCCCGGCAGCGTGAGGCTCGCGTCGAAGGCGGGCGGCGGCGCGTAGAACGCCCTCGGCTCCTCGCGCAGCCCGAGCGCCGCGTCGAGCTCGGCGAGCACGCCGGCCGGGCAGCGCCGCGCCAGGCCGGCGCGTGGCAGGCGGCGCACTTCGCCGAGGGTGGTCACGCCGATGCTGTGGAAGAAATCGAGCTCCCAGCGCGTGACGTGGAGCGGCAGCTCGTCCAGCCCGGCGCCCGCTGCGCCGCGCGCCAGCCACAGCGCGGCGCGCGGCGTGGCGGCGCTGGCAAGCGAGGCGTCGAGGCCCAGCTCGGCGACGCCGGCGCGCAGCGCCTCGAGCAGCGCCTGCGCGCCGCCGAAATAGCGCAGGCTGCCGGAGACCTCGGCGAGCAGCGCGTCCGGCGGCTCGAGCGAGACCTTAGGCGTGAACTGGCAGGCCCAGCCGGCGAGCGGCTCGATCGCCGCCGGCTGGCGCAGGTGCAGAGCGACCCAGAGCATGGCAGGGAAGTGCGAGCGGCAGCCGCAGCACGCCACCGGCGGGCGCGCCGCGCCGCTTGAGGATGCGCAGCGCCAGCTCGCCCGCGCCGGGCTCGAGCACGAGGCGCAGGCTCGCCGGCGAAGGCTCGCGCGCCGCCGCCGGGGGACGGAAAAGAAACGCCACGCCGCCGCCCGCCTCGGCGGCCACTGCCAGGCGCCGCAGCTCGGCATAGCGCACGCGCGGCGTCCAGGCGAGGAGCGCCGGGGCGGCCGCGGCGCGCAGCACCTGCTCGGCGGCCCAGAGCGCCTCCTGCCGCGTGCGCGGCTGGACGACCACGAGCTGGGCGAGGTCGAGGCCGGCGGCGGCGAGCGCCGGCGGGTACGGCAGGTGCGGGGCGCCGAGCCAGACCACGCGCTTCCCGGCGTTACTGAGGCGCGCCAGGGCGGGCAGGACGAGCTGCAGCTCGCCGATGCCGGGCGTCTCGCCGAGGAGCTCGGTCAGCTCGCCGCGCGGCCAGCCGCCGCCGGGCAGCCCGGCATCGAGAAGGTCGAACCCGGTGGGTACGCCGGGCGGGCACTGCGCGAGCCCGGCGCCGCGCCAGACCGGCTGGCGTTGCAGGATGTCTTCCAGCCGCATACTGTTATTATATACAGTATGCGGCGCCCCCTGCGCGCGCTAGCGGCCGCCTTTCAGCCGCCGCAGCTGCGCCTGATAGGCGCCCATGAAATCGCGGCCGAACACCTTCTGGAAGTCGTCCTGCGCCTCCTGGAGCAGCTTCTCGTGCTCGGCGAGGAAGCGCTCCCACAGCCGGCCCTTGCGCCCGAAAAAACCCAGGCCGCCCGCTTTCTCCTGTGCGCGCTCGAGCAGGCGCGGGTCGCAGCGGCGCAGCGCGCCGAGGATCGCCGCGCGCATGCCGGCCATCAGCGCGATCTCGTGCGAGCGCAGGTCCTCGCAGGCGTCGCCGATCGCCTGCACCGGGTCGAGGAAGCCGTCGGTGCGGTCGCTCGGATCGAAGATGAAGGCCATCGCCTCGTGCGGGTCGGACATCAGCTTCAGCGGATTGTTGTCGCGCGCCGCGACCATGGTGCGCTCCTCGGCCCGGAACTCCTTGCGCATCTCGCCGCGCGCGATGAGCAGCATCATCAGCCCTTCGATCGCCGCGCGCAGGATCGCGCCGCTGTCACGCATCAGCCGCTCGGCCTGCTGCGGGGAAAGGTCCTTGTGCGGCACGCCGGCGCCTTCCAGGAACGCCTCCAGCAGCGCCCGGTCGGCCGCCGCGGGGGCGGCGCTCGCCCTCGCCCGCGCCGCCGGCACCAGCGTCGGCTCGGCCGGCGCGCCGCCGCCGACGAAGGTGGGCTCGTCGAAGATCCCGGGCTCGGGCGCGGGCAGCTCGGGCAGCGCGACGTGGATCTCGTACTCGCCGATCTCGAAGCTGTCGCCCGAGCGCAGCGTCAGGCGGGTCGCCGGCCCGTAGCGCCTGCCCTTCACCATGACCGGATTGACCTTGGACACCACGGTCATCCAGTACACGCCGTCCTGCTCCTCCAGCTCGACGTGGAAGCGCGAGATGTGCTTGTGCGGATCCTCCAGCACCATGCTGCACGCCGGGTCGCGGCCGATGCTCACCGGCAGCGCGTCGAACTCGCGCGCGGCGTAGAGGCTCGGCCTGCCGCCCGCTTTGGTGAAGATCTTGACCGTGATCGACATGCGCAGCCTCAGGGCGCCCCGCCCGGCAGCCAGCCGTGCTCCCGCCAGCGTCCGTCCATCATCGCGCAGAATGGCTCCGCCGGCGGCAGCTCGGCGCAGGCGAGCACGGCCGCCGGCAGGTCTCCCGATGCCTCGGCGAGCCAGGCGGCGGCGCATCGGCCGGCTGCACCGGGAAGGTGGAACGTGGCGAAGCCTTCCGGCATGCGCTCCTGCGGCCCGGCGTAACGCAGCCCCTCCTCGCGGAACGGGCGCGCGGCGATCGCCGCGTCGAGGGTGACGAGCCTCGCGCCGTGCGCCATCGCGGCGCGCAGCGCCTCCTCGATGTCGTCGAACCAGGGCCGCGCGGCGAGCAGCGTGGCGAGCGCGTCGAGGCGCCGGACCGGCAGCGCGCTCGCCACGGTGAGCGGGAAATGGCGGCCGACCGAATCGCCGCTCGGCGCCATGACGCCCGCCCAGGCCTCGGGCGTGAGCAGCCCCGGAGAAAGCACGAACCGCCACACCGGCATGTCGAGGTAATCGTCGGGCCAGCGGTGCGCGAGCCGGCTTCGCGCGCCCTCCAGCGCCCGCTGCAGCCAGCCGCCCCAGGCGTCGCAGAACGCGCCCGGGACGCGCCGCGCGACGAAGTCGCCGGTGGTGGGAATCTTCCCGTACCAGCCGGACGGAAAGGTCTGTCGCAGGAGCGGCGAGCCGAGACCCGTCACAGGCGCGCACCCGGCCCGAGGCGACGCCCGGCGGCCTGCACCAGCTCCTCGTCGCGCGGATGCGGCAGCACGAGCGGCTGCTCCTGGAGCGCGGCGCGCAGGTGGCGCGCCAGCGCGCGAGCGCGCTCCTCCGGAAGGCGCCAGCGCCTGGCAAGCACCGCGGCGAGCGCCTGCGCGTCCGGCGGGGCAGGCTCGTAAAGCGCCACGTAGGCCTCGAGCGCCTCGCGCGCGGGCTGCGCGCGCAGGTCGGCCTCGAGCGTGCGCACGGCGTGGGGCAGCAGCGACTCGCGCAGCGCGTTGCGGTAGGCGCGCGTCGCCTGCGCGGCGAGCTTGTCGCGCTGCCCGAAGCCGACGTCGAGCAACCTTCCTTGCGCGCCGATGCTCTCCGCCAGCCCCGCGACGCGCTCGAGGAGCGCGAGCAGCCGCGCTTCGTCGCCCGGACGCAGCGGTGCCTGCGCGGCGAGCTCGGCTTTCACCGCCGAGGTGCTCGCGCGCGCCGCCACGACGAGATCGCGGTTGGCCAGATAGCTCGCGGTCCACACGGCGGCGAGCCCGAGCGTCGCCGCGGCGAGCGCGGCGGCCGCCGCGGCCAGCGCGGTGCGGCGGCGGCGCTCCTGCGCCGGGTCGACGCCGGCGAGGCCCGCCTCGGCGAGGATCACCTCGCGCAGCAGGCGCCGCAGGAAGAAGCTCTTGCCGGTGCCCGCGAAGGGCGGCTGCACCTTGCGCTCGAGGTTGAAGGTGCGCGCCAGCGTGCCGAGCACGCGATCGATGGGGCTTCCTTCCTGGGTGCCGCTGGTGAAGTAGACGCCGCGCACGAATGCCGGCTCGCGCTCGCCCAGGTCGCCGAACGCTGCGGCGAGGAAGCGCTCGACCAGCGGGCCGCTCACGCGGAACTGCTGCGGGAAGCGGTAGATGGCGGCGCGCCGCTGCAGGTCGCGCTCCTCGTGCAGCCGGGCGGGCAGCATCGCGTAGAGCCGCCGCTCGAGCCGCGCGAACTCCTCGCCGAAGCGCGCCTCGGGAGCGGGCTGCGCGGGATCGAAGGTCACGCCCCAGACCTGCGCGCGCTGCGCGGCGTCGAAGCCGGAGAAGAACTCGTTGAAGCCGGCGAGCAGGTCGGTCTTGGTGACCAGCACGTACACCGGCAGGCGCACCCCGAGGCGCTCGCGCAGCTCGGCGAGGCGCTCGCGCACGTGCTCGGCGTAGCGCTGCAGCTCTTCGTCGTCCCAGTGCGCGAGGTCCGAGAGGCTCAGCGTGACCAGCACGCCGTTCAGCGGCTGGCGCGGACGGAACGTCTTCAGCAGATCCAGGAAGCCGAGCCAGGCGGCGGCGTCGGCTTCGCGGTCGCTGTCCTGCGTGGTGTAGCGGCCGGCGGTGTCGAGCAGCACCGCCTCGTCGGTGAACCACCAGTCGCAGTTGCGCGTGCCGCCGATGCCCTGCAACGCTTCGCCGGCGCGCGGGTCGCCGAGCGGGAAGCGCAGGCCGGCGTTGAGCAGCGCCGTGGTCTTCCCCGAGCCGGGCGCGCCGATGAACATGTACCACGGCAGCTCGGCGACGGTGCGCCGCTCGCCCGTCGGCGCGCGGAAGCGCGCCTTGCGCAGCACCGCCAGCGCCTGCTCGAAGCGCTGGCGCAGGACCGCCAGCTCGTGCGCGGCGCGCTCCGCGGCGTGCGCGTCGCTCACGCCGCGCAGCAGGCCGTCGAGCAGCCGCTGGTTGGCGCGCAGCGCCTGGCGCACGCGCCACAGCTCCCAGCCGAGCCAGGCGAGTCCGACCAGGGCGATCAGCGCGAGGCGCGCCGCCGGCGCCTCGAGCGGCCGCGCGCCGCCCAGCGCGATCGCGTCGCCGGCGAACCAGACGGCGAGCGAGAGCGACGCCCAGGCGAGCGCCCCGAGCTTCCAGCGCCAGCCGATCGAGCGGTTCACGACGCGCTCCGCAGGAGGATGGTCACGCGGCGGTTCTTCGCGCGATGCTCGGCGCCGTCGTTCGGCACGAGGGGCTGCGAGTCGGCCAGGCCTTCGGCGCGCAGGCGGCGCGGCTCGCGCATCTTCGTCGCCATGAGGCGCACCACCGAGCGCGCGCGCTCCGTCGAAAGCTCCCAGTTCGACGGAAAGCGCGCCGTGCGGATCGGCACGTCGTCGGTGTGGCCGGTGACCAGCACCGCGCCGGGCACCCGGTCGAGCGCCTCCGCGATGCGCAGCACGACCGGCTCGAGCCGCGCATGCAACCGCGCGCTGCCGGAGGCGAACAGCTCGTCGGCCTTGAGCACGATCATGATGCCGCCCCCGGCCGGGGCCACCTCGACCTCGCGCAGGCCGATGGCGCCCGCCAGCGCGCGGCTGCGCTCGCCCAGCGCGGCGGGCGAAGCGCGCGCCTCGCCGGCGAAGGACGGCAGCGGCCCGAGGCGGGCCAGCTCGCGCGCCACCGGATCGGACAGGCTGCCCAGCGAGATCGCGTACGCGAAATAGAGGCCGGCGAGCAGCAGCGCGCAGCCCGAGGCGACGCTCCAGAGCGCGATGGCGCCGGGCACGCGGCGTCGCGGCACGCTCGCCGGCCGCCAGCGCAGGGAAAGCTCCGGCGCCGGCGCGGGCCGGAGCTTCTGCAGGGCCTCGAAGAGCCGGCTGCGGATCTGCGTCAGCGCCTGGCGCCCGCCCTCGCCGTTGCGGTAGCGCCCTTCGAATCCCAGCGCGAGGCAGACGTAGAAGAACTCGAGCAGCTCGACGTGCGCCGCCGGCGCGGCGAGCGCGCGCTCCAGCTGGACGAAGAAGTCGTCGACGGCGGCGCCTGCGTGCAACTCGGCGAGCAGGCCGCTGCGCGCCCATTCGCGTCCCCACGGCGTCGCGCTCGCCGAGTCGTCGAGCAGCGCGCACAGCACCATCGCCGCCACGGGAATCTGCGGCGCCGGCACGCCGGCCGCGCGCGCGGCAGGCTCGAAGCCTGCGAGCTGCTCGCGGATCCTGGCGCGCAGGCCGCCCGGATCGGGATGGCGCAGCGCATGCCGGATCTGCGGCACGGCGGCGAGGATCGGATTGGCCGCGTCGACGAGACGGTTCAGCCCGCCGAGCGCCGACAGGTCGGCCGCGGCCGCCTGGCGCTCGAGAGGCGGCGCGAAGCCGAAGCGGCGCCGGCCGGGCGCCGGCAGGACTACGGTCGCATCGGCGTCTGGGACGCCCGGGCCGCGCTCGCTCATCCTCCTCCCTTGTAGGGCGCGCCCCCTCCCCCGCCCGCCGCCGGGCGCGCTAGCGGCCTCTTGCCAGCGGCACCTCTTCGCCGAGCACGCGCGCGGCGTTGTACCACTTCAGAGACTCGGCATAGTCGCGCGGGATGCCGAGCAATCCCTTGTCGTAGATCTCGCCGAGGCGCTTGGCCGCCTTGCCGTTGCCCGCGCGCGCGGCGCGCGTGTACAGGCGCACCGCTTCCTTGCCGCTGCCCTTCTCTTCCGCCGCCTCGGCCTGCTGGAAGAGCGCTTCGCTGGACGGCGGCGCGCTCGGCGCGGCCGACAGCGCGGCGAGCTTCGCCTTTTCGGCGGCGGCGCGCTCGGCGGCCGCCCGCTCGGCGGCGGCGCGCGCTTCGGCCGCGGCCTTCTCGGCGGCGGCCTTCTCGGCGGCGAGACGCTGGCGCTCGGCTTCCACCGCGGCGCGCTCGCGCGCGAGCTTCTCGGCGAACGCCCTTTCCGCGGCCAGCTTCTCGGCGAGCGCCTTCGCTTCCGCGGCCGCCCGCGCTTCCGCGGCGGCCTTCTCGGCGGCGGCTTTCGCTTCGGCCTGCTTGCGCGCTTCCGCCTGCCGGCGCGCCGCCTCGGCCGCTTCGGCGGTCCTGCGCGCCTCGGCCTCGCGCTGCCGGGTCATGTCGGCCTCGCGCTGCGCCTCGGCTTCGGCCTTGGCGCGCGCTGCGGCGAGCTCCTGCTGGCGCTTGAGGTCGCCCGCCTTGCGGGCCGCCTCTTCCTCCCGGCGCGCCTTCTCGAGCGCGAGGCGCGCCTGCTCTTCCTTGCGCTTCTGCGCCTCGAGCTCGGCGGCCTTCTGCTTCGCCTCCTCGAGCTGGCGCTGCATCGCCTGCAGCTTGGCGGTGGCCTGCGGATCGTGCTGCGGCAGGAAGAAGTAGCCCGCACCGGCGGCGGCCAGCACGACCAGGCCGACGGCGATCGGCACGGCGGGCGAGGTCTTCTTGCCGCCGGCGGCCGCCTGCTTGCGCAGCTCGGCCTCGCGCTTCTTGAACTCGGCTTCGCGCTTGGCGCGCTCCTCGGCCTCCTTCTTCGCCCGCAGCTCGGCTTCCTTGCGCGCCTTCTCCTCGGCCTCGCGGCGCGCCTTCTCGGCTTCGGCGCGCGCCGCGGCGAGCGCCTCCTGCTTCGCCTTCTCGGCTTCCTGCCGCGCCTTCTCGGCCTCCTGGCGCGCGCGCTCTCGCTCGGCCGCCGCCTCCTGCTTCGCCTTCTCCGCGGCGGCGCGCGCCTTCTCCTCGGCTTCGCGCCGCGCCTTTTCCTCCGCTTCGGCGCGCGCCTTCTCCGCGGCCAGGCGCTTCGCCTCGGCCTCGGCCTCGCGCTTGCGGTACTCCTCTTCCTTGCGCTTGAGCTCGGCCTCGAGCTTCTCCTTCTCGGCGGCGAGCTTGGCGCGCACCTCGGCCTCGCGCTTGGCCGCCTCTTCGGCCTCCTTGCGCTCCTGCTCGCGCGCCTTGGCGCTGGTTTCCTCCGGCGCGACGCCGCGCAGCTTGGCGATCTTGCGCTTCGCGAGCGCCGCGTAGATGCCGTTCGGGAACTGCTGCACGTAGAGCTCGAAGTCCTCCGCGTCGTTGCCGTCCTTGATGGCGCGCCAGAACTCGAGCTCGACTTCCTGGTTGCCGGCCGCGGTGCCTCCGCCGGTGGCGCCGCCGCGCGTCGGCTCGGCGCGCGGCGCCGGGCGCGTCGCCGGCGCAGAGACCGGCTCGGCCATGATGCCGACGATCGTGCGGTCGGCGTCCTCTTCCTCGGGCTTGCCTTCGAGCGCGCGGCGCAGCGCCACCGACAGGTCGCGCGCCGTCTGGTAGCGCTGCTCCGGGTTCTTGGCGAGCGCCTTGTTCACCACCGCGTCGAAGAGCGGCGTGACGGCGTTGTTCAGCGACGACGGCAGCGGCGGCTCTTCCTGGATGATCTTCTTGGCGATGGTCCACGCGCCGCTGCCGGTGAAGGGCTTCTCGCCGGTGAGGAACTGGTAGAGGATGATGCCGGCCGAGAACACGTCGGTGCGCCGGTCGATGTTGCCGCCGGTGATCTGCTCGGGCGACATGTAGGCCGGCGTGCCGACCATGGTGCCGGCCTGCGTGCGCTCGACCGAGGTCTTGTCGGAGTCGGTGACCCGCGCGACGCCGAAATCGGTCAGCTTGGTGCGCGCCTGGTGGTCCAGCATCACGTTCGCCGGCTTGATGTCGCGGTGGATGATGTTGTGCTGGTGGGCGAAGTCGAGCGCGTCGCACAGCTCGCACATGATGCGCACCGCTTCCTTCAGGTCGAAGCGCTCGTTGGCGTCGAAGAAGTTCTTGAGCTCCTTGCCCTTGATGAACTCCATGACGAGGTAGGCGATGTCCGCCTCCTCGCCGAAGTCGTAGACCTGGACGATGTTCGGGTGGTTGAGGCGCGCCACCGCCTGCGCTTCGCGCACGAAGCGCATCGAGTAGTCCTTGGCGGTTTCCTCGTCGAGGTGGCTCTTGAGGATGGTCTTGATGGCGACGCGCCGCCCGAGCCGCGGGTCGACGCCTTCGTAGACCACGCCCATGGCGCCTTTGCCGAGCACGCGCTCGATGTTGTACCGGCCTAGGGTCTTGAGTTCCGGCGCCGCCATGGGGCGAAGCGCATCTCCCTGAAATTGCTATTTAAACGACCTAGTATTATCGGAGCGGCATACCTCACTGACAAGGCACTACGCCGCGGCTTTTTGTCCCCCCGTCCGCTCGGCCGCAGCGCCATGATTGAGCGCCGTCGCGGCCCGCGCAACCCTGCACGCTCGCCTTAACGCGAGGCCGCGCCCGCCGTCGAGGGCGCCGGCGCCGGTTTGACGATATTTTTCACCTTGTTCGGCGCGCCGCCGGGGCGGCGCGGCGCCGGGCCGGCCGCTACTCGCAGAAAAACTCGACCACGTCGCTCGCCGTGGCGCGCGACTGGCCGAAGGCGATCCAGCCGTGCCCGCGCAGCGTGAACTCCTCGCGCCGCAGGACGATCTCCTTGTCGCCTTCGATGGTGATGAACGTGCCGTTGGCGCTGTGATCGGTCAGCACGAACTTGTCGAGGCGGCGCTCGATCTTGCCGTGCGCGCGCGAAGCCATGCGCTCGCGGATCACCAGGTCGGCCGACTGGTCGCGGCCGAGCGCCACCGACGGGCGCTCGGCGGAAAGCACGAGCTCGTTGCCCTGCACCACCAGGCGCAGCTTGGTGTTCTTGGGCTTGAAGACCGACTTGTGCGAGGCGAGGGTCGTCATGTCCTCGCTCTGCTGCCAGATCAGCTCGTAGACCTGGATCTCCTGCGCCTTGCCCCTCACCTGGATGGTGGTGATGGCGCGGGTGGCGGCCTTGAGCATCGGCGACATCAGCATCACGGTGTCGCGCGCGGTGATGATCTGCCCCTTGGTCGCCACGCCGGCCAGGCGCGCCGCCAGGTTCACCGCGTCGCCGAACACGTCGCCCTCGCGCTCGACCACCGGGCCGTGGTTGAAGCCGACGCGGATGCCGATCTGCGTGTTGCCGACAGGCGGCAGCTGGGCGATCGCGAGCTGCATCTCGATGGCCGCGTCGGCCGCGCCGTCGGCGGTCGGGAAGCACGACATCACCTCGTCGCCGATCGTCTTGATCACCCGGCCCTTGGCCGCGATCGTCTTCTCGCGCATCAGGCTGACGCACTTGTCGATGGCCGCGTGGGCCACCGCGTCGCCCGCGAGCTCGTATAGCTTGGTGCTGCCGCTGACGTCGGCAAACAGAACCGCGGCTTCGCTCAGCTGCTCGGACATCTAGGAACCGCCCGCCTCCCTCTTGAGGCGGATTGTACCCATAAAAAAAAAGCGGGGCGCCGTAGCGCCCCTATTCCTCCTCCCTCTGAAACTTGTTGTCAGTTCCGGCAGGGCATGCCCTCGCGGCTCTCCTCGAGGCAGCGCGGCGTCGAGATGCCGGTGTTGTCGATCCGATGGTCCATCGGCGGCGTCGTGCCGACGTCGCCGGCGAAGCCGTAGTCGATCTGCTTCTGCACGCTGTCGGTGTCGAGGGCGTCCTGCAGCGCCTGCGTGGCGATCTGGTTGATCGACCCGCCGATCGCGCCGGCGCTCTGCTGCACCACCGTGATCACCGAGCCGCTCAGCGCGGCGCCGTTGTAGAACACGTTGGTCGCCGGATTGGTCACCGAGAAGCTCGGCTGCGTCACCGGCCCGAACAGCTGCCAGGTCGTCGCGCTGCCGGTCAGCAGCACCCCGGTGCCCTGGAAGTCGATGTTAAGGTTCGCGACGTTCGCGCTGCTGCTCAGCGTCGCCGAGGCGCCGGTCACCGACCCGCCCGGGTTCGCCGCGAGCGCCGCCGCGGTCAGGCTCACCGCGCCCGTGCCGGCGTCGATGTCCGCCGGCGTCAGCGTGTTCACGTCGACCAGGCTGATGCCGTTTCCGCCGGCGGTCACGGTGCCGCCGAAATCGTTCGATCCGGTGAGCACGATCGAGCCGCTGCCCGCCTGCAGGCTGGTCGTCCCGGCGACGTTCACGGTGCTGCCGGTGATGTTGCCGTTGCCGCTCGTCACCGTGAGGTTGCCGCCGCTGACCGACGTGGTCCCGAGGTTGGTGGCGCCGCCGGTCGTGATGTCCAACGTGCCGCCCGCGGTGAGCGAGCCGAAGGTCAGCCCGGCCGCCGAGGCGAGGCTCAGCGCGTTGCTGTCGCGCAGCGAAACCGTGCCCGTCGACGACAGCAGGATCGTCCCGCTGAAGTCGTTGGCCGCGTTGGTCGCCGATATCGAGCCGCCGCCCGAGGTCATCGAGATGCCGTTGGCCGTGACCGCGTCGGCGAACGACTGCGTGCCGGTCGTCGTCACGTCGCCGCCGAGT
>DASVDO010000091.1:0-23355 GCA_036381055.1 Burkholderiales bacterium | reverse complement strand
CTTCGGCGCGGCGCGCAACATCGAGGAAGGCGGCTCGCTCACCATCATCGCCACGGCGCTGATCGACACCGGCAGCCGCATGGACGACGTGATCTACGAGGAGTTCAAGGGCACCGGCAACATGGAGGTGCACCTCGACCGCCGCATGCACGAGAAGCGCATCTACCCGGCGATCAACGTCAACCGCTCGGGCACCCGGCGCGAGGAGCTGCTGATCGACCCGCCGCTGCTGCAGAAGATCTGGGTGCTGCGCAAGCTGCTGTTCCCGATGGACGAGCTCGAGGCGGCCGAGTTCCTGATCGACAAGCTCAAGGCGACCAAGTCGAACGCCGAGTTCTTCGACTCGATGCGGCGCGGGTAAGAAGCCAGTAGACTTGGCTTTCCCTGGGGAGGGAAAGCTTTGCTGGACACGACGCGCCGCGTCGCCACGCCCGAAGGCATCGAGCTCACGCTGCATCTCGCCGGCCCGGTGCCGCGCGCGCTCGCCTGGGCGATCGACCTGGTGCTGCGCATGGCGCTCGCCTTCCTGCTGATGCTCGCCGCCCTGCCCTTCGGCCGCGCCGGCATCGGCTTCCTGCTGCTCAGCGCGTTCTTCGTCGAATGGCTGCTGCCCGCCTGCTTCGAGGCGATGTGGCACGGCCAGACGCCGGGCAAGCGGGTGATGCGGCTGCGCGTGCTGAACGACGACGGCACGCCGCTGCGCTGGCCGGGCGCGCTGACGCGCAACCTGCTGCGCGCGGCGGACTTCCTGCCGGTCGCCTACGGCGTGGGCCTGATCGCCATGCTCGCGAACCGCGACTTCAAGCGCCTGGGCGACCTCGCCGCGGGGACCGTCGTGGTGCACGACCCCGAGAAGCGCGCCGCCGCGCGGCAGCTCGCCGACGCGCCGCCGGTGCCGCCGCCGGTGCCGCTCAACCTCGAGGAGCAGCGCGCGCTGCTCGAGCTCGCCGAGCGCTCGGGCAGCCTGACGCCCGAGCGGCTGGAGGAGCTCGCCGAGCTGCCCACGCCGCTGGTGGGCCGCTTGGACGGCCCGCGCGCCGCGGCGCGCCTGCTCGGCATCGCCAACTACCTCGCGGGACGGCATTGAGGCAGGCGGCGTTCGAGGCGGCCCACGCCGCGGACTGGCAGGCGTTCGAGCGCTTCCTCGACGGCGCGAAGCCGCCGCCCTTCCCGGCGCAGGAGATGCCGGCGCGCTACCGCCGCATCTGCCAGGCGCTCGCGCTCGCCGCCGACCGGCAGTACGGCCCCGAGCTGGTCGACCGCCTCAACCGGCTGGCGCTGCGCGGCCACGGCGTGCTCTACCGCAACCGGCGCCGCGAGTCGCAGCAGGTGCTGGAGTTCCTGCGCGGCGGCTTCGCCGCCCTGGTGCGCCGCGAGTGGCGGCTCGTCGGCGCCGCGGCGGCGCTGTTCTTCGGGCCGTTCCTCGTCCTGATGGGCGTGCTGCAGCTCTACCCCGAGTTCGTGCACTACCTGCTCGAGCCGGAGCAGATCGCCGCGTTCCACGCCATGTACGATCCGTCGAACCCGCGGCTCGGCATGCGCGAAGCCGACACCAACCTGCTCATGTTCGGCTTCTACATCTGGAACAACGTGCGCATCGGCTTCCAGACCTTCGCCGGCGGGCTGGCCGCCGGCGTGGGCTCGATCTGGTTCCTCGCCGCGAACGGCGTGATCATCGGCGCCGTCGCGGGCTATCTCACCCAGGTCGGCTTCAGCGAGACGTTCTGGTCCTTCGTCGCCGGCCACTCGGCGCCCGAGCTGCTGGCGATCGTCATCTCCGGCGCCGCCGGCCTGCGCCTGGGCCTCGCCATCGTCTCTCCCGGCAACCTCTCGCGCCGCGCCGCGCTGGTCGCCGCGGCCAGGCCCGCGGTGCGTCTGATGTACGGCGCGGCGCTGATGTTCACGCTGGCGGCCTTCGTCGAGGCGTTCTGGTCGCCGAACCGCGTCTTCCCGTTCGAGGTCAAGGTCGGCGTCGGCCTCACCGGCTGGGCGGTGTTTTTCGCCTACTTCCTCTTCGCCGGCCGCGCCCGGCCGGCGCGCGCGGAGCGTCGCGATGCAGCCGGCTGACATCGCCGTGGAGCTGCGGCCGCGCAGCGCCTGGGAGGCGATGGATCTCGGCCTCGCCATGCTGCAGCGCTGGTGGCGCGCCGTGCTCGCGCCGCACGCCGTGGTGCTGGGCGCGGTGACGCTCGCCGCCTGGGCGCTCGCCGAGTGGCTGCAGCGCCCGGGGCTCGCCCTGCTGCTCGTCTGGTGGCTCAAGCCGCTGTACGACCGCGTGGTGCTGCACGTGCTCTCGCGGGCGGTATTCGGCGAAGTGCAGGGCGTGCGCAAGGTGCTCGCCGCGCCGCGCGAGTGGCTGGGCAGCGGGCTCTTCGTCTACCTGCTGCTGCGCCTGTGGCCGGACCTCGCGCGCAGCTTCGCCCTGCCGGTGCGACAGCTCGAAGGCAGCCGCGGCCGCGAGGCGCGCGAGCGCCTCGCGCTGCTCGGCCGGCGCACGCGCGGCAGCGCGGTCTGGCTGACCATCGTCTGCATGCACTTCGAGGCGGTGCTCTACTGGTCGCTGCTCACGGTGACGACGCTGCTCGCGCCGGCCAAGGCGTACGAGGCGCGCAACTTCCTCGAGGTGCTGGCGGGCGCCGGCGCGGCGCCCGGGGGGCAGGTCATCGCCTACATGCTCACCGTGCTCGTGGTCGAGCCGTTCTACGTGGCGGGCGGCTTCGCGCTTTATCTCAACCGGCGCACGCTGCTCGAGGGCTGGGACCTCGAGGTGGCGCTGCGCCGGCTCGCCGAGCGCCACGCCGCGCTCGCCGCCGCGGTGCTGGTCGCCCTCGGCGCGCTTTTCCCGCCCGCGCCCGCGCATGCGCAGAAGGATCCGCGCACCGAGATTGCCGAGGTGCTCAAGGCGCCCGAGTTCGGCTACGAGCGCGAGACGATGGTCTGGCAGCCGCGCGATCAGCGCGCGCCGGACGAGCGCGAGCCGCGGCGCCCCTTCGCCTTCGCCGGGGAGCTCGCCCGGATCGCCGAGCTGCTGATGTGGATCGCGGCCGTCGCGGTGGTCGCGTTCCTCATCCTGCAGCTCTACCGCGCGCTGCCGCGCCTCGCGCCCGAGCCGCGCGCGCCGTACCGGGCGCCCGAGGCGATGTTCGGCCTCGAGCTCGCGCCGGAAACGCTGCCCGAGGACGTGCCGGCCGCCGCCGCGGCGCTCGCCGGCCAGGGCAGGCTGCGCGAGGCGCTGGCGCTGCTTTATCGCGGCGCGCTGTCGCGGCTCGTGCACCAGCGCGGCGTGCAGCTGCTCGCGAGCCATACCGAAGCCGAGGTGCTCGGCCTCGCGCCCCCGGAATGCGCGCCGTATCTCGCGCGCCTGATCGAAGCGTGGCGCGCCTGCGCCTACGCCAGCCGCGCGCCCGCGGCGGACGCGGTGCAGGCGCTGGCGCGGGAGTACGCGACGCTATGAACAGCCGCCTGCTCGCGCCGCTCGGCCTGCTCGCGCTCGTCGCGCTCGGCGTCGTCTGGTTCCTGCAGAACTTCGAGCGCGTGCCGGGCAAGGAGAAGGTGCCGCCTTCCCCCGAGGTGCGGCTGCGCGAATTCCTCGCCGCCGAGCGCTTCGCCGAGCGCATGGGCATGCCGGCGCGCGAGCTGCGCTCGCTCGGCGACCTCGACACGCCACCGGCCGGCGTGCTGCTCATGCCGCGGCGCCGTCAGGCGATCGACGCGCGGCGCGCCGTGCGCCTCATGGGCTGGGTGCAGCGCGGCGGCCACCTGATCGTCGAGGCCGAGCTGATCGGCGTCGCCGACCCGCTGCTGGAGGCCGCCGGCGTGCGGCGCGAGGCGCGCAAGGAGCCCTCGCAGCCGCTCGTCGTCGACCTCGGCGAGCGCTACGTCACGGTGCAGCTCGCGAGCCGCATGAGCCTGCGCGCCGCAGGCCGGCCGCGCCTGCAGCTCGCCGACCAGCTGGTCAGCGTGCCGCGCGGCAAGGGACTGGTGACCGCGGTGACGACGCTCGACTTCGCGCGCAATCCCGCCATCGGCGCGCCGGGCCACGCGGAGCTGCTCTGGGAGCTGCTCACCCTCTCGCCCGCGCCGGGCCTGCAGGTGTTCTTCCACCCCGAGCGGCTGTCGCTCTGGGACTTCCTCGCGGAGAACGCCGCCCCGGCGCTCGCCGGCGCCTTCTTGCTGCTCGGCCTGTGGCTGTGGCGCATCGCGCCGCGCTTCGGCCCGGTGCCGGCCGATGCGCCGCCGGCGCGCCGGCGCCTGCTCGAGCACCTGCGCGCGAGCGGCCGCTACCTGTGGATGGAGGGGCTGCGCGGCGAGCTCGCCGCGGCGGCGCGCGACGCGGCGCTGCGACGCCTGGCGCGCGCCCAGCCCGATTTTGCGGCGGCGTCGGCGAGCGAGCGCGCGGCGCGCCTCGCCTCGCTCGCCGCGATCCCGCTCGAGGATGCGCAGCGCTTTCTCGCCGCCGGCGGCTCGCCGCGCGGCGCCGAGCTGATGCGCATCGCCGCCATCGCCCAACGCGTGCATTTCGCACTGGAGAAAGGAACCCGATGAGCACTGCCGCCGCCACGCCCACGCCCGAGCAGTTCAGCCAGGCCGCCAAGGTGGCCGCCGCGATGCGCAGCGAAGTCGGCAAAGCGCTGGTCGGCCAGAAGGAGGCGGTCGACGCGGTGCTGGTGGCGCTGCTCGCCGGCGGCCACGTGCTGATCGAGGGCGTGCCCGGGCTCGGCAAGACGCTCCTGGTGCGCGCGCTCGCGCGCACGTTCAGCGGCAGCTTCGGCCGCGTGCAGTTCACGCCCGACCTGATGCCGGCCGACGTGACCGGGCACACGCTCTACGACCCGAAGAACCAGGTGTTCACCGCGCGGCGCGGCCCGGTGTTCGTCAACCTGCTGCTCGCCGACGAGATCAACCGCGCGCCGGCGAAGACGCAGGCGGCGCTGCTCGAGGTGATGCAGGAAGGCCAGGTGACGATCGAGGGCCAGGCGCATCCGCTCGAGCCGCCCTTCATGGTGCTCGCCACCCAGAACCCGATCGAGCAGGAGGGCACCTACGCGCTCCCCGAGGCGCAGCTCGACCGGTTCCTGCTCAAGGTGCGCATCGACTATCCGTCGCAGGCCGACGAGGCGGCGATGGTGCGCCAGGTCACGGCCGGCAAGATCGGCGACCGGCTGGACGTCGACGCGGTGCAGGAGCTGGTCAAGCCGGCGACGGTGGTGACGCTGCAGCGCATCGCCGCCAGCCTGCGCATCGACGACACGGTGCTCGACTACGCGGTGCGCCTCGCGCGCGCGACGCGCAACTGGGCCGGCGTGGTCGCCGGCGCCGGGCCGCGCGGCGGCATCTCGCTGGTGCGCGCCGCGCGGGGCGCCGCGCTCCTCGAGGGCCGCGACTACGTGACGCCCGACGACGTGAAGAAGATGGCGCTGCCGGCGCTGCGGCACCGCATCCGCCCGGCGCCCGAGCTCGAGCTCGAGGGCCGCGACAACGACGCGATCCTGAAAGGCCTGCTCGAGAAGATCGAGGCGCCGCGCAAGTAAGGAGGCGCCGCTTGCCCCTTCCGTCGCTCCGCCTGCTCTGGCTCGCCGCCGCGCTCGCCGCCCTGGGCGTCGCGGTGTCGATCTTCCGCGAGTTCCAGGCGCCGTGGCTCGTCGCCGTGGCCGCAGTCGCGCTCGCCGCGGCCGGCGACCTCCTCGCCGGCCTGCGGCTCGCCACGCCGGAGGTGACGCGCAGGCTGCCGGCGACGCTGGCGGTCGGCGTGCCGCTCGACGTGGCGCTGCGCGTGCGCAACGCCTCGCGCGCGCGGCTCGCGCTCGAGATCTACGACCATCATCCGCAGAGCTTCGAGTGCCGCGGCCTGCCGCGCCGCCTCGCCCTGGCGCCCTCGCAGTGGGGCGAGCTCGCCTACGAGGCGCGGCCGCTCGCGCGCGGCGAGGCGACCTTCGCGCCCGCGGAGCTGCGCCTCGCCTCGCCGTTCGGCCTGTGGCAGGTGACGCGCCGCGCCGGCGCGCCGAGCACGGTGCGCGTGTATCCCAACTTCCGCGAGCTGGCGCGCTACACGCTGCTCGCCACCGACAACCGGCTGTCGCAGATCGGCGTGCTGCAGGTGCGGCGGCGCGGCGAAGGCATGGAGTTCCACCAGCTGCGCGAGTACCGCCAGGGCGACGCGCAGCGCGCGGTGGACTGGAAGGCGACGGCGCGCTCGGGGAAGCTGATCTCGCGCGAGTACGAGGACGAGAAGGACCAGCGCGTGCTGCTGGTCGTCGATTGCGGCCGGCGCATGGCCTCCAAGGACGACGACCGCGACGGCCTGTCGCACTTCGACCACACGCTGAACGCCGCCCTGCTGCTCGCCCACGTGGCACTGCGCCAGGGCGACGCGGTCGGCATGATGACCATGGGCGGCGTGGCGCGCTACCTCGAGCCGCGCAAGTCGGTGGCCGCGCTGCATGCGCTGCTCAACCGCGCCTACGACATCGAGCCGACGCTCGCCATGCCCGACTACGAGCTGGCGGCGAGCCAGGTGATGCTGCGCATGCGCCGCCGCGCGCTGGTCATCGTGCTCACCAACCTGCGCGACGAGGACGACGAGTCGCTGATGCCGGCGCTGCGCCTGCTGCGCACCCGGCACCTGGTGGTGCTCGCCTCGCTGCGCGAGGCGATCGTCTCGCGCGCGCTCACCGCGCGGGTCGACAGCTTCGAGCGCGCGGTGACGCACGCCGCGGCCGCCGACTACCTCGAGCGCCGCAGCCGGGTGTTCCGCCGCATCGAGAACGCCGGCGCCATCACCCTGGACGTCGAGCCGGCCCGGCTGCCGATCGCGCTGGTGAACCGCTATCTCGGCTTAAAACGCGCTGGAACGCTCTGAAAAGCCTGTATAATCCGCGCCTTCCATCGAAGGCCGCCCCATGAAACCAGGCATCCACCCAGAATACCGGCCGGTGATCTTCCTCGACACCAGCTCGAACCACGGCTTCCTCACGCGCTCCGCGATCGACACCAAAGGCCGCGAGACGATGAAGTGGCAGGACGGCAAGGAGTACCCGGTGGTCAAGGTCGAAGTGTCCTCGGAGTCGCACTCCTTCTACACGGGCAAGCAGAAGATCGTCGACACCGCGGGCCGCGTCGAGAAGTTCAAGCGCCGCTACACCAAGAAAGCCAAGTAACCGGCGGGGCGGTCGTGGCGCCCCGGTTCAACCTTACCTCGCCGGTGCTGCTGGCAGCGCTCGCTGCCGCGTTCATCCTGCCCGGGCTGGCCGGCCACGATCCGTGGAAGTCGCAGGACGCCATCGCGCTCGGCGTCGTGCACGACATGGTGTCGCGCGGCGAGCTCCTGGTGCCGCACGCCGCGGGCGTGCGCTGGCTCGAGGACGGGCCGCTCTACCACTGGTTCGCCGCGGCGTTCGGCCTGCTGTTCGGCGTGGTGATGGAGCTGCATGCCGCGGCGCGCCTGGCGAGCGGCGCGTTCGTCGCCGCGGCGCTCGCCTTCATCTACTACGCCGGGCGCGAGTGGACCCCGGAGGAGCAGGACCGGCGCACCGGCGCGGCGGCGGCGATGCTCACCCTGCTCGGCGCGGTCGGCCTGATGGTGCATGCGCACGAGGCGGTGCCCGAGCTCGCGACGCTCGCCGCGCTCGCCGGCGGCTTCGCCGCGCTCGCCTACGCCGGGAGCAAGCCGGTGCGCGCCGGCCTGGCGTTCGGCGTGGCGCTCGGCCTCGCCTTCCTCGGCGGCACCTGGCTCGCGCCGGTCGCGCTGTTCCTCGCCGCCGCGGCGGCGCATGCCGTCTGTGCGCAATGGCGCCGTCCGGCGGCGCTCGGCTTCCTCGGCATCGCGCTCGTCTGCGCGCTGGCTGTGTCCGCGAGCTGGCCCGCGGCGCTCTGGTTCACCTCGCCGGCCGCGTTCGCCGACTGGCAGGCGAGCCTGCGCTCGGAGGCGACGCTCGCCGAGAGCGCCCGGCATCTCGTCGCCAACGGGAGCTGGTACGCCTGGCCGGCCTGGGTGCTCGCGCTCTGGTCGGCCTGGTCGCTGCGCCGCCGCTGGCGCGAGCCGCGGCTGTTCGTTCCGGCGGCGAGCCTCGTCCTCATGCTCGCGCTGCAGCTGGGCTGGGGACGGCCGCGCGACGAGAGCCTGCTGGCGCTGCTCGGACCGCTCGCGCTGCTCGCCGCGCCGGGGGTGTTCACGCTGCGCCGCGGCGCGGTGGCGGCGCTCGACTGGTTCGGGGTGCTGACGTTCGGCTTCTTCACGTTTCTCGTCTGGCTCGGCTACTCGGCGCTGACCTTCGGCCTGCCAGGGCCGGTGGCGCGCAACCTGGCGCGCATCGCCCCGGGCTTCGCGGGCGAGGTGCAGCCGCTCGCCATCGCGCTCGCCCTGCTGCTCGCCGCGGCGTGGATCTACATCGTGTTCTTCACGCCGTTCAACCCGATGCGCGGCATGTTCCGCTGGGCGGCGGGCATCGTGCTGCTGTGGGGCACGTTCGTGCTGCTGTGCATGCCCTGGGTCGACTACCAGAAGAGCTACCGCTCGGTGGCGCTGTACCTGAAGAGCCGCCTTCCCGCCGGCGCCGGCTGCCTCGCCGAGCGCTCGCTCGGGATATCGCAAGCGGCCGCGCTCGACTACCATGGCGGCATCCGCGCCCGTCCTTTCGACCGGCGCAGGCCGCAGGCCTGCCCGCTGGTCCTGGTGCAGGGCGATCCGCGCCGCGAGGTCGCGCCGCCGCCGGTCGCCGGCCGCGCCTGGCGCAAGCTCGCCGACGTCGGCCGCCCGGGCGACCGCGCCGAGCGCTTCCGGCTCTATCGACTGGGAAAGTGACTTGAACCTGACGCCGCCGACCGCCTGCCCTTCGTGGGCGCGCCTCGCCGCCCACGCCGAGGGCTGGCGCAGCCTGCACCTGCGCGAGATCTTCGCGCACGACGTGACGCGCGCGGTGCAGTTCGCGATCGACGCGCCCGGCCTGCGCTACGACTATTCGCGCCAGCGCATCGGCGCCATGACGCTGCGCCTGCTCTCGCACCTCGCCGAGGAGCGCGGCTTCCCTCAATGGCGCGAAGCGCTGCTCGCCGGCCGCGAGGTGAACGACACCGAGAAGCGCGCCGCCTGGCACACCGCGCTGCGCGCGAGCACGCCGCCGCCCGAGGTGCGCGACACGCTGGAGCGCATGCGCGCTCTCGCCGGAAAGATCCGGCAGGAGAAGCGGATCCGCCGCGTCGTCAATCTCGGCACCGGCGGCTCGGACCTCGGGCCGCGGCTGCTCGCCGACGCGCTCGCCGACGGCGCGCTCGACGTGCGCTTCGCCGCCAACGTCGACCCGCGCGACTTCGGCCGCGCCGTGGAAGGCGCGCGGCCGGAGGAGACGCTGTTCGTCGTCGCCTCCAAGACCTTCACCACCCAGGAGACCATGGCCAACGCCGCGGCGGCCAAGGCCTGGGGCGGCACGCAGTTCTACGCCGTGTCGGCCAACGTCGCGGCGGCGAAGCAGTTCGGCGCGACCGAGGTCCTGCCGATGTGGGACTGGGTCGGCGGCCGCTACTCGGTCTGGTCGGCGGTCGGCTTCGCCGCGATGTGCGCGCTCGGCCCGGAGCGCTTCGACGAGTTCCTGGCGGGCGGACGCGACATCGACGAGCACTTCGCCACGGCGCCGCTCGAGAAGAACGCGCCGGTGGTGATGGCGCTGGTCGGCGTCTGGAACGCCAACTTCCTCGGCTGCGCGACGCAGGCGATCCTGCCGTACTCGAACGCGCTGCGCCTGCTGCCCGCCTACCTGCAGCAGCTCGAGATGGAGTCGAACGGCAAGCGCGTCGACCGCGCCGGCAACGAGGTGACGTACGCCACCTGCCCGGTGCTGTGGGGCGCCGAAGGCACGGTCAGCCAGCATTCCTTCCACCAGCTCCTGCACCAGGGCACGCAGACCGTCCCGGCCGACTTCATCGACGTGGCCGAGAACGAGGTGCTGAGCGCCAACCTGCAGGCGCAGGCCGACGCCCTCGCCTACGGCACCGATGACGCGTCGCTGCCGCCCTACCGGCAATACCCCGGCAACCGGCCCTCCAGCATCGTCTCGCTGGACAAGGTCACGCCGCGCAACCTCGGCCGGCTGATCGCCCTGTACGAGCACAAGGTGTTCACCCAGGGCGTGATCTGGAACATCAACAGCTTCGACCAGTGGGGCGTCGAGCTCGGCAAGAAGCTGGCGAACGACATTCTTTCCCGGAGATGACATGGACCAGGAGACCTTCAACCTCAGCATCCGCAAGTTCCTGAAGATGGTGGGCGTCAACTCGCAGCGCGAGATCGAGCAGGCGGTGCAGAAGGCGATGATGGGCGGCAAGCTCCAGGGCAGCGAGTCGCTCGAGGCGCGCTGCACGCTGGAGATCCCGGCGCTCGGCGTGAAAGTCCCCTTCGACGGCCAGATAAAACTAAAATAGGGTCGATGAACAAGCCGCGCGAGCTCGAGCCGTCGGTGCTCGCCGAGCTGCGGGCGCTGCTCGGCGATCGCGTCTCCACCTCGGCCGCGGTGCGCGAGCACCACGGCAAGGACGAGTCGTACTTCCCGTACGCGCCGCCCGACGCGGTCGTGTTTCCGCATTCCACCGAGGAGGTGCGCGACGTGGTGGCGATCTGCCGCCGGCACCGCGTGCCGATGATCCCGTTCGGCGTCGGCACCTCGCTGGAGGGGCACATCCTCGCCGTGCAGGGCGGCGTGACCCTGGACCTGTCGCAGATGAACCGGGTGCTCGCGGTGCACGAGGAGGACCTCGACGCGGTCGTCCAGGCCGGCGTGACGCGCAAGCAGCTGAACGAGCACATCAAGCACACGGGCCTGTTCTTCCCGGTCGATCCCGGCGCCGACGCGACGCTCGGCGGCATGGCCGCGACGCGCGCCTCCGGCACGAACGCCGTGCGCTACGGGACGATGCGCGAGAACGTGCTGTCGCTCAAGGTGGTGCTCGCCGACGGGCGGGTGATCCAGACCTCGCGCCGGGCGAAGAAGTCCGCGGCGGGCTACGACCTGACGCGCCTGTTCGTCGGCTCCGAGGGCACGCTCGGCATCATCACCGAGGTCACGGTGCGGCTCTACCCGGTGCAGGAAGCGATGTCCGCGGCGGTGTGCGCGTTCGACTCGGTCGACGGCTGCACCAACACCGTGATCCAGACCATCCAGTCGGGCATCCCGGTGGCGCGCTGCGACATCGTCTGCGACAAGACCATCGCCGCGATCAACGCCTACAAGAAGACGAGCTACCGCGTCGCGCCGACGGTGTTTTTCGAATTCCACGGCAGCAAGACCTCCGTGGTGGAGCAGGCCGAGGCGGTGCAGGCGATCGCCCGGGAGCACGGCGGCCACGATTTCCAGTGGGCGACCCGGCCCGAGGAGCGCACGCAGCTCTGGCAGGCGCGCCACGACGCCTATTTCGCCTGCCTGCAGATCCGCCCCGGCTCGCGCGCCGTGTCGACCGATGTGTGCGTGCCGATCTCGCGCCTCGCCGAGTGCGTGCACGAGACGATGGAGGACGTGAAGAGCTACTTCGCGCCGGTGCCGCTGCTCGGCCACATCGGCGACGGCAACTTCCACCTGATGCTGCTCGTCGACCCGGCCAAGCCCGAGGAGACCGAGATCGCCAAGCAGTTCAACAAGCGCCTGATCGAGCGTGCGCTGCGCCTGGAAGGCACCTGCACCGGCGAGCACGGCATCGGCATGGGCAAGATCGGCTCGATGCGCATGGAGCTGGGCGACGACGTGCTCGGCCTGATGCGCGACATCAAGAAGACCCTCGACCCGGACAACCTGATGAACCCGGGCAAGGTGGTGCCGCTGCAGTGAGGAGCTAGATGCTCATCACCGTGCGGCGGTAGAACTTCAGCTCCTCGATCGACTCCAGGATGTCGGCCATCGCCTCGTGCTTGCCTTCCTTGGCGAAGCCCTTCATGACGTCGGGCTTCCAGCGGCGCACCAGCTCCTTGAGGGTCGAGACGTCCAGGTTGCGGTAGTGGAAATGGGCCTCCAGGCGCGGCATCCAGCGCGCGAGAAAGCGGCGATCCTGGCAGATCGAGTTGCCGCACATGGGCGAGGTGTTGGGCGGCACGTGCTGCTCGAGGAAGTCGAGCACCTGCCGCTCGGCCTGCGCCTCGGTGGTGCGCGAGGCGCGCACGCGCTCGATCAGCCCGGTCTTCTTGTGCGTGCTCTGGTTCCAGGCGTCCATGGCGGCGAGCACCTCGTCGGGCTGGTGCACGGCGAGCACCGGCCCCTCGGCGACGATCTCGAGATCCGGGCGGGTGATCAGCACCGCGATCTCGATGATCCGGTCGGCGTCGGGCTCGAGCCCGGTCATCTCCATGTCGATCCAGATCAGATTGTTGGCGTCGACGGGCATGCTTTATTCTAGCTTCCGGACATGAACCTCCTGACCGTCCTGTTCCTCGCCGCGCTGGCGCTCGCCACGGCCACCCGCCTGTGGCTCTCGGCGCGCCAGATCCGGCACGTGCGCGCGCACCGCGGCGCGGTGCCCGAGACGTTCGCCGACGCGATCCCGCTCGCCGCGCACCAGAAGGCGGCCGACTACACGGTGGCCAAGGCGCGCCTGGGCATGGTCGAGGTGCTGGTGAGCGCCGCGCTGCTGCTGGCGCTCACCCTCGGCGGGCTGCTGCAGGGCCTCGGCGATGCCTGGGCGGCGCTGTTCGCGCCCGGGTCGCTGGCGCACGGCACGGCGCTGCTGCTCAGCCTGTTCTTCGTGCAGGCCGCGGTGTCGCTGCCGCTCGCCTTCTACCGCACCTTCGTGCTGGAGAACCGCTTCGGCTTCAACCGCATGACGCTCGGCCTGTTCCTCGCCGACCTCGCCAAGCAGACCGCGCTCGCCCTGGCGCTCGGCGTGCCGCTGATCGTGGCGGTGCTCTGGCTGATGGAGCGCATGGGCTCCCTGTGGTGGCTCTACGTCTGGCTGGTGCTCACCGCCTTCACGCTCCTCTTCCAGCTCATCTTCGCGCCGGTGATCCTGCCGCTGTTCAACAAGCTCACGCCGATCACCGAGGGCGAGCTGGCGACGCGGGTGGCGCGGCTGCTGCGGCGCTGCGGCTTCAAGCCGAGCGCCCTGTACCTGATGGACGGCTCGAAGCGCTCGAGCCACGGCAACGCCTTCTTCGCCGGCTTCGGCGCCGGCAAGCGCATCGTGCTGTTCGACACGCTGGTCAGCCGCCTCGAGCCGGCCGAGGTCGAGGCGGTGCTCGCGCACGAGCTGGGCCACTACAAGCTGCACCACATCGTCAAGATGCTGGCGCTCAGCGCGGCGCTCAGCCTGGCGGGGCTGTTCGTGCTGGGCCTGCTGATCGAGCAGCCGTGGTTCTATTCCGGCCTCGGCGTGCGCACCCCCGGCACCGCCATGGCGCTCGCGCTGTTCCTGCTGGTGGTGCCCGAGTTCACGTTCTTCCTGCACCCGCTGACCAGCCTGTACTCGCGCCGCCGCGAGTACGAGGCCGACGCCTACGCCAGGCTGCACGCCGACGCGCGCGACCTCGTGCAGGCGCTGGTCAAGCTCTACAAGGACAACGCGGCGACGCTCACCCCGGACCCGCTGCACTCGGCCTTCTACGACTCGCATCCGCCGGCGGCCATGCGCATCGCGCGGCTGAAAGGCGCATGAGCGACCTCGCGGCCAGGAAGTGCCGGCCCTGCGAGGGCGGCGTCGCGCCCTACACCGCCGAGCGGGCCGCCGAGCTGCTGAAGCAGCTGAAGGGCTGGATCATCGAGGACGGCAAGCTGGTCAAGGTGTACCCGTTCACCAACTACTACCAGACGATGGCCTTCGTGAACGCCCTCGCCTGGATCTCGCACCGAGAGGACCACCATCCCGACCTGCAGGTGGGCTACAACAAGTGCCGGGTCGAGTACATGACGCACGCGATCGGCGGGCTGTCGGAGAACGATTTCATCTGCGCGGCCAAGTGCGATGCGCTGTTCCAGCTTTGAAGCGCATCTACAGCTCCTTCAACCTGGCGGCGGTGCACCATGCCAAGAACGTGCTCGCCACCGAGGGCATCCGCGCGGTGGTGAGGAACGAGTACCTCTCCTCCGCCATGGGCGACCTGCCGCCCGCCGAGTGCCAGGCCGAGCTGTGGCTGCTCGACGCGCGCGACGCGGCGCGCGCCGAAGCGCTGCTCTTCCGGCGCGAGCCGAGCGGCGAGGAGTGGCTTTGCCGCTGCGGCGAGCGCCTGGAGGGGCAGTTCACCCAGTGCTGGAAGTGCGGCGCCTACCGCTCACCATAGCCGCGCGAGGCTGATCAGCGCCAGCACGAAGATCCACACCACCACCGCGCGCCAGAGCATGCCGACCGTGCTGTCGAGGAACGGCCCGTCGGCGGGCTCGCCGACGCCCAGCTCGGGGCGCGGCTGCACGCCTTCGACGTCCTGCACCGGCATGCCGAGGCGCACCCCCATCGCGCCCGCGCCGGCGGCGAGCACGATGCCTTCGTCCGGGTCGGGCCAGGCGCGCGACTGGGTGCGCCAGCAGTACACCGCGTCCTCGAAGTCGCCGACCACGGCGAAGGCGGTGGCGGTCAGGCGCACCGCCGGCCATTCCAGGAGGTGGAAGGCGCGCTGCGCGAACTCGCCGAAGGCGCCGAGCGGCTTCCAGCGCCCGGCGAGGTAGGCGGCGAGCCGGTACAGGATCGCGCCGCTCGGCCCGGGCAGGATCAGGTACCACAGCAGCACGCCGAACACGTGCCGGTGCGCGGCGATGAGCGCCTCCTCGATGGCGAGGCGGATCAGCTCCTCGCGGGTGCGCACCACGCCCGAGGCGCCGCGCCAGTGCTCGAGCAGCGAGCGCGCCCGGTCGATGTCGCCCGACTTCACCGCGAGCTGAAGCTCGGTGAAGTAGTGGCTGAACTGGCGGAAGCCGAGCGTGAGATAGAGCACCGCGACGTCGAAGACCAGGGCCAGCGCCGCGCCGACCTCCTCCAGCACGGCGTGCACGAGCGCGGCGGCGACCGCGGCCGGCACCACGCCGACCAGCCAGGCGACGGCGCCGTGGCGCCGCTCGCCGCCGTTGAACGACTGCTCGAGCCATTGCGCGGCCGCGGCGAGCGTGCCGCGCAGCTCGCCGCGCTCCCCGAGCGGGCGCCATTGCTCGATCACCAGCGCGGCGACGACGGCGAGCAGGCTCATGCCAGCATTCTATGGAGGTTGACCAGCATCCCGGCAGTGGCGCCCCAGATGACCCGCTCCTGATACTCGAACACGTAGTAGCCGACCGTGCGCCCTTCGATCTCGCGCGTGCGCCGCTGCGCGTTCGCCGGGTCGAGCAGGAAGGCGAGCGGCACCTCGAACACCTCGTCGACCTCGCGGCTGTCGGGCACCAGCTCGAGCGGCGGCCGGATGAGGCCGATCACCGGCGTGACGCGGTAGCCGGTGCGCGTGAGGTACTCGGGCATGCGCGCCAGCAGCTCGACGCGCTCGGGGGGCAGGCCGATCTCCTCGTGCGTCTCGCGCAGCGCCGTGTGCTCCGGCGACGGGTCGCCCGGCTCGGCGCGCCCGCCCGGGAAGCTGACCTGGCCGGAATGGCGCCGCAGGTGCGCGGTGCGGCGGGTGAAGAGCACGGTGAGCTGCGGCTCGCGGGCGATGATCGGCACCAGCACCGAGGCGTCGGTGAGCTCGGCCGCGCCGCGCCCGGCGTCTTCGTCGCCGTATACTGAGCGCGCCGGACGCGGACGGCGCAGCCGCTCGCGCAGGCCGGCGACATCGAGGGTCATCTAGGGGAGGCCACCATGAAGAGAATCGTCGTCGCGGCCGCGGCCGCGCTCGCCGCGTCCGCCGCCTGGGCGTTCCACTGCCCCGCCGACATGGCAAAGATCGACGCGGCGCTGGCGAAGAAGCCGAAGCTCACCAGCGCGCAGATGGCGGAGGTGAGGAAGTACCGCGCCGAAGGCGAGGCGCACCACAAGGCCGGCCGGCATCAGCAGTCCGTGGATAGCCTCGCCAAGGCGATGAAGATCCTCGATATCCGCTAGTCAGGGATCAGCACCACCGAGCCGGTCGTCCTGCGTCCCTCGAGATCGCGGTGCGCGTTCGCCGCCTCGGCGAGCGGGTAGCGCGCCGTGGTCTCGATCTTCACCTTGCCCGACTTCACGGCGTTGAACAGGTCGCGCGAGCGCTTCACCAGGTCGGCGCGCGCCGCGATGTAGGTGGCGAGCGTCGGCCGCGTCACGTAGAGCGAGCCCTTGGCCGACAGGATGCCGAGGTTCACCGGCGGCACCGCGCCCGAGGCGTTGCCGAACGACACCATCAGGCCGCGCGGCTGCAGGCAGTCGAGCGAGCCCTCCCAGGTGCTCTTGCCGACCGAGTCGTACACCACCGGCAGCTTCCTGCCCTTGGTGATCTCCTTCACCCGCTCGACGAAGTTCTCGGTGCTGTAGTTGATGACGTACTTGCAGCCGTGCGCCTTGGCGAGCTTCGCCTTCTCCTCCGAGCCGACGGTGCCGATCACCGTGACGCCGAGCTTCTTCAGCCACTGGCAGGCGATCAGGCCGACGCCCCCGGCGGCGGCGTGCCAGAGCACCGTGTCGCCGCGGCGCACCTTGTAGGTGGAGAAGATCAGGTAGTGCACGGTCATGCCCTTCAGCATCATCGACGCCGCCTGCTCGTCGGAGATGCCCTTCGGAATCTTCACCATCCGGTCGGCCGGCACCAGGCGCGCCTCGCAGTAGGCGCCCGGCAGGCCGGTGTAGGCGACCCGGTCGCCCGCCTTCAGCTCCTTGACGCCCTTGCCGACCGCCTCGACGACGCCGGCCGCCTCGTTGCCGGCGATCGCCGGCGTCGCCATCGGATACAGGCCCGAGCGCTGGTAGGTGTCGACGAAGTTGACGCCGATCGCGGTGTGGCGGATGCGCACCTGGCCCGGCCCGGGATCGCCGACCTCGACCTCGTCGAGCCGCAGCACTTCGGGGCCGCCCTGCTGGTGGAAACGGATTGCCTTGGCCATGCTTTTTTCTCCCGTGAAATAGTGGATCGAAGACTAGTCTTTTTTCGGCGGCTCGCCCGCATTGCGCATCGCCTGCAGCGTGGCGCGCTGCAGCTCGAGCCCCTGGATGGAGAGCTTGACCATGTTCAGGTTCATGTTCAGCCAGGCCTCGATCGAGCGCAGCTCGGCGATGCGCTTCTCGACCTCCTGCGGATCGAGCGTCGGCACCGCCATGCCGGGCAGCGGCACGCCGAGCGGCCCCCACAGGCGGCGGAACAGCTCGAACGGGTCCTGGGGCGGCTTGTCGTCAGGCATAGCGGGCTTGCTCGTCGGGCGCGGCGAAGAACTCGCGCACTTCGGCCTCGCGCGCGATCGTATCCTGATATCCGAGGTCTATCAGGGCGCGGCAGAAGGACGGCTCGAACAGGAGGTAGCTCGCCAGGTTGGAGCCCGAGCGGTTCAGCGCCCCGGTCGGCTTGAGGATGAAGCGCACGGTGGACGGCAGCTCGTGCAGGAACCGCGCGGCGATGCGCTCGATGGGCTGCGACGGGCTGATGAACAGCACCTGCACCGGCCGCAGCTGCACGCTCGAGTCCGACAGCCGCTCGCGCGGGATCAGCCGCACCGTGCGGTTGATGCGCTCGAGGCGCTCGATGTCCACCATCAGGCTGTCGAGGAAGATGCTGTTCAGCGCGTGGCCGGCGATCTGCGCGAGCGACGGGTAGACGGTCGAGCGCACCCGCGCCGGGTCGACGCTCTGGCGGCCGGTGCCGACGATCAGCACCCGGTCGGCGCCGAGGTGCAGCGCCGGGCTGACCGGGGCGATCTGGCGCATCGAGCCGTCGCCGAAGTACTCGCGGTGCACCTTCACCGCCGGGAACAGGAACGGCAGCGCCGCCGAGGCGAGCAGGTACTCGAGCTTCAGGGTCACCGCGGCGCCGATGCGCTGGTTGCGCTCCCAGCCCTGCAGCCCCGGCACCCCCTGGAAGAACGACACGCTCTGCCCGCTCGAGTACCCGGAGGCCGTCACGCACACCGCGTACAGCGCGCCGCGGTCGATATTGCCCTGGATGCGGCTGAAGTCGAGCGTGCGCGCCAGCATCTGGGCGAGCGGCGTGTTGTCGAGCAGCGAGGCCGGGTTGCGGCGCGAGATCAGCATCACCGCGGACAGCCAGCGCGCCCCGCTCTTGACGATGCTCCAGGCGTCGGTGCGGTAGATGTGGTGGCAGCGCATGTGCTCCCACACCTCGAGCAGGTTGCCCACCGCGCGGCGGTAGTCGTCGGCGAACACGGCGAGCGTCGCGGCGTTCACCGCGCCGGCGGAGGTGCCGCAGAGGATGGGGAAAGGGTTCTCGACCGGGTTGCCCAGGATGTCGCGCACCGCCTTCGCCACGCCCACCTGGTAGGCGGCGCGCGCGCCGCCGCCGGTCAGGACCAGCCCGGCGCGCACGGGCCTGCTCAAAAGAGGCTGCCCTGCGCGCGCGGCGCGTTGGCGTCCGCGACGGCGAGCGCGCTCATGTTGACGATGCGGCGCACGGTGGCCGATGGGGTGAGGATATGCACCGGCCGCGCCGCGCCGAGCAGCATCGGGCCGATGGTCACGCCGCCGCCGGCCGCGGTCTTGAGCAGGTTGAAGGAGATGTTGGCCGCGTCGAGCGAGGGCAGGATCAGCAGGTTCGCCTCGCCGCGCAGGCGCGCCTGCGGGTGCACGCGCAGGCGGATCTCCTCGGACAGCGCCGCGTCGCCGTGCATCTCGCCCTCGATCTCGAGCTGCGGCGCGGCGGCGCTGATCAGCTCCAGCGCGCGGCGCATCTTGTGCGCCGAGGCGCAGTCCACCGAGCCGAAGTTCGACGCCGAGAGCAGCGCCACCTTGGGCGTCACGCCGAAGCGGCGCAGCTCGTCGGCGGCGAGCAGCGTCATCTCGGCGATCGTCTCGGCGTCCGGATCGACGTTGACGTAGGTGTCGCACAGGAACACGGTGCGCGCCGGCAGGATCAGCGCGTTCATCGCCGCGTAGCGGCGCACCCCCGGCCGCAGGCCGATCACCTGGTCGATGTAGCGGATGTGCTCGGCGTACATGCCGAGCGTGCCGCACAGCATCGCGTCGGCCTCGCCCTTGTACATCAGCATGGTGCCGATCAGCGTCTGGTTGCGGCGCATCTCGATGCGCGCGTAGTCCGGGCTCACGCCCTTGCGCGCCGCGAGCTGCTGGTAGGTCGTCCAGTAGTCGCGGTAGCGCGGGTCGAACTCCGGGTTCACCAGCTCGAACTCGCGGCCCGGGCGGATGCGCAGGCCGAGGCGCTCCAGGCGCGTCTCGACCACCTGCGGCCGGCCGATCAGGATCGGCCGCGCCAGGCCCTCGTCGACGACGATCTGCGCCGCGCGCAGCACCCGCTCGTCCTCGCCTTCCGCGTAGACGACGCGCCGCGGCGCCGCCTTGGCGGCGCTGAACAGCGGCTTCATCAGGATGCCGGACTGGTAGACGAACTGGGTGAGCGACTGGGTGTACGCGTCGAAGTCGGCGATCGGCCGCGTGGCGACGCCCGAGTCCATCGCCGCCTTCGCCACCGCCGGCGCCACCCGGGCGATGAGCCGCGGGTCGAACGGCCGCGGGATGATGTACTCCGGCCCGAAGCTGATCGACTCGATGCCGTAGGCGAGCGCCACCTGCTCGGAGGTCTCGGCCTGCGCGAGCTCGGCGATCGCCTGCACCGCCGCGAGCTCCATCTGTGTGGTGATGGTCGTCGCGCCGACGTCGAGCGCGCCGCGGAAGATGAACGGGAAGCACAGGACGTTGTTGACCTGGTTCGGGTAGTCCGAGCGGCCGGTGGCGATCACGCAGTCGGGCCGCACCTCGCGCGCCAGCTCGGGCAGGATCTCGGGCTCCGGGTTGGCGAGCGCCAGGATGAGCGGTCGCTCGGCCATCTTCTTCACCATCTCGGGCTTGAGCACGCCGCCCGCGGACAGGCCGAGGAACACGTCGGCGCCGGCGATCACCTCGTCGAGCGTGCGCGCGCGCGTCGCGCGCGCGTAGCGCGCCTTTTCCGGGTCCATCAGCTGCCGGCGCCCGGCGTAGACCACGCCTTCGATGTCGGTGAGCGTGATGTTCTCGAGCGGCAGGCCCATCTTCACCAGCAGGTCGAGGCAGGCGAGCGCCGCGGCGCCCGCCCCTGAAGTGACCAGACGCACGTCGCGCAGCGCCTTGCCGACGACGCGCAGGCCGTTCACCACCGCCGCGCACACCGTGATCGCGGTGCCGTGCTGGTCGTCGTGGAACACCGGGATCTTCATCCGGCTGCGCAGCGCGCGCTCGATGACGAAGCACTCCGGCGCCTTGATGTCCTCGAGGTTGATCGCGCCGAAGGTCGGCTCGAGGGCAGCGATGATCTCGATCAGCCGCTCGGGGTCGCGCTCGTCGAGCTCGATGTCGAAGCAGTCGATGCCGGCGAACTTCTTGAACAGCACCGCCTTGCCTTCCATCACCGGCTTGGCGGCGAGCGGGCCGATCGCGCCCAGACCGAGCACCGCGGTGCCGTTGGTCACCACGCCGATCAGGTTGGCGCGCGAGGTGTAGTGCACCGCGGCCAGCGGATCGCGCACGATCTCCTCGCAGGCGGCGGCGACGCCCGGCGAGTAGGCGAGCGCGAGGTCGCGCTGGTTGGTGACCTGCTTGGTGGGGAGGACGGAGAGCTTGCCCGGCGGGTGGCGGCGGTGATACTCGAGAGCGTTCTTCCGCAGTTGCTCGTCCACGAAAAAATTATAATCGGCCAAGCACATGCGCAGCCCCACCGCGCGCCGCGCGGAAGAGATCGAACCCTTCGAAGTGATGGACGTGCTCTCGCGCGCGCACGCGCTCGAGGCCGCGGGGCGGCGCGTCGTGCACATGGAGATCGGCGAGCCGGACTTCGCCGCGCCGGCGCCGGTGGTCGAAGCGGGCCTGCGCGCCCTGCGCGAGGGCCGAACCGCGTACACCGCGACGCTCGGCCTGCCGGCGCTGCGCGAGGCGATCGCCGCCTTCTACGCCGCCCGGTTCGCCGTCGCCGTCCCGGCGTCGCGCATCGCGGTCACCTCGGGCGCCTCGGGCGGCCTGCTCACGGTCGCGGCGCTGTACGTCGAGGCGGGCGACGAGGTGCTGGTGCCCGACCCGGGCTATCCCGGCTACCGGCATTTCGTGCGCGCCTTCGAGGGCCGGGCGCGGCCGCTCGCCGTGTCGGCGGCGACCCGCTTCCAGCCGACCCTCGACATGGTGCGCGCCGCCTGGAGCGCGCGCACCAAGGCGCTGGTGCTCGGCTCCCCGTCCAACCCGACCGGCACGCTGATCGAGCGCGCCGAGCTCGCGCGCATCGCCGAGTTCGTCGCCGCGCGCGGCGGCGTGCTGGTGGTCGACGAGATCTACCAGGGGCTGGTCTACGGCAGCGAGCCGCTCGGCGGCCCGTGGACGGCGCTCGGCCTGCCGGGCGAGGTGGTGGTGGTGAACAGCTTCTCGAAGTACTTCTGCATGACCGGCTGGCGGCTCGGCTGGGTGGTGCTGCCGCAGGGCGCGGTGCGCGGCTTCGAGAAGCTGGCGCAGCACCTCTACATCTCGGCGCCGACCGCCGCGCAGCACGCCGCGTGCGCGGCGTTCGGCGCGGAGACGCTGCAGGTGCTGGAAGCGCGCCGCGCCGAGTTCGCCCGCCGCCGGGATTTCCTGCTGCCTCAGGTGACGGCGGCGGGGCTCGCCGTGCCGGCCGAGCCGCACGGCGCCTTCTACATCTACGCCGATTGCGGCGGCGATGCGCGCGCCTGGTGCCTGGCGCTGCTCGAGCGCGAGGGCGTGGCGGCCACGCCGGGCGTCGATTTCGGCGCCAACGGCACCGCCCGGTTCGTGCGCTTCGCCTACACCCGATCGATGGACGAGCTCGCCGAGGCGGCGCAGCGCCTCAGGCGCTATGGTCCTTGCGCACCCGCTGCCTGAGCAGCTCCAGCCGCGCCTTCTCGGCGAGCACCTTGTTGGCGTACTGGGAGGCCGGGTCGTCGAAGGCGCCGGCGTACATCTGCAGCGCGTCCTCGAGGTCGCGGAAGCGCCGCTGGTACTCGCGCAGGATGCGCGCGCCGACCAGGATGTTGACCTGCGGCTGGAGCAGCGCGTCCTCGCCGCCGTGGTCGGCGAGCTTCTCGAGGTGGAACTTGGGCATCACCTGCATCAGGCCCTTCGCCCCGACCACGCTTTCGGCCACCGGGTTGTAGGCCGACTCGATCGCCATCACGGCGAGGATCAGCAGCGGGTCGAGCGAGTACTGGGCGCCGGCGCGGTACGCCGCGGCGACGTAGTCGGCGACCGCGACGTCGGAGACGCGGTAGCGCTTGGCGATGTACGCGGTGATCGCGCGCTGCTCGTCCTCGAGCGGCGAAGCGACGCGGCCCGCGGCGGTCGGCCCTTGCGGCGCGGCCGGCGCCGGCGCGACGACGGCGGCGGACGCTTCGCCGGCAGCGCCCGGCAGCACGACGCGTAACGCGTCCCCGTCGAGGACGAACAGCGTGCCCGCGCAGACCGCCGCGAGGCCAACCAGGGCAAACCCGTCTCTTAATACGGCGAGCGCGCGCCGTGCGACATTTTTCACATCCCTTGCTCCGACCATAACCGTCCTCCTACGGCGAAGCCATTGTTTCAACCTGGACCTAGAAGCCGTCCCGCTCGCGGGACATGGGGTATCGAGCCTTGCCAGCAGCTCGATCAAGGATGCCAGATGGTGCGGTGCAGCGGGCGCGATCATAGGCTGTTTTTTCCTATGTTGTCAATCGCTTGCATGCTCTTCTAAGACACGCAAAAGGGCTGCGAAACGCTTGTTTCGACGCCGTTTTCGGGGTCTTGCGCGGCAGCCGGGCCGCTTAAAATAGGCCCGCTCGCTCGAGGCTTCGGCCTCGGGAAGGGAAGCCTCGCGGACCGGCCTAGGTCTTCGTTTTCTTGGGCCGATTGGACCAAGCCGGTCCGCTGAGCTTCGAGGCCTGGCCGGGGCTTGCGCCTCGGCCCGTTCCCCCCAGGGTCCCCGGTTACGGCCGGGAGCCCGTCGGAAACGGCCACGCGGCTGCGGGGTTCAGCGCGGGTCGCGCGCTGGAGGTCCCGGACGGCGCTGCTGCTGGACTGGTCGCCGTCGTCGCCGCGGAGCTGGCCTCAGGTGTGGCGGCTTGACTTGCCTTTTTCTTCTTCCCCGCCTTTTTCTTCTTCTTGGCGGATTTCTTTTTGCCTGCCGCCTTCTTCTTACCAGCTTTCTTTAACGACTTCTTCTTCTTTCGTGATGAGGCTTTCTTCTTCTTCTTTTTCTTTCCGCCTTTTTTCGCTTTTTTCTTCGCCATCTCGATCTCCTTCAAGGTTGTTGAACAAAAGAAGCCCGGCCGTTGGCGGCGCGGACTATCCAACCGCCGGCGGGGAGTTGCCGCCGCC
>DASVDO010000090.1:0-16143 GCA_036381055.1 Burkholderiales bacterium | reverse complement strand
TCTGGCCCTGGCTGCGCCTGCTGCGGCTCGTGCGGCCGGCGCGTTCCGGGCGCCGGCTCGTCATCCAGACGGCGAAGATCGGCGACTGGATCAACAGCACGCCGGTGATCCGCGGCCTCGCGCCGGTGGACGTGCTCTGCGATCCGATGAACGGTCCGCTCGCGAGGCGCGACTCGCACATCCAGACCGTATGGCTCATGGGCCCGCGCACCGGGCTCGCGCACAAGGTGGCGCTCGCGCTGCGGCTTTTCCGCGTCGGCTATGCCGACGTGTACGTGCTCATGCCGAACACGCCGAACGCCTTCGTCGCCAGGCTCGCCTGCGCGCGCCGCACGCACATCCTCGAGACGTACCGCACCGGCTCTGCCGTGCGGCTGCTCGCCGCCGGGTTCCGCAAGCAGCCGCACCGGCGAGAGGACTTGACCATCGACAGCTACCTGCGCCTCGCCGGATTGCCGCTCGGCGACGCGGCCCGGCGCAAGCACGCCACCTTTCCGCTCTTCCGGCCGGCGCAGCCCTGCTTCGAGCCGGCGGCGGGCTTCCGGGTCGGCGTCAGCCTCTCGGCGGGCAATCGCCTGAAGACGCTGCCGATGACGCTGTGGCGCGAGATTTTCTCGCTGCTCGCGCCCTACGGCGCCACCGTGTACGTGTTCGGCCTGGACGACGAGCGGCCGCTGCTGGAGGAGCTGCGCGCGCGGACCGCTCATCTGCCGGTTGCGCTGGTCGATTGCCTCGGCGCGGGCAGGATGCCGCTCGAGGCGGTGCCCTGGCACGTCGCGCAGATGCACCTCTACATCTCGTCCGACACCGGCAACAGCTACATCGCCGACAGCTTCGACGTTCCGCTGGTCAACTTCGCCGGCCCGTGCGACATGCGCGAGCAGCGCCCGCTCGGCGAGCGCGCCCTGGTCGTCGAGACGCCCGGGTTGCAGCCCTTTTCCTTCATCTTCTCGGCGGCCTACCGCTCGACGCTGCCGCCGGAGAAGCTGTACGAGATCGGCGAGGAGGGCTTGCGGCGCGTCGCCGGCTTCATCGAGGAATGCTACCGGCGCTCGAGTGCCGCTCAAGCACTCGGCACACGCCGCTGACGTAGGACTCGATGGAGAAGAGCCGCTGCACGCGCTCGAGCGCCGCGGCGCCGAGCCGTTGCCGCAGCGCAGGATCGCGCTTCAGCGCGATGAGCAGCGAGGCGAGCTTCTCGATGTCGCCGTACCGGTAGAGGTAGCCCGTGGCGCCGTCTTCGACGGCTTCGCGCGGCCCGATGACGTCGGCGGCGATCACCGGCTTGCCGAGCGCCATGGCTTCCAGCAGCACGCGCGGGAATCCTTCCTTTCTTGAGCAGAAGGCGAATACGTCCATCTCGGCGATGAGCGGCAGCGGCTCGCCGACGAAGCCGAGAAAGCGCACCTGGTCGCGCAGCCCGGAGCTCGCGGCGAGCGTCTCGAGGCGCCGGCGTTCCGCGCCGTCGCCGACGATCAGCACGCGAAACCCGCTCTCGCCGAGCTGCTTCATGCGCGCGGCCGCCATGAGCAAGTGGTGCACCGACTTGCGCGGCACCAGGTTGCCGACGGTGCCTATGGTGAATAGCTCGCCGGCGCCCGGCGCCGCGATGGCTGTCGTGTCGCGCAGGTCGATGCCGTTATGCACTCGGCAGAGCAGCTCGCGCCGGATGCCCTGCTCGGCCATCGACTCGAGAACGCCTTCGGAGACGCAGATCACCGCTGCCGCAGTCCGGTTGACCATCGCCGCCTCGGCGGGGAGGAGCTCGGCGTCGATGCGGCAGTGCTGCACCACCGGCAGGCCGGTCAGGCGCGCCGCCAGATAGCCCTCGAAGTTCGACGACGGCTGGTTGTTGAGGTAGAGGAGCTCCGCGCCCTGCTCGCGCGCGAGCGCGGCGATTTGCCGGGCCCGGACGTCGATGCGCCAGCGCCGGTCCACCTTCCATAGCGCGCGCCGGCGCAGGGCCCGGCTCCAGAAGAACACCAGGCGCAGCGCTTCCTTCAGCAGCTTCGCCGCGTGCGGCTGCGGCAGCGGCGGCAGCACGTGCGAGGCGATGCCGATGCGCTCGAGCGTGCGCGTCAGCGAGTCGCCGGAGCCCTTGCGGTAATCGCTGTAGAAGCAGCACACGAAGCGCAGCCGCGAGCGGTCGGCGCGCTTCAGCAGCTCGATCATGCTGTTGGTGCCGCCGCCCCACTCGTTGCCGGTGTCGAGCAGCAGGACGGTGGCCGTCCGCCTTTGCGGTTTGCTCGCCCCGGGCGCGCTCACCGCCGTCTAGCGCTTCGCGCCATAGATCGCGGGATTGAGCGCCGGGTCGTTGTACATCTTGAACTGGCGGTAGACCTTGAAGAAGCTTTCGCCGCGCTGCGCCTCGTCGATCAGGCGGTCGAAGCAGGCGGCGAGGTCGACCCGCTGCTCGATCAGGCGCTCGAGCTTCGCCTGGCAGGCGCGGATGTGCTCCGCGTCGACGTCGCTGCGCCGCGTCTGCAGGCGCATATGGCGGATCTTGAGGCTCAGGATCGACAGCCGGTCGATCATCGCGCCCGCCGTCTCCGAGCTCTGCCGCGCCCCGGGCCGGCGCTCGACCGCCGCCAGCGCGCCGAGCAGGAGCTCGTCGATGCGCTCGATCGCGTCGTTGCGCTGCTGGTTCAGCCGGTCGATCGCCCGCTTGTTGCCGGCGATCTCGCTGTCGGGCACGTTCGGCCGCCGCGCCAGGTCTTCCTGGTCCCAGAGCTCGCCGTTGCGCCGGTGGTTCTCGGCGATCGCCTGCCAGAGCGCGCCGTGCGCGTCCGGCGGCGCCGCCTGCCCGTCGTGCAGCGCGGTGATCTGCGCGGCGCGCGGCAGCTCAGCCATGGCCATGGTATTGCCTGAACCACTCGGCGAAGCGGCCGATGCCGACCTCGAGCGGCGTCTTCGGCGCGAAGCCGACGTGCTTCGCGAGCGCGCGGGTGTCGGCGTAGGTCGCCTTCACGTCGCCGGGCTGCATCGGCTTCATCTCGAGCCGCGCCTTGCGGCCTAGCGCGCGCTCGAGCGTGGCGATGTAGTCGAGCAGCTTCACCGGCGTGTGGTTGCCGATGTTGAACACGGCGTAGCGCACCGGCTTGTCGAGCACGCGCAGCGTGCCTTCGACGATGTCGTCCACGTAGGTGAAGTCGCGCTGCATGTCGCCGTGGTTGAAGACCTGGATCGGCCTGCCCTCGAGGATCGCCTGGGCGAACAGGAACGCCGACATGTCGGGCCGGCCCCACGGGCCGTAGACGGTGAAGTAGCGCAGCCCCGTGGTGTGCAGGCCGAAGAGATGGCTGTAGACGTGCGCGGCCAGCTCGTTGGCCTTCTTCGTCGCGGCGTACAGGCTGATCGGATGGTCGACGTTGTCGGTCTCCGACCACGGCAGCTTGGCGTTCGCGCCGTACACGCTCGAGCTCGAGGCGTACACCAGGTGGCGCGGCGGATGATGGCGGCAGCACTCGAGCAGGTTGGCGAAGCCCACCACGTTGGTCTGGATGTAGGAGTCCGGGTTCTCCAGCGAGTAGCGCACGCCCGCCTGCGCCGCGAGGTGCAGCACGGCGTCGGGCCGCTCGGCGGCGAAGAGCTTCTCCAGCGCCGGCTTGTCGGCGATGTCCAGCTCGTGGAAGCGCAGTGCCGGGTGCGCGAGGCGCTCGAGCCGCGCGCGCTTCAGCGCCACCGAGTAGTAGGGCGAGAGGTTGTCGACGCCGACCACCTGGTCGCCGCGCTCGAGCAGGCGCCGAGCGCAGTGCATGCCGATGAAGCCGGCGACGCCGGTGAGCAGGACCTTCATCTACCCCGCGCCGTCGCTGCGCCGCAGCTCCATGAGCTTCGCGTACTTGACGTAGCTGTTCATGCAGCCGATGGAGATGTGCACCAGGCCGGGCAGCCCGTCGAGGAAGCCGAGGCGCAGGACGTAGAACTTGAAGAAGCGCACGACCGGCGAGGCGAGCAGGTGCAGCGGCCCGGCGCTCTTGCCCATCTCGTAGGCCTGGCGCGCGGCGAGCGTGGTGTAGCGGTTCTGGCGCTCGAGGTAGGTGGCGAGGTCGTCGTACGAGTCGTGCAGCAGGTCGCCCTGCAGCGTGCCGGGCGTGACCGCGTAGAGCACTTTCTCGTGCACCAGGTCGTCGCTCCAGCGGGCGTTCAGGCGGTTGAAGAGCCGCGGGCTCCAGTCGGGATAGCCCTCGCCGTGCGAGAGCCAGCGGCCGAGGAAGCGGTTGCGCCGCGCCATGCGGTAGACCGGCGACACCGGGTTGGCCAGGGCCTGCTGGATGCTCGCCGCGAGCTCGGGCGAGACGCGCTCGTCGGCGTCCAGGCACAGCACCCAGTCGTGCTTCGCCTGCTCCACCGCGAACTGCTTCTGCCGGCCGAAGCCGAGCCATTCCTTCTGCACCACCCGGGCGCCGCGGCGCGCCGCGATGTCCTGCGTGCCGTCGTTCGAGGCGGAATCGACCAGCACGATCTCGTCGGCGAAGGAGACGCTCTCCAGGCAGGCGTCGAGCACGCCCGCGGCGTTGCGCGTGATCAGGACGACGGAGACGGGGGCGCGCGGCGCGGCGGTCAAAGGAGGTTCGTGGAGTTATGTCGCTACAATCGCAGCCGCTCATTCTAAAGGGCTTTCTCCGACGCTTAAGATCCTCTTCGTGAAGACCTCGTCGCTCGGCGACGTGGTGCACCACTGCCCGGCGGTAAGCGACGCCGCGCGCGCGATTCCCGGCGCGGCGATCGACTGGGTGGTCGAAGAGCCGTTCGCCGCCGTCGCGGCGATGCACCCGGCGGTGCGGCGCGTGATCCCGGTCGCCGTGCGTCGCTGGCGGCGCGCCTGGTGGCGCCCCGGCGTGCGCGCCGAGCTCGGCGCCTTCCGCCGCGCCCTCGCCGCCGAGCGCTACGACGCCGTGATCGACGCGCAGGGGCTGATCAAGAGCGCGCTGATCGCGCGCTACGCCGAGGGCCGGCGCCACGGCATGGACCGGCGCAGCGCGCGCGAGCCGCTGGCTGCGCTCTTCTACGACGTGCGCCATGCCGTGCCGCGCGGCGCGCACGCGGTGGAGCGCAACCGGCAGCTCACCGCGGCGGCGCTCGGCACCGCGCTCGGCCCGCGCGTCGACTACGGGCTGAACGGCCCGGGCGGCGAGGCGAAGGACGCCGTGGTGTTCCTCACCATGACCAGCCGCGCCGACAAGCTGTGGCCCGAGGAGCGCTGGGTCGAGCTCGGCCGCGCGCTCGCGCGGCCGGTGCTCCTGCCGTGGGGCAGCGAGGCCGAGCGTGCCCGCGCCGAGCGCATCGCCGCGGCGCTTCCGGACGCGTCCGTGCCCAAGCGCATGACCCTCGACCAGCTCGCCTGCCTGTTCGCCGGCGCCTGGGCGGTGGTCGGCCTCGACACCGGCCTCACCCATCTCGCCGCAGCGGTCGGCGCGCGCACCACGGGCATCTACTGCGGCTCGGATCCCGCGCTGACCGGCCTCTATGGCGCGACGCTCGCCAGGAACGTCGGCGCACCCGGACGCCCGCCCGAAGCGAGCGAGGTTCTGGAGACCCTGCGATGAGGGCGCTCTACACCGCGCTCCTGCGCCTCGCGCTGCCGTTCATCCTGCTGCGGCTGTGGTGGCGGGGGCGGCGCGAGCCGCGCTATCGCGACGCGGTGGGCGAGCGCTTCGGCCGCTATCGCGTCCCGGCGAAGCCCGGGCTCGTCTGGATCCACGCCGTGTCGGTCGGCGAAGCGCGCGCCGCCGCGCCGCTCGTAAGGGCGCTGTCCGACCGGCCGGTCCTCGTCACCTGTACCACGGCCGCCGGCCGCGAGACGCTGGAGCAGGTCTACGGCGACGCGGTGCTCGCGGCCTACCTGCCGTACGACTATCCCGAGGCGGTGGAGCGCTTCCTGCGGCATTTCCGCCCGGCGCTCGGCATCCTCATGGAGACCGAGGTCTGGCCGAACCTGCTCCTCGCCTGCAAGGCGTCGGGCATCCCGGTGGTGCTCGCCAACGCGCGCATGTCGGCGAAGTCGGCGCGCGGCTACGCGCGCTGGGCGGGCCTGACGCGCCCGGCGTTCGCCTCGCTCGCGGCGGTATGCGCGCAGTCGACGGCGGACGCGGAGCGGCTGCGCGCGCTCGGCGCGCGGAACGTGGAGGTGACGGGCAACCTGAAGTTCGACGCGCATCCCGACGCCGAACAGATCGCCGCGGGGCAGGCCTGGCGGGCGCGGCTGCACCGGCCGGTGCTGCTGCTCGCGAGCACGCGCGAGGGCGAAGAGAAGCTGCTCCTGGAAGAGCCGACGCCCGCGGCGGTGCTGGTGGTCGTGGTGCCGCGCCATCCGCAGCGCTTCGACGAGGTCGCGGCGCTCGCCGACTCGCGGCGCACGCAGCAGCCGGTGCCGCGGCCGGGCGAGCGGGTGCACCTGGGCGACACGATGGGCGAGCTCGCGTTCTACTACGGCGCCTGCGACGTCGCCGTGATCGGCGGCGGCTTCGCGCCGCTCGGCGGGCAGAACCTGATCGAGGCGCTCGCCTGCGGCGCGCCGGTGGTGCTCGGGCCGCACATGTTCAACTTCGCCGAGGCGACCCGGCTTGCGCTCGACGCCGGCGCGGCCGTGCAGGCCGCCGATGCCCGCTCGGCGATGCGCGCCGCGCTCGCGCTGCTCGCCGACCAGGCGCGCCGCCAGAAGATGAGCGCCGCCGGCCGCAAGCTCTGCGAGACGCACCGCGGCGCCACCGCCCACCACCTCGCCGTCTGCCGCCGCCTGCTCGCCCAAAAGGGGTCAGAGCAATTTTCCTGAAACAAATTGCCCGCTTGGCGCCGGCGCCCGGTTGCCGTGCGCGTCGCCCTTCTTTTTCGGGCGGCCGCGCTTCGGCGGCCGCACCGAGCGTCCGAGCAGCGCCTCGGCCCAGTCCATGAAATCCTCGGATCCGATGGCGGAATCGGTGTTCACCGCGGTGCGGATCTCGGCCAGCGTGTCCTCCGCCAGCGGAGTCGCGAACAAGGCGAGAAACGCGGCGCGGCGCGCTTCGGCGCTCCCGCCCAGTGCCGCGTATTGCGGATGTACCGTAATGAGCGGATCGACGCGCGCACCTGCGTAGTGCGCATGGCTCGACCATCGATAAGCCGCGCCGGCGCGCACGATTCCGGCGCGTATCGGGTTGCATTCGATGTAGCGATGACAAGTCAAAAGATAGCGCTCCGAGTCGACCAGGCTGGACTTGAACCGTCCTTCCCAGAGGCTGCCGGTACGTCCATGAACGGTGTTGATGACCCGTACATAACGGCGCCCGATGTCCTGCATCATCGCGCCTGCCGCGCCCGCCTCGGCCGGCGTCACCAGGAGGTGGACATGGTTCGTCATCAGCACGTAGGCATGCACGGCGCATCCCCGCGCAACAGCGGCCCGTCCCAGGCAACTTAGATAAAAGCGCCGGTCCGCGTCAGCGAAGAAGCAGGCGCTTCGATTTACCCCGCGCTGGACGATATGCAGGGGTACGCCGGGAAGCTCCAGTCGGGGAGGGCGCGCCATGATTCCCACAACGCACCAGGCCGGCGAAGGTTACAGCGGCCGAATTTGTTACAGGAAAATTGCTCTGACCCCATTTCAGTGGGCGAGGGCGCGGTTGACGGCTTCGAGGTCTTCCTCGCGCAGGCCGCCGACGGCGGCGCGCAGGCGCAGCTGGTTGACGAGCAGGTTGTAGCGCGCGACGGCGAGGTCGCGGCGCGTCTGGTAGAGCTGCTGCTGCGCGTTCAGCACGTCGATGTTGATGCGCACGCCCACCTCGTAGCCGAGGCGGTTCGACTCGAGCGCGCTCTGCGAGGAGACGAGCGCCTGCTCGAGGGCGCGGATCTGCGCGATGCCGTTGACCACCGCGAGATAGGTCTGGCGCGTGTTGAGCGCGGCCGTGCGCCGCGCGTTCTCCAGGTCCTCGCGCGCCTTCAGGTAGCTGGCGGCGGCCTCGCGCTCGCGCGAGCTGATCGCCCCGCCCTGGTAGATCGGCAGCGCGAGCTGCAGGCCGATGCTGGCCGTGTTGGTGTCGCGGCCGAACGAGGAGAGGGTCGAGCCGCTCTCGTGCGTCTGCGCCGCGGTCGCGACGAGATCCAGGGTGGGATAGTGCCCGGCGCTCGCGCGCTTCGCCTCGAGGCTCGCCACCTCGGTCGCGGCTTCCTGGGCGAGCACCGGGTAGGCGTGCTTCTCCGCGAGCTCCACCCAGCTCTCCATGTTCGCCGGCTGCGGCGGCTCGAGCTGCACGTCGGGCCGCAGCGGCTGGAGCTGCGCGTACTCCTTGCCGGTGATGGCCTGCAGCGCCTGGCGCTTCGCCTCGAGGTCGTTCTGCGCGGCGATCTCCTGCGCGACGATCAGGTCGTAGCGCGCCTGCGCCTCGTGCGTGTCGGTGATGGTCGCGGTGCCGACCTCGAAGTTGCGCTTGGCCGCGGCGAGCTGCTCGGAGATCGCCGCCTTCTGCGCGCCGACCAGGCCGAGCGTGTCCTGCGCGGCCTGCACGTCGAAGTAGGCCTGCGCGACGCGGATCGCGAGGTCCTGCGCCGCCTGGCCGAAGTTCGCCTCCGCCTGCCGCACCAGGTAGTCGGCCTGCTCGCGCGCCACCAGGTTCTGCGGCCGGTAGACCGGCTGGGTGAAGGTCAGCGTGTAGCCGTAGCTGTTCGGGGTGCGCACGAAGCTCGCCGTCGGGTCCGGGCTCTCGGAGTCGAGGTCGATGCGCTGCTCCTGCACGTTCGCCGTCGCGTTGAGGGTGGGCAGCAGCAGCGCGCGCGCCTGCGGGATGCGCTCGCGGGCCGCTTCGAGCGCGTAGCGCGCCGCGGTGTAGGCCGCGTCGTAGCGCTGCGCGTCGCGGTAGACCTGCAGCAGGTCTGCCGCGCCGGCGCCGGCGCAGGCGAACGCGAAAAATGAGCCGAGGGCCCATTTTCCGGCCGCGCGACTAATACGTCGGGACTGCCGGATCGACGGTCCGGGACCAAGCATCGACGCCCCCCACCAGGTTATGGACCTTGTAGCCGTTCTTCTCCAGGAACAGCGCCACCCGCGCGCTGCGCCCGCCGTGATGGCAGATCGCCACCACTTCCTTGTCCGGATCGATTTCCGCGAGCCGCGCCGGCACCTCGCGCATCGGCAGGAGGCGCGCGCCCGGGATGCGCGCCTTCTCGTACTCCCAGGGCTCGCGCACGTCGACGAGCTGCGGCTTGTCGCGGCCCGAGTCGGCGAGCCACGCGGCGAGCTCGGCGGCGCTGATCGACCTCATGTCAGAAGCGGAAGCGCGGCGGCCGCTCGCAATTGACGAGCGGCGCGAGAAGCGTCTCGAAGAGGTCGACGTGGTTGTAGGCGCCGGGCGCGATGCAGGTGACGAGGCGCGCGCTCATCACCGGCGGCTCGCCCACCACGGCGAACAGGCGCCCGCCGACGTCCAGCTGCTCGAGGAAGGCGCGCGGCAGGAGCGGCGTCGAGCCGCCGAGCACGATCACCTGGTAGGGCGCGTGCCCCGGCCAGCCGCGCGCCGCGTCGCCGACCTCGACGAGCACGTTGTCGGCGCCGTGGCGCTCGAGGTTGCCCCGGGCGAACTCGGCGAGGCGCGGATCGATCTCGACCGACACCACCTGCGCCGCGCGATGCGCGAGCAGCGCCGTCAGGTAGCCGCTGCCCGTGCCGACCTCGAGCACGCGGTCGGTCTTGCGCACGGTGAGCGACTGCAGCGCGCGCGCCTCGAGCTTCGGCTCCCACATGCGCTGGCCCGGCTTCGCCTTGCCGTCGATGTCGAGCGGAATCTGCAGGTCGGAGAAGGCGAGCGCCCGGTGCTGCGGCGGCACGAACTCCTCGCGCGGCACCGCGTAGAGCAGGTCGAGCACGTCCGGGTCCAGCACCTCCCAGGTGCGGATCTGCTGCTCGACCATGTTGGCGCGCGCTTGCTCGAGGTTCATCAGGCGGTACCGACGGAGCGGCGAAGTTTACCAAAGCCCTTGAGCCACATGGCGAAGTCGTCGAGGTAGGTGTAGATCACCGGCACCACGACGAGCGTCAGCAGGCTCGAGGTGATGACGCCGCCGATCACCGCCTGGCCCATCGGCGCGCGCTGCTCCGCGCCTTCGCCCAGGCCGAGCGCCAGGGGCAGCATGCCGAAGATCATGGCGAGCGTGGTCATAAGAATCGGCCGCAGCCGCACCGCGCCGGCGCGCCGGATCGCGGCGTCGCGCTCGAGCCCCTCGCGGCGCGCCCGGATCACGAAGTCGAGGAGCAGGATGGCGTTCTTGGTGACCAGGCCCATCAGCATGATGAAGCCGATGATCGAGAAGATGTTGAGCGTCGAGCCCGAGACGAGCAGCGCGAGCACCACGCCGATCAGCGACAGCGGCAGCGACATCATGATCGCCGCGGGCTGCAGGAAGCTCGCGAACTGCGAGGCGAGGATCAGGTAGATGAAGATCACCGCCAGGGCGAGCGCCTGCGAGGCGTAGTGCAGCGACTCCTGCATGTCCTTGGACGAGCCGCCCATGCTGAAGCGGTAGCCGGGCGGCAGCGCGATGCGCCGCAGGCCGCGCTGCACGTCGGCGGCGATGTCGCCCGCCGGGCGGCCCGCCGCGTTGGCGCTCACCAGCACCTCGCGCAGCTGCTCCTTGCGGTTGATCTGCTGCGCGCCCAGCGTCTCGCGCAGCGCCGCCACCTCGCGCAGCATCACCATGCGCGGCGCGCCGTTCGCGTCGCTGCGGCTCGAGGCGAGCGGCACGCGCTCGAGGTCGGCGGCGCGGTCGCGGCTTTCGCGCGCCAGGCGCACGCGCACGTCGTAGAACTGGTCGTCCGGCGCGCGCCAGTTGCCCACCGCCTCGCCGGCGAGCAGCGGCCGCAGCGTGCCGGCGAGCTGCGCCACGCCGATGCCGAGGTCCGAGGCGAGGCCGCGCTTGAGCTCGAGCGCGAGCTGCGGCTTCGCCGCCTCGTCGCTCGACTCGACGTCGGCCGCGCCCGGCACGCCGCGCACCACCTCGGCCACCTGGCGCGCCAGGCGCGAGAGCACCGCGCGGTCCGGGCCGAGCAGCGACACCTGGATCGGCTTGCCGCTGGTCACCGTCTTGTAGGCGCCGATCTGCGTCAGCTCCAGGCCGGCGATGCGCTGCAGCCGCTCGCGCATCGGCGGCACGAGCTCGGCCTGCGAGCGGCTGCGCTCGGCGCGCGGCTTGAGCTGCACGAAGATGTTGATGCGGTTCTTGCCCTGCACCGCGCCGGTGTTCACCGTGGCGTAGGTGCGCAAGACCTCGGGGAACTCGTGCAGCGCCGCGGCGGCCTGCCCGGCCTTCGCCTGCGTGAGCTCGAGCGACGAGCCGACCGGGGTCTTGAGCTGCACCTGCAGCTCCGACAGGTCGGCCTCGGGCACGAACTCCGAGCCGACCAGCGCGATCAGCGGGAAGCTGCCGAAGAACGCCGCCGCGGCGATCGCCAGCACGCTCTTGCGGTGGCCGAGGCTCCAGGCGAGCAGCCGCTCGTAGCGTGCCGATAGCCCTTCCACCCGGTCATGGAACCATTTCATGAAACGGCCGCGGCGGCCCTCGGCCTGCGGGTCGCGCCACACCGACGACAGCATCGGGTCGAGCGTGAACGAGACGAACATCGAGATCAGCACCGCGGCCGACACGGTGAGCCCGAACTGGTGGAAGAAGCGGCCGATGATGCCGCCCATGAAGCCCACCGGCAGGAACACCGCGACGATGGAGAAGGTGGTGGCGAGCACGGCGAGGCCGATCTCGCGCGTGCCGGCGAGCGCCGCCTCGCGGTGGCCCGCGCCCATCGCCACGTGGCGCACGATGTTCTCGCGCACCACGATCGCGTCGTCGATCAGCAGCCCGACCGAGAGCGACAGCGCCATCAGCGTCAGCACGTTCAGCGTGAAGCCGAGCGCGTAGACGAAGAGGAACGTGCCGATCAGCGCGATCGGCAGCGTGAGCCCGGTGATCACCGTGCTGCGCCAGGAGGCGAGGAACAGGAACACGATGGCGATGGTGAGCGCCGCGCCCTCGAGCAGCGTGTTCTTCACGTCGGCGACCGAGTTGCGGATGCCGGTCGAGGCGTCGCGCACCAGCTCGACGCGCACGTCGGGCGGCAGGAGCGGCGCCATGTCGCGCACCGCCCGGCGCACCCCGTCGACCACGGCGATGGTGTTCTCGCCCTGCGCCTTGACGATGTCGATCGACAGCGCGCGCTGGCCGTCGATCAGCGCCAGGCTTTCCGCTTCCTCCTGGCCGTCCTCGACGCGCGCCACCTGGCCGAGCGTCACCGGCGCGCCGCCGCGGCGCGCGACGATCAGGCGGCGGAAGTCCTCGGGGCCGGCGAGGCGGCCCTTGACCTGCACGATGCGCTCCTCGGCCGGGCCGACGATCGTGCCGGCGGGCACTTCCTGGTTCTCGCTGCGCAGCGCGCGGATCACCTCGTCGGCGCCGATCTTCTGCGCCTGCAGCGCGTCCAGGTCGAGGTAGACGTTGATCTCGCGCTTCACCCCGCCCACCAGCGTCGCCTGGCCCACGCCCGGCACGTTCTCCAGGCGCTTCTTCACCACCTGGTCGGCGAGCGTGGTCAGCTCGCGCAGCGGGCGTGTCGAGGAGGTGAGCGCGACCGAGGCGATCGGGAAGTCGTCGGGGTTGAAGCGGCTGATCTTCGGCTCCTTGATCTCGTCGCGCAGGGTCGGGCGCACGATCGCCACCTTCTCGCGCACGTCCTGCACCGCGACGACCGGATCGACGTCGAGGTTGAACTCGACGATCACCACCGAGCGGCCCTCGTAGGAGCGCGACGAGAGCGTCTTGATGCCGCTGATCGTGTTGACCGATTCCTCGATGCGGCGCGTCAGCTCCTCCTCGACGCTCTCGGGCGAGGCGCCGGGATACTCGGTGTCGATCACCACCACCGGGAAGCTGACCTCGGGGAACTGCTCGACCGGCAGCCGGCTGCAGGAGAAAAGCCCCAGCACGAGCAGCGCCGCCATCATCATGGTGGCGAACACCGGGTTCGCCACGCTGATCCGCGTGATCCACATGTCAGCGCCCGGCGAGCCGCGCCGCCGCGCCTTCGCGCAGCACGCCGAGGTTGGCGCGCACGATGCGCTCGCCGGCGCGCAGGCCGTCGAGCACCTGCACCCAGCCCGTCGAGTCGGGCGCGCCGAGCGTCACCGGCCGGCGCACCACCCGCGCGTCGGCGAGCGCGTAGACGAAGGGCCGGCCGCCTTCCCGGCGCACCGCCGCGGCGGGGATGAACAGCGCGCCGGCGATGCGCTCGAGGATAGCCGTGCCGTGGGCGAACATGCCGGCGCGCAGCTCGCCGCCCGGGTTGTCGATCGCGGCGTAGACGTTGATCGAGCGCGAGCCGGCCACCGTGGCCGGGTTGATGCGCTCGATGCGCCCGGCGAACGTGCGCTCGCCGAAGCCGTCGACGCGGAACTCGAGCGCCTGGCCGACGCGCACCTGGGCGATCTCGGAGGCGGGCACCGCCGCCTCGAGCTCCAGCCGCGACAGGTCGACCAGGCTGACGACGCGCGCATCGACGGCGATGCGCTCGCCCGGCTTGGCGAAGCGCTCGGCGACCACGCCCGAGAAGGGCGCCCTCAGCACCGAGTCGCCGAGCGACTTGCGCGCCAGCGCCAGCTCCGCCTCGGCGGCGCGCAGCCTGGCGAGCGCCACGCGGTAGTTGCTCTCGACGTTGTCGTAGGCGTTCTGCGAGATGAACCGCTTCTCGAGCAGCGCGCGCTGCGTGGCGCGGTTCTTCTCCGCCCAGACGAGCTGCGCGCGCGCCGCCGCGACGTCGGCCTCGCGCGCGGCGACGCGCGCGCGCAGCTCGGTCGGGTCGATGCGCGCCAGCACCTCGCCTTCGCGCACCGGCTCGCCTTCGCGCGCGGCGAGCTCGACCAGCTCGCCGGCCACCTTGGCCCTGAGCGTCGCCTCGACCAGCGGCGCCAGCGTGCCGGTGAGCGGCAGCGTGCGCTCGAGCGTGCGCGGCTCGACGGTGTAGAGATCGCCCGGCAGGAACTCCAGCGCCTTCGGCGCCTCGGGCGCGCTGGCGGGCGCCGGCTTCTGCGCCACCGCGGCGTAGCCGGCGGCGAGCACCGCGGCGAACAGCCCCCCTGTAGCGAGGAGCGCCTTAGCTTTTCTCATGACGGACATCCCTGGGTTGCGCGGCGAGGCCGTGGCGCAGCATCTCGATATGCGCTTCGAGCAGCGGCACCGGGTCGATGCGCTCGGGCGTGCAGGCGGCGAGCGAGTTGCGCCACAGCGCCACCATGAAAAGCGGCGCGATCAGCAGCCGCCCGGCGACGTCGGGGTCGACCTCGCGGAACTCGCCGCGCTCGACGCCGCGGCGCACGATCGCCGCGATCGCCTGGTGGCCCGGCCGCACCACTTCGTCGACGTAGAAGCGCGCGAGCTCCGGGAAATTGCGCGCCTCGGCGACGATCAGCTTCGGGATCGCCGAAAGGCGCGTCGCGCCGATGCGCTGCCACCAGCCGCGCACCAGCATCTCCACCAGCTCGAAGGTCGCGCCCTGGTGGCGCTGCACCGTCTCGCGCATCTCGGTGAGCGGCGAGATGAACCCTTCGCGCAGCACCGCCTTGAACAGCTCTTCCTTGCCGCTGAAGTACAGGTACAGCGTGCCCTTCGACACCCCGGCGCGCGCCGCCACGTCCTCGAGGCGCGTCGCGGCGTAGCCGCGCTCGCTGAACAGCTCCAGCGCCGCGGCGGTGATCTCCTCCGGCCGCGCTTCCTTGCGGCGCGACCAGCGGCGCTCTCTCTCGGGCAGGTTCATTAGATAAGTAACTGGACGGTCAGTAAGGTAATGGTGCGGTGCGGTAATGTCAAGCACCGAAAGTGGTTTTCTCTCCGGCGCGTTGTTTTCGGCTCGCCTTTGCCGTACCTTTGGCGCCTCGCGGGGGTCCTGCCCGGTCGGGCGGGTGAGAGAGTCCCTTTGAACCTGATGCGGGTAATGCCGCCGAAGGAAGCGCCATGAACGCCAATCCGAAGTTTCTTGCCGCCACCGCGCATGTCGACGAGGCGGCGGTCCAGCCTCTTCCCAATTCGCGCAAGGTGTACGTCGGGCCGCTGCGCGTGCCGATGCGCGAGATCAGCCAGAGCGGCGGCAACCCGCCGATCCTCGTCTACGACACCTCGGGGCCCTACACCGACCCGGAGGTGAAGATCGACATCCGCAAGGGCTTGCCTCCCTTGCGCCAGGCCTGGATCGAGGCGCGCGGCGATACCGAAACGCTGGACGGGCCGAGCTCGGCGTACGGCCGCAAGCGGCTCGAGGACCCGAAGCTTGCCGCGCTACGGTTCGAATTGAATAGAAGACCCCGGAAGGGAAAGACCTGCGTTACGCAGATGCACTACGCGAAGCGGGGCATCATCACGCCGGAGATGGAGTTCATCGCCGTGCGCGAGAACCAGCGCATGGTCGATTCACTGGCCTTCCAGCACCCCGGCCAGTCGTTCGGCGCGAGCCTGCCGAAAACCATCACGCCGGAATTCGTGCGCGACGAGGTGGCGCGCGGACGCGCCATCATCCCCGCGAACATCAACCACCCGGAGTCGGAGCCGATGATCATCGGCCGCAACTTCCTGGTGAAGATCAACTGCAACATCGGCAACTCGGCGGTCACCTCGTCGATCGGCGAGGAAGTCGACAAGATGACCTGGGCGATCCGCTGGGGCGCCGACACGGTGATGGACCTGTCCACCGGCAAGCACATCCACGAGACGCGCGAGTGGATCATCCGCAACTCGCCGGTGCCGATCGGCACGGTGCCGATCTACCAGGCGCTGGAGAAGGTCGGCGGCAAGGCGGAGGAGCTGACCTGGGAGATCTTCCGCGACACGCTGATCGAGCAGGCGGAGCAGGGCGTCGACTACTTCACCATCCACGCCGGCGTACGCCTGCCCTTCATCCCGCTCACCGCGAAGCGCATGACCGGCATCGTCTCGCGCGGCGGCTCGATCATGGCGAAGTGGTGCCTGGCGCACCACCAGGAGAGCTTCCTCTACACGCGCTTCGAGGAGATCTGCGAGATCATGGCGGCGTACGACGTGTCGTTCTCGCTCGGCGATGGCCTGCGGCCGGGCTCGATCTACGACGCCAACGACGAAGCTCAGCTCGCCGAGCTTCGTACCCTGGGAGAGCTGACGAAAATC
>DASVDO010000089.1:0-18985 GCA_036381055.1 Burkholderiales bacterium | reverse complement strand
GTGTCGACGATGTGCTCGAGCACGCGCGGGCCGGCGATCGCGCCCTCCTTCGTCACGTGGCCGATCAGGAACAGCGCCGTCCCGGCGCGCTTGGCGTGGCGCGTGAGCTGCGCCGCGCATTCGCGCACCTGCGCCACCGAGCCGGGCGCCGACTGCAGCGTCTCGGACCAGAGCGTCTGGATCGAGTCGACCACCGCGACGCGCGGCGCCGCCGCCTCGAGCGCCGCGACGATGCGCTCGAGCTGCGTCTCGGCGAGCAGGCGCACCCCCGCCGGCTCGAGCGCCAGGCGCCGCGCGCGCAGCGCCACCTGCTCGGCGGATTCCTCGCCGCTCACGTAGAGCGTCCTGTCGAGGGACGCCGCGACCTGGAGCAGCAGCGTCGACTTGCCGATGCCGGGATCGCCGCCGAGCAGGCACACCTGGCCGGGCACCAGCCCGCCGCCGAGCGCGCGGTCGAGCTCGCCGACGCCGGTGGCGATGCGCTCGAGCTCGCGCGCCTCGATTTCGCCGAGCGCCACCGACGCCGCGGCGCGCCCTGCGTAGCGGTGCTGCGCCGGCTTCTCCATCGCCGTCTCGGTCAGCGTGCCGACCGCCTGGCACGACGGGCAGGTGCCGAACCACTGCAGCGCGCTCGCGCCGCACTCGGCGCACACGTAGGCGGTCTTGCGCTTCACGGCACTTCGGCGACCGGCACGCGCGCCGTGAGCTTGCAGAACAGCTCGTAGGCGATCGTCCCGGCGCTCGCCGCCACCTCGTCGGCGGGCAGCCCTTCGCCCCACAGCGTCACCGGCGAGCCGACGTAGGCGTCCTCGATGTCGCTGATGTCGACGCTGATCATGTCCATCGAGACCCGCCCGACGATGCGCGCGCGCCGGCCGTTGACCAGCACCGGCGTGCCGGAGGGCGCGTGGCGCGGATAGCCGTCGGCGTAGCCGCAGGCGACGATGCCGATGGTCATCTCGCCCGCCGCCTCGTAGGAGAAGCCGTAGCCGATGCGCTCGCCCGGCTGCAGGTGCTGCGTGGCGATGAGCTGCGAGCTGAGCGTCATCGCCGGCTCGAGCCCCAGCGCCTGCGCCGGCCGGTCGGCGAACGGCGAGGCGCCGTAGAGCATGATGCCCGGCCGCACCCAGTCGCCGCGCGCCTCGGGGAAGCGCAGCAGCGCCGCCGAGTTGGCGAGCGAGCGCGGGCCGGGAAAGTCGCGCGTCAGCTCGCCGAACCAGTCGAGCTGCGCGCGCACGCCGCTCTCGCCGTCGGCGTCGGCGAAGTGCGTCATCAGCGTGAGGCTGCGCACCTGCGGCATCTCGCGCAGCGCGTTCAGCGCCGGGCGCAGGCCGTCGACGCCGAAGCCCAGGCGGTTCATGCCGCTGTTCACCTTGACGTAGACGTCGAGCGGCGCCGCGGGCGGCGCCTTGCGCAGCATCGCCACCTGCTCGGCGTGGTGGATGACCGGCGTCAGCCGGTACCTGGCGAGCAGCTCGATGTCCTGGGGCTGGAAGATGCCCTCGAGCATCAGGATCGGCTTGTCGACCTGCGCGAGCCGCAGCCGCGCCGCTTCCTGGAAGTCGACCACCGCGAAGCCGTCGGCCTCGGCGAGCGCGCGCGCCGCGCGCTCGAGCCCGTGGCCGTAGGCGTTCGCCTTGATCACCGCCCAGATCTTCGCGTCGCCGGCGTGGCGGCGCGCGACGCGCAGGTTGCGCGCGAGCGCGCCGGCGGAAACGGTGGCGCGTATCGGGCGGGGCATCGTGCCTATTGTGCTATAAACCCGCGCGCTACCCCTCGAAAGGAAGCGTGAGCCGCGGTTTCTACATCATCATGGCGGCGCAGTTCTTCTCGTCGCTCGCCGACAATGCGCTGCTGGTCGCCGCGATCGCGCTGCTCATGCAGGACGCCGCGCCGTCCTGGCTCACGCCGTACCTCAAGTTCTTCTTCGTCGCCTCGTACGTGCTGCTCGCGCCGTGGGTCGGCGCGTTCGCCGACCGCCTGCCCAAGGGGCACGTGATGTTCATCGCCAACACGGTGAAGATCGTCGGCTGCGCGCTGATGCTGTGGGGCGTCGACCCGCTGGTCGCCTACGCGGTGGTCGGCTTCGGCGCGGCGGCGTACTCGCCGGCCAAGTACGGCATCCTCACCGAATACCTGCCGCACCGGCAGCTCGTGCTCGCCAACGGCTGGATCGAGGGCCTCACCGTGGCGTCGATCATCCTCGGCACCATGCTCGGCGGCGTGCTGATCCACGTGCGCATCTCCGGGGTGCTGCTGCACCTCGACCTGCCGGTCCTCGAGACGCCGGTCGACACGCCGGCCGAGGCGGCGATCGGCGTGATCGTCGTGGTGTACGCGGTGGCGGCGCTGTTCAACCTGTACGTGCCGCGCACCGGCGTGGCGCTCAAGCGCCTGCCCGCCGACCCGCTCGAGACGCTGCGCGACTTCGCGCGCTGCGTGGCGCACCTGTGGCGCGACAAGCTCGGCCAGATCTCGCTCGCGGTGACGACGCTGTTCTGGGGCGCGGGCGCGACGCTGCAGTTCATCGTCATCGAGTGGGCGCGCGCCGCGCTCGGCTTCGACCTGTCCAAGGCGGCGATCCTGCAGGGCGTCACCGCGGTCGGCATCGCCATCGGCGCGGTGCTCGCCTCGGCCTGGGTGTCGCTCGAGCGCTCGGTGCGCGTCATCCCGCTCGGCATCGCCATGGGGCTGTTCGTGCTGGTCATGGACGTGGTGACGCGCGTCCCGGTGGCGGTCGCGGTGATGGTGGCGATCGGCGCGATGGCCGGCTTCTTCGTCGTGCCGATGAACGCGCTGCTGCAGCACCGCGGCCACCACCTGGTGGGCGCCGGGCGCTCGATCGCGGTGCAGAACTTCAACGAGAACCTGTCGATCCTGCTGCTGATCGCGCTCTACTCGCTGCTGCTCGGCGCCGGCGCGTCGATCTACGCGGTGATCTGGGTGTTCGGCCTGTTCGTCGCCGGCACCATGACCGCGGTGCAGCTCTGGTTCCGGCACAGCCGCCGCGTGCACGGCGAGGAGGTCGAGCGGCTGCTCGACTTCGCCGCCGCCGAGGACCCGCAGAAGCCGCGCCGGCGCTAGAGGCCGGCCACCGTCTTCTTCGCGAGCACCAGGTCGGCCCAGGCCTTGGCCTTGTCGTGCAGGCTGCGCAGCAGGTACGCCGGATGGTAGGTGACGATGAGCGGCACGCCGGCGTAGGCGTGCACGCGGCCGCGCAGGCTGGCGATGCTCGCGTCGGTGCCGAGCAGCGTCTGCGCCGCGAAGCGGCCCATGGCGACGATCAGCCTGGGCTGCACCAGCTCCACCTGGCGCTGCAGGAACGGCGCGCAGCGCGCCACCTCCTCGGGCTCGGGATTGCGGTTGCCCGGCGGCCGGCACTTGAGCACGTTGGCGATGTACACGTTCTCGCCGCGCCGCAGGCCGATCGCCGCCAGCATGGCGTCGAGCAGCTTGCCCGCCTGGCCGACGAACGGCTCGCCGAGGCGGTCTTCCTCGGCGCCCGGCGCCTCGCCGATCAGCATCCAGTCGGCGTGCTCGTCGCCGACGCCGAACACGGTCTGCGTGCGCGTCTTGTGCAGGCCGCAGGCGCGGCAGGCGGGGACGGCGGCCTTGAGCTCGATCCAGCCCGGCTTCGCCTGCGCCGGCTCTCGGCCGCGCAGCCGCCAGAGCGGCGCGAGCCCCATCTCGGCGAGCAGCGCCTCGCGCCGGCCGCTCACAGCGCGAGCGACAGCACGAGCGCGTCCTCGCGCCCGGCGCCGGCGGGATAGTAGTCGCGGCGCAGGCCGACCTTGCGGAAGCCGAAGCGCGTGTAGAGGCGCTGGCCGGCCTGGTTGCTCGGCCGCACCTCGAGGAAGATCGCCTGCGCGCCGCGGCTCCGGGCGAGGCGCGTCGCCTCGCGCAGGAGCGCCGCGCCGTGGCCGCGCCGCTGGTGCGCCGCCGCCACCGACAGGTTGAGCAGGTGCGCCTCGCCGGCGCCGCTCGCCAGCACGAAGTAGCCGATCAGCTCGCCCTGCATGCGCCAGGTGCGGCAGTCGTAGCCGGCGCGCAGCGAGTCGGCGAAGTTGCCGCGGCTCCACGGATGCGCGTAGATCGCCTGCTCGATCGCCACCACCTCGTCGAGGTCGGCTTCGCTCATCACGGCGAGCTCGGGCAGGTTGTTCGGTACCGCGCTCACTTCAGCTCGTCCTTGGTAAAGGCCACCTTGTCGCGCAGGTAGAGCGGCGCCGCCGCCGCGGCGTCGACGCCTTCGCCGCGCGCCAGGCGCGGCGCGGCGAGCCGGGCGATCGCCGCGGCGCCCGGGTGCACCTCGGGGAAGAGCTTCATCGGGCCGAGGATCTCCGCCCAGGGCTGCGCCAGCGCGAAGCCGCTGCCGCAGCCGATCCAGCCGCCGCCCGGCGGCCGCGGCGCCGCCCCTGGGGCGATGCAGCGCGCCGCGATCGCTTCACGCCATCCCCGCGCGTCCTTTTCGAGCGCCGCATAATACACTTCGCGCATCCGCGCATCGAGGCACACGACGACGCGCGGCGCGCCCGCTTCCTCCGCCGCCGCCTCGAACGAGGAGACGCCGAGCACCGGCAGGCCGCGCGCGGCGGCGAGCCCCTGCGCGAGCGCGCAGGCGATGCGCAGGCCGGTGAACGACCCGGGCCCGGCGCCGAAGGCGACGGCCTGCAGGTCGCCGGTTCCGATCCGGAAGCCTTCGAGCAAGGCGTGCAGCATCGGCAGCGCGAGCTGCGAGTGGCGCTGGCCGGCGCGGCGCTCGAGCGCGCGGACCTCGCCGTCGACGTGCAGCGCGACGGAGCACCATTCGCCGGAGGTCTCGAGCGCTGCGAATCGCACAGCGAATTCTATATACTGCCCGCCCATGAAAGAGCACGTCATCGCCGTCATCCCGGGGGACGGCATCGGCCGCGAGGTGATCCCCGAGGGCATCCGCGTGCTCGAGGCGGTCGGCGCGCGCCACGGCATCTCCTTCAAGTGGACCGAGTTCCCGTGGAGCTGCGACTGGTACCGCGCGCACGGCCGCATGTGCCCGGTCGAGGCGCCCGAGATCCTGCGCAAGTTCGACGCGATCTTCTTCGGCGCGGTCGGCAACCCGGCGATCGTGCCCGACCACATCGCGGTGTGGGGACTGCTGATCAACTTCCGGCGCTGGTTCGACCTGTACGTGAACCTGCGCCCGGTGCGCCTGTTCGAGGGCATGCCCTGCCCGCTCGCCGGCCGCAAGCCGGGCGACATCGACTACGTGGTGATCCGCGAGAACACCGAGGGCGAGTACGGCAACATCGGCGGCCGCTTCAAGGAGAACACGCCCGACGAGGTGGTGATGCAGCAGGCGGTGTTCACCCGCAAGGGCACCGACCGCATCATGAAGTACGCCTTCGAGCTGGCGCGCCGCCGCCGCAAGCACGTCACCTCGTGCACCAAGTCGAACGGCATCTCGATCACCATGCCGTACTGGGACGAGCGCTTCGCGGCGATGGCCAGGCAGTACCCGGACGTGCGCGTCGACCAGTACCACGTCGACGGGCTCACCATCCAGATGGTGCTGAACCCGGACCGCTTCGACGTGATCGTCGCCTCGAACCTGTTCGGCGACATCCTCTCCGACCTCGGGCCGGCGACCGCCGGCACCATCGGCATCGCCGCCTCGGGCAACATCAACCCCGAGCGCGCCTATCCGTCGATCTTCGAGCCGGTGCACGGCTCGGCGCCCGACATCGCCGGCAAGAAGATCGCCAACCCGCTCGCCACCATCTGGTCCGGCGCGCTGATGCTCGAGCACCTCGGGCACGCCGCCGCCGCGACCGACGTGCTGCGCGCCATCGAGCGGGTGATCGTCGAGGGCCCGCACACCCCGGACATGAAGGGCAGGAGCGGCACCGCCGAGGTCGGCGCCGCGGTCGCCGAGGCGGTACGGTCGCAATCGAAAGTCGCAGCGTAGCGCTGGTCACCGGCGCCGGCCGCGGCCTGGGCCTGGAGCTCGCGCGCCAGTACGCCGAGGACGGCTGGCGGGTCATCGGCACGGTGCGCGACGCGGCGGCGCGCGGCCGCCTGGAGAAGCTCGGCGCGCAGGCGCTCCTCGCCGACATGACGAGCCGCGCGCAGGTCGCCGGCCTCGCCCGGCAGCTCGAGGGCCAGCCGATCGACCTGCTGTTCTGCAACGCCGGCATCACCGGGCCGCGCGGCATGACGCTCGGCAGCTTCGACTTCGACGCCTGGGAAGAGGTGCTGCGCGTCAACCTGCTCGGTCCCGCCGCGGGGGTGCAGGCGCTGGTCGACAACGTCGCGGCGAGCCGGCGCAAGGTGATCGCGCTGATGTCGAGCCGCCTCGGCTCGATCGCCGAGTCGAGCGGCATGACGCTGCCGTACGCGACCAGCAAGGCGGCGCTCAACATGCTCGCCAAGGGGCTCGCCGCGACGCTCGCCGCGCGCGGCGTCATCGTCGTCGCGCTGAGCCCCGGCTGGGTGAAGACCGACATGGGCGGCCCGGGCGCGCCGCTCTCGCCGCAGACCTCGGTCGCGGGGCTGCGCCGGGTGATCGAGCGCCTGAAGCCCGCCGACTCGGGCCGCTTCCTTTCCTACGACGGATCGGGCATCGCGTGGTGAGCCTGAACGTGACGGCGCGCATGGCCGACGCCAGGGAGATCGCCATCCACGTCGAGATCGCCGCGCCGCGCACCCTCGGCGACGGCAGCGCGTCGTGCCGCGTGAGCGTCGCGCCGCTCGAGCAGCAGCCGCTCGAGGTGCGCGGCGTCGACTCGTTCCACGCGGTGTGGCTCGCCTGCCACCTGGTGCTGAAGCTGCTCGCGCAGCTGCGCGCGGCCGGCGCGCAGCTGCTGAGCCCCGACGGCAGCGCCTTTCCGCTCGACGCCTACCTCGCCGGCCTGGACGACGCCGCGAAGAAAAGCCCCTGAGTTGCTGTACGCGGACAGCGCGCGCAACCGGCTGATCGGCATCGGCCTGGTCTCGCTCACCTACCTGCTGTTCACGCTGCTCGACGGCAGCGCCAAGTGGCTGGTCGGCACGCTGCCGGTGATCGTGGTCGTGTGGCTGCGCTTCGTGATGCACGCGCTGATCGCCGGCGCGGTGCTGTTCCCGCTGCGCGGCGCCGCGCTGGTGCGCAGCCGCCACTGGCGCTGGCACCTGCTGCGCGCGCTGATGTTCGTCGGCATGACCGGCATCAACTACTGGGCGCTGCAGTACCTGCAGCTCACCGTCACCTCGTCGATCTTCTTCACCGTGCCGATCCTGATCGCGCTCGCCGGCGCCTGGCTGCTCGGCGAGAAGCTCGACCGCGGCCGCTGGGCGGCGATCCTCGCCGGCTTCGCGGGCGTGCTGGTGATCGTGCGCCCCGGGTCGGCGGCGTTCCACCCGGCGATGCTCGGCGCGCTCGCCAACGCGGTGCTCTACGCGGCGTTCATGCTGACGACGCGGCGGCTCGCCGCGTACGAGTCCGCCGAGACGATCCAGTACCTGCCGGCGGCCGGCGCGGCGGTGCTGCTCACGCCGTTCGCGCTGGCGGCATGGCAGTGGCCGAGCGGCGCGCTCGAGTGGACCGTCGCCTGCCTGCTCGGCGTGCTCGGCGCGAGCGGCCATCACCTGCTCGTGGTGGCGCACCGCTACGCGCCCTCGAGCGTGATCGCGCCCTTCCTGTACCAGCAGGTGCTCTACATGGCCCTCTTCGGCTACCTGGTGTTCGGCGACGTGCCGTCGCCGGCGGTATGGCTCGGCGCGGCGATCGTGATCGCGAGCGGCCTCTACCTTTTTTACAGAGAGCGCTGGACGGGCAGATAAGCGTGGGCTACATTGCCGTCGGGGGAAGGGTACCGATGGCCAAGGGTTCGGTTGGCAGGAGCCGCCGGCGCGCCCGCGGCTCGCGCGCTGCACGCACACACCTCGGCGGCGACATCGCGACGCAGAAGCGCGAGGAGCGGCTGCTCAGGCTGGAGCACCAGATCGCCGCTTCGCTGGCCGGCGCGGACAGCGCGCGCGCGGGCCTGCAGCTCGTGATGCGCGCCGTCTGCGAATCCGAGGGCTGGAGCTGCGCGCGCTACCTGCGCGCCGAAGGCGAGCGCCTTGTCTACCAGGACGGCTGGAGCGCGCAGGGGCCGTCGGCGCTGCAAACCTCGCAAGGCCTCGTCTACCGCCGGCACGAAGGCATCGCCGGCGCCGTGCTCGCGAGCGCCGAGCCGGCGTGGTCGCCCGACGTGAGCAAGGACCCGCGCGTGCACCGCGCCGCGCTCGCCGGCCCGCGGGAGACGCGCGGCGTGTTCGCCTTCCCGGTCATGGCGCAGGGCAAGGCGATCGGCGTGTTCACCTTCTCCAGCACGCGGGTGCGCAGGCCCGACCGCCGCCTGCTCGACGCCTCGCGCGTCATCGGCAGCCAGGTCGGCCAGTTCCTGCAGCGCAAGCTCGCCGAGGAAGCGCTGCGCGAGAGCGAGGCGCGCTTCCGCAGCCTGACCGACCTGTCCTCCGACTGGTACTGGGAGCTGGACGCCGAGTACCGCTTCACCCGGCTGGAAGGCCGCCATGTCGCCGGCGGCGACCCGCGGCTGCTCGAGCGGCTGATCGGCAGGCGGCGCTGGGAGAGCGAAGGCCTGGAGATCGAGGGCGGCTGGGAAGCGCACCGCCGGCTGCTCGAGGCGCGCCAGCCGTTCTTCGACGTGCTGATGTGGCGGCCGATGTCCGACGGCCAGATGCGCTACATGCGGGTCAGCGGCGAGCCGGTGCTCGACGCGGAAGGCGTCTTCCGCGGCTACCGCGGCGTCGGCCGCGACGTCACGGGGCAGAAGCGCGAGGAGCAGCTGCTCAAGCTCGAGCACCGCGTGGCGCAGATCCTCGCCGCGGCGGACGACAGCGGCAACGGCCTGCGCGAGGTGATGCGCGCGATGTGCGAGGCCGAGGGCTGGGAGTGCGCGCGCTACTTCCGCTCGCAGGGCGCGCGCGCCGTGTTCCAGGAAGGCCTGGCGGTTGGCGGCCCCGGCGCGCACGAGTTCGTCGAGCGCTCGCGCGAGCTCGTGGTGCAGCGCGGCCAGGGGCTGAACGGCGGCGTGCTCGCGACCGGCGAGCCGGTCTGGTCGTCCAACGCCGCCGAGGACGGCCGCGTCGCCTTCCCCGAGCTGTGGCGCGGCACCGGCCTGCGCGGCGGCATCGCCTTTCCGGTGCTCGCCGAGGGCCGCATCATCGGCGTGCTGAGCTTCGCCAGCCCGCGCGTGCGCGAGCCCGACCAGCGGCTGATCGCCGCCTCGCGCGTGATCGGCAGCCAGGTCGGCCAGTTCCTGCAGCGCAAGCAGGCCGAGGAGGCGCTGCGCGAGAGCGAGGTGCGCTTCCGCAGCCTGACCCAGATGTCCTCGGACTTCTTCTGGGAGGCCGACGAGGCGAACCGCCTGACCGAGCTGGTGCACGGGCCGAGCTATCCCCAGGCGCACATGAGCCGCGCGGTGCTCGGCAAGGCGAACTGGGAGCTGCCCTCGCTCAGCCCCGACGAGGCCGGCTGGGCGGCGCACCGCGCGGTGCTCGAGCGGCGCGAGCCGTTCCGCGACTTCGAGTTCTCGCGCCGCATGCCCGACGGGCAGGTGCGCTACTTCTCGCTGTCCGGCGAGCCGCGCTTCGCCGCGGACGGGCGCTTCCTCGGCTACCGCGGCGTCGGCCGCGACATCACCGAGATCGCGCTGGCGCGCGAGCGCATCTCCTCGCTCGCCTACAGCGACGCGCTGACCGGGCTCGCCAACCGCACCGGCCTCGGGCTGTCGCTCGAGCAGGCCGTGCAGCGCACGCGCCGGCGCGGCAACCGGCTCGCCGTGGTGTTCATCGACCTCGACGGCTTCAAGCAGGTGAACGACGCGCTGGGCCACGACGCGGGCGACGCGCTGCTGATCGAGGTGGCGGCGCGGCTGCGCGCCAACCTGCGCGCCGGCGACCTGGTGGCGCGCCTCGGCGGCGACGAGTTCCTGGTGGTGCTCGAGGACATCCAGGACCTCGCGCCGGTGGAGAAGGTGACGACCAAGCTGCTCGCCGAGCTGATGCGCCCCTGCTCGCTCGCCGGCCAGCCGGTGACGGTGACGGCGAGCATCGGCGTCAGCGTCTTCCCCGACGACGCGGCCGACGGCGCGACGCTGATGAAGCACGCCGACACGGCGATGTACGCGGCGAAGCAGAAGGGCAAGAACACCTACGCCTTCTACAGCGCCGCGCCGGCGGCCAACGACCCGGCGGCGGCCTCCCGGGAAGAGGCGCGCTAGCGCCGCAGCGCGCGGTTGGCGTCCTGCACGTCGCGCCGGAGCTGCTCGCGCTCCTGCGGCGAGAGCCGGCGCGGCCGCTCGGGCCGCGAGCGCTCGAAGCGCTCGCCGCTTCTCTCGCGGTAGACCTCGCGCATGTCCTCGCGCATGCGCTGGCGCTGGTCCTGGCTCATCGCCGCGCCGGCGCGCTCGCGTGCGCCGTCGCGCTGCGCGACGGCGCTCCCGGCGGCGAGCGCGAGCGCGAGGACGACCCATCTCATAAGCCTGCGCATGGTACCGGCAGCGCGGCGCCAAGGGATGTCGCACGGTCCGTTTTTTGTAACAATCTTTTGGTGGCGGAGCTGAAGACCCGCATCCTCGTCGTCGACGACGACCAGCGCCTGCGCGAGCTGCTGGTGAAGTACCTCGGCGGCGAAGGCTACGAGGTGCGCGCGGTCGCCGACGCGCGCGGCATGGACCGCCAGCTCGCGCGCGAGCGCTACGACCTGGTGGTGCTCGACCTGATGCTGCCGGGCGAGGACGGGCTGGCGATCTGCCGGCGGCTGCGCGCGCAGCCCGCGTCGCCGGCGCTCATCATGCTGACGGCCAAGGGCGACGACGTCGACCGCATCGTCGGCCTGGAGATGGGCGCCGACGACTACCTGCCCAAGCCGTTCAACCCGCGCGAGCTGCTCGCGCGCATCAACGCCGTGCTGCGCCGGCGCGGCCCGGGCGCCCCGCCCGGCGCGCCGGCCGCGGCGAACGAGATCCACCGCTTCGGCCGCTTCGAGCTGAACCTCGCGACGCGCGCCCTGGCGCGCGACGGCCGGAGCGTGCCGCTCACCACCGGCGAGTTCTCGGTGCTGAAGGTGCTGGTGCAGCATCCGCGCCAGCCGCTCTCGCGCGACAAGCTGATGGAGCTGGCGCGCGGCCGGGAGTACGAGGTGTTCGACCGCTCGATCGACGTGCAGATCTCGCGGCTGAGGAAGATCGTGGAGGACGACCCGGCGCATCCGAAGCACATCCAGACGGTGTGGGGCTTCGGCTACGTGTTCGTGCCCGACGCCGACGCCAAGTGACGCTCTTCGCCAGGGCGTTCCTGCTGATCGCGCTGCTGATCGTCACGGCGGTGCTCGCCTCGTTCCAGATCTACCGCCTCTACGAGCGCGAGCCGCGCTCGCGCGAGCTCGCGCAGCAGACCGTGAGCACCGTCAACCTGACGCGCGCGGCGCTGGTGAACGCCGACCCGGTGCTGCGGCGCGACCTGCTGATCGAGCTGAACGAGACCGAGGGGCTGCGCGTGATCCCGGCCGCGCCGGGCGAGTCGATCGAGCCGCTGCCCGAGGACCCGCTGCTCGAGCGCGTCGCCGCGCGGGTGCGCGAGGCGCTCGGCAGCCGCACGCGCTTCGGCACGGCGCGCGAGGGCGAGCGGGGCTTCTGGGTCAGCTTCTTCATCGCCGGCGACGAGTACTGGGTGATGCTGCCGCGCGAGCGCTTCGCGCCCGCCTTCGGGCTGCAGTGGCTGGGCTGGCTCGGGCTGCTGCTCGCGCTGGCGCTCGCCGGCGCGTGGCTCATCGCCTCGAACATCGCCCGGCCGCTCGCCGCGATGCGGCGCGCGGCGCGCCGGCTGGGGCGCGGCGAGCACCACGAGCCGCTTCCGGAGGTGGGGCCGCGCGAGCTGCGCACCGTCGCCGCGGCCTTCAACCGCATGGCGAGCGACCTGGAGAGCATCGAGCGCGAGCGCGCCATGGTGCTCGCCGGCATCTCGCACGACCTGCGCACGCCGCTCTCGCGACTGCGCCTCGCGCTGGAGATGATCGACGCGAAGGACAGCGAGGCGATGATCGCCGACATCGGCGAGATGGACGCGATCATCGGCCAGTTCCTCGACTTCGCGCGCGGCGCCGACGAGCCCAGGGTCGAGGCCGACCTCGACGCCGAGCTCGCCGACCTGGTGCTGCACTACGAGCGCCTGGGCAGGAAGGTGGCGTACCGGCCGGGCGCCCTGCCGCGCCTGCGCATCGCGCGCCTCGCGGTGCGCCGCGCGGTGGCGAACCTCGTCGACAACGCGCTGCGCCACGCCGGCGAGCCGGTCGAGGTGCAGGCGCTCGGCGGCGACGGCGAGGTGCGCATCGAGGTGCTCGACCGCGGCCCCGGCATCCCGCCGGACGAGGTCGAGCGGCTGAAGCGCCCGTTCACGCGGCTGCACGACGCGCGCACCGGGCCGGCGGGCTCCGGCCTCGGGCTGGCGATCGTCGAGCGCGTCGCGCGGGCGCACGGCGGCCGCCTCGAGCTGCTGCCGCGCCCCGGCGGCGGGCTGATCGCGCGCCTGAGCCTCGCCGCGTCCTAGGCGCGGCGCGCCTGCTGCGCCGCATAGGCGAGCATCACCCGCTCTCCCACCTGCCCGCGCAGCGTGAGGCGCGGCCAGTGGCCGCGCAGCGTGATGATCGTGCGGCGCATGAAGAGCTCGCGCTCTTCGATGATCGATTCGACCGCCCGCCAGGGGATGAACAGGGGCGGCATGCGGAAGCGCAGGATCGGCAGCACCGAGAGGTGCAGCCCTTCCGCCGCCAGGGTGAGGAACAGGCAGCCGCGGTAATACACCGGGAAATAGCTGCGCCCGAGCGAACCCGAGGCGAAGCGGAAGCGCTGGCCTTCGGGCGGCGCGTCGGCGGCGAAGTCCTTCGCCAGCGCCGCCCAGCCGCCGAGATGCGCCATCGCGCCGGTGAAGAGCAGCCAACCGGCGACGAACAAAGGCGCGAGCCACAGGACTTCCATGGCCGGCTTTCTATCACGGGTGGTCGGGATGCAGGCGGTGGCGCTCGCGCGTGCGCACGCCGACCAGCGCGCGGTTCTCGAAGAGCTTGACCAGCGCCGCGCCGGCCACGAAGCCGCCGATGTGCGCCATCACCGCCACGCCCGAGGACACCGCGCCCTGCGCGCCGGCGAGCTGCGGCAGCGCGGAGAGCACCTGCAAGGCGAACCAGTAGAGCAGCACCAGCCACGCCGGCAGCGGGATGATGCGGATCACCACGAAGATGATGAACAGCATGTTCACCCGCACCGTCGGATAGAGCACCACGTAGGCGCCCATCACGCCCGAGATCGCCCCCGAGGCACCGACCATCGGCACCGGCGAGCCCGGGTCGAGCAGCACCTGCGCCGCGGCGGCGATCAGCCCGCACAGCAGGTAGAAGACGAGGAAGCGCACGCGCCCCATGCTGTCCTCGACGTTGTTGCCGAACACCCAGAGAAAGAGCGCGTTGCCGAGGATGTGCGCCCAGCTTCCGTGCAGGAACATCGAGGTGAGCGGCGTGAGCGGGTTGATCGCCTCGCGGTCCACCACGCACGCCATGCCCTGGCCGAGCGGCACCGCCAGCCCGACCGGCGCGCCGCCCGTGAGCTCGCCCGGCACCAGCCCGTAGTTGCAGACGCTCGCCGCGAGGCGCAGCGCATCGAACCCGGCGCCCTGCGCCAGCACCCATGCCGCGCCGATCAGCACGAGCAGGCCGATCGTCACGATCGGCGTGCGCAGCGTCGGGTTGTCGTCGCTTAGGGGAATCAGACGAGCAGCCCGGGCAGCCGGCTTACCCGCCGAACGAGCCGCGCACCGGCGACACCGGCTCGTGGCGCCGGCGCACCAGAAACTGCGACGCCGGCGCGCCCGAGCGCAGGCCGGCCAGCCACTCGTCCGGGTCGTACTCCACGCCGATCGGATTGGCCGCGAAATGCGGGCCCGCCATGAAGGCGTTGGCCTCGTCGTTCGACGCGAAGCAGTCGACCTGGAACTCCATCTGGTTGCCGTCCGGATCGGCGTAGTACATCGACACCGTCATGCCGTGGTGCACGCACCAGTAGGGCTCGATGCCCTGTGCCTTGAGCTGCGCATAGTTCTCCAGCAGCTCGCGCAGCGAGCCGTAAGTGTACGCGACGTGGTCGACGCCGATCAGGCCGCGGCGCTCGCCCTCGCCGCCCCCGGGCTTCAGGACGTCGAGGTTGGCGAACGCGAAGCGATGGTGCTCGTCGTCGTAAGTGAGGAACGCGAGCGCCGGGTTGCGGTACTGCACCTTGGCGTCGAACACGACCTGGTACCAGCGGATCATTTCGTCGAAGCGCCGGGTGCGGTAGACGACGTGGACGAACTTCAGCGGACGAATGCGCGACATGACTCTCCTCCCCCGTGACAAACAGTCCAGGTACAAATGATAAATGGAGCAGTCGTGCCGCCCCTAGCGCCCATGCTGGCGAAGCTCGCCGACGAGCTGCCGCCCGAAGGGGAATACCTCTACGAGCCGAAATGGGACGGGTTCCGGGCGATCGTGTTCCGCGGCCGAGACGACGTCTGCCTGCAAAGCCGCGACCTGCGGCCGCTCGACCGGTATTTCCCGGAGCTGCACGACATGCTCCTCGAGCGCCTGCCCCCGGAATGCGTGCTCGACGGCGAGATCGTCATCGCCACCGGCGCCGGGCTGGATTTCGACGCCCTGCAGCTCAGGGTGCATCCGGCGGCGTCGCGGGTGACGAAGCTCGCGAAAGAGACGCCGGCGTCGTTCGTCGCTTTCGACCTGCTGGCGCTCGAGGGCAGGAGCCTGGTGGACGAGCCGCAGGCGCGAAGGCGGGAGCGGCTGGAGAAGCTGCTCGCGGACGCGAAGCCGCCGCTCTACCTGACGCCGATGACGCGCGATCGCAGGCTCGCGCTCGAGTGGCTGGAGAGGTTCGAGGGCGCGGGCCTGGACGGCGTGGTGGCGAAGCCCGCGCAGCTACCGTACCTGCCCGGCAAGCGCGCGATGATCAAGGTGAAGCACGCGCGCACGGCGGATTGCGTCGTGGCGGGGTTCCGCTGGCACAAGAGCGGCAAGGATGCCGTGGGCTCGCTGCTCCTCGGGCTTTACGACGACGCGGGGGTGCTGCAGCACGTGGGCGTCACCTCCTCCTTCACCCTGGCGATGCGCAAGCGGCTGGCGAAGGAGCTCGAGCCGCTGCGCAAGGACGCGACGAAGGATCATCCGTGGCGCGAATGGGCGGGCGCCGCCGCCGCGTCGAGCCGCATGCCGGGTGCGCAGAGCCGCTGGAGCGCCGGCAAGGACCTCTCCTGGGAGCCGCTGCGCATCGAGCGCGTCTGCGAGGTGAAGTACGACCACCTCCAGGGCGATCGCTTCCGTCACGCGGCCACCTTCCTGCGCTGGCGCCCGGACAAGCCGCCGCGCGAGTGCCGCTACGACCAGCTCGAGACGACGACCCCCTACGAGCTGGAGCGCGTCTTCGGCCTGCGGCGCCGCGAAGGCTGAACCCGCGCCGGCTCGCCCTTCTGCTTGCGGTAATGCGGCGGCCACGGCGCGTCGCCCTGCCCCTGCTTCTCGAACAGGTCGAGGAGCGCCTCGAGCGAGCCCGCCGTGTCGTCGATGCCGGCATGGCGGTCGCCGACGCGCGCGAAGCGCTTCGGCATCGACTCGAGGGTGAAATCGCCGGGCTCGCAGCTTCCGGCTTCCTCCCAATCGAGCGGTGCCGAGACGGTCGCCTCCTCCGTCGGCCGCACCGAGTACGCGGCGGCGATGGTGCGGTCCCTGGCGTTCTGGTTGTAGTCGATGAACACGCCGTGGCGCTCTTCCTTCCACCACTTGCTGGTCGCGAGCTTCGGCGCGCGGCGCTCGACCTCGCGCGCGAGCGCAAGCGCGGCGCGGCGCACTTCGTCGAAGCTCCAGCGCTGCGCGATGCGCACGTAAATGTGCATGCCGCGCTTGCCGGAAGTCTTCGGCCATCCCACCAGCCCGCACTCTTCCAGGAAATCCTTGACCAGAAGAGAAACGGCTCGCACCTGCGGCCACTTCACGCCGGGTACCGGGTCGAGGTCGATGCGCAGCTCGTCCGGATGCCCGAGGTCCTCGGCGCGCACCGGATGCGGATGCAGCTCCAGGCAGCCGAGGTTCGCCATCCAGGCGAGCGCCGCGGCGTCGCGCGGCACCAGCTCCTGGGCGCTGCGGCCGGAAGGGAACTTCAGCTCCACGACCTCGATCCAGCCGGGCCGCGATTGCGGCGCGCGCTTCTGGTAGAAGAACTCGCCCGCCACGCCGTCGGGATAGCGCACCATCATGTTCGGGCGGCCGCCCGCGCCGCGCAGCGCCCCTTCGGTCACCGCCAGGTAGTAGCGCACGAGGTCGAGCTTGGTGTGGCCCGGGCGCGGAAAGAGCACCTTGTCGGGATGCGAGACCGCCACCTCGCGTCCGGCGATCTCCAGCACCTGCTTCGCCTGCGCCATGTCAGCGCAGCGCGAAGCGCTCGACCGGCGTATAGGTCGAGCCCTCCGGCGAGGTCCGCGAGGAAACGAGGACGAACTCGTCTACCGGCCAGGCGACGCGCGGCAGGGGCGGGATGGCGCGCGGACGGCGCGCCTTGCGGATGAGCGTGACATGGGCGGCGAACGGCCGCTCTTCCAGGGCGATCCTCTGCCGGCCGAGCGCTGCGCGAAGCTGCTCGGCGAGCGAAGCGAGCTCGGCCGGAGGCGTCTGCGGACCGACCCAGACCATGCCGCTTCGCTGCACGTAGCGCGCCGCGTCGATCGGCAGCCCATGGGCGCGCGCCTGTACCTGCCGCGCCGCGGCGATCGCCTTGCCGGGATCGGCGTCGCCGAGAAACGCGAGCGTCAGGTGGATGTTTTCCACGAGCGCCAGCTTGCCGCCGGATTCGTTACGCGCTTCGGCCGCCCAGAGGGAGAGCGCCCGCGCCGTCTCCGGCGGCGGCCACAGGGCGAAGAACAGACGCATGCAGGAACGATCTTAAGGATCGCTTAAGCCTCTGCGCCAGGGCCCTTCATAAGATACGGCGCTCGCATCGAGGAGGGGAGGCTCATGCGTCGAATTGCCGTGCTGTTGGCCTGCGCGCTCGCCGTTCCGGCGGCTCAGGCGCAGAAGGAAGTGGAGTTTCCTACCGCGCCTACGGCGAGGTTCGGCGCGGAAGATTCTGTCGAAGCGATCCTCACCCTGCCGGGCAACGCGTCCGGCAAGGTACCTGCCGTGGTGCTGATCCACAATGCCGGCGGCTACGACCCTGCGCACTACGAGTTCTACGCGGCGCCGCTGCGCGCGGCGGGCATCGCCACGCTCGGCCTGATCCTGTCGCGCGCACCGTCGCAGCGCATGCCGAGCGTCTGGATACCGCACGTCTACGGCGCGTACAAGTTCCTCGCCGCGCAGCCCGAGATCGATGCCGCAAGGATCGGCGTGATGGGCATGTCGCTCGGCGGGCTGCTGAGCCTCTACACCGCTTCCGAGCTGTTCACCCGGGAGCACCTCGGCGACGGGCCGCGCTTCGCCGCGCATGCCGCGCTCTACCCGGTGTGCTGGGTCCACGAAGCCATCGCCAACGGCAGCGCCGCGCGGCGCAACAGGGCGATGGCGGGCGCCTACGACAGGCTCACCGGCGCGCCGCAGCTCGTGCTCGCCGGCGCGCGCGACGACGACGACGCGCCGGACAGCTGCGAGAAGTTCCTCGCCGCGCTCTCCGCCGAGGCGCGCAGGAACGTGACGCTGCACGTGTTCCCGGACGCGACGCACCTCTGGGACCAGGGCCCGGACCGGCGCTACTACGACCCGATCTGCAGGGGCGGCGGCTGCCAGGTCACGGTGCGCTACGACCCGGCGATCGCCCTCCAGGGCCGGGACATGGTCGTGGAGTTCTTCAGCCGGCACCTCGTCGGCGCTCGCTGAGCGGGCCTACTTCGCCACGAGGTGGCGCCGCGTGAGCGCGGCGAGGGCTTGCTCGCCGCCCTTCTCCAGCGCCTCGATGATCAGCTCCATCTCGCGCCGGCCGCGGTTCTGCGACAGCTTCCAGCGCGTCTCGAGGCGCGCGACCGGGATCTCGAACACCACGATCGCGCCGAGCATGCGCTCGACGTAGCCCGGGTCGAGCGCGTCGAACTTCGGCAGCCACTCGGGATCCATGGCGGCGACCAGGCGCCGCTGCGAGGCGTGCTTCGCCTGCGGCTCGGCGACGATGCGCGGCACGCCGTACGCGTGCACCGCGGCGTAGTTCCAGGTCGGCACGCGCTGCCGCTCCGCGTACCAGCGCGGCGATACGTAGGCGTGCGGGCCGTGGAAGACGACCAGCACCTCGTCGTCGAAGAACTCCTTCCACTGGCCGTTGCCCTTCGCCATGTGCATGTCGATGACGATGCTGCCATCCCGTTCCGAAACCAGTGCCGGCAGATGAGAGGCCATCAGGCTGCCGCCCGCGCCGGTGACGAGGATCGGGAAGTTGTTGGCGCGCATGAACTCGATCAGCTCGGCGCGGTCTTCGACCCGGTTGTAGGGAGGGGAGTACATCAGCCGCGCGAGCCCATCAGGCAGCCTCGATGAGCGCGATCGCCTGCGCGGCGATGCCCTCTTCCCGCCCGATGAAGCCGAGCTCCTCGGTCGTCGTGGCCTTGATGTTGATGCAGGCCGGCGCCACGCCGAGGTCCTCGGCGATGTTGCCCGTCATCCTCGCGATATGCGGCGCCATGCGCGGCGCCTGCGCGACGATCGTCGCGTCGACGTTGACGACGCGGTACTTCGCGCCCGCCAGCTTGCGCGCGACGTCCCGAAGCAGCATGCGGCTGTCGATCTCGCTGTATTGCGGGTCCGTATCCGGGAAATGCCGGCCGATGTCGCCGAGCGCTGCGGCGCCGAGGAGCGCATCGCAGATCGCGTGCAGCAGGACGTCGGCATCGGAATGCCCCTCCAGCCCCTTCGCGTACGGGATCTGCACGCCGCCGATGACGAGCTTGCGCC
>DASVDO010000088.1:0-6321 GCA_036381055.1 Burkholderiales bacterium | reverse complement strand
CAAGTCCCGTCCGCCCTGCTTCCTCATCCGGTCCAGCCGCTCGGGCTTCTCGAGCGGCACGTCCTTTAGCGACTCCAGCAGGCGATCCTGCCCAACCGGGTCGTTGCACAGGAGCACCATGTCGCAGCCCGCGCCGAGCGCCGCGCGCGCGCGCTCGGGCGGGCCGCCCACCGCGCTCGCGCCCTCCATCGACAGGTCGTCGCTGAAGACGAGGCCCGCGAAGCCGAGCTGGCCGCGCAGGATTTCCTGCAGCCAGACGCGCGAATAGCCGGCGGGCTCACGGTCGACCTGCGGGTAGACCACATGGGCGGGCATCACCGCCGCAAGGCCCGCCTCGATGGCGCCGCGATACGGCGCGACGTCCTTCTTCAGGATTTCCTGCAGCGGCCGGTTGTCCACCGGCGCGGCGACATGCGAATCGGCCTCGGCGAAGCCGTGGCCGGGGAAATGCTTGCCCACCGCCGCCATTCCGGCGTCCTTGAATCCGTTGATCAACTCGGCGGCAAGCGCAGCGACGGCATTCGGCGCGAAATGCAGGGCCCGGTCGCCGATCACGCTGCTCGGGCCGTAGTCGAGGTCGAGCACCGGCGCGAAGCTGAAGTCGATGCCGAGCGCGCCGAGCTCGGCGCCGGCGATGTAGGCCGTCGCGCGCGCGGTGCGCCGCGCCGCCTCGCGGTCGCGGTCCCAGAGCCTGCCGAGCTCGCGCATCGGCGGGATCGCGGTGAACCCCTCGCGGAAGCGCTGCACGCGCCCGCCCTCGTGGTCGACGCACACCGGCAGCTCGGGCTCGCGCAGCCGCCGTATCTCGTCGGTGAGCGCGGCGAGCTGCTCCAGGCTCTCGTAGTTGCGCGAGAAAAGGATCACCGCGCCCGCCGCCGGATGGCGCAGCCGCGCCCGGTCCTCGTCGGTGAGCTGCGTGCCGACGAGGTCGACCACCACCGGCCCGGGCGGCAGCCTTACTTTTCGCATTCCAGCACCACGGTGGCGAAGGCGACGCCCTTCTCGTCCGAGAGCGACACGTGGGCCGCGGTGACGCCTCTTTCGTCCATCAGCTCGCGCAGCGCGGCGGAGAACTCCAGCACCGGCTTGCCCGACGGCAGGTTGCGCACCCACACGCCGTGCCAGTTGGCCGGCGCGCGGATCCCGGTGCCGAGCGCCTTGGTGAAGGCCTCCTTCGCCGCGAAGCGCTTGGCGAGGTAGTGGGCCTTCAGGCGGTGGTTCTCGAACCGGCGCAGCTCGGGCTCGCAGAGGATCCGGCGCGCGAAGCGCTCGCCGTAGCGGGCGAGCACGGCGCGGATGCGCTCGATCTCCACCACGTCGGTGCCCACGCCGTAGATCATCGCGCGGCGCGCAGCATGAGCTGCTTCATCTCCCGCACCGCCTCGCGCATGCCGACGAACACCGCGCGGCTGACGATCGCGTGGCCGATGTGCAGCTCGCGCACGCCGGGCAGCGCGGCCACCGGCTCGACGTTGAAGTAGTTGAGCGCATGGCCTGCGTTGAAGCGCATGCCGAGCGAGCGGATCTTCTCCCCCGCCGCGCGGATGCGCTCCAGCTCGGCCACGACCGCCGGCGCCTCGGCGTCGCGGCCCCGGGAATGGAACGCGTGCGCGTACGGGCCGGTGTGGATCTCGCACACCGCGGCGCCGACGCGCGCCGCCGCCTCCACCTGCCGCGGGTCGGCGTCGATGAACACCGAGACGACGATCCCGGCGTCCTTCAGCCGCCGCACGACGGCCGCCAGCGATTTCTCCTGCGAGACGATGTCGAGGCCGCCCTCGGTGGTGATCTCCAGCCGGCCCTCGGGGACGAGCATCGCCATCTCGGGCTTGATGCGGCAGGCGATGTCGACCATCTCCTCGGTGGCCGCCATCTCGAGGTTCAGCCGGATGTGCGTCAGCTCGCGCAACCGCCGCACGTCCTCGTCCTGGATGTGCCGCCGGTCCTCGCGCAGGTGGCAGGTGATGCCGTCGGCGCCGCCCAGGTGCGCCTCGACCGCCGCCCACACCGGGTCGGGCTCGTAGGTGCGGCGCGCCTGGCGCACCGTGGCGACGTGGTCGATGTTGACGCCGAGCTCTATCAAAGGTCGTTCAGCTCCATCAGGATGGCGCGCGTGTGCAGCACCTGGCCGTGCAGCCGCTGGCCGATCAGCGTGCGCATCAGCAGGCGCGCCTCGTCGCGCGTCTGCGGCCGCGTGTAGTCGTCGGCGGCGAGGTCGAGCAGCGTGCGGCCGCTCACCGTGGCCTCCGCGCCGTTGAGCGCGCGCACCGGGCCGCGGTCGGGCTCGTAGCGGTAGCGCCCGCCGGGGTCGATCGGCGCGCCGGTCAGCGCCTCGCGGTCGAGGAGCGGCGCGTAGCCGAGCTCGGCGAGCAGGCGCTTCTCGAAGCCGCGCAGCACCGCCGGGTGCGCGTCGCCGGCCGACAGGCCGGCGAGCGCCGCGGCGTAGTGGTCGAACAGCGCCTCGTGCGCATCTTCGCGCGGCAGCAGGCGGAGCATCAGCTCGTTCACGTAGAAGCCGCACATCAGGGCGCTCCCGGAGAGCGCATGGCGCGCCCCGCCCCAGTCGGCGCGGATCAGCGTCGCGAGCTCGCCCGAGCCGCTCCAGGCGAGCTGCAGCGGCTGGAAGGAGAGCAGCATGCCGCGCAGCGCCGAGCGCGGCCGCCGCGCGCCGCGCGCGAGCAGCGCCACGCGCCCGTGCCGGCGCGTGAAAGCCTCGACGATCAGGCTGGTCTCCTTGTACGGATACGTGTGCAGCACGTAGCCCGGCTCGTGGTCGGCGCGGCGCCTACTCATAGCCCAATTGTCGCAGGACCCGGGCGTCGTCGGTCCAGGCGCGCCGCACCTTCACCCAGGCGCCGAGGTAGACCTTGCCGTCGAACAGCCGCTCCATGTCCTTGCGCGCCGCCGTGGCCATGCGCTTGAGCCGCTCGCCGCCCTTGCCGAGCACGATCGCCTTCTGGCTGTCGCGCTCGACCAGGATGCTCGCCTCGATGCGGCGCAGCGCGCCTTCCTGCCGGAAGCTGTCGATCACCACCTCGCAGCGGTAGGGCAGCTCCTCGCCCAGCTCCTCGAAGAGCTTCTCGCGCAGCAGCTCGGCGGCGAAGAAGCGCTCGTCCTTGTCGGTGAGCTGCTCCGCCGGGTACGCCGGCGGGCCCTCGGGCAGCGCCTCGCGCAGCACGCGCAGCAGCTCGGGGATGTTGCGGCCCGTGCGCGCGCTCACCGGCACGAGCGCGGTGAAGTCGTGCGTCTTCGCCAGCCGGTCGAGGAACGGCACGAGCTGCAGGCGCTGCTTCACCAGGTCGATCTTGTTCACCACCGCGATCGTCTTCTGGCCGGGCGCGATGCGCGCGAGCGCGGCGCGGTCCTCGGGGCCGAAGCGCAGCGCCTCGACCACGAACAGCACCACGTCGGCCCGCGCCGCCTCGCCGACCCGCCGGCTGAGCGCCTTGTGCAGCACGCTCCTCAGGCGCGGCGGGTTGCCCGGCGAGTCGATGAACACGTACTGGCAGCCGGGCACGGTCAGGATGCCGGTGACCAGATGCCGCGTGGTCTGCGGCCGGGCGGAGACGATCGAGAGCTTCTCCCCCACCAGCCGGTTGAGCAGGCTCGACTTGCCGGTGTTCGGCCGGCCGACGATGCCGACCGTGCCGCAGCGCTCGCTCAAGCGAGCTTCTCCAGCATCGCGGCGGCGGCCTGCTGCTCGGCGCGCTGGCGCGAGCTGCCGCGGCCGCGGGCGCTGAGCCCGCCGGCGACCAGGCACTCGACCTCGAACGACTGCCGGTGCGGCTCGCCGGAGACGGCGACGACCCGGTACTCGGGTAGCGGCTTGTGGGCCGCCTGCAGCAGCTCCTGGAGCTGCGTCTTGGCGTCCTTCGCGGGACGCTCGGGGTCGAGGCCGGCGAAGCGCGCGCCGAGCGCCGCGAGCACCGCCTGGCGCGCCGCGGCGTAGCCGCCGTCGAGGAACACCGCGCCGAACACCGCCTCGAGCGCGTCGGCGAGGATCGAGGCGCGCGGCTCGGGCGCGGCCGTCAGCTCGCCTTCGCCCAGGCGCAACAGGGGCGCCAGCCCGAGCGCACGCGCCACCTCGGCGAGCGTCTCCTCGCGCACCAGGCTGGCGCGCAGCCGCGTCAGCTTGCCTTCCGGGAGCCGCGGGTAGCGGGCGAACAGTTCCTCGGCGACCGCGCAGCCGAGCACGCCGTCGCCGAGGAACTCCAGCCGCTCGTTGTTGGCCGCGCCGAAGCTGCGGTGCGTCAGCGCCTGCTCGAGGAGCGCCGGCTCGGCGAAGCGGTGGCCGAGCCGCCGCTGCAGCGCATCGAGGCCGTCGATCTACTCCCCTCCGGCCTGCGCCGAGTAGTTGATGTACACGCCGGCGGTGTCGCCCCAGAGCGGGATCTCGCGGCGGTACGCGAAGCCGATCACCACCTGGTTGCCGTTCTTGCTGATCTCCAGGTCGGTGGGCTTGATGCTGTTGATGTCGTCGATCGCGGCACGCGCCTCGAAGGCCTTGCGCACGTCGTTCGGGCTGCCGGGGTTCTGCGCCGCGATCGCCTCGATGGCGGTCTTGGCGCTGCGGTACTCGATGAACGAGGGCACGATCTTCATGCCGAAGATGCCGACCACCACCAGGACGAACAGGATGAGGATGAGGCCGATGATGCTGAGACCGCGCTGTGCCTTGAGCATGTTGTTCTCCCCCTTAGGCGCGCTTCAGTGGAATGGCCCGAATCTTCCCAGATCGTTCAGGTTGAGCCATATGAAGAATGCCTTGCCGACGATATTCTCGTCCGGAACGAAGCCCCAGACCCGGCTGTCGCTGGAATTGTCGCGGTTGTCGCCCATCACGAAATAGTGGCCGGGCGGCACCCGGCACACCAGCCCGGCGCTATTGTAGTTGCAACTGCCGGCGGTGGCCCGGGTCGGCAGCACCGCCGCCGGCACGTCGTCCTCGATCAGGATCTGGTGCTGCACCCCGTCCAGGGTCTCGACGAAGCGCCGCGAGAACTGCATGCGCTCGCGCGACAGGTAGTCCTCGATCTGGCGCACCGGCACCGGCCGGCCGTTGATGATCAGGCGCTTGTTGCGGTACTCGACGCGGTCGCCGGGCAGGCCGACCACCCGCTTGATGTAGTCGAGCGAGGGATCGGCGGGATAGCGGAACACCATCACGTCGCCGCGCTCCGGCTCGCCGATGTCGATGATCTTCACGTTCGCCACGGGCAGGCGGATGCCGTAGGCGAACTTGTTGACCAGGATGAAGTCGCCGACCAGCAGGGTCGGCACCATCGAGCTCGACGGGATCTTGAACGGCTCGACCAGGAACGAGCGCAGCAGGAACACGATCAGGATCACCGGGAAGAAGCTGATCGAGTACTCGACCCACCACGGCTGCCGCGCGCCCGGGCCGCGGCGCCGGCGCAGCCACGCCGCCTCCAGCGCCCAGACCAGACCGGTGACCACCAGCAGGATCAGCAGGAACAGCGCGAAGTTCAACCGTCGCCCCGCTGCAGCACCGCGAGAAACGCCTCCTGCGGGATCTCCACCGAGCCGACCTGCTTCATGCGCTTCTTCCCCTCCTTCTGCTTCTCGAGCAGCTTGCGCTTGCGCGTCACGTCGCCGCCGTAGCACTTGGCGAGCACGTTCTTGCGCAGCGCCTTGACGTTCTCGCGCGCGATGATATGGCTGCCGATCGCCGCCTGCACCGCGACGTCGAACATCTGCCGCGGGATCAGGCTGCGCAGCCGCTCGACCAGCTCGCGCCCGCGGTGCTGGGCGCTCTCCCGGTGCACCATGCTGGAGAGCGCGTCCACCCGCTCGCCGTTCACCAGGATGTCGAGCCGCACCATGTCGGCGGTGCGGTACTCCTTGAACTCGTAGTCGAGCGAGCCGTAGCCGCGCGTCATCGACTTCAGCCGGTCGAAGAAGTCGAGCACCACCTCGTTGAGCGGCAGGTCGTAGGAGAGCACCACGTGGCGCGCCGAGTAGTGCATGTTGGTCTGCACGCCGCGCTTCTGCGTGCACAGCTTGATCACCGGGCCGACGTACTCCTGCGGCACGAAGATCCGGGTGGCGATCATCGGCTCGCGGATCTCCAGGATGGTCTCGGGCGCGGGCAGCCGCGCCGGGTTCGACACCTGCTGCACCGTGCCGTCGCGCAGCACCACCTCGTAGACCACCGACGGCGCGGTGGTGATCAGGCTCATGCCGTACTCGCGCTCCAGGCGCTCCTGCACGATGTCCATGTGCAGCAGGCCGAGGAAGCCGCAGCGGAAGCCGAAGCCGAGCGCCTGCGAGGTCTCGGGCTCGTAGTGGAAGGACGCGTCG
>DASVDO010000087.1:0-35408 GCA_036381055.1 Burkholderiales bacterium | reverse complement strand
TGCCCGGGATGATTACGCCGCCGCCCTGGTAATGGCGCTGCACGTGGATTTCGGCCTTCTCGGGGCCGACCAGGACCGTCGGCTTGTAGGTCTCGAGCACGTTCTGGTAGCTCGTCGAGCTGCGCGACACGGTGCGCACGCTGACGTTCAGGCATTCCGGCGCCTTGGCCTGGAAGGTCCGCGCGACCTCGCGGAAGGTGCGTTTCGCCTCGAAACTTTTCTTCTGGCCGAAGGTCGCGCCGGGCACCTGCTCGCGGAACTCCTGCGCGGTCTGGGGGAAGATCACCTCGCAGCCGCCGGCGAGCACGGCGAGGGCGAGCAGCGGGGTTCTGATCATCGGTGCGGTCTCCCTTTGCGGTGGTTTTGGGTATTATTCTGCGCTCCCCACGCGACAACCCCGAGGAGATAATCCGCCATGGCCATTAAAGTCGGCGATCGCCTGCCCGACGGCAAGCTGATGGAGAGCACCGAGTTCGATTCCGCCACGCAGTGCGCGATGGCGCCCAAGGAAGTGAACGTCGCCGACGCGACCAAGGGCAAGAAGATCGCCATTTTCGGCCTGCCCGGCGCCTACACGCCGACCTGCTCGGCGAAGCACGTGCCGAGCTACGTGCAGAACATCGACCAGCTCAAGCAGAAGGGCGTGAGCGAGGTGTGGTGCGTGGCCGCCAACGACGCCTTCGTCATGGCGCACTGGGGGCGCGACCAGAAGGCGCTCGGCAAGATCCGCTTCCTCGGCGACGGCAGCGCCGAATGGACGAAGAAGCTCGGCCTCGAGCTCGATCTCAGCGCGCGCGGCATGGGCACGCGCATGCAGCGCTTCTCGATGCTGGTCGACGACGGCGTGGTGAAGCAGCTGAACGTCGAGGCGCCGGGCAAGTTCGAGGTCTCCGACGCCGCGACGATGCTGAAGCAGCTCTAGCGGCGCCCGATGCTCGGCGCTGCGCTGCTCGCCGCGGCGCTGCTCGCCGCCTCGCCGCCGCCGGCGGGCGCGCAGGCGCGCGGCTTCGACTGCTCGCGCGCCAGCGACCCGCAGGGCTGCGAGCAGCGCGTCGCCAGGATGCGCGAAGCGCGCGACAAGGCGCGCCAGACCTGCGCCGGCAAGTCGGGCGGGGCGCGCCGCGATTGCATGGCGAAGGCGTTCTGCGCCGACGCCCCGGACCCGGCGAAATGCGAAGCGACCCTCGAGGAGCGCGTCAAGCGCCGCCGCGAGGCGCGCGAGAAGCGCAAGGCGGACAAGTGAACGCGCACGCGCCGCCGCTGTCGCAGTCATTGGCATGAAGATCCGTCCGGGGCGGCTGCTCGCCGCCCCGCTTCTTTTCCTGGCGCTCGCGTGCGCGGCGCTCGCCGCGCCCGACAAAGTCGCCTCGGTCGAGGGCGTCACCGAGTACCGCCTGGCGAACGGCCTGCGCGTGCTCATGGTGCCCGACCCGAGCGTCGACACGGTGACCGTGCAGATCGCCTACCTGGTCGGCTCGCGCCACGAGGGCTACGGCGAGAAGGGCATGGCGCACCTGCTCGAGCACCTGCTGTTCAAGGGCTCGAAGAACCATCCCGACATCAAGCAGGAGTTCACGCTGCGCGGCGCGCGCTGGAACGGCACCACCTCGAACGACCGCACCACCTACTTCGAGACCGTGGCGGCGGGCGAGGCGAACCTCGAGTGGGCGCTCGAGCTGGAGGCCGACCGGATGGTCCACTCGCGCGTCTCGCGCGAGGACCTGGACAGCGAGATGACCGTGGTGCGCAACGAGTTCGAGCTGGGCGAGAACAACCCGGGCAGCGTGCTCTTCCAGCGCATGCAGCAGGCCGCCTACGCCTGGCACAACTACGGCAACCCGATCATCGGCCAGCGCGCCGACATCGAGAAGGTGCCGATCGAGCGCCTGCAGGCGTTCTACCGCACCTGGTACCAGCCGGACAACGCGGTGCTGCTGATCGGCGGGCGCTTCGAGGAGGCGCGCGCGCTGGCGCTGGTGGAGAAATACTTCGGCGCCATCCCGCGGCCGGCGCGCGAGCGGCCCGCGCTGTACACGGTCGAGCCGACGCAGGACGGCGAGCGCGAGGTGATCCTGCGGCGCGTCGGCGACACGCAGCTCGTCTCGACCCTCTACCACGTGCCCGCCGGCAGCCATCCCGAGTATCCGGCGATCGACGTGCTGGTGCAGGTGCTGGGCGACGTGCCCGCCGGCCGCCTGCACCGCGCGCTGGTGCAGAAGGGCCTCGCCGCGGCGACCTGGGGCGCGGAGCGCGGGCTGCACGACCCGGGCTACGTCTACTTCGGCGCGCAGCTCGCGGGCGACGGCGACGTCGGCGCGGCGCGCGAGGCGCTGATCTCGGTGGTCGAGGGGGTGGCGAAGGCGCCGGTGAGCGACGAGGAGGTCGAGCGCGCGCGCATCCGGCTGCTGAACGACTTCGAGAACGTCGCGCGCGACTCGCGCCGGCTGGTGAGCGCGCTCGCCGAGTTCTCGGCGCTCGGCGACTGGCGGCTGTTCTATCTCTACCGCGACCGCCTGCGCAAGGTGACGCGCGCCGACGTGCAGCGCGTCGCCGAGCGCTATCTCAAGCCCGCCAACCGCACGCTCGGCGTGTTCGTGCCCACGCCGCAGCCCGACCGCGCCGAGATCCCGCCCGCGCCGGACGTGGCGGCCGAGGTGAAGGGCTACCGCGGCGGCGAGACGGTGGCGCTCGGCGCGCCCTTCGACCCGTCGCCGCAGAACATCGAGGCGCGGCTGGTGCGCCGCACGCTCGCCAACGGCATCGACGTGGCGCTGCTGCCCAAGCAGACGCGCGGCGCGCGCGTGCTGGCGCGGCTCGCCCTGCACTTCGGCGACGAGAAGACGCTGATGCACCGCGAGATCGCCTGCGACTTCGCCGGCGCGATGCTGATGCGCGGCACGAAGAAGCGCAGCCGCGCCGAGTTCAAGGACGCGCTGGAGCGGCTGAACGCCACGGTGTCGATCGGCGCCGACGGCGCGTCGCTCGACGTGCGGCGCGAGAACCTGGTGCCGGCGCTGCGCCTGGTCGCCGAGGCGCTGCGCGAGCCGGCGTTCGCGGCCGCCGAGTTCGACGAGCTGAAGCGCGCGGCGATCGCCAGCACCGAGGCGCAGATGAGCGATCCGTCGGCGCGCGCGCGCATCGGCCTCGACCGCTACCTGCATCCCTACCCGGTCGGGCACCGCAACTACACGCCGACGCTGGAGGAGCGGGTGGCGTGGATCGAGCGCACCACGCTCGAGGACGCGCGCGCCTGCTACCGCGACCTCTTCGGCGCCACCGGCGCGGAGTTCGTCGCGGTGGGCGACTTCGACCCCGACGAGCTGTCGCGCGCCGTCGAGGAGCTGTTCGGCCCCTGGCGCTCGCCCTACCCGTACAAGCGCGTGCCGCAGCGCTACTTCGAGCGCCCGGCGGCCGAGCAGCGCGTCGACACCCCGGACCGGGCGAACGCCGTGCTGCGCGGCGGCCTGGACGTGCGCATGCGCGACGACCATCCGGACTTCCCGGCGCTGCTGCTCGCCAACTGGCTGCTCGGCGGCTCGTCCACCGCGCGGCTGCCCGAGCGCATCCGCGAGAAGGAGGGCCTGTCCTACAGCACCTATTCCGGCTTCCACGCCAGCCAGCTCGACCCGGTGGCGAGCTTCCGCGTCGCCTCGATCTTCGCGCCGCAGAACCGCGCGCGCGTCGAGCAGGCGGTGCGCGAGGAGCTCGCGCGCGCCGTGCGCGAGGGCTTCGGCGCCGCGGAAGTCGAGGCGGGCAAGAAGGCGATCCTCGAGGCGCGCCGCCTGCAGCGCGCGCAGGACCGCTCGCTCGTGTCGCGGCTCGCCCTGTACGCCTACGTCGGGCGCACCTTCGCCTGGGACATCGACCTGGAGCGGAAGATCGCCAAGCTCACCCCGGCCGAGGTGAACGCGGCGCTGCGCAAGTACATCGATCCCGACCGGCTCGCGCTGGTGTTCGCCGGCGATTTCGCGAATTGACTGCGCGAGAACCGAGCGCGCGAGAACCGGCCGCGCAGAATTACGACCCTGACCCCGAATTGCGCTTCAGCAGGTCGCGGATCTCTTCGAGGAGCTTTTCCTGGCGCGGCGGGGGCGCGGCGGGCGGCTGGTCTTCCTGCCGGCGCCGCACGCGGTTGACGAGGCGCACCATCCAGAAGATCACCAGGGCGATGATGAGTAAGTCGACGACGTTCTGCAGGAACTTGCCGTAGGCGATCTGCGCCTCGCCGATGCGCAGCGCCAGGCTGCCGAAGTCCAGGCCGCCGAGCAGCGTGCCGACCAGCGGCATGACGATGTCGCCGACCAGCGAGGCGACGATCTTGCCGAACGCGGCGCCGATGATGATGCCGACCGCCAGGTCGACCACGTTGCCCTTGACCGCGAAGTCGCGGAACTCGGCGAGCCATTTCACGGGTAGCTCACCTCGAGGATCTGCAGCGCTTCCTCGCCCGCCGGCGTGCGCAGCCGCACCGTGTCGCCCTCGCGCGCCTTGAGCAGCGCGCGGGCGATCGGCGAGATCCACGACACGTGGCCGCGCGCCGGGTCGACCTCGTCGATGCCGACGATCGTCACCGCGCGCTCGCCGTCGCGGCCGCGCACGCGCACCGTCGCGCCGAAGAACACCTGGTCGGTGTCGCGGCCGCGCGCATCCACCACCTCGGCCGCCTCGAGCCGCTTGATGAGATAGCGCACGCGCCGGTCGATCTCGCGCAGCCGCTTCTTGCCGTAGAGGTAGTCGCCGTTCTCCGAGCGGTCGCCGTTCGACGCCGCCCAGGACACGGTGCGCACCACCTCGGGCCGCTCGACCTCGACCAGCCGCTTCAGCTCGGCCTTGAGGCGCGCGTAGCCTTGCGGCGTCATGTAGTTCTTGCTGCCGGCGGGCAGCGCCGGCGCGGCGCTTTCCACCTCGTCGGGCGCGTCGCCGTCTTCCTTCACGAACGCCTTGGACATGGGGCAATTTTAGCTTGCAAGGGCCGCGGGCAAATCCCAAAATGCCGCCATACCAAGCAGGAAAAACAAGGGGCGGGAGATGTCCGAAGAAAAGCATACGCTCGATTTCCTGACGCGGCTGCGCATTCGCGAGCTGATCCTGCTCGGCCTGATCACCGTCAGCGCGCTGCTCGCCAACCTGCCGCAGGAGTACGTCGAGGAGACGCTCGGGCTGAACCAGGACGCGGTGATCGCCGTGCTCGGCATCGCGGTGATCATCGGCCTGTTCCTCTACCTCAAGTTCGGCCTGTTCGTCGCCGTGCTGCTGCTGATCGCCGGCGCCAACATGCCCGAGCAGATCGCCGAGGGCCTGAACATCTCGAAGATCCCGATCATCCTCGCGCTGGTCGCGCTGGTCGGCGTCGGGCTGATCAACCACGTGGTGAAGATGCTGCCCACCGGCCTCGAGCCGCGGCCCAAGGAGAAGAGCCCGGAAGGCGTGCGCGCGCTGTTCTACGCCATCGAGAAGAACAACCTGGTGTACGCGCACAAGGTGCTGGCGATGAACTTCGACCCCAACCTGCACCACGACAACGGCTACACGCCGCTCGCCTACGCGGCGATGAAGGGCAACCCGCCGATGATCGAGCTGCTGCTGCGCAACGGCGCCGACCCCGGGCTCACGACGCGCGAGGGCGACTCGCCGGTCGAGCTGGCGCTGCGCATGGGGCACAACGAGGTGGCCGACCTGCTCAAGCAGGCGCGCCGCGCGGCGACCCAGGCGCCCGAGGCCGAGCGCCTGGCGGAGCCCAAGGCGGCTTGACCCCGGGGCCCGGTACTGAATAAGCTTCCAGTATGAGCAAGACCGCCACGCCCGCCGCGGGCGCCCCGCCCGCCCTGCGCGAGCAGGAAATCTGCCGCGACACGCTGATCGAGAAATACGCCAAGGGCGACGAGTCCTCGGCCGACGAGGTGCGCCGCCGCGTGGCGCGCGCGCTGGCGCAGGTCGAGCCCGAGGAGCGGCGCGCCGCCTGGGAGCGGCGCTTCTACCAGGCGCAGCTCGACGGCTTCATCCCGGCGGGCCGCATCAACTCGGCGGCCGGCGTGCAGCTCCAGGCGACGCTCATCAACTGCTTCGTGCAGCCGGTCGGCGACTCGATCTCGGAAGTGGTCGACGGCAGGCCGGGCATCTACACGGCGCTGCAGGAAGCCGCGGAGACGATGCGGCGCGGCGGCGGCGTCGGCTACGACTTCTCGTCGATCCGGCCGAAAGGCGCCGAGGTGAAGGGCACGCGCTCGCGCGCGAGCGGGCCGGTGTCGTACATGCGCGTCTTCGACCGCTCCTGCGAGACCGTCGAGTCGGCGGGCTCGCGCCGCGGCGCGCAGATGGGGGTGCTGCGCTGCGACCATCCCGACATCGAGGAGTTCATCCACGCCAAGGACCAGGGCGACCTCGCCAACTTCAACCTCTCGGTGGGCGTCACCGACGAGTTCATGGCGGCGGTCGAGGCCGACCGTGAGGTCGAGCTGGTGCACAAGGCGAAGCCCTGGCCGGGCAGCGAGACCTACCCGCGCTCCGACGGCCTGTGGGTCTACCGCAAGGTGCGCGCGCGCGAGCTGTGGGACCAGATCATGCGCTCGACCTACGACCACGCCGAGCCCGGGATCCTGTTCCTCGACCGCATCAACCGCGACAACAACCTGAACTACTGCGAGACGATCGAGGCGACCAACCCGTGCGCCGAGCAGCCGCTGCCGCCCTACGGCTGCTGCTGTCTCGGGTCGATCGACCTGACGCGCTACGTGGAAGGGCCTTTCACCGAGCAGGCGAAGTTCGACTTCGAGCACTTCGCGAGGACCGTCGAGGTATCGGTCCGCATGCTCGACAACGTGCTCGAGGTCACCGCCTGGCCGCTCGAGCAGCAGCGCAACGAGGCGATGGCGAAGCGGCGCGTCGGGCTGGGCTTCACCGGCCTGGGCGACGCGCTGATCATGCTGCGCCTGCGCTACGACAGCGAAGAGGCGCGGCGCATGGCCGCGCGCATCGCCGAGGCGATGCGCGACGCGGCCTACCGCGGCTCGGTGGAGCTGGCGCGCGAGCGCGGCGCCTTCCCGCTCTTCAACGCCGACCTGTACCTCTCGGGCACCAGCTTCGCGACGCGGCTGCCCGAGGAGATCAAGCACCTGATCCGCCGGCACGGCATCCGCAACTCGCACCTGCTGTCCATCGCCCCCACCGGCACCATCAGCCTGGCGTTCGCCGACAACGCGTCGAACGGCATCGAGCCGCCGTTCTCCTGGAGCTACGTGCGCAGGAAGCGCATGCCCGACGGCACGCTGCGCGAGTTCCCGGTGGAGGACCACGCCTGGCGCAGGTACAGGGCGCTGGGCGGCGACGTCGACAGGCTGCCGCCCTACTTCGTCACGGCGCTCGAGCTCTCGGCGCGCGCGCACCAGGAGATGGTGGCGGCGGTGGCCCCGTTCATCGACACCAGCATCTCCAAGACGGTCAACGTGCCCGAGGACTATCCCTACGGCGAGTTCCAGGACCTGTATCTCCTCGCCTGGAAGTCCGGCCTGAAGGGCCTCGCCACCTACCGGCCGAACAAGGTGCTCGGCTCGGTGCTCTCGGTGGAGAAGCGGCCGCAGGACTTCGTGCAGGACGACGTCAACCGGCGCATCTCGGTGAAGAGCGTGCCCGCGCCGGTGCTCGCCTCGCTGCGCTGGCCCGGGCGGCCCGAGCTCGCCGCCGGCAACCCGTCGTGGACCTACATGATCGAGCACCCGCAGTACCGCTTCGCGGTCTTCGTCGGCCACGTCGAAAATGGGTCCGCGGGGCAGGAATCCGCCCCGCACAGCGGCGCGCCGCATCCCTTCGAGGTCTGGGTGAACGGCAGCGAGCAGCCGCGCGGCCTGGGCGCGCTCGCCAAGTCGCTGTCGATGGACATGCGCGCCAACGACCGCGAGTGGCTGAAGCTGAAGCTCGACGCGCTCGCCAAGACGCGCGGCGACGACGCTTTCGACATGCCCTTCCCGCCGCGCGGCGAGAAGCGGCGCATGCCCTCGGTCGTCTCGGCCTTCGCGCAGATCGTGCGCTGGCGGGTCGAGCAGCTGCAGGCCGGTTTTTCGGACGAGCAATTCAAGCTGGTGTCGGAGCAGGGATCGTCGCCGGTCCTCGACGCGATGTTCGCGCTGAAGGAGCCGAAGACCGGCACCGACGGCACCCTCTCCTGGACCGTCGACGTGCTGAACCCGCGCACCGGCGACGACTTCGTGCTCGGGCTGAAGGAGATCACCCTGCCCGACGGGGTCACCCGCCCCTACTCGGTATGGCTCTCCGGCGAGTATCCGCGCGCGCTCGACGGCCTGTGCAAGATGCTGTCGCTCGACATGCGGGTGCTCGACCCGGCCTGGATCGGCATGAAGCTGCGCAAGCTGCTCGACTTCCCGGAGCCGCTCGGCGACTTCATGGCCTTCGTGCCGGGCAGCCGCAGGCAGCAAACCTACCCGTCCACGGTGGCCTACGTCGCGCGGCTCATCGTGCACCGCTACGCGATGCTCGGCATCCTCGACGAGGACGGCCTGCCGCGCACGCAGATGGGCATTCTCGAATCGCCGGCCGGCGACGCGGCGCAGCCGCGCATCATGCCCGGCGCCCCCTGCCCCGAGTGCGGCAACAGCACCCTCATCCGCAAGGACGGCTGCGACTACTGCACCGCCTGCGGCTACGTGGGCGTCTGCGGCTGATTCGGGGTCAGGGTCGTAATTAAGGCTACTGCGAGTCTGCGCCCGCGGCGCGCTGCTGCATCTGCTGCATCGCGCTATCGATCTTCTGCTGCGCGTGCTGCATGGTCTTCTGCCCCTGCTCCAGCTCCTGCTTCTTGAGCGACGCGGCGGTGGCCGCGCTGCTGGCGGCGTCCACACCGCAGCCGGCGAGCATGGCGGCTGCGGCGAGTGCGGCTAGCATCCTCATGGCTTTCCCCTTAAGAGACGGTGCCGACAAGATACCCCCGGCGACCGACCCGCGCCGCCGACTTGTTCACACCCCGGACAAGGGCTTAGATCGGCGCCTGCGCCGAGACTCGGTCCCTGTCGGTGGCGCGCCGGCCCGCCGGCCGTTGGCGCCGGTCGCGCCGCCACAGGTTCTCCAGGCACCAGCGGCCACCGCCGTGCGCCGCGAGGAACACGAAGCCGCCGGCGATCGCCACGTTCTTGAAGAAGTTGATCTGCTGCATGCGCTGCGCAGCGCCCTGGTACTCCCAGAAGCGGTGCGCGATCAGGGTGGCCGCGGCGGTAAAGACGAGGAGCAGCACCGCGGCCAGGCGCACCTGCACGCCCAGCAGCAGCGCCAGGCCGGCGAGGAACTCGATCGCCGCCCCGAGCGGCGCGAGAAGCGGCGCGAGCGGCACGCCGCGCCCGTCCACCTGGTCGATGAACCCCGGCAGGTTCACGAGCTTGGAAAAGCCCGAAGGCAGGTAGAGCGCGGCGATCGCCACCCGCCCGATCAGGAGGGCGAGGTCGTTGGCCGTGGCGACGGGGGCGCGGTCCACGTCGCGACGCAAGCAAGGTCCGTACGCGGCATGCTTCTCGCTTGCCGGTGTCCTGATTCCGAACGGAGGGCACCATGGCAGACCAGATCAGCATCCTCGGCATCGCCGGCAGCCTGAGGAAGGGGTCGTTCAACAAGGGCGCGCTGCGCGCGGCGCAGCAGCTCTGTCCCCAGGACGCCCGGCTCGACCTCTACGACATCGCCGGGCTGCCGCTCTTCAACCAGGACGACGAGCGCAATCCGACGCCCCAGGTGACCGACTTCAAGCAGCGCATCCGCGCCGCGGACGCGATCCTGATCAGCACCGCGGAATACAACTACGGGATGCCGGGCGTGCTGAAGAACGCCCTGGACGTCGCCTCGCGGCCCTACGGCGACAACGCCTGGGACGGCAAGCCGGTCGCCATCATGAGCGCCGCGCTGAGCATGGGCGGCGGCGTGCGCGCCCAGTACCAGCTGCGCCAGTGCTTCGTGTTCCTCAACATGGACGCGGTGGTGCAGCCGGAAGTGGCGATCCCGGCGGCCAACCAGCGCTTCGACGCGCAGGGCAACCTGACCGACGATACGGCCAGGAAGGCAATCGCCGTGCTGCTGCAGAACCTCGTCGCCAAGGCGAAGCTGGCGCGCCGGCCGATGCGCGCGGCCGCCTAGCGCGCCGCGGCCGGGAATCAGCCGAAGCGGTCGACCCAGAGCAGCGCCGCGACCGTCTTCACGTCGGTGATGCGGCCGTCGCGCACCATGGCGATCGCCTCGGCGAACGGCACGGTGAAGATCTCGAGGAACTCGCCGGCGTCGGGCTTCGCCGCGCCGCGGGTCAGGTTGCGCGCGCGGAAGATCTCGATCGCCTCGTCGGTATAGGCGATCGCGGTATGCACCACGCCGAGGCGTGTCCAGTCCGCTGCGCTGTAGCCGGTCTCCTCGAGCAGCTCGCGCTTCGCGGTCTCCAGCGGCGGCTCGGCGGGCTCCAGCTTGCCCGCCGGGATCTCGATGAACTCGCGGCGCTGCGGATAGCGGAACTGGCGCTCGAGCAGCACCCGGCCGTCGTCGAACAGCGCGACGATCGCGACCGCGCCGGGATGGCGGATGTACTCGCGCTCGCCGTGGCTGCCGTCGGGCAGGCGCACCACGTCGCGGTGCACCTTGAGCAGCTTGCCTGCGAAGACGCGCTCGCCCGAGACGAAATGCTCGGTCAGGTCCTTGCTCATCCGGGAATCAGGCTCGCCACGGCGGCGACGCACATCGCCAGCAGGCCGCCCGGCAGGATGCCGAACCAGAGCAGCGCCAGGCCGTTCAGCGACAGCACGCCGCCCATGACGCCCATCGGCGCGACCGCGGGTACCGGCGCCTTCGGCTCGTCGAAGTACATGAGCTTCACCACGCGCAGGTAGTAGAAGGCGCCGACCAGCGACAGCAGCACCGCGGCGACCGCCAGCCACACGTGGCCGGCGGCGACGGCCGCCTGGAACACCACCAGCTTGGCGTAGAACCCGGCGGTGGGCGGAATGCCGGCGAGCGAGAACATCATGAGCAGCATCAGGAACGCGTACCACGGATTGCGCCGGTTCAGGCCGCGCACGTCCTCCAGGTTCTCGCACTCGACCCCGGCGCGCGACAGGTAGAGCAGGATGCCGAACGCGCCGACGGTCATGATCGCGTAGACCACCATGTAGAAGAGCGCCGCGCCGTAGGCCTCGGCGCCGCTGCGCCAGTTGCCGCCGATCTGCCCCGACAGCAGGCCGAGCAGCATGAAGCCCATGTGCGCGATCGCCGAGTAGGCGAGCATGCGCTTGAGGTTGGCCTGGGCGATGGCGGTGATGTTGCCCAGCGCGATCGACAGGATGGCGAGCAGCGCGAGCATCTGCTGCCAGTCGGCGGCGAGCGGGTGCAGGCCGTCCACCAGCAGGCGCACCGCCATGGCGAACGCGGCGAGCTTCGGGCCCGAGCTGATCACCAGCGTCACCGGCGTGGTGGCGCCGTGGTAGACGTCCGGGATCCACATGTGGAACGGCACCACGCCGACCTTGAAGGCGAGCCCCGAGACCACGAACACCAGCCCGAACACCAGCAGGTCGCGGTCGCGCGGCTCGGCGGCCAGCCGGGCGACCTGCGCGAGATCGAGCGTGCCGGTGGCGCCGTAGACCATCGACATGCCGTAGAGCAGCAGGCCCGAGGACAGCGCGCCGAGCACGAAGTACTTCATCGCCGCCTCGGTGGAGAGCGTCGAGTCGCGGTTCAGCGCCACCATGGCGTAGAGCGAGAGCGACATGAGCTCCAGGCCCAGGTACACCGTCAGGAAGCTCGCCGCGCTGATCAGCACCATCATGCCGAGCAGCGAGAACAGCAGCAGGGTGATGAACTCGCCGCGCAGCAGCCCGCGCTCGGCGAGGTACTGCCGCGAGTAGACGAGCGCCGCCGACACGGCGAGGTAGCTCGCCACCTTGAGCAGGCTCGCCAGGTGGTCGACCACGAACAGGCCGTTGAAGATCACCAGGCGCCGGTCGAAATTGGCGTCGACGAACAGCGTCGCCAGCAGGCACAGCAGCAGCAGCGCCTGCGCGGCCCAGAAGCTGGCGATGCGCTGCGCGTGCTTCACGTACAGGTCGCCGATCATCAGCGCGCACGCGCCGACCAGCAGGATCGCCTCGGGCAGCGCCGGCAGGTGGTCGATCAGGGCCGTCCAGCTCATGTCTTGGGCAGCGCCACGTGGCGCAGCAGCTCGTTCACCGAGGCGTGCATCAGGTCGACCAGCGGCAGCGGCCAGATGCCCACGGCGAGCACCGCGACGGCGAGCGCCACCAGGACGATCGCCTCGCGCGCGTTCAGGTCGGCGAGCGCCGCGACGCGCTCGTTGGCCACCGCGCCGAACACCACGCGCTTGTACATCCACAGCGTGTAGGCCGCGCCCCAGATCAGGGTGGTCGCCGCGACCAGGGCCACCCAGAAGCTCACCTCCATCGAGCCCATGATCACCATGAACTCGCCGACGAAGCCGCTGGTCGCCGGCAGCCCGGCGTTGGCCATGGCGAACAGCATCCACAGCGAGGCGAACTTCGGCATGGTGTTGACCACGCCGCCGTAGTCGGCGATGGCGCGCGTGTGCATGCGGTCGTAGAGCACGCCGACGCACAGGAACATGGCCGCCGAGACGAAGCCGTGCGAGATCATCTGCACGATGCCGCCCTCCACGCCGTAGGCGTTGAACAGGAAGAAGCCGAGCGTGACGAAGCCCATGTGCGAGATCGACGAGTAGGCGATCAGCTTCTTCATGTCGCTCTGCACCAGCGTCACCAGGCCGATGTAGGCCACCGCGACCAGCGACAGCGCGATCATCAGCCAGGCGAGCTCGCGCGAGGCGTCGGGCAGGATCGGCAGCGTGAAGCGCAGGAAGCCGTAGGCGCCGAGCTTGAGCAGGATCGCCGCCAGCACCACCGAGCCGCCGGTGGGCGCCTCGGTGTGCGCGTCGGGCAGCCAGGTGTGCACCGGCCACATCGGCACCTTCACCGCGAAGGCGAACAGGAAGCCGAAGAACAGCCACAGCTGCGCCGTCGCCGCGAGCGGCAGCCGGTGCCAGTCGAGGATGGCGAAGCTGCCCGCCTTGTTGTACAGGTAGAGCAGCGCGATCAGCATCAGCAGCGAGCCGAACAGCGTGTAGAGGAAGAACTTGACCGCCGCGTAGACGCGGTTCGGCCCGCCCCACACGCCGATGATGATGAACATCGGGATCAGCGTGCCCTCGAAGAACACGTAGAACAGCACCGCGTCGAGCGCCGAGAACACGCCGTTCAGCAGCCCGGACATCACCAGGAAGGCGGCGAAGTACTGCGCGGCGCGCGTCTCGATCACCGTCCAGCCGGCGATCACCACCAGGATGGTGATGAAGCTGTTCAGCAGCACGAACGGCAGCGAGATGCCGTCGACGCCGAGGTGGTAGTTGATGTGGAAGGACTCGATCCACGGCCTGAGCTCGACGAACTGCATCGCGCTCGAGGACGGGTCGAAGCCGAGGACCAGCGGCACGGTCACCAGGAAGCCGGCGATCGCCCCGGCGAGCGCCGTCCAGCGCATCGCCTCGGCGCGGCGCTCGCCCAGGGCGAGCACCAGGCCGCCCGCGACGATCGGGACCCAGATCGCGGCCGAGAGCAGCATCAGGAGCCGGGCCTCGCCATCAGCGGCGCAGGAACCAGAAGGTGAGGACCAGCACGCCGAACAGCATCGCCACCGCGTACTGGTTGACGAGGCCGGTCTGCACGAGGCGCAGCACGCCCGAGAACCAGCCGACCACGCGCGCCGAGCCGTTGACCATCACGCCGTCGATCAGCGCCTGGTCGCCGCCGCGCGAGAAGCCCCGGCCGAGCTTGCGCGCGCCGCCGGCGAACAGCCACGCGTAGAGCTCGTCGAAGCCGTACTTGCGCTCGACCAGCGCGTACAGCGGCCCGAACGCCAGGGCGACGCGCCGGGCGGCGCCCGGGCGCTTGATGTACAGGACCCAGGCGGTGACCACGCCCGCCACGGCGAGCCAGAACGGCCAGGCGAGCAGCCCGTGCAGCGTGTACGCCCAGACGCCGTGCCATTCGGCCTCCCGCCGCACCAGGCTGCCGGCGAAGTAGTCGCCGAACACCACGCTGCCCACCCAGTAGCCGGCGATCAGCGACGGCACGGCGAGCGCCACCAGCGGCAGCGTCACCACCACCGGCGACTCGTGCGGCGGATGCTCGCCGTGGAAGCGTTCCTTGCCGTGGAAGGTCATGAACAGCATGCGGAACGTGTAGGCCGAGGTGGCGAACACGCAGAGCAGCACGCACAGGTAGGCGAACAGGTGGCCGGTGATCTCGGCCTCGCCCACCGCCTCGATGATCGCGTCCTTGGAATAGAAGCCGGCGAAGCCGGGGATGCCGACCGAGGAGATGGCGCCGAGCAGGAAGGTCCAGTAGGTGATCGGCATGCGGCGGCGCAGCCCGCCCATCTGGCGCATGTCCTGCTCGTGGTGCAGCGCGATGATCACCGAGCCGGCGCCGAGGAACAGCAGCGCCTTGAAGAAGGCGTGCGTCATCAGGTGGAACATCGCCGCCGAGTAGGCCGAGGCGCCGAGCGCCGCGGTCATGTAGCCGAGCTGCGACAGCGTCGAGTAGGCGACCACCCGCTTGATGTCGAACTGCGTGAGCGCCACCAGCGCCATGAACAGCGCCGTGATCGCGCCGATCACCAGCACCACCGAGCGCGCCGTCTCGGACAGCTCGTAGAGCGGCGACATGCGCGCCACCATGAAGATGCCCGCGGTCACCATGGTGGCGGCGTGGATCAGCGCCGAGATCGGCGTCGGGCCCTCCATCGAGTCGGGCAGCCAGACGTGCAGCGGGAACTGCGCGCTCTTGCCCATCGCGCCGATGAACAGGCAGATGCAGATCACCGTGAGCAGCAACCACGGCGCGCCCGGCCAGATCTCGAGGGTCTCGCCCGCCATCGCCGCCGCGCCGTCGAACACCGGCCGGTACTGCAGCGTGCCGAAGTAGGCGAGCACCAGGGCGATGCCCAGGATGAAGCCGAAGTCGCCGACCCGGTTCACCAGGAACGCCTTGAGGTTGGCGTAGATCGCGCTCTCGCGCGTGTACCAGAAGCCGATCAGCAGGTAGGAGACCAGGCCCACCGCCTCCCAGCCGAAAAACAGCTGCAGGAAGTTGTTCGCCATCACCAGCATCAGCATCGAGAAGGTGAACAGCGAGATGTAGGAGAAGAAGCGCTGGTAGCCGGGGTCGTCGTGCATGTAGCCGATGGTGTAGATGTGCACCATCAGCGAGACGAAGGTCACCACCACCATCATCAGCGCCGACAGCCGGTCGATCAGGAAGCCGATCTCGAAGCGCGTCTCGCCGCTGACCAGCCAGGTGTAGACCGTGCCGTCGAAGGTGTTGCCGTTCAGCACGTCGACGAACACCACGCACGAGGCGAGGAACGACAGCAGCACGCCGAAGATGGTCACCGAGTGCGCGCCGGTGCGCCCGACCCAGCGCCCGCCCAGGCCGGCGACCAGCGCGCCGGCGAGCGGCGCGAAGGGCACGATGAGGTAGAGCTCGCGCATCAGCCCTTCAGGCTGTCCAGGTCCTGCACGTCGATGCTGGACAGGTTGCGGAACAGCACGACCAGGATGGCGAGGCCGATCGCCGACTCGGCGGCGGCCACGGTGAGGATGAAGAACACGAACACCTGCCCGGCCGCGTCGCCGAGGAAGTGCGAGAAGGCGATGAAGTTGATGTTCACCGCGAGCAGCATCAGCTCGATGGCCATCAGCAGCACGATCAGGTTGCGGCGGTTGAGGAAGATGCCGACCACGCTGATCGCGAACAGCACCGCGGCGAGCACCAGGTAATGCGACAGGCCCGGGCTCATTCCTTCTCCGCCGGCATGGACACCAGGCGCACCCGCTCGCGCGGGTTGGCCCGGACCTGGAGCGAGGGATCCTGGGCGCGCGAGTCCTTGCGCCGGCGCAGGGTGAGCGAGATGGCGGCGATGATCGCCACCAGCAGGATCACCGCGGCGCTCTCGAAGGCGAAGGCGTAGTCGGTGTACAGGATGCGCCCGAGCGCGCGCGTGTTGCTGTAGCCGGGCGGCAGCGCCGGCGGCTGCGTGCCGTAGACGCGGTTGGCGAGCACCCCGACCATCTCGAACAGCATGATCACCGCCACCACCAGCGCGAGCGGCAGGTTGCGCCAGAAGCCCGCGCGCACCGCCTCGAGGTTGATGTCGAGCATCATCACCACGAACAGGAACAGCACCATCACCGCGCCGACGTACACCACCACCAGGGCGATCGCCAGGAACTCGGCGCGCAGCATCAGCCACAGGCCGGCGGCGGTGAAGAAGGCGAGCACCAGGAACAGCGCGCCGTGCACCGGGTTGCGCGCGGTGATCACGCGCAGGCCGGAGAACAGCAGCACCGCCGCGAGGGCGTAGAAAAGCCAGGTCTCGAACATTTCTTGTTGGTGGGTTCTCCCGGAGACTCAGCGGTAGCGGGCGTCCTCTTGCCGGTCCCTGGCGATCTGCTCCTCGTAGCGGTCGCCTACGGCGAGCAGCATCGGCTTGGTCATGTACAGGTCGCCGCGCTTCTCGCCGTGGTACTCGAGGATGCGCGTCTCGACGATCGCATCCACCGGGCAGGCCTCCTCGCAGAAGCCGCAGAAGATGCACTTCGTCAGGTCGATGTCGTAGCGCGTGGTGCGGCGCGTCCCGTCCTCGCGCTGCTCGCTCTCGATGTGGATCGCCAGCGCGGGGCACACCGCCTCGCACAGCTTGCACGCGATGCAGCGCTCCTCGCCGTTCGGGTAGCGGCGCAGCGCGTGCAGGCCGCGGAAGCGCGGGCTGGTCGGCGTCTTCTCTTCCGGGAACTGCACCGTGATCTTGCGCGCGAACAGATGCCGGCCGGTGAGCGCCATGCCGCGCAGGAGCTCGAGCAGCAGGAACGAACGGAAGAACTCGATGACGCGCGTCATGAATTCGGGGTCCAGAGGCTCCACGGCGTCTGCATCCAGATGCCGATCACGGCGATCCAGACCAGCGTCACCGGAATGAAGATCTTCCAGCCCAGGCGCATGATCTGGTCGTAGCGGTAGCGCGGGAAGGTGGCGCGGAACCACAGGAACAGCGACACGATCAGGAAGATCTTGATCAGCAGCCAGCCGAAGGGCGGGATCCAGTTGAACACCACCGAGTCGATCGGCGCCTGCCAGCCGCCGAAGAACATCACCGCGGTGAGCGCGCTGATCAGCAGCATGTTCATGTACTCGGCGAGGAAGAACAGCGCGAACGCCATGCCCGAGTACTCGATCATGTGCCCGGCGACGATCTCCGACTCGCCCTCGACCACGTCGAAGGGCGCGCGGTTGGTCTCCGCCACCCCGGAGACGAAATACACCACCAGCATCGGCAGCAGCGGCAGCCAGTTCCACGACAGGAAGGCCAGGCCGCGCTCGGCGAACCAGCCCCTGCCCTGGGCGTCCACGATGTCGGACAGGTTGAGGCTGCCCGAGACCATCAGCACCACCACCAGCGCGAAGCCCATGGCGAGCTCGTAGGACACCATCTGCGCCGCGGAGCGCATGGCGCCGAGGAAGGCGTACTTGGAGTTGGACGCCCAGCCGGCGACGATCACCCCGTACACGCCCATCGACGAGAGCGCCATGATGTAGAGCAGGCCGGCGTTGATGTCCGAGAGCACCACCTCGGGGGCGAACGGGATCACCGCCCAGGCGGCCACCGCCGGGGTGATGAACAGCACCGGCGCGAGCAGATACAGGCCCTTGTTCGCGTTGCTGGGAAGGATCACCTCCTTCATCAGCAGCTTGATGCCGTCGGCGACCGGCTGCAGCAGCCCGAACGGGCCGACGCGGTTCGGCCCGAGCCGCACCTGCATCCAGCCGATCAGCTTGCGCTCCCAGAGCGTCAGGTACGCCACGGCGCCGAGCAGCGGCACGACGATCGCGACGATGAACGCGAGGTTCGTGGCGAGCGCGTAGACCGCCGGGCCCCACTCGGGACCGAAGCTGCGGTTGCTGAGATCGGCGAGCGATTCGAGCATCTAGGCCGCCTGCGCCACGGTTGCCTTCTCCAGCGTCAGCGCGCCGAACATGGGGCCGAGCGGCGCCGTGGCGGGATGCGCGGCCGAGATGCGCACACAGTCGTCCGGCACCCCGTCGTCGCGCGCGGCGAGCAGCTTGGCCTCGCCCGAGGCGCTCCTCGCGAGCACCGGCTGGCCCGCCGCGACGCCGAGCCGCTCGAGCAGGCGCGCGTTCATCCACGCGCGCGGCGGCCGCGCCTCGCGCGTCTTCTGCAGCGGCGGCGAGCGGCGCACCAGCGGGTCGGCGAAATACGCCGGCACGTCGGCGATGCGCTGGATGCCGGAGACCGGCACGGCGCGCTCCGCGACCGGGCCGATGCGGTTGGAGAGAAGCCTGGCGATGTCGAGCCGCCGCAGGAAGGCGCCGCGCACCTCGTCGATGGTGTCGAACTGCATGTCCTCGCGGCCGAGCAGGCTGCCGAGCACGCGCAGCACCTTCCAGCCGGGCCGCGCCTCGCCGAGCGGGTTGACCGTGGCGTGGAAGCTCTGCGCCCGGCCTTCGATGTTGACGAACGTGCCCGCGGTCTCGGTGAACGGCGCGATCGGCAGCACGGCGTGGGCGTAGTCCAGGCCGCTGCGCCACGGCGAGAGCTGCACGACGAACTCCGCCGCGCGCAGCCGCGCCAGCGCCTCCTGCGGATCGGCGCAGTCGAGCTCCGGCTCGGCGCCGAGCACCACGATCGCCTTCTTCGCCAGCACGTCGTTCACGTTGCCGCCCAGCGGCAGCCCGGCGACGTAGCCGCCGACCGAGTTCGCCGCCTCGCCGACGAATCCCACCGTGACGCCGAGCGCCTGCGCCGCGGCGTGGATCTGCGCCGCCTGCGGATGCTGCTCGGCCCAGGCGCCGATCAGCACGGCCGCCTTGCCGCCCTGCGAGAGGACGTCCTTGAAGGAAGCGATTTCCCCGGCGATCGCCGAGGGCGCGACGACCTTGCGGCTCGCGAGCGGCATCAGCCAGTCGTCGTCGACGCTGTGCAGCATGTGGATCTGCGCGCCGCGCTTCGCCGCCTGGCGCAGGCGGTGCGCGAGCAGCGGGCTCTCCTTGCGCAGGAACGAGCCCACCACCAGCACGCGCTCCAGGGACTGCACCTCCGCGATCGGCATGCCCAGCCAGGGAATCCCCTCGCGCTTGCCGTCGCCCGAGAAGTCGCTGTGGCGCAGGCGGAAGTCGGCGGCGCCGCCGCGCTCGGCGAGCCTGCCCGCGAGGTACAGCTCCTCGAGCGTGGCGTGCGGCGAGGCGAGCACGCCGAGCGGCTTGTCGCGCAGGCCGGCCGAGACCACGTCCAGCGCGTCCTGCCAGTCGGCCTGCACCCACTGGCCGTTCTGGCGCAGCAGCGGCCGCGTCAGGCGGTCGGGCGAGTTCAGGCCTTCGTAGGAGAAGCGGTCGCGGTCCGACAGCCAGCACTCGTTCACCGCCTCGTTCTCGAGCGGCAGCACGCGCATCACGCGGTTCTGCTTCACCTGCACCACCAGGTTCGAGCCGAGCGCGTCGTGCGGCGAGATCGACCTGCGGCGCGACAGCTCCCAGGTGCGCGCCTTGTAGCGGAACGGCTCCGAGGTGAGCGCGCCCACCGGGCAGAGGTCGATCATGTTGCCGGAGAGCTCCGACTCCACCATGCGGCCGACGAAGGCGACGATCTCGGCGTTCTCGCCGCGCCCGGCCAGGCCGAGCTCCATGATGCCGCCGATCTCCTGCCCGAAGCGCACGCAGCGCGTGCACTGGATGCAGCGGGTCATCTCCTCGGCCGCCACCAGCGGGCCGAGCTCCTTTCTCAGCACCACCCGCTTGGGCTCGATGTAGCGGGTGTTGCTCGGCCCGTAGCCGACCGCGAGGTCCTGCAGCTGGCATTCGCCGCCCTGGTCGCAGATCGGGCAGTCGAGCGGGTGGTTGATCAGCAGGAACTCCATCACCCCGTTCTGCGCGTCCTTGGCGAGCTTCGAGGTGGTGCGCACCTTCATGCCGTCGGTGACCGGCGTGGCGCACGCCGGCAGCGGCTTGGGCGCCTTCTCCACCTCGACCAGGCACATGCGGCAGTTGGCGGCGATCGACAGCTTGCGGTGGTAGCAGAAGTGCGGGATGTAGATGCCGAGCTTGTTGGCCGCGTCCATCACGGTCGCGCCCTGCGGCACCTCGATCTCCCGGCCGTCGACGGTGATCTTCGGGTTCGCCATCAGGCGGCCTCGGCCATGTTGCGCACGCCGTGCGCCTCGCGGCGCGCGCCGCTGCGGCCCCACTTCGGCTCGACGCAGCCGTCGAGGCAGCGCTTGTGCTCGATGTGGTACACGAACTCGTCGCGGAAGTGCTTGATGAAGCTCTTCACCGGCAGCGCCGCCGCGTCGCCGAGCGCGCAGATGGTGCGCCCGGCGATGTTGTCGGCGACGTTGTCGAGCAGCGCCAGGTCCTCGATGCGCCCCTGCCCGTTCTCGATGCGGTTCACCACGCGGTACAGCCAGCCGGTGCCCTCGCGGCAGGGCGTGCACTGCCCGCACGACTCCTCGAAGTAGAAATACGACAGGCGCTCGAGCGCGCGCACCATGCAGGTGCGCTGATCCATGACGATCACCGCGCCCGAGCCGAGCATCGAGCCGGCCTTGGCGATCGAGTCGTAGTCCATGTCGGTGCTCATCATGATGTCGGCCGGCAGGACCGGCATCGACGAGCCGCCCGGGATGACCGCCTTCAGGCGGTTGCCCTGGTAGACCCCGCCGGCCATCTCGAGCAGCCTGGCGAACGGCGTGCCGAGCCTCACCTCGAAGTTGCCCGGCCGGTTCACGTGGCCGGTCACCGAGAAGAGCTTGGTGCCGCCGTTGTTCGGCCGGCCGAGCGCGAGGAACGCGTCGCCGCCGTGGCGGATGATCCAGGGCACCTGGGCGAAGGTCTCGGTGTTGTTGATCGTGGTCGGCCTGCCGTACAGGCCGTAGCTCGCCGGGAACGGCGGCTTGAAGCGCGGCTGCCCCTTCTTGCCTTCCAGCGAGTCGAGCAGCGCCGTCTCCTCGCCGCAGATGTAGGCGCCGTAGCCGGCGTGGGCATACAGCTCGAAGCTGAAATCGCTTCCTAGGATATTGCTTCCCAGATAGCCCGCATTTCTCGCCTCTTCGAGCGCCTGCTCGAACTGCTCGTAGATCTCCCAGACCTCGCCGTGGATGTAGTTGTACCCGGCGGTCGCGGCCATCGCGTAGCCGCCGATGATCATGCCCTCGATCACCGAGTGCGGGTTGTAGCGCAGGATGTCGCGGTCCTTGCAGGTGCCGGGCTCGCCCTCGTCGGAGTTGCACACCACGTACTTCGGGCCGGGCGCCTGGCGCGGCATGAACGACCACTTCAGGCCGGTCGGGAAGCCGGCGCCGCCGCGGCCGCGCAGCGCCGACTTCTTCAGCTCGGCGATGATGTCCTCGGGCTTGATCCTCTCGCTCAGGATCTTGCGCAGCGCCGCGTAGCCGCCGCGCGCCTCGTAGTCCTTGAGGCGCCAGTTGCGGCCGTCCAGGCCGGCCATCAGGATCGCGTCGGGTCCGTAATCGAGCATCTATTTGAGCTCTTCGAGCAGCTGGTCCAGCTTCTCGGGGGTCATGTAGTCGTGCATCTTCTTGTTGTTCACGAGCAGCACCGGCGCCATGGCGCAGGCGCCCATGCACTCGCCTTCCTTGAGCGTGAAGCGCCCGTCGGGCGTCGTCTCGTCGAAGTCGATGCCGAGCTTCTCGCGCAGGTGGTCGCCGGCGGCGAGCGCGCCCTGCAGCCCGCAGGGCAGGCAGGTGCAGAGCGTGATCTTGTAGCGGCCGGTCGGCTGCAGGTTGTACATCGAGTAGAAGGTCGCCACCTCGTAGACCGCGACCGGCGGCATGTCGAGCACCTTCGCCACCTCGTCCATGGTCTCGGTGGACAGCCAGCCCTTCTCGTCCTGCGCGATGATCAGCGCCGCCATCACCGCCGAGCGCTTCTGCCCGGACGGGTACTTGGCGATCTCGCGGTCGATCTTCTTCAGGGAGTCGGTGGTCAGCATGGCGCTCGAAAAACGGTGACTGTCACCCTTTAGCGGTCGATTTCTCCGAAGACGATGTCCTGCGTGCCGATGATCGCCACGGCGTCGGCGATCATGTGGCCGCGCGCCATCTCGTCCAGCGCGGCGAGGTGCGCGAAGCCGGGGGCGCGCAGCTTCAGGCGGTAGGGCTTGTTCGCGCCGTCGGAGACGAGGTAGACGCCGAACTCGCCCTTCGGCGCCTCGACCGCGGCGTAGACCTCGCCCTCGGGCACGTGCATGCCCTCGGTGACCAGCTTGAAGTGGTGGATCAGCTGCTCCATGCCGTACTTCATCTCGGCGCGGGTCGGCGGCGCGATCTTGTGGTCGTCGACCATCACCGGTCCGGGGTTCCTGCGCAGCCAGTCGATGCACTGCCGGACGATGCGGTTCGACTGGCGCATCTCCTCGACGCGCACCAGGTAGCGGTCGTAGCAGTCGCCGTTCTTGCCGACCGGGATGTCGAACGCCATGCGGTCGTAGACCGCGTAGGGCTGCTTCTTGCGCAGGTCCCAGGCGATGCCCGAGCCGCGCAGCATCGGGCCGGTGAAGCCGAGCGCCAGCGCGCGCTCGGGCGACACCACGCCGATGCCCACGGTGCGCTGCTTCCAGATGCGGTTCTCGGTGAGCAGCGTCTCGTAGTCGTCGACGTACTTCGGGAAGCGCGCGGTAAAGTCCTCGAGGAAGTCGAGCAGCGAGCCCCGGCGGTTCCTGTTCAGCTCGTCGACGTCCTTCTGGCTGCGGAACTTCGACGGCTGGTACTGCGGCATGCGCTCCGGCAGGTCGCGGTAGACGCCGCCCGGCCGGTAGTAGGCGGCGTGCATGCGCGCGCCCGACACCGCCTCGTAGGCGTCCATCAGGTCCTCGCGCTCGCGGAAGCAGTACAGGAACACCGTCATCGCGCCGATGTCCAGGCCGTGCGCGCCGAGCCACAGCAGGTGGTTCAGGATGCGCGTCACCTCGTCGAACATGGTGCGGATGTACTTGGCGCGCTCGGGGATGTCGATGCCGAGCAGCTTCTCGATGGCGAGCACGTAGGCGTGCTCGTTGCACATCATCGACACGTAATCGAGCCGGTCCATGTACGGCACCGACTGCAGGAAGGTCTTGTGCTCGGCGAGCTTCTCCGTGGCCCGGTGCAGCAGGCCGATGTGCGGGTCGGCGCGCTGGATCACCTCGCCGTCGAGCTCGAGCACCAGGCGCAGCACGCCGTGCGCCGCCGGGTGCTGCGGGCCGAAGTTGAGCGTGTAGTTGCGGATCTCGGCCATTATTTCTCGTGCGCGTAGTTCGGCTCGCGCACGATGCGGGGCGTCACCTCGCGCGGATCGATGGTCACGGGCTGGTACACCACGCGCTTCTGCTCCGGGTCGTAGCGCATCTCGACGTAGCCGGACAGCGGGAAGTCCTTGCGGAACGGGTGGCCGACGAAGCCGTAGTCGGTGAGGATGCGCCGCAGGTCGGGATGGCCGGCGAAGATGATGCCGAAGAGGTCGAACGCCTCGCGCTCGTACCAGTCGGCGGCGGGCCAGACGTCGACGATCGAGGGCAGCTCGGGGAACTCGTCGTCCGGGCAGAAGCAGCGCAGGCGCAGCCGGACGTTGTGCCGGATCGACAGCAGGTGCAGCACCACGGCGAAGCGCGGCCCCTCGGGCGGCCGGTCGCCGTACGCCGAGTAGTCGACGCCGCACAGGTCGATCATCTGCTCGAAGCCGAGCTCGTCGCGCAGCTTCAGGCACGCGGCGCGGTACTCGCCCGCCGGCACGACGACGGTCAGCTCGCCGCGGTCCTGCTTCGGCGTGAAGCCGGCCTGGGCCAGCCGCTCCCGGAGCTGTTCGAGTCGGGTCATCGGGCGATCGTATTGGTGCGTTTAATCTTGTTCTGCAGCTGGACGATGCCGTACAGCAGCGCCTCCGCGGTCGGCGGGCAGCCCGGCACGTAGATGTCGACCGGCACGATGCGGTCGCAGCCGCGCACCACCGAGTACGAGTAGTGGTAGTAGCCGCCGCCGTTGGCGCACGAGCCCATGGAGATCACCCAGCGCGGCTCGGGCATCTGGTCGTAGACCTTGCGCAGCGCCGGCGCCATCTTGTTGCACAGCGTGCCGGCGACGATCATCACGTCGGACTGGCGCGGGCTGGGGCGGAACACGATGCCGAAGCGGTCGAGGTCGTAGCGCGCCGCGCCGGCGTGCATCATCTCCACGGCGCAGCAGGCCAGGCCGAAGGTCATCGGCCACAGCGACCCGGTGCGCGTCCAGTTCACCACCTTGTCCACCGTGGTGGTGACGAAGCCCTGGCTCAGTACGCCCTCGATGCCCATCGGTCTATTCCCACTCCAGCGCGCCCTTCATCCATTCGTAGATGAAGCCGACGGTGAGGATTGCAAGGAAAACCATCATCGACAGGAAGCCGGCGAAGCCGATCTCGTTCAGCGTCGCGGCCCACGGGAAGAGGAAGGCGATCTCCAGGTCGAACAGGATGAACAGGATCGCCACGAGGTAGTAGCGCACGTCGAACTTCATGCGCGCGTCCTCGAACGCCTCGAAGCCGCACTCGTAGGGCGACAGCTTCTCCGGGTCGGGCCGGCTCGGGCCGAGCAGCTTGCCGAGCACGATCGGCGCGACGCCGATGCCCGCGCCGACCAGGATGAACAGCAGGATCGGAAAGTATTCTGCCAGCATGAATTCTGGTGCCCACGAGCAGACTCGAACTGCTACGGCTTTTTAGGCCACTAGCCCCTCAAGCTAGCGTGTCTACCAATTTCACCACGTGGGCGCGGGCGCAATTATCCTCTAAAAATCATTGGGGAACCTGCTTTTCCGGCGCTTTCGGCGTCTCGGGCGCGGCGGGCGTCTCGGTCTGCGCCGCGGGCGCCTTCGGCTCGGGCACGTCCTTGGCCGGCTGCTGCTCGCGCTGTCGCACCGCGTCGATCACGCCGGCGGGCGCCTGCTCCGCTGCGCGGTTCGTGCCGAGCCAGGCGAGCGCGAGGCTCAGCAGGAAGAACACCGTGGCGAGCACCGCGGTAGAGCGCGACAGGAAGTTCGCCGAGCCGGTCGCGCCGAACAGGCTGCCCGAGGCGCCGCCGCCGAATCCCGAGCCCATGTCGGCGCCCTTGCCGTGCTGCAGGAGCACCAGGCCGATGATCGCCAGCGCCACGAGCACGTGGAGCACGATCAGCACATTGGTCCAGACACCCATCTATCTTCCTCCGGCGGCCGCGGCCGCCTCAACGATCGCCACAAAGTCTTCCGCCACCAGCGACGCGCCGCCGATCAGGCCGCCGTCGACGTCCGGCATGGCGAACAGCGCCGCCGCGTTCTGCGGCTTCACGCTGCCGCCGTAGAGAATCCGGCAGGCCGGCGGGATTCTCCGGCGCAGGAATGCGTGCACCGCCTGCGCCTGCTCCGGCGTCGCGTTGCGCCCGGTACCGAGCGCCCACACCGGCTCGTAGGCGAGCACCGCGTCGCCGAAATCCGCGACGCTCAACACCGCGTCGAGCTGCCGCGCCACGACCTCCTCGGTGCGGCCCGCTTCGCGCTCTTCCAGCGTCTCGCCGACGCACAGGATCGGCGTGAGGCCGGCCTTCTTCGCCGCGGCGAACTTCGCCGCCACCTGCGCGTCGCGCTCGCCGTAGAGCTGGCGGCGCTCGGAGTGCCCGACGATCACGTAGCGGCAGCCGAGGTCCGCCAGCATCGCCGCCGACACCTCGCCGGTGTACGCGCCCTGCGCATGCTCGCTCACGTTCTGCGCGCCCAGAGCCACCGGGCTGCCGGCGAGCTGCTCGGCGACCTGCGCGAGATAGGGAAACGGCGGGCAGACCGCGGTCGTCGCTCCTGCCGGCACCGCGGCCGCCTTGCCCACCCTCGCCAGGATCTTTTCCAGCAGCGCCCGGTTGGAAGCCCGGCTGCCGTGCATTTTCCAGTTGCCGGCAACCAGCCGCGTGCGCGCCATGCGACTGAATTTTACCGCATCGCCACAACCGCTTAACGGGTCGCTTAAATGGTGACAGTCACCATTTTTCAAGGGGTGACTGTCGGTCGTTTCTAGCGCTCTCGCGCCGCCTCGTGGAACGCCTTCTGCACCGGCGAGAGCACGTACTCGAGGACGGTGCGCGTGCCGAGATGGATCTCGCCCGCCACCTGCATGCCGGGCTGCAGCGCATAGCGGCGCCCGTCGGCGGCGAGCTCCTGGCTCGCGAGCTCGACCAGCGCGCGGAAGGCGAGCGGGCCCGTCGGCCGGTCGCGGCCGGCGAGCGCGTCGGAGCGCGTGTTCGGCGAGGGCGCTTCCGTGGCGTCGGCGTTGACGTGCGCGACCCGCCCGCCGAGCAGGCCGTATTTCTGGAACTGGAACGCGGCGAGCTTGAGCTTCGCCGGCTGCCCCGGCCGCACGAAGCCGACGTCCTCGTTCGACACCCAGACCTCGGCGACCAGCCGGTCGCCCTCGGGGACGAGCGTCATCAGGATCGTGCCCGGCGCGGCGACCGTGCCCTCGGTGTGCGTCGCGAGGTCCTTGACCACGCCGGCCTGCGGCGCGCGCAGCTCGAGCAGCTCGCGGCGGCGCGACTGCTTGGCGAGCTCCTGGCGCGCGCGCTCGAGCCCGGCCGCGGTCTCGACCCGCTCGCTCTGCAGCTGCCTGCGGTAGTCGGCGGTGATCTGCGCCAGCTTCTTCTCGGATTGCGCGATCAGCGCGCGGCTCGCGCGGATGATCGCCTGCTGCGCCTGCAGGTCCTGCTGCTTCTCGATGCGCTCGCGCCGCTTGTCGGTGTAGAGGATGCGGCCGGCGAAGCCGTCGCGCGTCAGCTTCTCGAACGCCTTTTCCTGCTCGATGTAGTGCGGCAGCACCTGCTCGAGCTTCTCGCGCGTCGCCTGCGCCGCGGCGAGGTCGTAGCGCGCCTTCTCGAGCAGCGCGCGCTCCTGCGCGAGCGCCGTCTCGTAGGCGCGCACGTTGGAGTAGTACTGCGCCTCGACGCGCGCGTACAGCTCGGGCGGGTCGCCGCGCTCGCGCGCGAGCTTCCTGCCGGAGAGCTGCGCGTCGATCCTGCGCAGCGCGAGGCGCCTGTTCTGCACCTCGAGCTCCACCGCGCGCGCGTCCGCCTCGGTCTGCACCGGGTCCATGCGCACCAGCACCTGCCCCTCGCGCACGTGCTCGCCCTCCTTCACCAGGATCTCGCTGACGATCCCCTGCTCGGCCGGCTGCACGATCTTGAGATAGCTCGCCGGCACGAGCTTGCCCTCGGCGACCGCGACGATGTCCAGGCGCCCGAACGCCGCCCAGGCGAGCACGCCGGCGAGCAGCGCGACGAGCAGGCGCAGCATCCAGCCGGCGAGCGGCGCCGGCGGCCTGTCCTGGATGCGCAGCAGCGGCGGCGCGAAGTCGGCGGGGTCGGCGGGCTTCATCGCGTCGCGAGCGTGCCGTCCGCCGCGGGCGCCGGCATGCGCCGCTCCGGCGCCAGCGACACGACGTCGTCGACGGCGAGCCCCTTCGGCACCTGGTGGGCGATGAAGACGATGGTCGCCAGCCCCTTCAGCTTGTTCACCGTCTGCGCGAAGCGCTCGGCGGTCGGCGCGTCGAGCGCGCTGGTCGCCTCGTCGAACACCAGCACGCGCGGCCGCCTGAGCATGGCGCGCGCGATCGCCAGGCGCTGCTTCTGCCCCCCGGAAAGGCCGACGCCGTGCTCGCCGATCTCGGTCTGGTAGCCCCGGGGCAGCTTCTCGACGACGTCGTGCACCTCGGCGAGCCTGCACGCCCGCACCGCGTCGTCGAAGCCCGCGTTCGGGTTGGCGGCCACCAGGTTGTCGTAAATGGTGCCCGAGAAGAGCACCGTCTCCTGCGGCACGATGCCGAAGTGCTGGCGCAGCTCGTTGGCCGAGAGATGGCGGATGTCGCGGCCGTCGAGCAGGATCTGGCCCTCCTCCGGCTGGTAGAAGCCGGCGAGCAGCTTGGCGAGCGTGCTCTTGCCGCAGCCCGACGCCCCGGTGATCACGGTGAGCCGGCCGGCGCGCAGCGCCAGGTTGAGGCGCCGGTAGAGGAACGGCTGCGCCGGCGAATGGCGGAACGCGAGGTCGCGCACCACGATCTCGCCGCGCGCCTCGGCGGGACGCGAGGGCTTGAGCGCGTAGGGCTCGGCCGGCGCGTCCATGATGTCGGCGAGGCGCTGCACGGCGATCGACGCCTGCTGGAACTCCTGCCACAGGCCCGCCAGGCGCAGCACCGGCTGCGACAGCCGGCCGGCGAACATCTGGAACGCGACCAGCATGCCGATGGTGAAGCCGTCGTTGCGCATCACCAGCAGCGCGCCGACGCACAGGATGGCGAGCGTCATCGCCTGCTCGAGCGCGTTGGCGACGACGTTGTACGTGTTCGACACCTGCCGGGTGTCGAAGCCGGCGGCGAGGTACTGCGCCAGCATCTCGTCGTAGCGCTCCTCCAGCCGCGGCTCCATCTGCAGCGCCTTCACCGTCTCGATGCCGGCGACGTACTCGGTCAGGAAGGCCTGGTTGCGCGCGCCGAGCAGGAACTGGCGGTTGAGCCGGGCGCGCAGCAGCGGCGTGACCAGGACGCTCGCCAGGCAGATCAGGCCGAGCAGGGCGAGCGCGACCAGCGTGAGCTGCCAGTTGTAGAAGAACATCGCCGCGAGGAACACGGCGAGGAACGGCAGGTCGAGCAGCAGCGACACGGCGGCGCCGGCGAGGAACTCGCGCACCTGCTCGACGGCGCGTACGCGCGCGATCAGCACCCCGGTCGGCCGGTGCTCGAAATAGCGCAGGTGCAGGCGCAGGATGTGGCGGAACACCTGGCTGCCGAGCACCGCGTCGACGCGGTTGCCGGTATGGAGCACCAGGTACTGGCGCAGCCAGCCCATCGCCGCGTTGAAGAGCAGGAACATGGCGAGCCCGGCGGCGATCACCGCGAGCGTGCTGGTCGTCCGGTGCACCACCACCTTGTCGATGATCACCTGGGTGAAAAGCGGCGTGGCGAGGCCGACCAGCTGGATGAACAGCGACGCGAGCAGCACGTCGCGCCAGACCGCCTTGTGCCGGAGCAGCTCCTTGCGGAACCAGGCGAAGCCGAACCCGGCCGGCGCCGGCGCCCCGTCGCCCTCGAGCTTTTCCGCGAGCGCGTGCCGCACCAGCAGCGCCTGCGGCTCGAAGCGCTCGTCGGCCAGGCTGCACTTCTGCGGCGCCGCGCTGCCGGCGAGGAAATAGAGCAGCTTGCCGGCGTCGGCGCGCAGCACGAGCGCCGGCCGCCGCGGCTCGCCGCTCAGGAAGGCGATGCAGGGGAAGCTCGCCCTGGCGAGCAGGCCTTCGCCGGTGCTGAAGCCGAGGGACTGGAGCGCCTCGACGAGCTGCCGCACGCCGTGCGGCGCCGAGAAGCGCTGCAGGAGCAGCGCCGGATCGAAAGGCACGCGGCTGAGCTGGCACAGGCTGCCGACCAGCCACACGAAATCGCGCTGCGCCAGCTCGTGCGCGCCCATGCCCTCCTCCCGGCCGGAAACGCTACACCAGGAGCCGACGGGGCTCTTATCCGTTTGGCTCATTTCGGGGCCTAGAATTTCCGCGTTGGCTGCCGATCACCACCACCCGCATCACTCCCATTCGCCGCCCGGCGGGGCGCTGCGCACCGCGGCGCTCGCGACGATCGTGTTCGCCGTCGCCGAGGCGCTCGGCGGCTGGTGGACCGGCTCGCTCGCCCTGCTCTCCGACGCCGGCCACATGCTCACCGACAGCGCGGCGCTGGTGCTCGGCGCGGCGGCCGCCTGGATCGCGCGCCGGCCGCCCTCCGGGCGCCATTCCTACGGCCTCGGTCGCGCGGAGGTGCTCGCGGCGCTGGTCAACGCCGCGGCGATGCTGGCGATCGTCGCGGCGCTCGGCTACGAGTCGATCGTGCGGCTGCGCAACCCGACGCCGGTGAACGGCGCCGCCGCCGCGGCGATCGCCGCGGCCGGGCTCGCGCTGAACCTCTGGGTGATGCGGCGCCTCGCCCCGCACCAGCACGACCTGAACACGCGCGCGGCGCGCCTGCACGTCCTGGGCGACGCGCTCGGCTCGGTGGCGGCGCTCGTCTCCGGGGCGCTGATCGCGCTCGGCGGCTGGCACGTGATCGATCCGCTCGCCTCGGTGGCGATCTGCGCGCTGATCGCGGTATCGGCGGTGCGCCTGCTGCGCGAGAGCCTGCACGCGCTCATGGAAGGCGTGCCGCGCGGCCTCTCGGTCGAGGCGATCGGCGCCGAGATGGCGAGCGTCGAGGGCGTGCTGTCGGTGCACGACCTGCACGTCTGGACGCTCTCCGGAAGCCGCGCGGCGCTCTCGGCGCACGTCGTGGTGAAGAGCCTGCAGCAGTGGGACAGGACCCTGCACGACCTGCAGACGCGGCTGCACGACAGGTTCGGCATCGACCACGTGACGCTGCAGCCGGAGACCGGCACGCGGCCGCTGGTGCGTCACTAGACAAATAGAAAAAAGCCGCCGCGCTTTGCGGAAAAGTCCGCTCGATCGACGCGGAAAAAGTCCGCTCGCGATCGAGCGGCCTGTCGGGCTCGCGCGACACGTTGACCGCCGCTCGCGCGGCTGAACATACTCGGCGCATGAGCGCGCTTCGCGTTTTCGCTCTCGCCGCCGTGCTGCTGCTGCCGTTCGCCGCGCAGGCCGACGGCACGGTGAAGCTCTACTGCGCCGCCAGGGCGACCGGGCTCTACGACGCCGAGGTGCAGCTGCGCAGCCGCGGCCCGCACTTCGTCAACGTCACGTTCATGCGCACGCGGCCGAGCCGCGTGGTGATCGACTGGGCGCTGCGCGACTGCCTGAAGACGGCGGCCAAGCTCGACGACAGCCGCGACATCGTCGCTTTCGCCTGGTTCCGGCCGCACGCCCGGGCGGCGCTGCAGCTCCTCGAGCCCTACGCCGGCGGCACGAGCGTGGTGTACTCGGCCTCGCGCGACGCCGTGATGCTGCGCAGGATCGCCGCGCGGCCCGACTAGCCGGAATTCCAGAGCACGTCGGTCTCCCAGACGCTGCGCGCGATCCCGTCCAGGTCCGGGAACACGACGCGGTGCGTGATCCCCAGGCCGCTCAGCTCGCGCACGATGCGCGCCTTGACGCGCGGCGGGTTGAACAGCGGATAGACGATCTTGATCCACTCGCCCGGCCGCTTGCCCGGCCAGGCGAGCCGCGAGCGCGCGCCGAACAGCGCCGCTTCGCCTTCCAGCGAGGCGAGCCGGAACGGGTCGACGTAGCTCCTGCGCGAGTCGCGCTGGCGCATCGCCCACACGCCGCCGTCGCAGTGGGGCTCCTCGACGCAGGCGAAGTACAGCGCGTAGAGCGCGTTCGCGGTCCAGTCGAGGAGCCGCGTCGGCAGGCCGTAGTGCCGCGCCACGAACAGCGCCTCGCCGGCCGCCAGCGCGCGGCCGAGCTGCGGATAGGCGCGCCGGCGGAAGCGGTGCAGCAGGTCGACCTCGTCCCCGGCGGAGAAGGTCTTCTCGCGCCCGCCGTAGGCGTGCGGCCGGCCTATGGTCGGCAGCAGCGCGTCGCGGCCGTCGCCCTGGCCGCGGTAGACGAGCTGCATGCCCGGGTCCGCCGCGCGCAGCGCGAACAGCCGGCGGATGAACTCCTCCAGCGAGCCGACGTCACCGAGGCGCGTGAGCGAGAACGAGGCGCGCCGCGCCGCCATGCTCAGCCATTCGCGGCCTTGCGCACCGCCTGGGCGATCTGCTGCGCGGCGGACTCGATCGCCTCGCGCGGCTCGCCTTCGACCATCACGCGCAGCACCGGCTCGGTGCCCGAGGGCCGCAGCAGCACGCGGCCGCGGCCGTCGAGCGAGCGCTCGGCGTCGGCCTGCGCGCTGCGGATCGCGCCGTGCTTCATCCAGTCGAAGCCGCGCGGCACCGCCACGTTGACCAGCACCTGCGGATACATCACCAGCTCGGCGGTCAGCTCGGCGAGCGTGCGCCCGGAGGCACGCATGGCGTGCAGCACCTGCAGCGCCGAGACGATGCCGTCGCCGGTGGTGTGCTTGTCCAGGCAGATCAGGTGGCCGGAATTCTCGCCGCCCAGCTCCCAGCGCTTCTCGCGCATCAGCTCGAGCACGTAGCGGTCGCCGACCCTGGCGCGCGCGAAGCCTACGCCGAGCCGCGCCATCGCCTTCTCGAAGGCGAGGTTGGTCATCAGGGTGCCGGCGACGCCGGTCAGCGCCTTGCGCGCGGCGCGGTGCCGGGCGACCACGAACAGGAGCTGGTCGCCGTCGTAGCTGCGCCCGGCCGAGTCGACCATCACCACCCGGTCGCCGTCGCCGTCCAGCGCAATGCCGAGGTCGGCCTTGGCGCGCAGCACCTCGCTTTTCAGCGCGCCGGGCGCGGTGGCGCCGCAGCCGTCGTTGATGTTCATGCCGTCGGGCTCGACGCCGATCGCCTCGACGTCGGCGCCGAGCTCGTGGAAGACGTGCGGCGCGACGTTGTACGCGGCGCCGTGCGCGCAGTCGACGACGATCTTCAGGCCCTTCAGGTCGAGCTCGTTGGGGAAGGTCGACTTGCAGAACTCGATGTAGCGCCCGCCCGCGTCCTCGCGCCGCCACACCTTGCCGAGCTTCGCCGCCTGGTTGCAGCCCATGGCGCGCTCCATCTCGGCCTCGATCGCCGACTCGATGGCGTCGTCGAGCTTGAAGCCGTCGCCGGAGAAGAACTTGATGCCGTTGTCCGGGTAGGGATTGTGCGAGGCGCTGATCACCACGCCGGCCGAGAGCCGCAGCGCGCGCGTCAGATAGGCGACCGCGGGCGTCGGCAGCGGCCCCGACATGTGCACGTCGACGCCCGCCGCCGACAGGCCCGCCTCGAGCGCCGACTCGATCATGTAGCCGGAGATGCGCGTGTCCTTGCCGATCAGCACCGCGGGATGCCGGCCGTGCGTGGAGAACACCTTGCCCGCGGCGTAGCCCAGGCGCATCACGAAGTCGGGCGTCATGGGCGCCTCGCCCACGGTGCCGCGCACGCCGTCGGTGCCGAAATACCTGCGCGTCATCCGCGCACCGCCTCCCAGACCGCGATCACGTCCTTCGTCTCCTTCACGTCGTGGACGCGCAGTATTGTCGCGCCGCGCTCGAGGGCGAGCAAAGCCATCGCCAGGCTGCCGGCGAGGCGCTCGCCGGCCGGCCGGCCGGTGATGCGGCCGATCGTCGACTTGCGCGACAGCCCGGCGGCGAGCGGCACGCCCAGCTCGCGCAGGGCGCCGAGCGCTCTCAGCAGCTCGAGGTTGTGCTCGGCCGTCTTGCCGAAGCCGAAGCCCGGGTCGACGACCAGGCGCGAGCGCTCGATGCCGGCGGCCTCGGCGGCCGCAAGCCGTTGCCGGAGAAAGCCTTTCACCTCGGCCACCACGTCATCGTAGTGCGGCGCGTGTTGCATGGTCGCCGGCTCGCCCTTCATGTGCATGAGACACACGGCGCACCGGGCTTCGCGCACCGCCTCGAGGGCGCCGGGCGCCTGCAGCGCCTGCACGTCGTTGATCATCGAGGCGCCGGCGGCGAGCGCCGCCCGCATCACCGCGGGCCGCCGGGTGTCCACCGAGACGCACAGGTCGGCGATTCTCTCCAGGACCGGGATGACGCGGCCGAGCTCCTCGGCTTCCGAGACCGGCGCGGCGCCCGGGCGCGTCGACTCGCCGCCGATGTCGACGATGTCCGCGCCCTCGTCGGCGAGGCGGCGCGCATGCGCGACCGCCGCCGCCGTGCCGAAGAAGCGGCCGCCGTCGGAGAAGGAGTCGGGCGTGACGTTCACCACGCCCATCAGGAGCGGGCGCTTCAGGTCGAAGCGGAAGCGCCCGGCCTGCAGCAAGGAGCGCTACGCCGCGGGGGTGGGCGCGGCCACGCCTTCGCCGCCGCCTTCCGGGGCGGGCGGCTTGGAGGGATGCGAGCCGCCCGTGGGCTTGGGCGGGCGCGGCGGCTTGCCGGCCATGATGTCGTTCACCTGGTCGGCGTCGAGCGTCTCCCACTCGAGCAGCGCCTTGGCCATCGTCTCGACCTTGTCGCGGTTCTCCTCCAGCAGCCGCCTGGCGAGCTTGTACTGCTCGTCGATGATGCGGCGGATCTCGGCGTCGACCTTCTGCATGGTCGCTTCCGACACGTTCTTGTGCGTGGTGACCGTGCGGCCGAGGAACACCTCGCCGTCGTTCTCGCCGTAGACCATCGGCCCCAGCTCGTCGGACATGCCGTAGCGCGTGACCATGTCGCGCGCGATCGCCGTGGCGCTCTCGAAGTCCTGGCGCGCCCCGGTGGTCTTCTGGTTGAGGAACAGCTCCTCGGCGACCCGCCCGCCGAAGGCCATGGCGATCTGCGCCAGCATCTGCTCGCGGTCGAGGCCGTAGCGGTCCTTCTCGGGCAGGAAGAAGGTCACGCCGAGGGCGCGCCCGCGCGGGATGATGGTCACCTTGTGCACCGGGTCCGCCTTGGGCAGCAGCCGGCCGACGATCGCGTGGCCGGACTCGTGGTAGGCCGTGGTGCGCCGCTCTTCCTCCGACATGACCATCGAGCGCCGCTCGGCGCCCATCATGATCTTGTCCTTGGCGCGCTCGAAGTCGTCCATGTCCACCAGGCGCTTGTTGCCGCGCGCGGCGAACAGCGCCGCCTCGTTGACGATGTTGGCGAGGTCGGCGCCGGAGAACCCGGGCGTGCCGCGCGCGATGATCTCGGGCACCACGTCGGGCGCGAGCGGCACCTTGCGCATGTGCACCTTCAGGATCTCGGCGCGGCCGCGGATGTCGGGCAGCGGCACGACCACCTGGCGGTCGAAGCGCCCCGGGCGCAGCAGCGCCGGGTCGAGCACGTCCGGCCGGTTGGTGGCGGCGATGACGATCACGCCCATCGTCGCCTCGAAGCCGTCCATCTCGACCAGCAGCTGGTTGAGCGTCTGCTCGCGCTCGTCGTTGCCGCCGCCCAGGCCGGCGCCGCGCTGGCGGCCGACCGCGTCGATCTCGTCGATGAACACGATGCACGGCGCGTGCTTCTTCGCCTGCTCGAACATGTCGCGCACCCGCGCCGCGCCGACGCCGACGAACATCTCGACGAAGTCGGAGCCCGAGATGGAGAAGAAAGGCACTTTGGCTTCGCCGGCGATCGCGCGCGCGAGCAGCGTCTTGCCCGTGCCTGGCGAGCCGACCATCAGCACGCCGCGCGGGATGCGCCCGCCGAGCTTCTGGAACTTGGAAGGATCACGCAGGAAGTCCACCAGCTCGGAGACTTCCTCCTTTGCCTCCTCGCAGCCGGCGACATCGGCGAAGGTGACCGGATTGGTCGACTCGTCGAGCATGCGCGCGCGCGACTTGCCGAACG
>DASVDO010000086.1:0-25746 GCA_036381055.1 Burkholderiales bacterium | reverse complement strand
GAAAGGAGAGACCATGCCAGTGACACCGTATCTGTTCTTCAACGGCCGCTGCGAGGAGGCGCTGAACTTCTACAAGAAGGCCCTCGGCGCCGAGGTCGGCATGATGATGCGCTTCAAGGAAGCCCCGGAGCAGCCGCCGCCCGGCAGCGACAACAAGATCATGCACGCGTGCCTCAACATCAACGGCGCGCAGGTGATGGCGTCGGACGGCTGCGCGCAGGAGGACAAGCCGAAGTTCGAGGGCTTCTCGCTCTCGCTCAACGCCCGGGACGAAGCCGAGGCCGACCGCATGTTCGCGGCGCTCGCCGACGGCGGGCAGGTGCAGATGCCGCTCGGCGAGACGTTCTTCGCCAAGGCGTTCGGCATGGTCGCCGACCGCTTCGGCGTGACCTGGATGGTCATCGCGGGAGCGAAGAGCCCATGAAGTACCTCTGCCTGGTGTACGGCGAGGAAGAGAAGATGCGGCAGGTCGACGACCTGCACTGCCTCGCCTTCGATCGCTCGGTCCGCGAAAGCGGCCACTGCGTCGCCTCGGAGGCGCTCGAGCCGGTCGCCACCGCCACCACGGTGCGCGTGCGCAACGGCAAGGTCGCGATCACCGACGGTCCGTTCGCCGAAACGAAGGAATGCCTCGCGGGCTTCTACATGATCGAGGCGCGCGACCTGAACGAGGCGATCGCCATCGCCTCGCGCATCCCGCCGGCGCAGGTCGGCTCGATCGAGGTGCGGCCGATCCGGCCGATCCGCGAGCAGCCGCGCCGGCCGAAGCGTCAAGGAGCCTGAGATGCCTTACGTGGACGGTTTCGTGCTGCCCGTGCCGAAGCGCAGCTTCGCCAAGTACCGGGCATTGCCCGGCTGGCGGGCAAGGTATGGCGCGAGCACGGCGCGCTCGATTACGTCGAGTGCGTGGCCGACGACGTGAAGCCGGGCAAGTGGACCTCGTTCCCGCAGAGCGTGAAGCTGAAGAAGGGCGAGGTGGTCTGGTTCTCCTGGATCGTCTACAAGTCGCGCCGCCATCGCGACCGGGTGCTGAAGGCGGTGATGAAGGACCCGCGCCTCGCGCCGACCATGGACCCGAAAGCGATGCCGTTCGACGCGCGGCGCATGATCTACGGCGGCTTCCGCGTCGTCGTGCGGGTCTGAGGGAAGCCCATGCCGGTCCAGCGGCGCTGGCGCGCGCTGTACATGCTCTGCGCGGGCGAGCTGATGATCGTGCTCGACACCACCGTGGTGAACGTCGCGCTGCCGTCGATCCGCGCCCAGCTCGGCTTCAGCGAGAGTGCGCTCGTCTGGGTGGTGAACGCCTACATGCTCACCTACGGCGGCTTCCTGCTGCTCGGCGGGCGGCTGGGCGACCTGTACGGCCGGCGGCGCCTGTTCCTCGGCGGCACGGCGCTCTTCACGCTCGCCTCGCTCGCCTGCGGGCTGGCGGACTCGCAGGCGGCGCTGGTCGTCGCGCGCGCCGTCCAGGGGCTGGGCGGCGCCGTGGTCTCGGCGATCGCCCTGTCGCTGATCGTCAACCTCTTCACCGGCGCCGCGGAGCGCGCCAAGGCGATGGGCATCTACGGCTTCGTCTGCGCCGGCGGCGGCAGCCTCGGCGTGCTGCTCGGCGGCGGGCTCACCAGCGCGCTCGGCTGGCACTGGGTGTTCCTCATCAACCTGCCGATCGGCGCGGCGGTGATCGCGGCGTGCGCGCGGCTGCTGCCGGCCGACGCCGCGCCGGCCGAAGGCGCGCTCGATGTCGGCGGCGCGTTCCTCATCACCGCGTCGCTCCTCGTCGCCGTGTACGGCATCGTCGAGGGCCCGCGCAGCCTGCTCGCCGCCGCTGCAGTGCTGCTCGCACTCTTCCTTTTCGTCGAGTCGCGCGTCGCGCATCCGCTCGTGCCGCTGCGGCTCTTCCGGGTGCGCAGCCTCGCGGTCGGCAACGTGGTCGGCGCGCTGTGGGCGGCGGCGATGTTCGCCTGGTTCTTCATCGCCGCGCTGTACCTCCAGGTGGTGCTCGGCTACGACCCCTTCGAGGTCGGGCTCGCCTTCCTGCCGTCGAACCTGATCATGGCCGCCTTCTCGATCGGCCTCTCGGCGATGATCGTGATGCGCTTCGGCCTGCGTGCGCCGATCGCCGTGGGGCTCGGGCTCTCGGCGCTCGGCCTGGCGCTGTTCGCGCTCGCGCCGGAACGGCAACTTCTGGATCCACGTGCTGCCCGGGATGCTGCTGCTCGGCATCGGCTGCGGCATGGCGCTCAACCCGGTGATGCTGGCGGTGATGGCCGGCGCGGCCCCCGAGGAGTCGGGGCTCGCCTCGGGCGTCGCCAACACGGCGTTCATGATGGGCGGCGCGCTCGGTCTCGCGGTGCTCGCCAGCATCGCCGCCGCCGAAGCGATCGGCAGCGGCGCTTCGCTCGCCGCGCTCACGCGCGGCTATCACCTCGCCTTCGCCATCGGCGCGATTTTCGCCGCGGCGGCCGGCGCGATCGCCTGGCTGCTGCTGCGCGAATCGCCGCAAAGGAGGGAATCATGGGCAACCCCGTAGTGCATTGGGAGCTGATGTCGCGGCCTAGCGCAACGCCTCGAGCAGCGCGGCATAGATCTTCGGCGTCGCGGCGCTGATGTCGCCGGACTCGAGGTAGCCCTGCTCGCCGCGCAGGTCGCCGACCAGCCCGCCCGCCTCGAGGATCAGCAGCGCGCCCGCCGCCATGTCCCAGGGCGAGAGGCCCAGCTCCCAGAACGCGTCGAGCCGGCCGCAGGCGACGTACGCCAGGTCGAGCGCCGCGGCGCCCGCGCGGCGCACGCCGGCGCAGGTGCGCATCAGCGTCTGGAGCTGGCGCGTGTAGGGCTCCAGGCGCGACAGCTCCTTGAACGGAAAGCCGGTGCCGACCAGCGCGTCGTTCAGCCGCGCGGTCCTGGAGACGCGGATGCGCCGGTCGTTGAGGAAGGCGCCGCGGCCCTTCGACGCGGTGAACAGCTCGTTCCTGACCGGGTCGTACACCACGGCGTGCGCCAGCGCGCCGCGGCTCTTCACCGCGATCGACACGCAGTACTGCGGGAAGCCGTGGATGAAGTTGGTCGTGCCGTCGAGCGGGTCGACGATCCACACCACCTCGGCGTTCGCCTGCGCCGCGCCCGACTCCTCGCACAGCAGGCCGTGCTCCGGGTAGGCCTTGCGCACCGTCTCGACGATCGCCTGCTCGGCCGCCTTGTCGACCTGCGTGACGAAGTCGTTGGCCTGCTTCGAGCGCACGTCGAGCGGCCCGCCTTCCAGCGCGGCGCGGTTGATGATCGAGCCCGCGCGGCGCGCCGCGCGCACGGCGATGTTGAGGATCGGGTGCATTGGATGAAAATGGGGTCAGACCCCATTTTCGAGAAAATGGGGCCTGACCCCGTTCTCGATGACTCCGAATTCTATTCGCTTCGTCCTCTGCCGCCCGAGCCATCCCGGCAACATCGGCGCGGCGGCGCGCGCCATCAAGACGATGGGCTTTCGCGACCTGCGGCTGGTGGCGCCGGAGCGCTTTCCGGCGCCGGAAGCGCAATGGCTGGCCGCCCACGCGGCCGACGTCCTCGAGTCATCCCGCATCCATGCGTCGCTCGCGGAAGCGATCGGCGATTGCGTGCACGCGTTCGCGCTGTCGGCGCGGCCGCGCGAGTGGTCGCCGCAGGTGCTCGACGTGAGGAGCGCCGCGGGCCGCGCCGCGCAGATCGACGGCCCGGTGGCGTTCGTGTTCGGCAACGAGACCGCCGGCCTGACCAACGAGGAGGTGTTTGCCTGCCAGACCCTGGTGCACATCCCCGCGGCCAAGGACTCGAGCTCGCTCAACCTGGCGCAGGCGGTGCAGGTCGTCGCCTACGAGCTGCACATGGCGCTCGACGTGGCCATCCCGTTCAGCCGGGTGGAGAAGGCGGCGACCGTCGAGGACCTGGAAGGCCTGTACGCGCACCTGGAGGAGGCCGCGCGGGCGAGCGGCTTCATGACGCCGCAGTCGCGGCTGCGCGAGCGCTGGCGGCGGCTCTTCTCGCGGGTGCCGCACCTGGAGCGCGAGGAGGTGAACATCCTGCGCGGCCTTCTGAAAGCCTTACTAAAATAGTCGGAAACCCCTAGAATCGGCGCATGTTCCAGAGACTCCGCAGCGACATTGCCTGCATCCTCGAGCGCGACCCGGCGGCGCGCAGCACGTGGGAGATCCTCACCTGCTATCCCGGGTTGCATGCCATATGGATCCATCGCCTGTCGCACTGGCTGTGGACGCACGGCCTGCGCTGGCTCGGGCGCCTCACCTCGCACATCGGACGCTTCCTGACCGGCATCGAGATCCATCCGGCGGCGAAGATCGGCTCGTGCGTGTTCATCGACCACGGCATGGGCGTCGTGATCGGCGAGACCGCCGAGGTGGGCGACGGCTGCACCATCTATCAGGGGGTGACGCTCGGCGGCACGACCCTCTACCGCGGCACGAAGCGCCACCCGACCCTCGGCGCCAACGTGGTGGTCGGCGCGGGCGCCAAGATCCTCGGCGGCTTCACGGTCGGCGACGGCGCGCGCATCGGCTCGAACGCGGTGGTGGTGAAGGAAGTGCCGGCCGGCGCTACGGTGGTCGGCATCCCCGGGCGGATCGTCGAGGGCGCGGAAGCGAAGGAGGCCGCCCGCTTCGCCGCCTACGCGGTCGTGCAGGAGCAGACCGACCCCTACGCCAAGGCGATCCAGCAGCTCGTCGAGCACTCCCAGGAGCTGGAGCGCTCGCTGCGCGCGCTGGAGCGCAAGGTGGCCGACATGGAGCGCAGCGCCAGCGAGGGCCGCGACACTCTCCGCGCCGTCAGATAACCCCACTCAAGCTGCTGTTTCACAAGGGAACTAATGTTGACCGTTTCGGTCGGACATTTGGTATACTTGAGCGCGTTAATCGGGTATTAGGGAAAGCCATGAGACTCACTACCAAGGGCAGGTTCGCGGTAACGGCAATGGTCGATCTCGCCATGCGGCAGAGCCGCGGGCCGGTGACGCTCGCCGCGATCAGCGAGCGGCAGCACATCTCGCTTTCCTATCTGGAGCAGCTCTTCGGCAAGCTGCGGCGCGCGAAGCTGGTGTCGAGCGTGCGCGGCCCGGGCGGCGGCTACAACCTGGCGCAGGCGCCGCAGGCGATCACCGTCGCGCAGATCGTCACCGCGGTCGACGAGCCGCTCGACGCCACGCAGTGCGGCGGCAAGGAGAACTGCCAGGACGAGCGCCGCTGCATGACGCACGACCTGTGGGCGACGCTCAACGAGAAGATGTACGAGTACCTCTCCTCGGTCACGCTCGCCGACCTCGTGGCGCACACCAGCGGCAAGCCGGTGGCGGTGATCAAGGATTTCCGGGAAAAGGAAAAAGTCGCGGCATGAGCCTGAAGCTACCGATCTACCTGGACTACTCGGCGACCACGCCGGTCGACCCGCGCGTGGCGCAGAAAATGATCCCCTACCTCACCGAGATCTTCGGCAACCCGGCGAGCCGCTCGCACGCGTTCGGCTGGCAGGCCGAGCAGGCGGTCGAGGAAGCGCGCGACCACGTCGCGGCGCTGATCGGCGCCGACCCGAAGGAGATCGTCTGGACCTCGGGCGCCACCGAGGGCAACAACCTGGCGATCAAGGGCGCGGCCAACTTCTACAAGACCAAGGGCAGGCACCTGGTGACGCAGAAAACCGAGCACAAGGCGGTGCTCGACACCTTCCGCGAGCTGGAGCGCCAGGGCTTCGAGGCGACGTACCTCGACGTCGAGCCCAACGGCCTGGTGTCCGTGGAGAAGCTGGAAGCCGCGATCCGGCCCGACACCATCCTGGTCTCGATCATGATGGTGAACAACGAGATCGGCGTGATCCAGCCGGTCTGGGAGATCGCCGAGATCTGCAAGAAGAAGGGCGTGATCTTCCACTGCGACGCGGTGCAGGCGGGCGGCCGCCTGGAGATCGACATGCAGAAGTTCAAGGCCGACCTGCTGACCATCACCGCGCACAAGATGTACGGCCCCAAGGGCATCGGCGCGCTCTACGTGCGGCGCAAGCCGCGCGTGCGCATCGAGGCGCAGATCCACGGCGGCGGCCACGAGCGCGGCTTCCGCTCGGGCACCCTCGCCACGCACCAGATCGTCGGCTTCGGCGAGGCGGCGCGCCTGGCGAAGCTCGAGATGGCGACCGACAACGAGCGCATCCGCGCGCTGCGCGACCGGCTGTGGCAGAGCATCAGGGACATCGAGGAGGTGTACCTGAACGGCGACTACGAGCGGCGCATCCCGCACAACCTCAACGTCAGCTTCAACTTCGTCGAGGGCGAGTCGCTGATCATGGCGGTGAAGGACATCGCCGTGTCGTCGGGCTCGGCGTGCACCTCGGCGTCGCTCGAGCCGTCGTACGTGCTGCGCGCGCTCGGCCGCAACGACGAGCTGGCGCACAGCTCGATCCGCATCACGCTCGGCCGCTTCACCACGCAGGAGGAGGTGGACTACGCCGCCGGCCTGATCAAGAGCAAGGTGGCGAAGCTGCGCGAGCTTTCCCCCCTCTGGGAGATGTACAAGGAGGGGATCGACCTCAATTCCGTGCAATGGGCAGCGCACTAAGGAACCGACATGGCATACAGCGATAAAGTCATCGATCACTACGAGAACCCGCGCAACGTGGGCTCCTTCGACAAGGGCGACACCTCGGTCGGCACCGGCATGGTCGGCGCGCCGGCCTGCGGCGACGTGATGAAGCTGCAGATCAAGGTCGGCGCCGACGGGCGCATCGAGGACGCGCGCTTCAAGACCTACGGCTGCGGCTCGGCGATCGCCTCGAGCTCGCTGGTCACCGAATGGGTGAAGGGCAAGACGCTCGAGCAGGCGGCGACCATCAAGAACACCGACATCGCGCAGGAGCTGTCGCTGCCGCCGGTGAAGATCCACTGCTCGATCCTCGCCGAGGACGCGATCAAGGCGGCGATCGCCGACTACCGCAAGAAGCACGGCCTGGAGGAGGCCGCAACCGAGGAGAAGAAGGTCGCGTGATCACGCTCACCGAGACCGCCGCGAAGCACGTCCGCTCCTTCCTCGCCAAGCGCGGCAAGGGCGTCGGCCTGCGCGTCGGCGTGCGCACCTCGGGCTGCTCGGGTCTCGCCTACAAGCTCGAGTTCGCCGACGCCGTGAACCCGGAGGACGTGCAGTTCGAGAGCCACGGCGTCAAGCTGCTGGTGGACCCGAAGAGCCTGCAGTTCATCGACGGCACCGAGCTCGATTACACGCGCGAGGGCCTGAACGAAGGCTTCAGGTTCCGCAACCCGAACGTCAAGGATGAGTGCGGCTGCGGCGAGAGCTTCAACGTCTAGCAGCCATTTCGAGCTGTTCGGCCTGACGCAGGCCTTCGCCATCGACCTGCGGGCGCTGGAGAAGGCCTACCGCGAGATCCAGGCGCGCGTGCATCCCGACCGCTTCGCGCACGCCGGCGAGGCCGAGCGGCGCGCGTCGCTGCAGTGGACCACGCGGGTCAACGAGGCGTTCCAGACGCTGCGCAGCCCGGTGTCGCGCGCCCGCCACCTGCTCGAGCTGCACGGCGTCGACGTGGCGTTCGAGACCAACACCGCGATGCCGCAGCAGTTCCTGATGCAGCAGATGGCGCTGCGCGAGGCGCTGGAAGAGGCGGTGGCGCGCAAGGACGCGGGCGCGCTGGACGCGCTGCGGCGCGATCTCGAGCGCGACAAGGCCGCCCTGGAGCGGCGGCTCGCCGAGTGCATCGACCGCGAGCGCGACTACCCGGGCGCCGCGGGCCTGGTGCGCGAGCTGCAGTTTCTGGAGAAGCTCGCCGCCGAGATCGACGCGGCCTACGAGACGATCCAGTAGAGCATGGCGCTCCTGCAGATTTCCGAGCCGGGGCAATCCCCGGCGCCGCACCAGCAGCGTCTCGCCGTCGGCATCGACCTCGGCACGACGAACTCGCTGGTCGCGACCGTGCGCAGCGGCGTCGCCACCGTGCTGCCCGACGCGCAGGGCCGCCCGCTCCTGCCCTCGATCGTGCGCTACCTGAAGGACGGCTCGGTCGAGACCGGCTATGCGGCGCAGGCGCGGCAGGCCGAGGACCCGAAGAACACCATCGTCTCGGTGAAGCGCTTCATGGGGCGCGGCCTCAAGGACGTGGCGCACGCCGAGAACGCGCCCTACGACTTCCTCGACGCGCCCGGCATGGTGCAGCTTCGCACCGTCGCCGGCGTGAAGAGCCCGATCGAGGTCTCCGCCGAGATATTGCGCGCGCTCAGGCGGAGGGCCGAGGCGTCGCTGGGCGGCGAGCTGGCGGGCGCGGTGATCACCGTGCCGGCCTACTTCGACGACGCGCAGCGCCAGGCGACCAAGGACGCCGGCCGGCTCGCCGGGCTGAACGTGCTGCGGCTGCTCAACGAGCCGACGGCGGCGGCGATCGCCTACGGGCTGGACAACGCCTCCGAGGGCGTGTTCGCCGTGTACGACCTGGGCGGCGGCACGTTCGATCTGTCCATCCTGAAATTGTCGAAAGGCGTCTTCGAGGTCGTCGCCACCAGCGGCGACTCGATGCTCGGCGGCGACGACTTCGATCAGCGGCTGCTCTGCTGGATCGTCGAGCAGGCAAAGCTCGCGCCGCTCTCGCCGCGCGACACGCGGCTGCTGCTCGTGCGCGCGCGCGAGGCCAAGGAGCACCTGACCTACCACGGCGAGGCGCAGATCACCGCCCGGCTGTCCACCGGCGAGCTGGTCGACCTGACGATCGACACCGAGACCTTCTGCCGCATCACCCAGACGCTGGTGCAGAAATCGCTCGTCCCGGTGCGCAAGGCGCTGCGCGACGCCGGCCTCTCGCCGCGCGACGTGCAGGGCGTGGTGATGGTCGGCGGCGCGACCCGCATGCCGCAGGTGCAGCGCGCGGTCGGCGAGCTGTTCGGCCGCGATCCGCTGAACAACCTCGACCCGGACAAGGTGGTGGCGCTCGGCGCGGCGATGCAGGCCAACGTGCTCGCCGGCAACAAGCCGCAGGGCGAGGAGTGGCTGCTGCTCGACGTCATCCCGCTGTCGCTGGGCATCGAGACCATGGGCGGCCTGGTGGAGAAGATCATCCCGCGCAACAGCACCATCCCGGCGGCGCGCGCGCAGGAGTTCACCACCTTCAAGGACGGCCAGACCGGCATGAGCTTCCACGTCGTGCAGGGCGAGCGCGAGCTGGTCGCCGACTGCCGCTCGCTCGCGCGCTTCGAGCTGAAGGGCATACCGCCGATGGCGGCGGGCGCGGCCCGCGTGCGCGTCACCTTCCAGGTCGACGCCGACGGCCTGCTCTCGGTCAGCGCCAGGGAGAAGACCACCGGCGCCGAGGCCTCGGTCGCGGTCAAGCCCTCGTACGGCCTGGCCGACGCCGATATCGAGCGCATGCTGCGCGACTCGTTCTCGCACGCCCGGGAAGACGTGCATGCGCGCGCGCTCGCCGAGGCGCGCGTCGACGCCCAGCGCCTGCTGGAAGCGACGCGCTCGGCGCTGCAGGCCGACGCGCATCTCCTTTCCGCCGACGAGCGCCGCAAGATCGACGAAGCGGTCTCGGCCCTCGAGCGCTCGCTCCCCGGCGCCGAGCACCGCGCGATCAAGCAGGCGATCGACGCGCTCAACCGCGCGACCGAGGAGTTCGCCGCGCGGCGCATGGACGAGGGCATCCGCCGCGCGCTCGCCGGCCGGAAGATCGGTAACCTGTAATGCCGAAGATCAAGGTGCTGCCGCACGCCACCCTCTGCCCGCAGGGCGACGAGATCCAGGCCGAGCCGGGCAAGTCCATCCTCGACAACCTGCTCGAGCACCACATCGACGTCGAGCACGCCTGCGAGAAGCAGGCGGCCTGCACCACCTGCCACGTGATCGTGCGCCAGGGCTTCGACTCGCTCGAGCCGGCGGAGGAAAAGGAAGAGGACATGCTGGACAAGGCGTGGGGGCTGGAGGCGACCTCGCGGCTGTCCTGCCAGGCCAAGGTGGCCGAGGCGGACCTGGTGGTCGAGCTGCCGAAATACACCATCAACTACGAGCGCGAAGGCGGGGGCCGGAAATGAAGTGGACCGACACGCAGGAGATCGCCATCGCGCTGAGCGAGGCGCATCCCGGGGTCGATCCGAAGCAGGTGCGCTTCACCGACCTGTACCGCTGGGTGATGGCGCTGCCCGGCTTCGCCGACGATCCGAAGCGCTGCGGCGAGAAGATCCTCGAGGCGATCCAGCTCGCCTGGATCGACGAAGCGGAGTAACGGCGGCGCGTTTCAGTAAAGTAGCGCCATGCGATGGCTCTGGATTTTTGCTTTGCTGGCGCCGCTCGCCGCCTCGGCGCAGGTCTATCGCTGGGTCGATTCCCGCGGCACGGTGCACTATTCCAACGAGGCGCCGCCCAAGGGCGTCAAGGCGACCCGGCTGAACATCGACGCGCGGCCCGGCGCGCCCTCGCCCGACTCGCAGGAGTGCTACACGGTGCGCTGCCAGGGCGAGCGCATGGAGGCGCGGCTGCGCGAGCGCGAAGCGGCCGAGGCGCGTGCCGCCGCCGAGCGCGCCGCCGCCGCGCCGCCGCAGCCGCGCGGCCTCGACTTCCGCAAGTACCTGTCGCTCCACCGCGGCATGAGCGAAGGCGAGCTGCTCGCGGTCGCGGGCACGCCGGACGTGCTGTTCCGCGACTTCTCGTTCCGCACCTACACGTGGCTGCCGACGCCGGCCGACCCGTTCACCACCACGGTCACGGTGGTCGCCGGCCGCGTGAGCGAGATCGAGCGGGTGCGCAAGTTCTGAGGCACGTCCCTTGCAGGCTTCCCGGAAAGTTTCCCGCACAGGAGCCCGGCATGGAACGCAAGGACAAGGTCGAAGGCGAAGGCAGCTACAGCGGCAGCAAGGACTACAACGAGCGCACCCGCAAGTTCATGGAGCAGGGCAAGGTCGAGGAGGCCGCGCGCCAGGCCGCGCCGCAGAGCGAGCAGGAGAAGCAGGCCATGCAGAAAGCCGAGCGCATCGGCAAGCGGCACGCGAAGGGCGAGGACCCGGCGCTCGCCGATCCCTCCAAGGTGCAGGACGACCCGAGCTTCCCGAAGAAGTAGCTCAGTGCTTCCTTAGCGCGCCCCAGAGGCTGTCGAGCCGCTGGTAGCGGCCGCAACCGCTGACATAGAAGCGGTACTGGAAGGGGTTCTTCTTGTAGTAGTCCTGGTGATACTCCTCGGCGGGCCAGAACCGGCCCGCCGGGACGATCTCGGTGAGCAGCGGCTGGGGGAAGGGCTTGAGCTTCTGCCACTTCGCCTTCGACGCCTCGGCGAGGCGCTTCTGCTCCTCGTTCACGGTGAAGATGCCCGGCCGGTACTGCGAGCCGCGGTCGCAGAACTGCCGGTCGGTCACGGTGGGGTCGTGGTTCACCCAGAAGACGTCGAGCAGCTTCTCGTAGCTCACCTTGGTCGGGTCGTAGCGCACCTCGACCGCCTCGGCGTGCCCGGTGCGGCCGCTCGATACTTCCTCGTAGGTCGGGTTCGCCTTGTGGCCGCCGACGTAGCCCGAGACGGCCGAGACCACGCCCGGGACCTTCTCGAACGCCTCCTCGGTGCACCAGAAGCAGCCGGCGGCGAAGATCGCCCGCTCGGTCGTTTGCGCCTGCACGGGCGAGAAGAGCAGGGCGGCGGCAAGCAGCAGGAAGCCTCTCATCGTTTCATCTCCCGTAAGACCGCGTCGATGACCGGTTGGTCGCGCAGGCACAGCCGCACCTTACGCAGCGGCGCGGCGCGCGCGGCCGCGAGGTAGGCGCGCGCGCAAATCTCGAGCGGCACGGCGAAGATGCCGCTCGACACCGCCGGGAAGCTGACGCTTTCCCAGGATTTCTCGCGCGCGATCGCGAATGCGGCGCCCAGGGCCTGCACCAGCTTGCGCTCCTCGTCGCCTTCGCCGTGGCGCGGCCCGACCGCGTGGATCACGGCCTTGAACGGCAGGCGGCCGGCGCCGGTGGCCACCGCCGAGCCGGCGGGATAGGGGCCGTGCGCGCGCACCAGCGCGTCGCTTTCGTCCTGCAGCGCCGGGCCGGCGGCGCGCGCGATCACGCCCGCCACGCCGCCGCCGTGTGCGAGCTGCCCGTTCGCGGCGTTGACGATCGCGTCCACCGGCTCTTCCAGGAGGTTGCCCTGCACCACCTGGAAAACACCGCCGGAGGCTATTTCTTCCTGCGCGAGGACTTGCGTCGTCGTGACGGCACCTTGGCGCCGGCGCGGCGCGCCTCGGAGAGCCCGATGGCGATCGCCTGCCTGCGGCTCGTCACCTTGCGGCCCGAGCGCCCGCTCCGCAGCTTGCCGCGCTTGCGCTCGTGCATCGCGCGCTTCACCTTCGCGCGCGCCTTCTTTCCGTACCGGGCCATGACCGCCTCCAAACAGGGACAGACCCCATTTTCCGCGGAAATCGGTGACAGTCACCAGTTTCCCGCGGCCTATTTTCCGGGCGTCTCCACCTTGGCCTTGGCCCGCAGCTCGCGCACCAGCCCCTCGAGCTTGCGCTGCATGAGCTGCTGCTGGATGCGCGGCTTGAGCTCGGCGAGCGGCGGGAAGCGCATGTCGCGCACGTCGTCGACCCGGATCACGTGGTAGCCGAAGCGCGTGTGCACCGGGGTCGCGGTGACCTGCCCCTTGTCGAGCTTCACCATCGCGTCGGAGAACGCCCTGTCGAACGCCGCCGGCGCGTTCCAGTCGAGGTCGCCGCCGCGGTCCTTCGAGCCCGGGTCCTTGGAGTGCTGCGCCGCCAGCTCCTCGAACTTGGCGCCCTTCTTGAGCTGGTCGATGATCGCCTTCGCCTGCTCCTCGGTCTCGACCAGGATGTGGCGCGCGCGGTACTCCTTGCTGCCCGCCTGGGCGCGCGCCTTCTCGTATTCCTTCTGCACCTCGTCCTCGCTCACCGGGTGCTTGCGCACCCAGTCGCGCAGGTAGGCGCTCACCATGATCTCCTGGCGCGCCATGTCGAGCTGGGTCTGCACCTCGGGGTTCTTGGCGATGCCGGCGCGCTGCGCCTCCTGCTGCAGCACCTCGCGGTTGACCAACTCCTCGCGCACCAGGGTGCGGGTGCGCTCGTTGTCCGGCATGCCGCGGTTCGTCTGCTGGAACATCATGTAGTCGAGGCGCGCCTTCGGCACGGCGACGCCGTTCACCGTGGCGATCGTTTCCTTCGCGGGCGCCTTGGCCGGCTTGGCCGCGTTCTGCGCCATCAGCGCCGCCGGCGCGAGCAGCGCGAGGGCGGCGAACGTGCGGGGCTTCATCGGGTTCCTTTCGCTTCGTCGGGTGCGCGCGCGGTGATCGCGAGCGCGTGGATCGGGTCGTTGATCAGGCTGCCGAGCGCCTGGTACACCATGCGGTGCCGCGCCACGACGCTCGCGCCGGCGAAGCGCGGCGAGACGATCGCCACGCGCCAGTGGGTGTTGCCGCCCTCCCGGTAGCCGGCGTGGCCGCGGTGGCGCTCGCTCTCGTCGACGATCTCGAGCACGAGCGGCTCGAGCGACTGCAGCCGGCGCTCGATCTCCTCGCGCACCGCGCTCACCGCGGGTCCTCCTCGAGGTACTTGGCGAGCAGGAGCGACTGCGCGATGACGAACAGGAACATCAGCCCCATGCCGCCGAACAGCTTGAAGTTCACCCACAGGTCGGTGGAGAAGTTGTAGGCGACGTAGAGGTTGGCCGCGCCCATGAAGGCGAAGAAGGCGATCCAGCTCCACTGCAGCCGCGCCCAGATACGGCCGGGCAGCTGCATCTGCCCGCCGAGCGCGGCGCGGATCAGGTTGCGGCGGAACACGAGCTCCGCGCCTGCGAGCACCGCGCCGAACAGCCAGTACAGCACGGTCGGCTTCCACTTGATGTAGGTCTCGTCGCGCAGCATCAGCGTCGCCCCGCCGAACACCAGGATGATGGCGAAGCTCGCCCAGAGCATGCCGTGCACCGGCTTGCCGCGCAGCTTGAGCCAGCCGACCTGCAGCGCCGTCGCGGCGATCGCCACGCCGGTCGCGACGTAGATGTCGGATAGCTTGAAAGCGACGAAAAAGAGGGCGACCGGGAAAAGGTCGAACAGAAACTTCATCCAGGGGCTGGATTCTACTAGTCTTTGCCTTTCTCCAAGGAGGCAGCATGGCGCTCGTCAGGCTCGTCGAGTACGCGGAGGCGTCGCCCGAAGTGCGGTCGGTCTACGACGACATTATGAAGACGCGCGGCGTCGACTGGGTGAACAATTTCTGGAAGGCCCTCGCCAACCGGCCGGCGGAGCTGAAGCGCGTCTGGGAAAACGTGAAGCAGGTCATGGCGCCGGGCGCGCTCGACCCGCTGGTCAAGGAGATGGTCTACGTCGCGGTGAGCGCGACCAACGGCTGCGAGTACTGCACCTATTCCCACACCGCGGCGGCGCGCCGCAAGGGCATGAGCGACGCGATGCTGATGGAGCTGATGGCGGTGGTCGGCCTCGCGAACGAGACCAACCGCCTCGCCAACGGCCTGCGCCCGCCGGTCGACCCGCAGTTCCGCTAGCGTGCGCAAGATCCGCTTCGGCGCCGGGATCCTGGTGCTCATGGGCATCGCCACGACGTTCGGCTCGAACCACGTCTCGGCGCGGCTCGCCTTCGACCACGGCGCGAGCGTCGCCACGGCGGTCGGCGTGCGCTCGGGCATGACCGCGCTCGCGCTGCTGGCGCTCTTGCGACTGCAGAGCGTGCCGCTGACGATGAGCCGCGCCCTGCTCGGGCGGGCGCTGCTGGTCGGGCTGCTGGTCGCGCTGCAGAGCTTCTGCCTGTACTCGGCGGTGGCACGCATTCCCGTGGCGCTCGCGCTGCTGTGCTTCTCGTCCTGCCCGATGATCTACGTGATCATCTCCTGGATCGCCGGCAAGGATGCGCCGCCGCGCGTGGCGCTCGCCGCCGCGCCGATCGCGCTGCTCGGGCTCGCGCTTGCGCTCGACGTCGGCTTCGCCAACCTGAAGGGCCGGGTGGCGGAGATCGGCGCGGGCGCCGCCTTCGCCTTCGCCGCGGCGCTGTGCTTCGCGCTCGTCATGTACCTCAACGTGCACTGGCTGAAGGCGCTCGACGGAAGGCTGCGCACCTTCGTCATGATGGCGGTCACCGCCGCGGTGGTGATCGGCGCCGGGGCGCTCGGCCGGGGCCTCGCCCTGCCGGCCGACGGCACCGGCTGGCTGGGCCTCGTGCTGCTCACCGTCTTCTACGGCAGCGCGATCACGGCGCTGTTCATCGTCCTGCCGCGCATCGAAGGCAGCGCGGCGACCATCGGGCTCAACTTCGAGCCGATCGCGGTGCTCGGGCTGGCGTGGGTCTTCCTCGGCCAGGCGGTGAAGCCGCTGCAGATCGTCGGCGCCTTCCTGGTGGTCGGCGCGATCGCCTGGCTGGGCACCGCCAAGCGGACCTAGGGCAGCGCCGCCTTCAGGCGCGGATGACCGCCGGGTCGTCCGAGTAGAGCTTCTCGACCGGCGCCGCGCGGCGCTCGAGCACCGCGCGCTGGTTCATGTAGCCCTTGTCGGTGATCTCGTTGGCGTCGATCGACGGCGGCTCGCTCTGCACCAGCAGGCGGCGCACCTGCGTGGAGCTTCCCCCTTCGCTGTTCATCCTGCGCAACGCTTCGCCAAGCCGGGAGGCGAGATCCGGCACATCCTTCGCCGCGGCGCTGAGGAACACGAGCGCGCCGATCTCGTCGCGGTCGTGGCCGGTGATCACCGCGTCCTGGATCAGCGGATCGGCCGCGGCGATCAGCTTCACCCGCACGGCGCCGACGTTCACCCAGGTGCCGGTGGAGAGCTTGAAGTCCTCCGCCACCCGGCCGTCGAACACGATGCCCTTGTGCGGATGGTCGGCGTCGGCGAAGCGCACCGCGTCGCCGATGCGGTAGAAGCCTTCCTCGTCGAACGCCGCGGCGCTGAGGTCCGGGCGCTTGTAGTAGCCGGGCGTGACGTTGGGCCCGCGCACGCGCGCCTCCAGCTTGCCGCCCGAGGGTACCAGCTTGAGCTCGCATTGCGCCACCGGCAGGCCGATCACGCCCGGACGCTCCATCGGGAAGTGCACCGAGGTGGCGAGCGGCGCGGTCTCGGTCGAGCCCCACGCCGAGAGCATCGCGAGGCGCGTGTTGTTCTCCATGCGCGCGACGCTCTTCAGGCGATCCCACAGGTTCTGCGGCAGGGCGGCCGCGGCGTAGAAGAGCACGTCGAGCTCGCTGAAGAAATTGCGCCGCAGCGCCGCGTCGCGCTCGAGGAAGGGCAGCAGCAGGTCGTAGCCGCGCGGCACGTTGAAGTAGAGCGTCGGCGCGATCTCGCCGAGGTTCCGCACGGTGGTCTCGACCAGGCCGGGCACGGGCTTGCCGGCGTCGATGTAGAGCGTGCCGCCGTTGCGCAGCACCAGGTTGAAGTTGTGGTTGCCGCCGAACGTGTGGTTCCACGGCAGCCAGTCCAGCACCACCGGCGGGCGATCCTCGACCAGCGGCCAGGCCTGCGCCAGCATCTGCTGGTTGGCGCACAGCATGCGGTGGGTGTTGATCACGCCCTTCGGGATGCCGGTCGAGCCGGAGGTGAAGAGGATCTTCGCCACGGTGTCCGGGCCGACCTGGGCGTGCGCGCGCTCGAGACGCGGCCCCGGGCTCGCCTGGAGCAGCTCCTCGAGCGGCGTGACGCGCGCGCCGACGGCGGCGAGCGCCGCCTCGAACTTGCCCGGGTCGGCGGCGTAGACCAGCCCCGGCTCGAGCAGCGCGAAGATCTGCTTCAGCTTGCCGAAGTCCTTCGACATCAGCGAGTAGGCGGGCGACACCGGCGCGGCGGGCACGCCGACGTGCAGCGCGGCGAGGGTGAGCAGCGCGTGGTCGATGCCGTTGTCCGAGAGGATCGCCACCGGGCGCTCGGGGCCGAGGCCGCGCTCGAGCAGCGCCTCGCCGATGCGGCGCACCGCGCCGTAGGTCTCGCGGTAGCTGAGCTTGCGCCAGCCGTCGCCCTTCCTCTCGGCGAGGAACACCCGGTCGGGCGCGCGCTCGGCCCACTGCACCAGCCATTCGGTGACGCAGCGCGGATAGGGGCCCAGCTTCTGCGGCGAGCGCAGGTACAGGATGTCGTTTCGTCTTTCCAGCTCGACCTTCGGGGGAGCGAAGCGGAGGTTCGATTGCATAATGCGCATTATGGAGGTGCGAAGGATTGCCGGCGCGCTCGGCGCCGAGATTACCGGAATCGACCTCGCCCGCGCCAGCGAGCGCGAGATCGCCGAGATCCGCCGCCTGTGGCTCGAGCACCTGGTGCTGTTCTTCCGCGACCAGGCGCTGTCGAGCGAGCAGTACATGGCCTTCGCGCGGCGCATCGGCAAGCCGGTCGAGTACCCGTTCGTCAAGGGCCTCCCCGGGTTCCCCGAGATCATCGAGGTGAAGAAGCTCGAGCACGAGACGGTGAACTTCGGCGGCGTCTGGCATTCCGACACCGCGTACCTCGAGGCGCCGCCGATGGCCTCGATGCTGCTCGCGCGCGAGCTGCCGCCCTTCGGCGGCGACACCCTGTTCGCCAACATGTACCTCGCCTACGAGTCGCTCTCGCCGGGCATGAAGGCGATGCTCGAGCCGCTCGCGGCGGTCAACTCCTCGGCCAAGGCCGACGTCACGCGCACGCGCGAGGACCGGCTGAAGAGCGACGGCAGCGAGCGCGCCGGCAGGGAGCTGGTCGCCGAGCACCCGGTGGTGCGCACGCATCCCGAGACCGGGCGCAAGGCGCTGTACGTCAACTTCGCGCACACCGTGCGCTTCCGCGACATGACCGAGGCGGAGAGCGCGCCGCTCCTGCAGTTCCTGTTCGAGCACCAGATCCGGCCGGAATTCACCTGCCGCTTCGCCTGGCGGGTCGGCTCGCTCGCGCTGTGGGACAACCGCTGCACGCAGCACAACCCGGTGAACGACTACCACGGCCACCGCCGGGTCATGCACCGCATCACCCTGGAAGGCGACAAACCGCGAGGGTCAGCGCTGCGCTGAATTCGGGGTCAGGGTCGTAATTATTTCGCGATCGACTCGCACGCCGCCGCGCTGCGGCGGTGGCGCTCGCACATGCCTTCGAAGAGGCTGCGCACCTGCGGGTCGGCGATCTTCGGCAGCGCCTGCTCGAACTCGCGGATCGCCCAGCGCAGGCCGCGCACCAGGAACCGGATCCGCTCCCGCGCGCCGGAAACGGCGATCGCCTTGGCGTAGAACTCGCCGGTCGCATGGCTGTAGTCGCGGCCGCGGCGCTTGAGCTGCTCGCCGATCAGCGCGCAGTTGTGCGCCTCGTCCTCGTGCACCTTGCGCAGCACCGTCCAGTCCTGCGAATGCCGCGGGAAGTCGTCCATGAACACCACCAGGGCGCGCGCGCCGGCGCGCTCCGCCTCGAGCATCCGGTTGAGGAAGTCGTCGAGCTCGGCGTCGCTGAAGGAGGCCACGGCTATTTCAGCAGCCCGCGCAGCCGGTCGACCGCGCTCTTCGCCTTCTCCTCGAGGCCGCGGATCGCCGCCGGCGCCGAGGCGATCGCCCGGCGCGTCACGGCGGTCCAGATCTCGCGCGTGATCTGCGCCGCGGTGGCGCCGCCCGACTTCCTGCCCAGGTCGCGCAGCTGCAGGTCGGGCACGTCGATCGCCAGGCTGCCGCCATAGCTCACGCGCGCCTTGCGCACCTGCACCCGGTCGACGATGAAGCGGCGCTCCTTGGCGCTCTTCTCGGCCCTGCTGTCGCCGGGCTGCGACTTCGGCAGGAAGGACTCGATGTGCCTCTGGATCGCGCTCAGGTTGTCCCCGCCCGGGCCCCTCTCGTAGGTGATGCTCGGCGCCTCGAGCGAGATCTCGCGGATGTGCACCACGTCGCCGGCGAGGCTCGCCGGCTCGACCGCCAGGCGCATCTCGCCGAGCGACAGCGCGTGCGGCGCGCGGTAGCCCCTGGGATTGCCGACCTCCAGGCCGCGGATCGCGCCGCGGCCCTCGAGCGGCTCGAGCCGCACGCTCGCCACCTTCACGCTCACGCCGGTGAGCTGCGGGCCGAACGTCTCGATCGCGCGCTTGAGCAGCGCGTCGCGCGAGGCGTAGAGCCACCACGCCGCGCCGCCGGCCGCGACCGCGAGCAGCGCAACGACAAGGAGGATGGCGTTGCGTGTCCGCATGGCGGCGAGTTTAGTGCAACTTCACGTACTCGTAGTCGATCGGCAGGTTGTTGATGCCGCGGTCGGGCGGCGCGATCCAGGCGGCCATCTTGCCCGGCTCGACCACGCGCTGCATGAGCGAGTGCACGAACGCCTTGTCCTGCGCCGAGGGGATCCAGTCGGCGAGGCGCCGCTCGTACTCCTCCTTCGGGATCATGCGGCCCTGCGGGTCGACCGGCACGCCGGCCCACGGGCCGATCGAGCGGCGGAAGCGCGACGAGGGCAGCGTGATGCGGAAGTCGTGGCCGGCGCGCTCGATCATGCGGTTCCAGCGCCTGACGCCGATCTCGCAGTCCTTGAGGTAGGACTCGCGCATCACCTCGTTCAGGGCGTTGAGCATGGGCACTTCCTGCTCGCCGTCCGGGGTGAGCAGCTTGAGCTGCTTGCCGCGCAGCACGTGGTCTTCGTACTGGCTCTCGTCGGGGCGGCCCTTCATGCCGCTCGCGAAGTTGGCCGCCGAGTTGGACGAAATCTCCGAGCCGAAGAGGTCGAGCGAGCTCGAGCACCAGAAGTTCAGGTACTTCTGCAGCGTCGGCAGGTCCACCGCGCCCTGCGCGCGGATCTTCGCCGGGTCGTCGCTGCCCAGCTCCTTCATCACCTCGAGCGTGCGCTTGATTACGCGGCTGATGCCGGTCTCGCCGACGAACATGTGGTGCGCTTCCTCGGTGAGCATGAAGCGGCAGGTGCGCGAGAGCGGATCGAACGCGCTCTCGGCGAAGCTCTTCAGCTGGTACTTGCCGTCGCGGTCGGTGAAGTAGGTGAACATGAAGAAGCTGAGCCAGTCGGTGACCGGCTCGTTGAACGTGTTGAGGATGCGCGGATTGTCGCGATGGCCGGAATGGCGCTCGAGCAGCGCCTCCGCCTCCTCGCGGCCGTCGCGGCCGAAATAGGCGTGGAGCAGGTAGACCATCGCCCACAGATGGCGGCCCTCCTCCACGTTGACCTGGAACAGGTTGCGCAGGTCGTAGAGCGACGGACAGGTGTGGCCCAGCAGGCGCTGCTGCTCGACCGACGCGGGCTCGGTGTCGCCCTGCGTGACGATCAGGCGGCGCAGCGTCGAGCGGTACTCGCCCGGCACCTGCTGCCACACCGGCTGGCCCATCTGGTCGCCGAAGCCGATGCGGCGCTCGGGCACCGGGTCGGCGAGGAAGATGCCCCAGCGGTAGTCGGGCATCTTCACCGAGCCGTAGTGCGCCCAGCCCTGCGCGTCCACCGAGATCGCGGTGCGCAGGTACACGTCGGCCTTCTCGAAGTCGGTCGGCCCCATCTCGTGCCACCACTGCAGGAAGCGCGGCTGCCAGTGCTCGAGCGCGCGCTGCAGCGCGCGGTCGTTCTGCAGGTCGACGTTGTTCGGGATCTTCTCGGCGTAGTTGATGCTGCTCATGGTGTGCCTCCGGGTCAAACCCGCTCCCAGTTGAATTTCGGTTTCGCGCCGCTGCCGTACACCTTCAGCGCGCCCTGCTCGCCCACCGCGTTCGGCCGGTTGAAGATCCAGTTCTGCCAGGCGGTGAGCCGGCCGAAGACGCGCGTCAGCATGGTCTCCGGCCCGGCGAAGCGCAGGCTCGCCTCCATGCCGGTGAGGGCGTCGGGCGAGAGGCTGGCGCGCTCCTCGACCGCGAGCCGCACCTCGTCGTCCCAGTCGAGCTCGTCCGGCGTGGCGGTGACCAGGCCGAGCTCGCTCGCCTTCTCCGCCGCGAGCAATTCGTGGCGCGGCAGCGCGGGCACCTCGCCGCTGAAGCGCGTCGCGAGGCGCGACAGGCCGTTCGCCATCGCGTAGACGCCGAAGTTGAGCGGCGAGAGCGCGATCGCGTTGCCTGCCACGGCCTTCATGTAGCTGCGGTCGGCGGCGAGGGCGAGCTCCATCAGCGTGCCGGCGAAGCAGCTCCCCGGCTCGATGACGGCGAAGATCGAGCGCGACGAGACGTCGAGCCGCGACAGCGTGCGGCGCAGGTAGCCCAGCGTCTCGCGCACGAACCAGTCGCCCTGGTGCTTCTCCAGCTCGGCGTCCATGGCGAGCGCCGCCCGGGCGTCGCCCTCGGTCTTCAGCAGCCACAGGCCGATGTCGAGATGGTTGTGGCGCAGCTCGAGGATCGCCCGGTCGAGCTCGCGCGCGAGGCGCAGCGGATACCAGTCCGCGCTCCTGGCGAGCGGGGAATCCGTCGGGCCGGCGATCGTCAGCGTGGCGACGCGGCGCTCGGCGTCGATCGCGACGCGCACCAGGCGGTAGTCGCCGAGCGGCGTCAGCTCGACGCCCTTGCCGCCCGGGCGGTCCGACTGGCGCGCGAGCTCGAGCGCGCGCGCCTTCACCAGCTCGGCGAACTGCTGCGGCTTGGCGATGTGGTCGACCAGCCGCCATTCGCGCGCCCGCTCGGCGCGCACCCCCTCGGCGGTGGTGCAGAAGATGTCGGCCAGGTCGCGGCGCACCTTGCGCTTGTCGACCAGCCGCGTCAGGCCGCCGGTGCCCGGCAGCACGCCGAGCAGCGGCACCTCGGGCAGCGAGACGGTGGACGAGCGGTCGTCGACCATGGCGATCTCGTCGCAGGCGAGCGCCAGCTCGTAGCCGCCGCCGGCGCAGGTGCCGTTCAGCGCGGCGAGGAACTTGAGCCCCGAGTGCGCGCTCGAGTCCTCGATGCCGTTGCGGGTCTCGTTGGTGAACTTGCAGAAGTTCACCTTGGCGGCGTGGCTCGAGGTGCCGAGCATGTAGATGTTGGCGCCGGAGCAGAACATGCGCGCCTTGCCGCTGGTCAGCACCACCGCCTTCACTTCCGGATGCTCGAAGCGGATCCGGTTCAGCGCGTCGTGCAGCTCGATGTCGACGCCGAGGTCGTAGCTGTTGAGCTTCAGCTTGTAGCCGGGGGCGAGGCCCTTGTCCTCGGCGACGTCGAGCGCGAGCGTCGCGAGCGGGCCGTCGAAGCTCAGCTTCCAGTGGCTGTACTGCTCGGGACGGGTATCGAAGCGGATCATGATTTGAGCAGCTCCTTCAGCTCCGCGAGGCAGGCCTTCGCGGTCCTGCCGGAAGTGTCGACCGTCAGCTCGGCGCGGCCGTAGAGCCGGTTGCGGTCGGCGAGCAGGCGCCGGATCTCGTCCAGCGCCGCCGAGCGCCCCTTGAACGGCCGCATGTCGCCCTGGGCGATGACGCGCGCCATGTGCTCCTCGGGCGAGGCCTTCAGCCACACCGTGCGGCAGCGCTCGAGCACGAGCTCGTAGGTGCCCGGGTCGGTGACCAGGCTGCCGCCGGTGGCGATCACCTTCCTCGCGCCGTCGGCCAGCACCCTTTCCAGCGCGCGGCGCTCGAAGCGCCGGAACGCGTCCTGCCCGTACATGGCGAACACCTCGCCGAGCGCCGCGCCGGCCTCCTTCTCGACCTCGCGGTCGAGCTCGACGAAGGGCACCTGCAGCGCCTCGGCGAGCTTCGCGCCGAGCGTCGACTTGCCGGCGCCGCGCAGCCCGAGCAGCGCGATCGGCCGCGCGTCGGCGGCGCTCTCGCGCACCAGCGACTCGACCGGCACGCCCATCGCGCGCGCCACCTTGCGCAGCAGCAGGATCGAGATGTTGCCGGCGCCGCTTTCCAGCTGCGCGAGGTAGCGCTCGGAGATGCCCGAGGCGGCGGCGAGGTCGCGGCGCGTCGTGCCGTGCGCGGCGCGCCACTCGCGCACCCGGTTGCCGAGCTGGCTGAGGTAGGCCGCGTCCTGCGCGCGGCCGGTAAGCGGAGCATTCATTGCAATATAATGCTTGACTGGAATTCTATGCGGCAATATAGTTCTTAGTCAATGGCCCTGCGCGTCACCATCCTCGTCGGCACCATGACCGGCACCGCCCAGCTCTGCGCCCAGGAGATGGAGCTCGCCCTGGACGACGGCGAGACGCAGGCCGAGGCGCTGCTGATGGACGGCCTGGACAGCTCGGTGTTCGAGCGCGACGGGCTGTTCCTCATCTGCACCTCGACCTACGGCCAGGGCGACGTGCCGGACAACGCGCGCGCGCTCTACGAGGACCTGCAGGCGCGGCGGCCCGACCTGTCGCGGGTGCGCTACGGAGTGTTCGGCCTGGGCGACAGGACCTACGCCGAGACGTTCAACTACGGCGGCAAGCGTTTCGACGACATCCTGGCCGAGCTCGGCGCGAAGCGCATCGGCGAGCGCTACAAGCACGACGCCTCGAGCGGCGTGCTGCCGGAGGAAAAGGCGGTCGAGTGGTGCCGCGAGTGGCTGCAAGCGGCCAAGGAGGGGAACGCGGCCGCGGTCTGAGCGCTCCAAGCTGGGTGCGCGTCCTGCGGTGGGTCGCCGGCTTCGTCCTCGTCGTGCTCGTCGCGAGCGCGCTCTTCGTCGCCTTCGGCCTGAACGCGCTGCGCGGCCCGATCGCGCGCAAGGTGAGCGACCTGACCGGCCGCGAGCTGCGCATCGAGGGCAGCCTCGAGCCGGTGTGGAGCTGGCGCCACCTGCGCTTTCGCGCCGGCAAGGTGAGCTTCGCCAACCCGGCGTGGGCGGTCGAGGACCTGATGCTGCGCGCCGACAGCATCGAGGCGAGCGTGGCGCTGCTGCCGCTCTTCGTCGGCCAGGTGTACCTGCCCGAGGTGCACCTGGTGCGCCCGGCGCTCAACCTCGAGATCGACGCCCGGGGGCGCAAGAACTGGATCCTCGACCCCGAGGAGAAGGACCGCCCGTCGCGGGTCCACATCCAGGCGCTCACCTTCGACGAGGCGCGCCTGCGGTACGACGACGCCGGGCGCGCGATCGCCATCGAGGCGCGGCTCTCCAGCGACGCCGGCGGCGTCACCGCCTTCGCGCAGGGCATCTACCGCGGCGTCGGCGCCGCCGCGGCGGCGCGCGGCGACCCGGTGCTCGGCCTGAAGGACGCCGAGTCGCCGTACACGCTGCACTTCGCCGGCGAGTTCGGCGACACGACGATCGAGGCCGACGGCACGATCACCGACATCGCGCAGCTCAGCGCGGTCGACCTCGCCGTCGAGCTGTCGGGCAAGACCCTGGCCGCGCTGTACGACGTGATCGGCATCGCGCTGCCCGAGACGAGCGCCTACCGCACGCACGGGCGCCTGATCCGCACCGACCACCTGGTGCGCTACGAGAATTTCGTCGCCCGGGTGGGCGGCAGCGATCTCGCCGGCACGCTGCAGTTCGACACCGACGACGGGCGCGTGCGCCCCTTCATGCACGGCGAGGTCGCGGCCAGGACGCTCGATCTTGCCGACCTCGGCGAGCTGGTCGGCACCGGCCAGCCGAGGAAGAGCGGCGTGCTGCCCGACATGCCGTTCGACGCCGAGCGCTGGGACTCGATCGACGCCGACGTGAGGATCCAGGCCGGCACCATCAAGCGCCCCGAGCAGCTGCCGATCGACAAGCTGACCACCCGCATCCGCATGCAGGACCGGGTGCTCTCCCTCGACCCGCTCGAGTTCGGCATCGCCGGCGGCAGGCTGGCGGGAAAGGCGGTGCTCGACGGCCGCAAGGCGCCGATCGCGGCGCGCCTGGACATGCGCGTGCAGCACCTGTCGCTGCCCAAGCTCTTCCCGACGATCGAGCAGGGCAAGACCTCGATCGGCGACATCAACGGCCTGATCGAGCTCGCCGGGCGCGGCAACTCGGTCGCGGCGATGCTCGGCAGCGCCGACGGCAAGCTCGGGGTGTTCATCGACGGCGGCAAGGTGAGCCGCTTCCTGATGCAGCTCGCGGCGCTCGACCTGTGGGGCGTCGCCAAAACCAAGCTGCAGGGCGACGAGCCGGTGGACATCCGCTGCGCGATCGGCGACTTCGCGGTGAAGGACGGCGTCATGCACACCAACGCGCTGGTGTTCGACACCAAGGTGGTCAACATCCAGGGCAGCGGCAGCATCGACCTCAAGGACGAGGGCATGCACCTGACGATCCGGCCCGAGCCCAAGGACCGCAGCCTCGCATCGCTGAACAGCCCGCTCTACGTGCGCGGCACCTTCAGCGAGCCGAAGATCTCGCCCGACGCCGGCAATATCGCGGCCAAGGGGCTCGGGGCGCTGATCATGGGCGCGATCAACCCGCTGCTCGCCGTGCTGCCGCTCATGAAGGAAGGCAAGGACAAGGACAGCCCCTGCCGGCAGCTGATCCAGCAGGCCGCGAAAAAGCCTAGTTCTTCTTCAGGCCGATCAGCTGCATCTGGCGGGCGATAGCCCGGTCGTCGCGCGCGATCAGCTCGCCGAACTCGGCGGCCGGCAGGAACGCCGGGCGCACGCCGAGGTGCCCGCTCTGCTTCTTGAACTCGGCGCTCTCGGCGGTGATGCGGATCGCGCTCTCCAGCCGTGCGATCACGGCCGGCGGCGTGCCATGCGGCACGGCGATGCCGCGCCACGCGTCGAGCGCCACGTCGTAGCCGAGCTCGCGCGCGGTGGGCACGTCGGGGAAGGCGCTGTCCCGCGCCGTGGTGAGCGCGGCGAGCAGGCGCACCTGTCCCTGCTTCACCGGGCCGGCGAGCGCGCCGGGGAACTGCACCACGGCGTCGACGTGCCCGCCGAGCAAACTCGGGATCACCTGGCTCGCGCCGAAAGGCACCTCGGTCGGCTGCGCGCCCGCCGCATGCATCAGCGCGGCCAGC
>DASVDO010000085.1:0-23382 GCA_036381055.1 Burkholderiales bacterium | reverse complement strand
GCTCGCCACCACCGCCGTGGAGACGCCGAACAGCCGGTCGGCGCGGTAGCCGGGATAGTCGCCGCTGCCGAGGTGGATCTCGACGCCGGAGGTCTCGTTGCGCGGATCGTGGCCGCCGATCAGCACCTGCGCGGCGTCGAGGGCGCCCGCGTCGACCATCTTGCTCGAGGCAACCACGCGCACGTCGATCTTCGGCTCGCGGCGCGAAAAGTCGGCGAGCCGCGGCATCAGCCAGCGCGCGGTGAATACCGGCGGCGCGGTAATCATCAGGTCCGTCTCGTCGGCGCGCTCGTGAATCATCTCCACCGCGCGCGCCAGCGCTTCGAAGCCGTCCTGCAGGCGCGGCAAGGCGGCACGCGCGGCCTCCGTCAATTGCACGCCGCGGCCGGCGCGCTTGAAAAGCTCGACGCCGAGGTAATCCTCGAGGCTCTTGATCTGGTGGCTCACCGCGGCCTGCGTGATCGAAAGCTCGTTCGCCGCCTCCTTGAACGACAGGTGGCGCGCGGCGGCCTCGAATACCCGCAAGGCATTCAGGGGCGGAAGCCGATAGATCATGAGTTTTTCTTATCCTTCGGGTGAGAATTGATCGTTTGTACCGAAATGCCTGCGGCCCCATCATTGCAGGCATGACGAACCGCAATCTTAAGACCGCTTTCTGGCGAAACGCCGCCAACTCCCTTCCGGCGGAGATCCGCAACCGCTACCTGCTCGACCTCGAGCGTGCGGAACGGTGGGAACTTGCGCTGGCCAGGGTCATCGAAGCCCTGAAGCGCGCGAAGACCGCCCTTGGGCGGACGTCCCACGCGCCGCGCGGTGCGCACTAAGTCACGCAGCCGCGCTTGAAATGCCGCCGCCGGTCCCCAGATAGGGACTGACGGCATTGAAAACAAGCTTGCCTCGCCGTCCGAGCAAATCCGAAGCCTCCTCCTCCTCCTCTGGCTAGGGCCCGCTCGGGCGGCGAGCATTTCCAGCAGCAAGAAGATCGGGGCGCAGGCCCCGATTTTTTTTAGGCGTTAGCATTTCGCCTCGTGAAGGCAAAGCCCCAACCCCGCGCCGCCGGCGTGGTCGTTTTCCGCCGCACCGAGCGCGGGCCCTACTTCCTGATCCTGCGCGCCTACAAAAACTGGGATTTCCCGAAGGGCCTGGTCGAGCCGGGCGAGGACCAGCTCGCCTGTGCGAAACGGGAGCTGAAGGAGGAGACCGGCCTCTCCGGGGTCGACTTCCCTTTCGGCGACGAATTTCGCGAGACCCTGCCCTACGCCGGCAACAAGATCGCGCGCTACTACCTCGGCGAGACCGAAGAGGTCGAGATCGAGCTGCCGGTGTCCAGCGAGCTCGGCCGGCCCGAGCACCACGAGTACCGCTGGGTTACGGCCGACGAAGCCGAGGAGCTGCTCCCGCCGCGCCTCGCCATCGTCCTCGACTGGGCGCGACGCACCATAGCCGGCAGCTGAGCCCATTCGGGGCCGGGACCACGATCGATGGACTACCGCAGCCATGCGCTAAAGATCCTGCCGCATGTCTGTGCACGCTGCGCGCGCGAGTTGTCCGGAAAGCGGCTGCGCGAACTGACCGTCCACCACAAGGACGGCAACCACGAGAACAATCCCGCCGACGGCAGCAACTGGGAGCTGCTATGCGTCTACTGCCACGAGAACGAGCACGCGCGCGCGGTCGACGCGAAAGCCGGCGGCACGGCCAGGCAGCCGGAGCCGCCGCCTGCGAAGCACCGGCCGCTCGCCGCACTCGATCGGCTGATCGCCGACAAGAAGAAATAATCAGCCGCTGTTTCGCAGTCCCGCCGCGACGCCGTTGATGGTGAGGTGGATCGCGGCGAGCAGCCGCGCGTCGCTCGGATCGGCGCGGTGGCGACGCAGGCACTCGACCTGCACGTGGTTCAGCGGATCGAGGTACGGGAAGCGGTTGCGGATGGAACGCGCGAGCGTGGGATTCGCCGCGAGGAGCGCCTCCTGCTGCGTGATGGCCGCAAGCGTGCGTCGCGTGCGCTGCCACTCCGCCTCGATGCGGCCGAAGATATCGCCGCGCAAGCGAGCGTCCGGCACGAGCTCGGCATAGCGCGCGCCGATTGCCAGGTCGGTCTTCGCGAGCACCATGTCGAGGTTGGAGAGCACCGCGCGAAAAAACGACCACGCGCCGTGCATCTCGCGCAGCTCTTCTAGCCCGCCCGGATGGGCCTCGAGCCAGCCTTCGACCGCCGTGCCGAAGCCGAACCAGCCGGGCAGCATGATCCGGCACTGGCTCCAGCTGAACACCCACGGGATGGCGCGCAGGTCCTCGATGGCTTGGCTCGCCCGGCGCGAGGAGGGTCGGCTGCCGATGTTGAGCTCGGCGATCTCGGCCACCGGCGTGCAGGCGCGGAAGTACTCGACGAAGCCGGGCGCCTCGACCAGCTCGCGGTAGGCGCGAAAGGCCGCCTGCGAGAGCGCCTCCATGATCGCCGCGTGGCGGCGGCGGGCCGGCGCGCGCGGCGCGAGGCTCGCCTCCAGCGTCGCGGCGGCGAGCGTCTCGAGATTGCGCCGGCCGCTCTCGGGATCGGCGTACTTGCTCGCGATCACCTCGCCCTGCTCGGTGAGGCGCAGCGCGCCGTCCACCGTACCCGGCGGCAGTGCGAGCACCGCCTCGTAGCTCGGCCCGCCGCCGCGGCCGATCGTACCGCCCCGGCCGTGGAACAGCCGCAGGCGCACGCCGCGCGCGCGGCACACCGCGAGCAGCCGCTCGGCGGCCTTGTACAGCGACCAGTTCGAGGTGAGATACCCGCCGTCCTTGTTGCTGTCGGAATAGCCGAGCATCACTTCCTGCTCGCCGCCGCGCCCGGCCACCCACGAGCGGTAGAGCGGCAGGTCGAGCGCCGCGGCGAGCACGTCGCCGCAGCGCTCCAGGTCGCGAATCGACTCGAAGAGCGGAATGATGTCGACCGCGAGCGGCGCCTCGGCTCCCGGCCGCAGCAGCCCCGCCTCGCGCAGCAGCACGCCCACCTCCAGCAGGTCCGACACCGCGTCGCAATGCGAGATCACGTAGTGCGGCACGGCGCGCGCGCCGAAGCGCCGCCGGCCCTCGGCCGCCGCGGCGAGGATCTCCAGCTCCTTGCCGGCCTGCGCCGAATACTCGAGGAACGGCGAGCGCAGCGGCCGCGGGCTCTGCAGCTCGCGCGCGAGGAGCGCGATGCGCTCGCGCTCGCCGAGCGCCTCGTAGCCGGGCATGCCGGCGCGCGCGAGCAGCTCCGCGACCACGGCTTCGTGGACGTCCGAGCTCTGCCGCAGGTCGAGCGGCGCGAGGTGAAAGCCGAACAGGCTCACCTTGCGCTCGAGCTGGCGCAGCCGGCCGCGCGCGAGCAGCGCCGCGCCGTGCTCGTGCAGCGCGTGCGAGATCGTGGCGAGCTCGGCCGCGAATTCGTCCGCGCTGCCGTAGGGCTCGCCCGGCGAGAGCGGCGGCGGGCTGGCCGCCTCGCCGGCGAGCGCCTGCGCCGTGGCGGCGAGGCGCGCGTAGATGCCCGAGAGCGCGCGCCGGTAGGGCTCGTCGCGCCGGTGCGGCGAGCGATCGCCCGAGCGCTCGGCGAGCCGCTGCACCGCGGCCGGCACGCTCGCATGGCGCGAGGAGATGCCGAGCTCGCGGCCGAGCAGGTGCGTCTCCTCCAGGTAATGCGCCAGCACGAGCCGCGCGTGCAGCACCTGCGCGGCGCGCAGCACCTCGGCGGTGACGTTCGGGTTGCCGTCCCGGTCGCCGCCGATCCAGCTCCCGACCGTGAGGAAAGGCGGCAGCCAGGGCGGCGCCGGCAGGGCGAATCTCTCCTTCAGCGCCTGCTCGAGCTCGGCGTACAGCCGCGGCAGCTCGCGCAGGAAGGTGAGCCGGAAATAGGCGATGCCGTTCGCCACCTCGTCGGTCACCTCGAGGCGCGCGGAGCGCAGCATCGACGTGAGCCACAGCCGCAGGATCTCCGCGTGCAGCGCCTCGTCGCGCCCGGCGCTTTGCGGCCCGGAAAGGAGGCGCACGATCTCGCGCTCGCAGTCGAGGATGCTCTGGCGCTGCACCTCGGTCGGATGCGCCGTGAGCACCGGGCTGACGCGCGCCCGCTCTAGCCAGCGCTGCAGCTCCGCGTACGAGGCGCTCACCCGCTGCAGCGCGTGCGAGAAGCTGCCCGGCCGGGGCGGCGAGCCGGCCTGCGCATGCGCGCGGCGCCGCCGGTGCTGCTGCTCGTCCTCGGCGATGTTGAGCAGGTGCGAAAAGAAGCTGAAGGCGCGCACCACCTCGAGCGTCTGGTCCAAGTCGAGCGCGTTCAGCAGGCGCTCGAGCTCGGCCTTGCCGGCGTTCTCGCGGCGCAGCCCCACCGCCGCCTGGCGGATCGTCTCGACGCGCGCGAGCGCCGCCTCGCCCGCCTGGCTGCGGATCACCTCGCCGAGCAGCCGGCCGAGCAGGCGCCGGTCCTCGCGCAGCAGGTTCTCCTTGTCCTCGTCCATCGCCTATTTTTAATCCAGCCGGAAAGGCGTAGCATGGACGGAGCCAACCGAAAGGAGGCCAGCCATGTGCTACGAGCTCGAGCAGTACTGGGTACAGAGAGCCGAAGAAGCGCAGCGCGAAGCCAAGCGCCGGGAGGAGGAGCGAGCGCGGGAGAAGGAGCAGCAACCGCGTGCCCCTGATGGCGTCAAGGACCCCGAGCCGGTCCCAGTCTAAGGTCCTGCGCCGGAAGAACGAGCCCCGCCGCCGGCGGGGCTTTTTCTTTGCGGCTTACCGGGCGGGGGCGGCGCTCTGCCCGGCGATCGACTCTTTCCAGACCACCGTGTCGTCCACCGCGTAGAGCTGGCAGCCGCCCTTCGCGACGCTGCTGCACTGCTTCACCGCGATTTCGCGCGCGTCGGGCAGGCCGCCGGCGAAGCCGCAGCGGCCGTCGGCGCTCACCGCGTAGGCGCGCGGGCCGGGCGACTCGAGGAACGCGCGGTAAAGGCCGCGGCACGAGTCGGTCTTGATGTTCGGCACGCGGTCGAGGGCGAGCAGCCGCTGGCGCTCCGGATCGGCCGCGTCGAGGCGCGCGAACTTTACGCCGTGGCGCGCGAGGAAGCTCTCCACCGTGGGCAGCCAGTAGCGCACGCCGATCGTGTCGGCGAAGAGATAGTGCCCGTCCTTGCCGAACGGCGGCTGCAGCACGTACTCGGCCTCGGCGCCGCCCGCGACGAAGCGCTCGAACCAGCCCCGCGTCACCTTCGGGCTGAAGAACATGTCGTTCTCGGCGTAGTTGAACAGCACCGGGGCGCGGATCGTCTTGCCGACCGCCTCGAACACCTTCGCCACCGGCTCCACCGCGCACGGTACGCCGGGGCTCGCCTCGGGGTCGCCGCCGCGGCCGCCGGCGAACGACAGCACGGCGACCAGACCGGGCGGATTGCGCGTGCCGGCGGTGAAGATCGAGACGATGCCGCCCGCCGACTGGCCGGCGAGGATCATGTGCGAGCCGTCGACGTACGGGAGCTGGCGCGCATAGCGGTACGCGGCCATCACGTCGTCCGCGGCGTTCGATTCGGCGCGGAAGTAGTCGGGATGGGCGCACGAGCCGGGGTCCTCGGCCATCTCGCCGCCGGTCGCGCCGAAGCCGCGCCGCAGCGGCATCACCACCACGTAGCCGCGCCGGGCGAACACCGCCGCCGAGTTGATCAGCATCTCGGCCGACTCGCGCGCCCGCTCGCGCGCGGAAGCCGAGACGCCGTGGTTCAGGATGACCGCGCCGTAGGGCCCGTCGCCGTCGGGCCGCAGGATGGTCGCGGCGAGCGTGCGGCCGTTGCCCGCGGGGATGCGCGCCTTCTCCTCCACCAGCCGCGGGCCGTAGTAGGCGTGCTCCTCGGCGGCTACCTCGGCCGAGGGCTTTACGGCCGCGTGCGCCGTGCCCTGTGCGAGAGCAGGACCGGCGGCGGCGAAGGAACCGAGCAGCAGCGCTGCGCGAAGGATTGCGCGTCCTCCCATCTCCCTGGTCTCCGTCATACTTCGCGCCACAACTGTAGCGGCAATTACGACACGGGAAAAGACTGGAAATTCGACCCGCTTGTAGTTGATTTTCCTGTAGTGCTCGCGCCTGCCCCTGGAGAACGCGCGACTCTCCGAGGGAAACCACGCGGCGTTGAAATAATTACAACGCGCGTCGCGCGCAAACCACTGGCCGAAACGGTGACGAGCGTCGGCGATCCGCCGACGGACGGCGTCACCACATCGCGCGCATCTTCGCCGCCACGTCGAGCGGCGGCTGATCCGACCACGCGGTCTGCTCCAGGCACGCCATCACCGGCGGCGTGAGGAACCGGCTTTTCGCGCCGTAGACATGCCGGTCGCCGCCGCGCGGCTGCTGGGTCACGTAGTACCTGAGGGGCGCGACGAGATGCAGCTCGCTGCGCGCGCGCGTCATCGCCACGTAGAGCAGGCGCCGCTCTTCTTCCAGCAGCTCCGGCTTGCCGGCCGAGAACTCGGACGGAAAGCTGCCGTCGCTCACGTTGAGCACGAACACCGCGTCCCACTCCTGGCCCTTCGCCGAATGCACGGTCGACAGGACGAGGTAATCGTCGTCGAGCAGCGGGTCGCCGGCGAGGTCGCCGCTCGCCGCAGGCGGGTCGAGCGCGAGCTCGGACAGGAAGCTCTCCCGGTCGGCGAACTGCACCGATATGCGCTCGAGCTGCTCCAGGTCGCCGGCGCGCGCCTGCGCCGCCTCGTACAGCCGCTCGAGATGCGGCGCGTACCACTCGCGCACGCGCGCCACCTGCCCGGCCCACGGCGCCTCGGGCCGCGCGATGTCGCCCATCAGCTCGGCGAGCGCCGGGTCGACGGCGCGCAGCGCGGGCCAGCCCTCGATCTCGAAGCGGACGAAGGCGCGCTCCGCGCCCGCCGGGCCGACGCCCGGCACGAGCTTCAGCGTGCGGAACGCGGAGAGCCGGTTCTTCGGGTTGTCGGCCCAGCGCAGGAGCGCGAGCATGTCCTTCACATGCGCCGCCTCGAGGAACTTGAGCCCGCCGTACTTGACGTAGGGGATGTTGCGGCGCACGAGCTCGAGCTCCAGCACGTCGCTGTGGTGCGAGCTGCGAAAGAGCACCGCCTGGCGCCTGAGCGCGATCGCCCTCTCGCGGTTCTCCAGCACGCGCGTGACGACGTAGCCCGCCTGCGCGGCGTCGTCGGCGACCGTCACGTAGCGCGGCTTCTCGCCCGCGCCCTTCACCGAGCGCAGCCTCTTGCCGATCAGCGCGTTGGCCGCGTCGAGGATCGGCTGCGTGGAGCGGTAGTTCTCCTCCAGCGGCACCACCGCCGCGCCGAAGCGCCGCACGAAGCCGCGGATGTTCTCCACCGTGGCGGCGCGGAAGGAATAGATCGCCTGCGCGTCGTCGCCCACCACGGTGAGCCCCTCGCCGCCCGGGCGCAGCCGCTCGAGGATGCGCGCCTGCAGCACATTGGTGTCCTGGTACTCGTCGACCAGGATGTGGTCGAAGGCGCCGCCGATCTCGCGCGCGAGCGCCTCGTCCTCCAGCATCGCATGCCAGTAGAGCAGCAGATCGTCGTAGTCGAGGGCGCGGTGCTCGAGCTTGCGCTCGACGTAGCCGCGGCAGAGCCGCGCCAGCTCCTCCTCCCATTCGCCGCACCACGGAAACGCCGTGTCGAGCGTCTCGCGCAGCGTTCCCTGCCGGTTCACGCGGTGCGAGTAGATGGCGAGGCAGGTGTCCTTCATGGGGAAGCGCCGCGCCGCCTGCCGCGCCAGGCGGCTGAAGCCGAGCTCGTGGCGCACCAGATCCATCAGGTCCGCGGCGTCGCCGCGGTCGAGCACGCTGAAGCCGGGCGCGAGGCCGAGGCGCGCGCCATGGCGCCGCAGCAGGCGGTTCGCCACCGAGTGGAACGTCCCGGACCACGGCAGCCGCACCTCGCCGACGATGCGCTGCGCGCGGCGCGTCATCTCCAGCGCGGCGCGGCGGCTGAAGGTGAGGAGCAGGATGCGCTGCGCGCTCGCGCCGCCGCGCAGCAGGTGCGCGACGCGATGCGCGAGCGTGCTGGTCTTGCCGGTGCCCGCGCCGGCGAGGATCAGCAGCGCGCCCCCGCCATGGCACGCCGCGGCGCGCTGCGCCGCGTTGAGCCTGGCGAACGGATCGGCGACCTCCACGGTCCGCCACTATACTGTATATTCATCCATGCGGGCGGCCGCGGCGCGGCGCGAAATCGCGCGCGGGCGCGGATTTCGCCTCTGCTACTCTCGGCCTTCCCATGAGCTTCGACCCGAACGCGCTGAAGGGCATGCGCCGCGGCATCGAGAAGGAGAGCCTGCGCGTCGAGCCGGACGGCACGCTCGCGCGGACGCTGCATCCGAAGGCGCTCGGCTCGGCGCTCACGCACCCGCACATCACCACCGACTTCAGCGAGTCGCAGCTCGAGCTGATCACCGGCGTGCACTCGAGCGTCGACGGCTGCCTGGAGGAGCTGACGCACATCCACCAGGTGGTCTACCGGCACATCGACGACGAGGTGCTGTGGGCCGCGAGCATGCCCTGCGACCTGCCCTCGGACAACCTGATACCGATCGGCCGCTACGGCGTCTCGAACGTCGGGCGCGCCAAGACCGTCTACCGCCTCGGCCTCGCGCACCGCTACGGGCGGCGCATGCAGGCGATCTCGGGCATCCACTACAACTTCTCGCTGCCCGGGCTCTCGGACGAGCAGTACTTCGCGCTGATCCGCAATTTCCGGCGCCGCGCCTGGCTGCTGCTTTACCTCTTCGGCGCCTCGCCCGCGGTGTGCTCGAGCTTCGTCGCCGGGCGCAGCCACGAGCTGCAGGCGCTCGCGCCGGGAACGCACTACGCGCCGTACGCCACGTCGCTGCGCATGGGGCGGCTCGGCTACCAGAGCGAGGCGCAGGCGTCGCTCTGCGTGAGCTACAACAGCCTGCGGGACTACACCGCCTCGCTCTACGAGGCGCTGACCAAGCCCTACCCCGCCTACGAGGCGATCGGCCTGCGCGAGCAGACCGGCTCGGGCGACGATTACAAGCAGCTCTCCACCACGCTGCTGCAGATCGAGAACGAGTTCTACAGCGTGGTGCGGCCCAAGCGGCGCATCCGGCGCGGCGAGCGGCCGCTGCACGCGCTGCGCAGCCGTGGCGTCGAGTACGTCGAGGTGCGGCTGATGGACCTCGATCCGTTCTCGCCGATCGGCATCACGGCGGCCACCTGCCGCATGCTGGACGTGTTCCTGCTGCACTGCCTCGCCGAGCCGAGCCCGAACGACACGCCGCGCGAGATCCGCGAGTGGCAGGCGAACCAGCAGGCGGTGGCGATGCGCGGCCGCGAGCCGGGGCTCGCGCTGCTCAGGGATTCGCGCGAGGTGCCGCTACGCGAGTGGGCGGGCGAGATCCTGGACGCCTGCGAGCCGATCGCCGCCGAGCTCGACGCGGCGCTCGGCGCCGCCGCCGCGCACCGCGAGGCGCTCGCCGAGGCGCGCCGGCGGCTCGACGACGCGCAGGCGACGCCCTCGGCGCGCGTGCTGCACGCGATGGCGCGCAACCACGGCAATTCCTTCGCCCGCTTCGCGCTCGTCGAGTCGACGCTGCACCGGGCCTCGCTCAAGGCGCTCGAGCTGCCGCGCCAGGTGGCCGAGCGCTTCGCGCGGCTCGCCGAGGAGTCGCTCGCCGAGCAGCGCCGGCTCGAGGCGGCGGACGACGTCGACTTCGAGACCTTCCGCCAGCGCTACCTCGCGCACGACTCGCTGCGCGTCTAGCCCTCCTTCGTCTCCTCGCTCAGGGCGACCGGGAACTCGAGCAGGTCGCGCCGGAACGGCGCCGCGGTGTAGCGCAGCTGCACGCGGATCTCGCGCAGCTTGCCGGGCGCCAGCGCGTCGGCCGGGAAATCGACGTCCACCTCGCGCACCAGCTCCTGCCCCGGATCGAGCCGCGTCGAGGTGCTGCCGTAGCTCTGCGAGAGCCGGATCGACGGCGCCGAGGCCTCGGGCGGCATCTCGATCGGCTTGCCGGAGGCGTCGGCATAGACGATCTTGCCGCCGTCGATCAGCACGCTCTCGTCGGTCGAGAGGTTGCGCAACACCAGCCGCCCGGTGAGGCGCGGCCCGTAGTCGATGCGCCCGGTGCCTTCCTCGACGCGCTCGGTCACCTTGAGGCGCGACAGCTCGCCGCCGACGATGCCCGCCTTGACCTTCACGGTGCCGGGCGTCAGGTTGAACACCTTCTCCGTGACCTGCGGCGCCGGAGCTTCCGGCTCCTCGCTGCTGCAGCCCGCGAACGCCGCGACCACCGCCGCGGCGAGCGCAATGCGCGCGATCATGTCTCCTCCTTTGAGTTCGCTCGCGGCCAGTCTAGGCAGCCGCGCCTTAACGGCGGCTTAAACGAAGCTGCGCGGCTGCAGGCTCGCGGGCAGGTACAGCGGATGCGCCGGCTCGCCGCTGCCGTTCACGCGCAGCGCGTGCAGCGCGATCCCGGACAGCAGTTGCCGCACCTTCTGCGAGCGCTCGAGGTGCGCGCCGTGGTTGCCCCAGGCGCACACCACGATCGCCGCCTCGCGCGCCGCGGCGAGGATCGCGCGGTCGTTGCCCCGGCCGACCGGGTCGCCCGCCGCCTTCATCTCGCGCGGATCGGTGGCGCGCCAGGCGAACAGGTTGGTGACGATCAGCGCGCCGTAGCCCCAGCGCTCGGCGTAGAGCCGCGCGCGCGTGCACGACGGGTCGAGCCGCACCTCGTCGGCGGTGCTCGGGTTGAGCATCAGGAAGTTGGCCGCCGGCCGCGTCTCGTCCCAGCGCCGCCACAGCAGGTAGCGCCAGCGCCGGCAGGGCGAGAACGCCGCCCCCGAGGCGTTCGCGATCAGCGCCATAGAATGCGCATTCTATGACCAAGGTCTTCCTCGACTACGACCAGAAGGCGCTCGACGACGCCTACGACCAGTCGGTGTACGCGCCGAACCGCCAGCAGATCCTGGAGCGCCTCGCGCGCACGAGCGAGCTGGTGCGCCAGCGCATCGGCGCCCCGGCGCGCTTCGCCTACGGCGAGAAGCCGATCGAAGGCATCGACTTCTACAGCTGCGGCAAGCCGGGCGCGCCGATCAACGTGTTCGTCCACGGCGGCGCGTGGCGCGCCGGGCTGGCGCGCGACTACGGCTACCCGGCGGAGATGCACGTGCGCGCCGGCGCGCACTTCGCCGCGGTCGATTTCAACAACGTGCTGGAGACGGGCGGCGACCTCCTGCCGATGGCCGATCAGGTGCGCCGCGCCATCGCCTGGGTGGTGCGCCACTGCGACCGGCTGGGCGCGGACCCGCGCCGCGTGTACGTGAGCGGCACCTCCTCCGGCGCGCACCTCGCCGGCGTCGCCGCGACGACCGACTGGACCAAGCTCGGGCTGCCCGACAGGCCGGTGCGCGGCTACGCGCTGTGCAGCGGCATGTACGACCTGCGCGGGCCGCGGCTCTCCAAGCGCTCGGCGTACGTGCGCTTCACCGACGAGGCCGAGCAGGCGCTCTCGCCGCAGCGCCACCTGGAGCGCGTCAACGCGCCGATCGTGCTCCTCGTCGGTTCACTCGAGACCCCCGAGTTCCAGCGCCAGACGCGCGAGTTCGCCGACGCCCTCACCCGCGCCGGCAAGAGCGCGGAGCTCATCTTCGCCGAGGGCTACAACCACTTCGAGATCGCCGAGACGCTCGGCAACCCCTACGGCCCGATGGGCCGCGCGGTCCTCTCCCTCCTGAAGCTCGATTCGGGGTCAGGGTCGTAACTATCCGAGGTCGAGCGGCACGAAGATGCTCTGGTCGCCGCGGCGGACCAGCAGCGCAACCGCGTCCTTCGCCTTCGACACGAGCTTGCGCAGATCCTCGACCGACTTCACCGGCGCGCCGTTCACCGAGGTGATCACGTCGCCCGGCCGGATGCCGGCGCGCGCCGCCGGGCCGACCGCGTCCTCGACGATCAGGCCGGAGGCGACGCCGAGCTCCTTCTTCTCTTCGGCGCTCAGCGGCCGCACCGCGAGGCCGAGCTTGCTGTCGCCGCCCTTCTGCGGCTTCGCCGCCGCGACCTGCTCGTTCTCCAACTCGCCGACCACGATGCCGAGCGTCTGCTTCTTGCCGCCGCGCCATATCTCCATCTGCGCCTTGGTGCCGGGCTTGGTGGCGGCCACCATCGGCGGCAGCTCGCTCGAGCGCTCGACCGGCTTGCCGTTGAACGACAGGATCACGTCGCCGGGCTTCAGGCCGGCCTTGTCCGCCGGCCCGCCCGATTCGACCGTCGAGACGAGCGCGCCGCGCGGCCGGTCGAGGCCGAACGAGCGGGCGAGCGAAGCGCTCACTTCCTGGATGCCGACGCCGACGCGGCCGCGCTCGACCTTGCCGTGCTTGACGAGCTGCTCCTGCACCGACCTCGCCACGTCGATCGGCACGGCGAACGCGACGCCCATGTAGCCGCCGGTGCGCGAGTAGATCGCCGAGTTGACGCCGATCACCTCGCCGCGCAGGTTGAACAGCGGTCCGCCCGAGTTGCCGGGATTGACCGCCGCGTCGGTCTGGATGAACGGCACGTAGGTGCCCTCGGGCAGCGAGCGCGAGGTGGCGCTGACGATGCCCGCGGTGACGCTGTTCTCGAAGCCGAACGGCGAGCCGATGGCGAGCACCCATTCGCCGACGCGGATTTTCGACGGGTCGCCGAGCTTGACGGTCGGCAGATCCTTCGCGTCGATGCGCACCACGGCGATGTCGGTCTGCTTGTCGACGCCGACCACCTTGCCCTTGAACTCGCGCCGGTCGGTGAGCTTGACGCGCACCTCGTCCGCGCCTTCCACGACGTGCGCATTGGTGAGGATCACGCCGTCCGGGCTGACGATGAAGCCGCTGCCCATGCCCTGCTGCGGCACCGGCGGCATCTGCCCCTGGAAGCGGCGGAAGAACTCGTACAGCGGGTTGTCCTCGTCCTCGGCGCCGGGCGGCAGCGGCGGCAGCCCGGGGCCCGGGCGTCCGCCGCCCGCGGCGGCGTTGATCGTGGCGGTAATGTTCACCACGGCCGCCTTGTTGGCCTCGACGATCGCCGTGAAGTCCGGGATCGGCTGCCCGGCGACCGTCTGCGGCGCCGACTGGGCGTTGGCGTTGGAGAAGAGGGCGGCCGACTGCCCGCCGGCGGCCTGACCCTGCGCTTCGGCGCGGGGCGGCGCCTCGGGCTCCTTGGAGCAGCCGCCGGCAAGCAGCGCGGCGGCCAGGAGAGGGACGAAAAAGGCTCGGGGTTTCACTGCGCGTCTCCGTGGGGTTTGGCCGTTGCGAAGCAATTTGCGGGCGCGCCGCCTTACGCTCAACCCCGAAGCGCCCGCGAAACGCGCGTCGACATAGTCCTTGTAGCAGGGCCGGACCGACTACGATGGCGCCCCTTGACCGGCAAAGCCCATCCCGCCGTCCATCCCTTTCTGGTGCCTGCGCTCGCCGCGGCCCAGTTCGCCCCGCCCTTCATGATCTCGGGGGTCGCGGTGGCGCTGCCGGCGCTCGACCATGACCTCGCGGCCGGTGCGGTCGCCCTGTCGCTCGTCGAGACGCTGTTCCTCGCCTCCTCGGTGGCGTTCCTGCTGCCCGCCGGCCGCCTCGGCGACGCCGCGGACAAGGCGGCGCTCTACAAGGCGGGCATGGCGGCGTTCGCCGTCACCTCGATCCTCACCGGCCTCGCGTCCTCGGTCGGCGCGGTGCTGGTGCTGCGCTTCCTGCAGGGCATCGCCTCGGCGGCGGTGCAGGCGAGCGGCGCGGCGATCATCGCCGACGCGGTGCCGCCCGAGCGGCGCGGCCGCGCTTTCGGGATCATCATCGGCGCGGTCTACGCCGGCCTGACCTTCGGCCCGGTGTGCGCCGGGTTCCTGGTCGACGCCTGGGGCTGGCGCTCGGTGTTCATCGCCGGCGGCGCCGTGGTGCTGCTGCTCCTCGTGCCTCCCCACCTGCTGCTCCGGGCCGGCTCGCTGCGCGTCGATCGTCGCGCGGTGCACCTGCCGAGCACGCTGCTCGTCACGGCGGCGATGCTCGCGCTGGTCGCCGGGGCGGCGAGCCTGCGCGAAGGGCCGCTCGGCTACGCCGGGGTGGCGCTCGGCATCGCGCTGCTCGCCGCGTTCGCCTGGCTGCAGCCGCGCATCGAGCGGCCGCTGCTCAACGTGCGCATCCTGGTGCAGAACCGCGCGCTCGGCCTGGCGCTGCTCGTGCAATGGCTGCTCTACTGCAACGCCTTCGGCACCGTGTTCCTGCTCTCGCTCTACATGCAGAGCGTGCTCGGCCACGGCCCCGACGTGGCCGGCGAGGTGCTCGCGCTCGGCACGCTGCTCATGGCGGCGATCGCGCCCGCGGCGGGCAGCCTGAGCGACCGCACGCACCCCGCGACGATCGCCTCGATCGGCGTCGCGGTGGCGCTCGCCGCGATGGTGATGGCGGCATCGCTCGACGCCGGCTCCTATCTCGTCGCGGTCGGCGCGGTGATCGCGGTGCAGGGCGTCGGCTTCGCCTTCTTCAGCTCGCCCAACATGGCGATCGTGATGAACGCCGTGCCGCCCGAGCGCACCGGCATCGCCGCCGCGCTCTCGGCGAGCGCGCGCTCGCTCGGCATGGTGAGCGGCATGCTGATCGTCGGCGCGCTGGTCTCGCTCGAGATCGGCCACCGGCCGGTCGGCGACGATCCGGCGCGCTACATCGCGACGATGCAGCTCGCCTTCTGGATCCTCGCCGGCTTGACGGCGCTGGCGCTCGTTCTCAGCGTGGGCAGAAAAAAAAGAAGCCGCCCGAAGGCGGCCTCTTAGGGAAGAGCCATACCCAAGGGAGGGAGGGTGGATGGCTCAGGGGGACCCCATTCTTGCAAGGGGGTCCTGCCGTGTCATGTCGCCCGATCGACTCATTTTTTGTAGCGATTCGGCTACGCCGCGCGCTACAGCTGATACTTGAGCAGGTAGGAGGCGCTGTCGCGCCAGCGGTGCAGCCGGCCGCGGCGCGACCAGCGCCCCGCCTCGAGCTCCACGCAATCGGCGAGGTCGCGCTCGAAGATCGCCTCGAAGCACGACGCGAGCTCGCGGCTCCAGCAGCCGGCGGTGATCTCGTCGTTGATCTCGAGCGAGCGGTCGTCGAAGTTGCTCGAGCCGACCGAGCACCACTCGCCGTCCACCACCAGCAGCTTCTGGTGCAGCAGCGTCTTCTGGTACTCGAAGATGCGCACGCCCGCGGCGAGCAGGCGCTCGAAGTTGCGGTGCGCCGCGTGCTGCACCAGCGGCAGGTCCGAGGCCGCGGCGGCCGGCACCATGACGCGCACCTGCACGCCGCGCCCGACCGCCTTCGCCAGCGCGTCGATCGCCGGCCCGCTGGGGATGAAGTAGGGGTTCTGCACGACGATGCTCCGCCTCGCCATGCACAGCACCAGGTGGTGGACGATCTTGCCGGCGGGGGGCGCGCCGGACGGCTTGGCGCGCGCGATGTGCATGGTCACGTCGCCGGCGCGCTCGAGCGCGGGGAAACAGGCCTCGCCGACGAACAGCTCGCCGGTTTCCTCGACCCAGTTCTCGCTGAAGGTCGACTGCAGCGCGTGCACGACCGGCCCGCGCACCCGCACCGACACGTCGCGATAGTGGTTCCTGTCCTGCGCCTCGCCCAGCCACTCGTCCTTGATGCAGTGGCCGCCGAGGAAGGCGCTGCGGCCGTCGATCACCACCAGCTTGCGATGGTCGCGCTCGTTCTGCAGGCCGAGGTTGCGCAGGCGCTTGGGATGGAACCATTGCAGCCGGCAGCCGGCGGCGAGCAGCTCGCGCGGCGCCTCCTCGCCGACGTCCGCGCCCCCGGAGGCGTCGACCAGCACGCGCACCGCCACGCCGGCGCGCGCCCGCTCGGCGAGCACCGCGGTGACGCGGCGGCTCAGCTCGCCCGCGCTCCACAGGTAGCTCTCGAAGTGCAGCGAGCGCTCGGCGCGCCGCATCTCCTCGAGCAGCGCGTCGAAGAACGCGCCGTTCTCGAAGATCTCCACCGAATTGCCCTCCACGAGCACGGCGTGCGACAGCCCGGCGAGCGAGGGCAGCAGCTCGGCGAGCGGCGCGTCGGCCTCGATGCGCAGGATCGGCTCGCGATGGCGCCGCGCCGACCAGACGATCAGGCCGAGCAGCGCCACCAGGCCGGCGAGGACGAGCTCGACCACGGGCCAGAATTGTCGAAAGGCGGGCGGCGGCTGTCTGTCGCGCGGGCGCGCTTTTCGCGTCACCTGCCCGCTACACGGCGCAGCGCGCGGGCGCGCCACGCGGCGCATCCGGCCAGCGCGCCGCTCGCCGCGCTCAGCGTGAAGGCGAGCGCGTAGCTGCCGCTCGCGTCGTAGAGCCGGCCGGCGAGCCAGGGCCCGAACGCGCTGCCCGCCGCGTTCGCCATCAGGCCGACGCCGACGATCGAGCCGAAGTGCGGGCCGCTGAAGCGGTCGGCGACCATCGCCGGCGTGATCGCCGCGGTCACCGAGTAGCCCAGGCCGAGCAGCACCGCGTAGGCGTAGGGCTGCCACGGCGCGGGCGAGGCGCCGATGGAAAGCAGCGCGAACGCGGCGCCGGCCAGGATCGCGATGCCGCCCATGTAGACGAGCTCGCGGTCGATGCGGTCGGAGAGCCAGCCGCCGCCGGTCTTGCCGAAGATGCTCGCCAGGCCGACCACGCCGACCACCGTCGCGGCGACGAGCGCCGCCACGCCGTGGTCGACGAGATACGCCACCTGGTGCACGTGCAGCGTCTGCGAGCTGACGTTGCCGAAGAAATACGCGGCGATCAGCAGCCAGAAGGGCTGCGTGCGCATCGCCTGGCGCAGCGTCATGGCGTGGCCGGCCGCGCGCGCGGCGCCCGGGCGCGCATCGTCCGCGCCGCGCCTTTGCGCGGCCGGCGCCGGGCCCTTGCGGCGCATGAGCCACAGCGACGCCGGCGTGATCCACAGGAAGCACACCAGCCCGAGCACGCGATAGGCGTTGCGCCATCCCGCGGCGTCGATCAGCCACTGCGTGAGCGGCACGACCAGCGTCATGCCGACGCCGACGCCGGCGCTGATGATGCCGATGGAAAGGCCCAGCCGGTCCTGGAAGTGCCGCTGCACGTGCACCAGCGCCGGCACCCAGCCGGCGAGCGCCACGGCGAGCGCGGTGAGCACGCCGAAGGCGAGGTACAGCCCGAGCGGCGTGCCGATCGAGCTCACCGCGAGCAGCGCCAGCGCGATCGCCGCGCCGCCCGCGGCGGTGACGCGCAGCGGCCCGGCGCGCACGCACAGCGCGCCGACCAGCGGGTTCACGCCGCCGTGCAGCAGCGTGAACAGCGAGAACGCGCCGGCGAGCACCGAGCGGCTCCAGCCGAACTCGTCGAGCAGCGCCACCAGGACGACGCTGTACGAGTACCAGATGCCGTAGGCGAGCGCGAGCGACAGCCCGATGACGGCGAGCGCGAGCGTGCGGTGCGGTTGCGGGGGCAACGGCCCGGATTGTCCTAGAGAATCGAGGCGAGCACGCGCTGGCCCTGCAGCAGGCTCGGCAGCAGCCTCGGCGCGAGCTGCGAGAGCTGCATGCGCGCCGAGTGCGTGCCGATGCCGATGGCGAGCAGCACCTCGCCGCGCATGTTGCGCACCGGCACCGCGATCGAGCGCAGGCCGGGCTCGAATTCCTCGTCGTTCAGGCCGTAGCCGCGCGCGCGGGCGCGGCGGATCTCCTCGAGCAGCGCCTCGGGCGAGCGCGCGCCGAGCCCGCCGCGCGGCAGCTTGCTGCGCCTGAGCGTGCGCTCCACCTCGCGGTCGTCGCGGCACGAGAGCAGCGCGTGGCCGGTCGCGCAGCACCACGCCGGCAGCCGCGTGCCCACCGCCATCGCGACCGAGACGAAGCGCCGTCCGCGCGCGCGGGCGATGAAGGCGACGTGCGTGCCGTCGAGGATCGCCGCCGAGGTCGACTCGTTGGTGCGCTCGCTGATCGCGTCGAGCACCGGCTGCACCAGGTCGGCGAGCGAGGCGTCGCGCAGCTGCGTGCGGCTGAGGGCCAGCACCTTGGGCGTGAGCGAGAAGTGCTTGCCGTCGTAGGCGGCGTACTGCAGCTCGACCAGGGTGAGCAGGTAGCGGCGCGCCGCGGCGCGCGTCAGGCCGCTGCGGCGCGCCACCTCGGCGAGCGTCAGGCTCGGCTCCTCGGGACGGAACGCCGCCATGGCGCGCAGCCCCGCGGCCAGCCCGTTGACGAAGTCGCGTTTGCTCGTTGTGCGCATAGCGCACTTATAGCGCATTTTCTTGACGCCGCGCGCGCCGCTCGCCTACGGTTCGAGGCGCTGGCCGCGCGCTATGCGGACAAGCGAGGAGGAAATGAACAAGCCGGAGTGGGCCGAAGGCGTCGTCACGCGCGTGCCGTACTGGGTGTTCCAGGACGAGGACGTGTACCGCGCCGAGCAGGAGCGCATCTACCGCGGCCCGGTGTGGAGCTTCCTGTGCCTGGAGGCCGAGCTGCCCCGGCCCGGCGACTACCGCACCGTGTCGCTCGGCGACATGCCGGTGATCGCGGTGCGCGACGACGACGGCGAGGTGCACGCCTTCGAGAACCGCTGCGTGCACCGCGGCGCGCTGCTCGCGTACGACGACGGCGGCAACGCGCGCGACTTCACCTGCGCCTACCACAACTGGCGCTACGACCGCACCGGCGCGCTGAAGAGCGTCGCCTTCCAGCGCGGCGTGCAGGGCAAGGGCGGCATGCCCAAGGACTTCTGTCTCTCGCAGCACCGGCCCAAGCGCGTGCGCACCGCGCGCCTGCACGGCCTGGTGTTCGGCACGCTGTCCGAGCGCACGCCGCCGCTCGAGGAGTTCCTGAGCCCGGTGATCGTCGAGCGTATCGGCCGCGTCATGCACAAGCCGGTCGAGATCATCGGCCGCTTCAAGCAGACGCTGCCGAACAACTGGAAGCTGTACCTCGAGAACACGCGCGACTCCTACCACGCCAGCCTGCTGCACGTGTTCTTCACCACCTTCCGCATCAACCGCCTGTCGCAGCGCGGCGGCCTGATCGTCAGCCCCGGCGGCGAGCACGCGGTGAGCTTCTCCGCGCTCGACAAGACGGCGCAGTCGAGCGCCGAGTACGACGCCGAGAAGCTGCGCTCGCAGGTCGACGGCTTCAGCCTCGCCGACCCGAGCCTGCTGCAGGGCTTCGACGAGTTCCCGGAGGGCGTGACGCTGCAGGTGACCTCGGTGTTCCCGGGCTTCGCCATCGCCCACGTGAGGAACACGCTCGCCGTGCGGCGCATCGTGCCGCGCGGCGTGCGCAAGACCGACCTCTACTGGACCTACATGGGCTACGTCGACGACACGCCCGAGCAGCGCAAGATGCGCCTGAAGCAGCTCAACCTGGTCGGCCCGGCGGGCTTCGTCTCGCTCGAGGACGGCATGATCGGCGGCTTCGTGCAGCGCGGCATCCCGGGCTCGCCGGAGGAGCAGGCGATCATCGAGATGGGCGGCGAGGCGACCGGCACCCAGGACACGCGCGCCACCGAGGCCTCGATCCGCGGCCTGTGGAAGGCCTACCGCCGATACATGGGAATTTGACGCGGGGGATATGACCGACGTGCACGCCGAGCTCTCCAGCCTCAACGCCGCGTACGCGCGCTGCATCGACAACGACGAGCTGGAGGCGTGGCCGTCGTTCTTCTTCGACTCCTGCCTCTACAAGGTCACCACGGCCGAGAACCACCGCAACGGCTGGGAGGCGGGGCTGATCTACGCCGACTCGCGCGGCATGCTCGCCGACCGCATCGCGTCGCTGCGCCGCGCCAACGTGTTCGAGCGGCACGGCTACCGGCACGTGATCGGCGCGACGCACGTCCTCGCCGAGGACGGGCGCGGCGGCGCGTCGAGCGAGACGCCGTTCCTGGTGGTGCGCATCATGCGCACCGGCGAGATGGATCTGTTCGCCGCCGGCCGCTACCTCGACCGCGTCGAGCGCGACGGCGACGGCAAGCTGCGCTTCCGCAGCCGCATCGCCGTGTGCGACGGCTGCAACATCGACACTCTCCTGGTCATTCCCCTGTGAGGCTCCGCATGAAAAAGGCAATCGTCGCCGTCGTGGCAGCCCTGTGGGCCGGCGCTCTCTTCGCGCAGGCCGACTATCCCTCCAAACCCGTTCGCATGATCGTGCCGCACCCCGCCGGCGGCGCGGCGGATATCGTCGCGCGCCTGGTCGCCGAGGGCATGAGCGCGCAATGGAAAGTGCCGGTGATCGTCGAGAACGTGCGCGGCGTCGGCGGCAACCTCGGCGCAGAGCAGGTGTACCGCGCCGAGCCCGACGGCTACACGCTGCTCGCCGGCACGCCCGGGCCGATCGCGATCAACGGCAGCCTGTTCAAGAGCCTGCGCTACGACCAGACGCGCTGGGTGCCGGTCTCGATCCTGTCCCTGCAGCCCACCGTGCTCGCGGTGCGCGCCGACCTGCCGGCGAAGTCGGTGCGCGAGCTGATCGACCAGGCGAAGGCGAGCCCGGGCAAGTTCAACTTCGCCTCGCAGGGCAACGGCACGACCTCGCACCTGACCGCCAAGCTTTTCGAGAGCATCGCCGGCATCCAGCTCGTGCACGTGCCCTACCAGGGCACCGGGCCGGCGATGAACGACCTGATGGGCAGCCGGGTGGACATGCTGTTCGACAACCCGGTAGGCACGCTCTCGCCCTACCGCGCCGGCAAGATCCGCATCCTCGCCATCGCCACCGACCAGCGCCAGCCGACGCTGCCCGAGGTCCCGACCTTCGCCGAGGCGGGCGTCGCCGGCTTCACCGGCGGCGCCTGGATCGCGATCGTCGCGCCGCCCGGGACGCCGCGCGCCGTCGCCGACAAGGCGAGCGCCGCGGCGCGCGAATCGGTGCGCCGCGCCGAGGTGCGCGAGAAGCTGGCCGGCCTGGGCGCCGAGGCGATCGGCGCCACGCCCGCCGAGTCGGCGAAGTTCATCGCCGCCGAGCGCGCCAAGTGGCGCAAGGTGATCGAGGAGGCGAATGTCGTCGTCCAGTGAAGCGCGCCGCTGGCCCGACGAGGGGCTGACGCGCGTCCCGTACTGGGTCTACCAGGATCCGGAGGTCTACCGCCGCGAGCTCGAGCGCATCCACGAGGGGCCGGTGTGGAACTACCTGTGCCTGGAAGCCGACGTGCCGAACGCCGGCGACTACTACACCACCTTCGTCGGCGAGATGCCGGTCGTCGTGACGCGCGACGCCGACGGCGCGGTCCACGCGTTCGAGAACCGCTGCGCGCACCGCGGCGCGCTGATCTGCATCGACAGCCACGGCAACGCCGGCAAGGGCGGGCAGCTCACCTGCGTGTACCACGCCTGGAGCTACGACCTGCGCGGCAACCTGAAGGCCATCGCCTTCCGCCGCGGTGTGAACGGCAAGGGCGGCATGCCGGCCTCCGCCTGCCCGGAGGCGCACGCGCCGCGCAAGCTGCGCGTCGAGACGCTCTGCGGCCTGGTGTTCGGCAGCCTGCGCGAGGAGACGCCGCCGCTCGAGGACTACATCGGCCCCGACGTGCTGCCGCGCATCCGCCGCGTGCTGCGCAAGCCGCCGGTGATCCTCGGCCGCTACGTGCAGCAGCTGCCGAACAACTGGAAGCTGTACTACGAGAACGTCAAGGACTCCTACCACGCGAGCCTGCTGCACACCTTCCTCGCCAAGTTCGGCCTGGCGCGCTTCTCGCAGAAGGGCGGGCTGATCGTCTCGCAGGACGGCGCGCACCACGTCAGCTACTCGATGGCCAACACCGCGGTCACCGCGGCGAACGACTACAAGGCGCAGAACCTGCGCGTCGAGAACGAGGGGCTGCGGCTCCAGGCGCCGGAGCTGGTCGCCGGCGTCGACGAGGTGGGCGACGGCATCACGCTGCAGGTGCTGTCGGTGTTCCCGAGCTTCGCCGTCGCGCACATCTACAACTGCATCGCGGTGCGCCAGATCCTGCCCAAGGGGCCGGGCATGACGCATCTTCTCTGGACCTTCGTCGGCTTCGCCGACGACACGCCGGAGATGGTCCGCAGGCGCCAGCGGCTGTGCAACCTGTTCGGCCCGGCCGGGCTGGTGGCCATGGAGGACGGCGCGGTCGGCGGCTTCGTGCAGCGCGGCACCGCGCGCGCGCTCGACGAGAACTCGGTGGTGGAGATGGGCGGCTCGGGCATCGAGAGCAGCGACACGCGGGCGAACGAGGCGTCGGTGCGCGGCTTCTGGAAGGCCTGGCGCGCGCACATGGGGATGTAAGACGATGGCGCCCGACCCGCAGCTCCTGTTCCAGCTCGGCGCGCTGAACGCCGAGTACGCGCGGCGCCTCGACGACGACGAGCTCGAGGGCTGGCCCGAGCTCTTCGTCGACCCGTGCGTCTACAGCATCACCAGCCAGGACAACTACGCGCTCAAGCGCCCGGTGGGCGTGATCTTCGCCGACTCGCAGGCCATGCTGCGCGACCGGGTCGCGTCGCTGCGGCAGGCCAACATCTACGAGCGGCACCGCTACCGGCACCTGCTCGGCATGCCGCACCTGCGCGGCAACGGCGGCGCCGAGCTCTCGGCCGAGACGCCGTTCGCGGTCTACCGCATCATGCGCGACGGCCGCACCGAGGTGTTCGCCACCGGGCGCTACGTCGACAAGCTGCGCCGGCGCGGCGAGGCGCTGGCGTACGCCGAGCGCATCGTCGTCTGCGACAGCTCGCTGTTCGACACCCTGGTGGCGATCCCGCTCTAGTCAGGCGAGCAGCCGCGCGACGTCGCGGCCCTCGAGCAGGCGGAGGCCCTTCTCGGCGGCGAAGGCGCGCGCCGCCTCGCTGACCTCGCCCGCGGCGAAGTAGACGCACTCGCGCGCGTCGCGCGCCTCGCGCGCGGCCTCGAGCTCGCGCAGCGGATCGATCCCGGTGCGCGTCGCCTTCCAGCGCTTGCAGGCGACGAGCGTGGTGCGCCCGTCCCGCGCCAGGCTCAAGTCCGCCGCCCCCGCGGGCCGGCTCACCTCGTAGCCCTGGCGGCGGTACGCCTGCTCGATCTCGGCCGCGACCTCCTCCGAGGACAGGGCGCGCAGGCGCTCGAGCGTCTTCGCCACGCGCCCCGCGCTCGGCTCCCGCAGCCCCCGCCACACGACCACGGCCCCGATCACGAGGAACGGCAGCGCCGCGAACACCGCATAGGCCGTCGGCACGAAGAACCGGGCGACGGCGGCGGTCGCGAGCGCCGCCAGCACGCTCGCCCACCACGGCGAACGCAGCAGGACTGCGAACAGGGATCGCTCGTGCATCTTCACGGTTCTTACAATAGCCGCTTTCCGAAACCCCGAGGCCGCCATGTCGCAAGCCATCCCGAACCACGCCTTGAAGCAGCTCCGCGCCGGCAAGCTCGCCGTCGGCATGGGCGTGCGCCTCGCGCGCACCGTCGAGA
>DASVDO010000084.1:0-23647 GCA_036381055.1 Burkholderiales bacterium | reverse complement strand
GTCGGCGAGCTCCTTCATCAGCGGCCGCGCCGCCTGGCGCACGTTCATCGAGGCGAGCAGCGGATAGCCGATCGAGAGCACCGCCGAGCCGAGCTGGTACTTGCCCAGGCGCATGTTGTGGCGCAGGTAGCCGAGCTTGGTCAGCGTGTAGGTCAGGCGCGACACCGTGGGCTTGGGCAGCCCGGTGCGCACCGAGATCTCCTTGTTGCCGAGCAGCGGCTCGAGCGGGGTGAAGCAGCGCAGCACTTCGAGGCCGCGCGCCAGGGTGGTGGCGAACTGGCGGTCGCCCTCGTGCTCGTAGCTGAATGCGCCGGATGGCTGCGAAAGCGGGGCCGCGGGTTCGGGTGCGCCCATGGATTCCTACCTCCTCGGTTCTTGGTGGTGGGTTACTGCGAGGTGTTTCGCGTTTCGCTATTCTGGCCGCCGGTGCCCGCGTGTCAACTTAGTCATACCAGATTTCGCATAGTGAAATGTCCTCCTCCATATTCGACCTGACGGGAAAGGTCGCGCTCGTCACCGGCTCGACGCGCGGCATCGGCAAGGCGATCGCCGAGGAGCTGGCGCGCGCCGGCGCGAAGGTATGCATCTCGAGCCGCAAGGCCGAAGCCTGCCGCGCCGCCGCGGAGGAATTGCGCGCGCGCGGCTTCGAGGTCCTCGCGCAGCCCTGCAACGTGTCGCGCAAGGAGGACCTGCAGGCGCTGGTCGACGCCACGGTGGCGAAATGGGGCGGCATCGACGTCGTGGTCGCCAACGCCGCCGCCAACCCGTACTACGGCCCGCTCACCGGCATTACCGACGAGGCGTTCGACAAGATCGTCGGCAACAACGTGAAGAGCGTGCTGTGGCTCGCGGCGATGACGCTGCCGGGCATGAAAGGCGGCGGCAGCTTCATCCTGGTCGGCTCGATCGGCGGACTGCTCGCCAACACCGTGATCGGCGCCTACGGCATGTCGAAGGCCATGGGGCACCACCTGGTGCGCAACCTCGCGGCCGAGTGGGGGCCGAAGAACGTGCGGGTCAACGCCATCGCCCCGGGGCTCATCAAGACCGACTTCGCCCGCGCCCTGTGGGAGGACGAGCGGCGCGCCGCCGAGCGCGTTTCAAGCACCCCGCTGCGGCGGCTGGGCGAGCCGCGCGACATCGGCGGCATCGCCGTGTTCCTGGCGTCCGAGGCGGCCGCCTACGTCACGGGACAGGTGATAGTCGCCGACGGCGGCGTTACCATCCTGTAAGCGATGGACCTCAACTACTCGGCCGAGGAGCTCGCCTTCCGCGACGAGGTGCGCTCGTGGCTGCAGGCCAACCTGCCCGCCGACCTGCGCGAGAAGGGCGAGCGCTACGCGCACTTCGCCAAGGAAGACCTGATGCGCTGGCACCGCATCCTGGCGAAGAAGGGCTGGGTGGCGCCGCACTGGCCGAAGGAATGGGGCGGCACCGGCTGGAACGTGGTGCAGCGCTACATCTTCGAGGAAGAGCTCGGCTTCGCCGGCGCGCCGCCGCTCATCCCGTTCGGGCTCAACATGTGCGCGCCGGTGCTGCTGCGCTTCGGCACCGAGGCGCAGAAGAAGCGCTTCCTGCCGCGCATCTACAACGGCGACGATTTCTGGTGCCAGGGCTATTCCGAGCCGGGCTCGGGCAGCGATCTCGCGTCGCTCAAGACGCGCGCGATCCGGGACGGCGACGTCTACCGGGTGAGCGGGCAGAAGATCTGGACCACGCTCGCGCACTACGCCGACTGGATCTTCTGCCTGGTGCGCACCGACCCGACGGTCGAGAAGCGCCAGGAAGGCATCTCGTTCCTGCTCATCGACATGAAGACGCCGGGCATCACCGTGCGCCCGCTGATCCTGATGGACGGCGCGCACGAGGTGAACGAGGTGTTCTTCGACGACGTGAAGGTGCCGGCGGAGAACCTGGTGCACGAGGAAGGCAAGGGCTGGACGGTCGCCAAGTACCTGCTCGGCTACGAGCGCATGAACACCGGGCGCATCGGCGAGTCGAAGCGGCAGCTCGCGCGGCTCAAGGAATATGCCTCCCATCTGAAAGACGACGTGCGCTTCCGCGACCGGCTGTCGCGGCTGGAAGTCGAGCTGATGGCGCTCGAGATCACCAACCTGCGCTTCCTCGACCGCATGCGCCGCACCGGCCAGCCGCCGGGCGCCGACGTGTCGATGCTGAAGATCAAGGGCACCGAGATCCAGCAGGGGCTCACCGAGCTGATGATGCAGGCGGCCGACCCGGCGGCGAACGACGAGCTCACGACCGCGATCCGCAAGCGCTATCTCAGCATGCGCAAGACCACGATTTACGCCGGCTCGAACGAGATCCAGCGCAACATCATCGCCAAGATGACGTTGGGCCTATGAACTTCGATTACAACGAAGAGCAGCAGCTGCTGGCCGACTCGGTCCGGCGGTATCTCGCGAAAAGCTACGACTTCGAGTCGCGGCGCAAGATCGTCGCGGGCGAGGGCTGGAGCGCCGAGGCGTGGGCGCAGTTCGCCGAGATGGGGCTCACCGGGCTGCCGCTGCCGGCCGAGTGCGGCGGCTTCGGCGGCGGCGCGGTCGACCTGATGGGCGTGATGGAGGCGTTCGGCGAGGCGCTGGTCGTCGAGCCGTATCTCGCCACCGTGCTCGCCGCGCGCCTGGTGGCGCGCGCCGGCTCGGCGGCGCAGAAGCAGGCGATCCTGCCGGCGGTGGCCGAAGGACGCCTGAAGCTCGCCTTCGCCCACACCGAGAAAGGCGCGCGCTACCGCATCGACGCCGTGCGCTGCTCGTTCTCCGGCGGCAAGCTGCAGGGAGAGAAAGCCGCCGTCATCGGCGCGCCGGTGGCCGACAAGCTCGTCGTCTCGGCGCGCGGCGCGGACGGCATCGGCCTCTATCTCGCGGACCGGGTGCCGGCGCAGCCCTACCGCACGATCGACGAGCGCCTCGCCGCCGACCTCGTGTTCTCCGGGGCGCCGGCCGAGAAGCTCTCGGGCGGGCTCGAGCGCGTCGAGGAGGCGTTCGATTTCGGCGCGGCGCTCGCCTGCGCCGAGGCGGTCGGCGCGATGAAGTTCGCCTGCGACACCACGCTCGAGTACCTGAAGACGCGCAGGCAGTTCGGCGTGCCGATCGGCACCTTCCAGGCGCTGCAGCACCGCATCGTCGACCTGTTCATCGAAGCCGAGCAGGCGCGCTCGATGGCCTGCCTCGCCTGCTCGAAGGTCGACCAGGCGGGCGACGCGCGCGAGCGGGCGCGCGCGGTCTCGGCGGCGAAGATCAAGATCGCCGACGCGGCGCGCCACATCAGCCAGGAATCGGTGCAGCTGCACGGCGGCATGGGCATGAGCGAGGAGCTGAAGGTGAGCCACACCTTCCGCCGCCTCACCGCGCTCGCCGGCGAGTTCGGCGACGCCGACACGCACCTCGAGCGCTTCGCCCGGCTATGAACAAGCAGGTCGTGCTCGCCAGCCATCCGACCGGCTGGGTGAGGGAAGAGAATTTCCGTTTCCAGGAAGCGCCGATCCCCAGGCCCGGCGAGGGCGAGGTGCTGGTGAAGAACCTCTGGCTCTCGCTCGACCCGTACATGCGCGGGCGCATCAGCACCGCGAGGAGCTACGTCAAGGGCGTGTCGGTCGGCGAGGTGATGGTCGGCCAGACGGTGGGCGAGGTGCTCGAGTCGCGCCACCCGAAGCTCAAGCCGGGAGACAAGGTGCTGACGCAGCTCGGCTGGCAGCTTTACGGGGTGACCAAAGACGCCACGAAAATAGAAGAAGGCGGCGCGCCGCTCAGCTACTACCTGGGCATCCTCGGCATGCCCGGCATGACCGCCTACTTCGGCCTGCGCGAGATCGGCCAGCCGAAGGCGGGCGAGACCGTGGTGGTGTCGGCGGCCTCCGGCGCGGTGGGCAGCGTGGTCGGGCAGCTCGCGAAGATCGCCGGCTGCCGCGCCGTCGGCATCGCCGGCGGGCGCGCGAAGTGCGACTACGTGACGCACGAGCTCGGCTTCGATGCCTGTATCGACTACCAGAGCGGCGCACTTGGAGAGAAATTGAAGGAAAGCTGCCCCAAAGGGATCGACGTCTACTTCGAGAACGTCGGCGGCGAGATGCTCGACACCATCCTCACGCAGATGAACCTCTTCTCGCGCATCGTGGTGTGCGGCATGATTTCGCAGTACAACGTCACCGAGCCCTACGGCGTGAAGAACCTGCGCTTCGTGCTGACGCAGCGCATCCGCGTGCAGGGCATGATCGTCTTCGACTGGAAGGACCGCTACGGCGAGGCGCTGGCCGCGCTCGCCGGGCTCCTCGCGCAGAAGAAGCTGAAATACCGCGAATCGGTGGTGCAGGGCCTGGAGAACGCGCCGCGCGGTCTGATCGAACTCCTCCAGGGAAAAAACTTCGGAAAGCAGCTCGTCAAACTATGATCGATCTCTACACCTGGCCGACGCCCAACGGGCACAAGATCCACATCATGCTCGAGGAGTGCGGGCTCGAGTACCGCGTCCACCCGGTCGACATCGGCGCGGGCGACCAGTTCAAGCCCGAGTTCCTCGCCATCTCGCCGAACAACAAGATCCCGGCGATGATCGACCAGGACGGCCCGGACGGCAGGCCGTTCGCGCTCGCCGAGTCGGGCGCCATGCTCTTCTACCTCGCCTCGAAGACCGGCAAGTTCCTGCCCAAGGACATCCGCAAGCGCTGGCAGGTGATGCAGTGGGTGATGACGCAGATGGGCCACGTCGGGCCGATGCTGGGCCAGGCGCACCACTTCCTGCAGTACGCGCCGGAGAAGATCGAGTACGCGATGAACCGCTACCGCAACGAGGCGAACCGGCTGTACGGGGTCCTGGACAGGCAGCTCGCGAAATCGGAATGGCTGGCGTGCGACGAGTACACCATCGCCGACATCGCCACCATGCCGTGGCTGCGCGCGCCCGAGCGCCAGGGCGTGAACATCGACGAGTACCCGAACGTGAAGCGCTGGCGCGACCGCATCGCCGAGCGTCCGGCGGTGAAGCGCGGCGTCGCGGTGCTCGCCGATCGCCGCCGCCAGAGCCCGGGGTTCACCAAGGAGCAGGCGGAGGTGCTGTTCGGCGGCACCCAGTATGCAAGAAGGTGAGCTGAGCGGCAGGGTCGCCTGGATCACCGGCGGCGCGTCGGGCATCGGCCTGGCGGGAGCCGCCGAGCTGCAGAAGCTCGGCGCCAAGGTCGTGGTCTCGGGACGCAACGAGGCGACGCTGAAGCGAGCGCCCTTCGAGGGCCTGCTCTGCGACGTCGCCGACAAGGCGCAGGTGGCGCGCACCGCGCGCGAGATCGAGGAGCGGCACGGGCGCATCGACATCCTGGTGGCGAGCGCCGGCATCAACCTGCCGAAGCGCAATTTCCGCGACGTGACGCCCGAGGGCTGGGACGAGATCGTCGCGGTGAACCTGTCGGGCGTCTTCTACTGCGTGCACGCGGTGCTGCCCGGCATGCGCGCGCGCGGGGACGGGGTGATCATCAACGTCTCGTCGTGGGCCGGGCGCTACCCGAGCGCGCTCACCGGGCCGGGCTACAACGCCACCAAGCGCGCCGTCATCGCTCTCACCGAGCAGATCAACATCGAGGAATGCGGCAACGGCATCCGCGCCACGGCGCTGCTGCCCGGCGAGGCGGCGACGCCGATCCTCGAGAAGCGGCCGGTGCCGCCGCCGCCGGAAGTGCGCGCGAAGATGCTGCAGGCCGAGGACCTCGGCCGCGCCATCGCCTTCGTCGCCTCGCTCCCGCCGCGCGCCTGCGTGAACGAGCTCGTCATGAGCCCGACCTGGAATCGCTTCCTGCTCGGCGGCCTCGAAGCACGCAAATAAAGGGGTCAGAGCAATTTTCTCGTAACACCTAAGGACGTCAGTAGTTACAGGAAAATTGCTCTGACCCCTTTATTGCGCGTCGTCCTGCCGTTCCTGGCGGGCTACTACCTCTCCTACGTCTATCGCGCGGTGAACGCGGTGCTCGGCCCGAGGCTCGCGGCCGAGTTCTCGCTCTCGGCGGCGGACCTGGGGTTTCTTACCGGCGCGTACTTCCTTTCCTTCGGCCTGTTCCAGATACCGCTCGGCGTGCTGCTCGACCGCTTCGGGCCGCGCCTCACCAACGGCGTGCTGCTGCTCGTCGCGACGGCGGGCGCGCTGGTCTTCGCCCATGCCGGGTCGTTCCAGGGCCTGGTGCTCGGCCGGGTGCTGATCGGCTTCGGCGTCTCGGCCTGCCTGATGGCGGCGATCCAGGCGTTCGTGCTCTGGTTTCCGCCCGAGCGCACCTCCACCATGATCGCGATCGGCTTCTCGATGGGCGGGCTGGGCGCGATCACCGCCTCCTCGCCGCTCGAGGCGGCGCTCGGCCATTTCGACTGGCGCCAGATCTTCGATGCGCTGGCGGCGGCGACCGTCGCGCTGAGCGCGCTTTTTCTGCTCTGGGTGCCCGAGCACCCGCGCACCGCGGGGCCCGTGCGCTGGCGCGAGCAGCTCGCGGGCCTCGCGAAGATCGCCCGCGACGCCGCGTTCTGGCGCATCGCGGTGTCGATCGGCGCGAACCAGTGCGCCGTGGTCGGCCTCTTCACGCTGTGGATCACCGCCTGGCTGCGCGACGTGGCGGGCTACGATCCCGCCGCGGCGGCGCGCGCGCTCGCCGGCGTGGCGGTCGCTTTCATCGCCGGCTACCTGGCGTTCGGCCGCCTGGGCGACGCCTGGACGCGGCGCGGCCGCTCGCTCCTGCCGCTCTTCGCCGGCGGCGTGGGCGGCGCGCTCGCCTGCCTCGGCCTCATCACCTGCGGCGTGACGCTCGCGCCGTTCCTCCTGTGGGCGGGGCTCGTCTTCTGCGGCGCCGGGGCGTCGCTCGCGCACACGATCGCCACGCGCCGCTACCCGCGCGAGATGGCCGGGCGCGTCAACACCGCGCTCAACACCTTCACCTTCGTCGGCATCTTCCTCGGCCAGTGGGCGACCGGCGGCATCCTCGCGCTCTGGCCGCCGACCGCGGTCGGCTACGATCCGCGCGCCTACTTCTACGCCTTCGGCGCGCTGTGGCTGGTGCAGGCGGCCGGACTCGCCTGGCTATGGAAGGGCCGCGCGCTCTTCCGCTAGATCACGATCTCGCGCGCCGCGCCGCGCACGTCCATCTCGTACTCCAGCCCCACCACCGGGGGACGGCAGAAGTGCCAGGCAAGGCCGCCCGGCGCGGCGCCCTTGGCGACGATCTCCTCGCCGACCAGCGCGCCGATGTCGCGCACGGTATAGGCCTGGGTCGAGATCGCGTCCTGCCAGCCGAATCCCAGCGCCTTCAGCCGGCGCTCCATCTCCCCGACCACGAAGCGCACCTTGTCGCGCATCGCGTCGAGCGAGGTCTCGCCGTAGCGCACGATGTAGTCCTTGAGCGGGTTCCTGCCCTCGGTCGCGTCGCCGCCGCCCGCGATGATGAAGCTGCCGCGGCCGGAGCGCGACGGCACCGTGTAGGAGAAGGCGTACAGGGACGGCACCGCCGGCTTGTGGTACTCGGGGCAGACGTTGGTGCGCGCCACCGGGTTGACCTCGTCCTTGTAGACGCCCCAGCGCTCGAGCGTGCGCACGTACTGGCGGTTGAAGTCGATGAATCCCTGCTCGGTGAACGGCGCCGGGGAGCGCAGCTCGCACGCCGCGAAGGCGGTGGTCGGCCGGCCGATCGCCTTGAGATGCTCCTCGACCCGGCGGAAGCCTTCGGCGAGCGGCAGCGGCTGCGCGAGCCGCGCGCGCTCGATCTCGAAGCCGGGCTGCGCGGCGACGCCGCCGGAGTACTGGAAGAAGGCGGCGATGTAGCGATAGCCGCCCGGTTGGAACTCCACCACTTTTGCCATGTTGCGGTCCTTTGTAGAAGCTACAGCGTACCGAGGTAAGCCTTCTGTATCGCGGGATCGTCGGCGAGCTCGCGGCTCGTGCCCGCGTGCGTGATGCGGCCCGAGTCCATCACCGCCGCGGTGTGCGCGAGCTCGAGCGCGATCGCCACGTCCTGCTCCACCACCAGGATGGTCAGCCCGGCGCGGTTCAGCTCGCGCAGCGCGTCGCACAGGCTGTCGACGACCGACGGCGCGAGGCCGAGCGACAGCTCGTCGATCAGCAGCAGCCGCGGCGCGCTCATCAGCCCGCGCGCGATGGCGCACATCTGCTGCTCGCCGCCCGAGAGCGTCGCCGCGTCCTGCGCGCGCCGCTCGTAGAGGATCGGGAAAAGCGCGTACATGCGCTGCAGGTCCGCCGCGATCGCCGCGGCGCCGTCGCGCCGCAGGTAGGCGCCCATCAGCAGGTTGTCGCGCACGCTCATCGCGCCGAACAGCCGCCGGCCTTCGGGCACGTGCGCGATGCCGGCGCGCAGCACCTGCTCCGGGTCGGCGGCCGGCAGCGGCCGGCCGGCGAAGCGCAGCGCGCCGCGGCTGCGCCTCACCAGCGCCGAGATCGTACGCAGCAGCGTGGTCTTGCCGGCGCCGTTCGAGCCGAGCAGGCAGGTGATCTCGCGCTCGCGCACCTGCAGGTCGACGCCCCAGAGCACCGGCACGTCGCCGTAGCCGGCGTGCAGGTCCTCGATGGCGAGCAGCGGCTCGCTCATGGCGCGCCCGCGGCGGCCGAGGCCGCATAGCGCCGGCCGAGGTAGGCGCGCACCACCGCCGGGTCCCTGACGATGCGCTCGGGCTCGCCGGTGGCGATCAGCTCGCCGTGGTGCAGCACCACGATGCGATGGCACAGCGACAGCACCACCTTCATCAGGTGCTCGATGATCAGGATGGTGATGCCGCGCGCCGAGATCGCGCGGATCAGCTCCAGCGCATGGTTCACCTCGGTGGCGTTCAGCCCGGCGTTCACCTCGTCGAGCAGCAGCAGCCGGGGCCGCATCGCCAGGCTCTTGGCGAGCTCCAGGCGCTTGCGCATCGCCAGGGTGAGCGCCGCGGCGGGCCGGTCGGCGAGCGCCTCCAGGCCGACGAAGCGCAGCTGCTCGAGCGCCTGCTCGTTCGCCTGCGCGCCGTAGCGCGCGGCGCCGGCGAACATCGCCGCGGCGGCGACGTTCTCCATGACCGTCATCTCGGGAAACGGCTGCACCACCTGGAAGGTGCGCGCGATGCCGAGCCGCGCCGCCCGCCAGGGCTTGACGCGCGTGATGTCGCGGCCGGAGAAGCGCAGCCTTCCCGCCGAGGCGGGATGCACGCCGGTCACCACGTTGACCAGCGTCGTCTTGCCCGCGCCGTTCGGCCCGATGACGCCCAGCATCTCGCCCGGCGCGACGGAGAGGCTCACGTCGTGCAGCGCGCGCAGGCCGCCGAAGCGCCGCGAGACGCCTTCCAGCTCGAGCACCGCGCTCATGCCGCCGCGCGCCACCGGCGAAGCGACATCAGGCCCCGGGGCAGGAACAGCACCAGCAGCACGACCAGCAGGCCGAGCACGCCGGTATGCACCTCGAGGAAGCGGCGCCACACCAGCTCCTCCAGCGACAGGAAGGCCACCGCGCCGACCAGCGGGCCGAAGATCGATCCGGCGCCGCCGAGCAGCACCATCACCACCGGCTTGATCGAATAGAGCACGTCGAACACGTCGGGCGGCTCGATGTAGTGCACCCACGAGGCGTAGATCGCGCCCGCCATGCCGACGAACACCGCCGAGAGCATGAACGCGCTCACCTTGTACAGCGTGGTGTTGACGCCGATCATGTCGGCGGCCGCCTCGTTCTGCCGGATGCAGCGCAGGCCGAAGCCGAGCTTGGAGTAGCTGACGGCGAGCGTCGCGGCGAAGGCGGCGGCGCACACCGCGAGCATGGCGTAGAAGAACAGGTTCGCCTGCGCCTGCACGCTCGCCATGCGCGGCACCGGCAGGTTGAGCCCCATGCCGCCGCCGGTGAGATCGGTCGCCGAGTTGACCAGCTCGCGCAGCACCTCGCCGACCACCAGGCTCGCGATGGCGAAGTAATGCCCGCGCAGCCGCAGCAGCGCGACGCCGAGCAGCCCGGCGAAGACCAGCGCGGCGATGCCGGCGATCGTCCAGGCGAGCGCCATCGGCACGCCGTAGGTCTGGCCGACCGCGCCGACGTAGGCGCCCAGGCCGAAGAACGCCGCCGAGGCGAACGACGGGTAGCCGGCCATGCCGCCGATGAAGTTCCACGACAGGGCGAAGGTGGCGTACATGAGCATGATCGTGGCGAGGCGCAGCCAGTACAGCTCGCCCGCGAGCGGCGCGGCAGCGAGCAGCGCGAACAGCGCCGCGCCGGCGTACGCGTGGCGCCTCATGCGTAGCCCTTGCGCCCGAGCAGGCCTTCGGGGCGCACCAGCAGGATGGCGATGAGCAGCACGAACGACAGCGTGCTCGCGTGCTCCGGCCCGAGCCACAGCGCGCCGAAGCTCTCGGCGAGGCCGAGCGTCAGGCCGCCGACCAGCGCCCCCGGCACGCTGCCCAGGCCGCCCAGCACGCACACCACGAACGCCTTGCCGAGGTAGGCGCCGCCGGAGAGCGGCGAGATGGGGAAGATCAGCGCGAGCAGCGGCCCGGAGACACCGGCCATCAGCGCGCCCAGGCCGAAGGTGACGGCGTAGACGTCGCGCACGCGCACGCCCATCAGCGCCGCCGCCTCGCGGTCCATGCGCACCGCGACGATGGCGCGGCCGATGCGCGAGCGCGCGAGCGTCAGGTACAGCAGGCCGAGCAGGCCGAGCGCCAGCGCCATGGCGAGCAGGCGGTCGACCGGCAGCACCACCGGGCCGATGAAGGTCACGCCGAGCGGCGGGTCGAGCGTGATCTTCTTGAAGTCGGCGGTGAACGCGGCGAGCATCGCGTTCGACAGCATCAGGTCGAGGCCGAAGGTGAGCGTCAGGGTGAGCAGCACCGGCGCGGCGATCACGCGGTTGATCAGGCTGCGCTGCAGCAGGTAGCCGAGCGCGAAGAACACCGGCGCGGCGATCAGCACCGAGAGGAACGGGTGCACGCCGGCGAGGGCGTAGGCGTAGAACGCGAGGTAGCCGCCCAGCACGATGAACGAGCCGTGCAGGATGTTGATCACGTTCAGCACCCCCCAGACGAGCGAGAAGCCGGCGGCGATGCAGGCGTACAGGCCGCCCAGCACGAGCCCGTTGGCGAAGATCTGCAGATAGAGCACGGCCCTATCTGCCCGACGCTACTTCACGCCCAGCCGCAGATTGCCCTGCTTGATCGCCTCGGGAAGGATCACCACCTGGGTGCCGTTCTGGATCTGGAACACCGGCGGCTCGAGCGAATCGACCTGTCCGGTCGGCCCGAACTTGATCGGGCCGAAGAAGGTCGAGACCTTCATGTTGGCGAGCGTGTCGCGCACCTTCTGCGGGTCGGTCGTGCCGGCGCGCTCGATGGCGAGCTGCAGCACCGCGCCGGCGACCGCCGCGGAGGCCTCGCCGTAGTCGGGCTCGCGGTTGTACTTGGCGCGGAACAGGCGATTGAAGTTCTCGGTCGAGCCGAACACGTCCTCGCCCTTGTAGCGCACCGCGGGATGCCACCAGGCGGCGCTGGTGATGTTCTCGGCGCCCTTGCCGAGCGCGTCGACGAACTCCTTGTACGCCGGCCCGGCGATCATCGTCACCACCGGCGCCTCGATGCGCAGGTCGGCCATCTGCTTCTTGATCAGGATCAGGTCGTTCACGTAGCCGGTGGCGAACACCCATTGCGGCGCGAGCGCCTTGATCTGGATGAGCGCCGAGGCGTGGTCGAGCGTGCCGATCGCGTACTTCTCGAAGAACACCACCTGCAGGTTGCGCTTCTTCGCCGACTTCTCCATCTCCTGGGCGATCGCCAGCGGGAACAGGTCGTTCCTCGCGTAGATCGCCACCTTCTGCACCTTGGGCGCCTGCCTGCGCACCAGGGTGGCGAGCGGCTCGGTGAGCGTCTGGTTGGGCGTGAAGGTGCCGAACAGATACTTGTAGCCCTGGTCGTAGACCTGCTCGGAGGAGGCGGTCGCGGCGATGGTCGGGATGCGGTACTTCTCCGAGACGCTCGAGGCGGCCTTGGTCGCGCCCGAGCCCATCGGCGAGAACAGGAAGTTCACCTTGTCCTCGGTGATCAGCTTCTCGGCCGCCTGCACCGCGCGCGGCGTGTTCGACTGGTAGTCGACCGGCACCACCTCGACCTTGAGGCGCTTGCCGCCGACGCGGATGCCGCCCGCCTTGTTGACGGTCTCGACCCAGAGGTTCATCCCGGCCTGCAGCTTCGCCGCCTCCGGCGACAGCGGCCCGGTGATCGGCAGCGGCGCGCCGATGCGGAGGGTGTCCTGCGCAGCCGCCGGCTGCGCGAGGCCCGCCGCGAGCGCGGCGGCGAAGACGGCCAGGTATTGCGAATTGCGCATGATCACTCCCCCCGGGCAATGTAGATGTCGCGATAGCTCGCGTAGACCGACCCGGCCAGCACCGGCCCGAGCACCAGCCAGCCGAGCATCAGCGGCAGCGTGGCGATGATCGCCAGCACGAACAGCACCACGCCGTAGATCAGGAACGGCACGATGTTCTTCACGCAGCCGCTCCAGCTCTGCTTGAGCGCGTCCACCGCTCCGAGCTGGTTCAGCACCACCAGCGCCGGCGCGAACCACATGAGCATCGCCACCGGCACGAGCAGCGCCAGCCCGATCAGCGCCGCGATCAGGCTGGTGATCGCCGCGCCGGCCGTGGCGGCCGGGTCGGCGGGCGCGCCGCCGCCCATGACCGTGAGCATGCTCGCGCCGGTGATCACCACGATCACCACGCCGATCGCGAAGGCGAGGCCGAGGTAGATCGCGCCGACGGTCGCCAGCGCGCCGGCCTGGTTGCGGAAGCCGGCGAACAGGTGGCCGAACTCGAGCTCGTTGCCCTCGTCGAGCGCGCGGCAGCCGAGCATCAGGCCGCCGCCGAAGATCGGCGTCAGCACGGCGACCGCGATCGCGCCGACGAAGGGAATGAAGTTGAGCGCCATCATGATCACCGCCATCACCACCACGATGGCGATCCAGATGCCCGGCGACTTCATGAACAGCCGCCAGCCGTCGGCGATCCAGGCCGTGCCGCTGCCCGCCGGCCGCGCCTGCCCGCCCGGCACGAACCTGCCCGGCAGCGCCAGCGTCTCGTCGGCGACCGGCGCCTTGGGCGCCGCGTAAGGATTCGGTGTGCTCATGGTCTTGCCCTCCCTGTGAGGTTCACTTCTGCAACAGCACGCGTACCGTGCCGATCGCCTTCGCCACCAGCGAGCCGTCGCCGTTGCGCGCCTCGCCTTCGACGAAGCTCATGCTGCGGCCGTCCTTCAGCACGCGCGCCTCGGCGAGCAGCCGCCCGCCCTGGCCGGCGCCGATGAAGGACGTCGACAGGCTGATGGTAATCACGCCCTGCGATTGCGGGTGCAGGGTGCGCGCCGCGGTGCACAGCGCCACGTCGAGCAGCGACATGATCACCCCGCCGTGCACCGCGCCCATGCTGTTGGTGAGCTGCGGCTCGACCGGCAGCGAGAGCTGGGCCGTGCCGCGGCCCAGCGCGTCGGTCTGCACCTGCAGCAGCTGCAGGAACGGGATGCGCTTCTGGTACTCGCGCGCGAAGTCGACCGCGTCGTTCATATGATGGTCGCGCCGCCGTCGACGGCGATCGCCTGGCCGGTGATGTGGCGCGAGGCCTCGGAAGCGAGCAGCACCGCGAGCCCCTTCAGGTCGTCGTCGTTGCCCAGGCGCCGATTGGGTGTGGTTTCCAGGATGATCTTCGAAACGCTGTCCAGCGTCGCGCGCGTCATCTTGGAGGGGAAGAAGCCCGGGCAGATGGCGTTGACCGTGATGCCGTGGGCGCCCCATTCGGCGGCGAGCGCGCGGGTGAAGTTCACCAGCCCGCCCTTGGTGGCGTTGTAGGCGATGGTGCGCACGATGCGCGGGTCCTGGCCCATCAGGCCGGCGATCGAGGCGACGTTGATGATGCGCCCCCAGCGCGCCGGGATCATCGAGCGCCGGCCGACGAGCTGGGTCAGCACGAACGCGCCGGTGAGGTTGACGTTCACCAGCTTGTCCCACGCTTCCAGCGGGTGCTCCTCGGCGGGCGCGCCCCAGGTGGCGCCGGCGTTGTTCACCAGGATGTCGACCTTGCCGAGCTGCCCGAGCACCGCCTCGACCAGCCCGGGGATCTCGGCGCGCTTGCCGATGTCGCAGACGTAGGCCTTCGCCTCGATGCCGAGGGAGCCGAGCTTCTTCACGGCGGCTTCCAGCTCGTCCTGCTTGCGCGCGCTGATGGCGATGCGCGCGCCCATCTCGCCCAGCGCCTCGGCGATCTGCAGGCCGAGGCCGCGCGAGCCGCCGGTCACCAGCGCCGCGCGCCCGGAAAGGTCGAGGAGCTCGCGAACTTTCATGGGGCGCATCCTACCCGCAATTCGCGCCCTTACAATCGGGCGCTCGTGACCACCCTGGCGATGTTCTCCGGCGGGCTGGACAGCACCGCCATGCTGGTGAGGCTGCTCACCGAGAGCGACGAGCCGCTGCGCGTGCACCACATCCACATGGAGAACGCCGAAGGGCGCGCCGGCGCCGAGCGGGCGGCGGCCGAGGCGATCGTCGCCTGGTGCCGCGCGCACTACCGGCCGTTTCGCTACTCCGAATCGGGGCTCGACTTCCGCGGCCTCGAGGCGATCCCGATCGACTACATCTCGATCGCCTTCGTCGCCTGCCAGGTGGCGATCGACACGCCGGGCTGCCGGCGCATCGCCGTCGGCGCGCTCGCGCGCGACACCGACATCGAGAACCGCGCGGCGCGCCAGCGCCGCGTGTTCGACGCGATGTACGCCTGCTACCGGGCGCGCAAGCTCGGCGAGCCCGAGATCGAATGGCTGTACCCGGTGTATCGCGAGACGAAGGAAGCGCTCGCCGCGCGCCTGCCGCGCGAGCTGCTCGAGCTCACCTGGTCGTGCCGCCGGCCGATCGCCGAGGGCTCGCGCCACCGTCCCTGCGGGGCTTGCAAGGCCTGCCTCGCCCGGTCGACAATCCGGGGCTCATAGGGGGGCCGTATGCGGACACGGCGCAAGGATGGCCGCATTCTCATCTACAGCCACGACACCTTCGGCCTCGGCCACCTGCGCCGCTGCCGCGCCATCGCGCACGCGCTGGTGGAGCGCTACAAGCAGCTCTCGGTCCTGATCCTGTCGGGCTCGCCGATCATCGGCAGCTTCGACTTCCGCGCGCGCGTCGACTTCGTGCGCGTGCCGGGCGTGATCAAGCTGCGCAACGGCGAGTACACGCCGCTCAACCTGCACCTCGACATCGGCGAGACGCTGGCGCTGCGCGCCTCGATCATCCAGCACACCGCCGAGATGTTCGACCCCGACGTCTTCATCGTCGACAAGGAGCCGGTCGGCCTGCGCGGCGAGGTGCTCGAGACGCTGAAGTCGCTCAAGCGCCGCGGCACGCGGCTGGTGCTCGGCCTGCGCGACGTGATGGACGAGCCGCGCCTGCTCGAGCCCGAGTGGCAGCGCAAGAAGGCGCTGCCGGCGCTGCGCGACCTGTACGACGAGATCTGGGTGTACGGCCTGCCGCAGGTATGCGACCCGCTGGAAGGCATCGCCATGCCGCTGCGCGTGCGGCACAAGATGGTCTACACCGGCTACCTGCCGCGCGAGGTGCCCAAGGACGGCGCGCCGCCGCGCCTGCCCGAGATCGCGCAGCGGCCGTTCCTGCTGGTGACCACCGGCGGCGGCGGCGACGGCGAGGGGCTGATCGAGTGGGTGCTGCGCGCCTACGAGCACGATCCGCTGCTGCCCTACCCGGCGCTGCTGGTGCTCGGGCCGTTCATGAACGCCGAGCGTCAGGCCGAGTTCATGGACCGCGCCAAGCGGCTGAAGCGCGTCGACGCGATCACCTTCCACGGCCAGCTCGAGGCGCTGCTCGCGCGCGCCGCCGGCGTGGTGGCGATGGGCGGCTACAACACCTTCTGCGAGGTGCTGTCGCTCGACAAGCGCGCGCTGATCGTGCCGCGCACCGCGCCGCGCCTCGAGCAGCACATCCGCGCCGAGCGCGCCGCCGAGCTCGGGCTGGTGAGCATGCTCTCCGACGACGGCACCTACGACCCCTCGGTGATGGCCGCCGCGCTGCGCGCCCTGCCGCGCCAGAACCTGCCCTCGGAGGTGGTGGTGCCCGGCCTGCTCGAGGGGCTGACCAACGTGTCGCGCCTCATCGCGCCGTGGATCGCGGGCGACGAGAGCGAGGCGGCGCCCGCGCAGGCGGCATCGGCCTCGCTAAGCTGATTTGACCGTAGCGTTCGTCCTCAAGGGCTATCCGCGTCTTTCCGAGACGTTCATCGCCCAGGAGATCGCCGCCCTCGAGCGGCGCGGCCTCGACATCCTGATCGCCTCGCTGCGCCGCCCGGGCGACGCGCGGCGCCACCCGGTGCACGACGAGATCCGCGCGCCGCTCCTCTACCTTCCCGAGTACCTGCTGCATGAACCGCTGCGGGTTCTGCGTGCCTGGAAAAAAGTTCGCCGTTTTGCTTCTTACAGAGATGTTTTTTTTCTATGGCTACGGGATTTCCGCCGGGATCCCACGCCGAACCGCATCCGCCGCTTCGGCCAGGCGCTGGTGCTCGCCGCCGAGCTGCCGCCGGGCGTGACGCGCCTGCACGCGCATTTCCTGCACACGCCCGCGTCGGTGGCCCGCTACGCGGCGAAGCTCCTCGGGCGTCCCTGGAGCGGCTCGGCGCATGCCAAGGACGTCTGGACCACGCCGGAATGGGAGAAGCGCGAGAAGCTCGCCGACTGCGAGTGGCTCGTCACCTGCAACGAGGCGAACCGCGCGCATCTCGCCGCGCTCGCGCCGCCGGGCAGGGTGGAGCTGGTCTACCACGGCCTGGACCTCGCGCGGTTCCCGAAAAAGGAACCGGGCGAGAAGAACGCGGCGAAGCCCGCCGTCATCCTCTGCGTGTGCCGCCTGGTGGAGAAGAAGGGCGTCGACGTGCTGCTGGAGGCGCTCGCGCGCATCCGGCACCTCGACTGGCAGCTCGTGCACGTCGGCGGCGGACCGCTCGAGAAGAAGCTGAGAAGGAAAGCCGAAGCGCTCGGCCTTGCGCAGCGCGTGACATGGCGCGGGCCGCTCGCCCAGCGCGAGCTGCTGGCGGTCTATCGCGGCGCCGACATCTTCGCCCTGGCGAGCCGCGTGGCGAGCGACGGCGACCGCGACGGCCTGCCCAACGTGCTGATGGAGGCGCAAAGCCAGGGCCTCGCCTGCGTCGCGACACGCGTCTCGGCGATCGGCGAGCTGGTGCGCGACGGGGTGAGCGGGCTGCTCGTGCCGCAGAACGATCCCGGCGCGCTCGCCGCGGCGCTCGCCGGGCTCGTCGCCGACCCGGCGCGCCGGCGCGCGCTCGGCGAGGCCGGCGAGGCGCGGGTGCGGGCGCACTTCGCGCTCGAGCCGAACCTCGAGCGCCTGGCTCGGAAATTCGGCCCCGAAGGCGAAGCGGGGCTTGCGCATGCGCGTCGCGTTCTACGCACCGCTTAAGTCGCCGACCCACGGCACGCCCTCCGGCGACCGGCGCGTCGCCGGGCTGCTGCTCGACGCGCTGCGCCTTGCCGGCATGCGCGCCGAGATCGCCTCGACCTTCCGCAGCTACGACGGCGAAGGCAACGTCGAGCGCCAGGCCGCGCTGCGCCGCCAGGGCGAGGCGCTCGGCGCGGCGCTGGCCGACACCTGGCGCGCGCGCGCGCCGGAGGAGCGGCCGCAGCTCTGGTTCACCTATCACCTGTACTACAAGGCGCCCGACTGGCTCGGCCCGCGGGTGAGCGCGGAGCTCGGCATTCCGTACGTCATCGCCGAGGCCTCGCACGCCGCGAAGCGCGCGCACGGCTCGTGGGCGCTCGGGCACGAGGCGAGCGTCGCGGCGATCCGCCGCGCGGCGCTGATCGTCTCGCCGAGCCGCGACGACATCGCCGGGCTCGCCGAGCTGGTCGAGCGCTCGCGCATCCTGCACCTGCCGCCCTTCCTCGACGTCGAGCCCTACGCCGAGGCGCGCACGCGGCGCGCCGAGCTGCGCGCCAGGCTCGCGCGCGAGCACGACCTCGATCCGCAGGTGCCCTGGCTGGTGGTCGCGGCGATGATGCGCGTGGGCGACAAGCTCGCCTCGTACCGCAGCCTCGCCGCGGCGCTCGCCTACGGCCTCGACGCGCGCTGGCAGCTCGTGGTCGCGGGCGACGGCCCGGCGCGCGCGCAGGTCGAGGAGGCGCTCTCGCGCGCCGGCATCGCGGCGCGCACGCGCCTGCTCGGCGCGCTGCCCACGCGCCGCCTCGCCGAGGTGTTCGCGGCGAGCGACGTCTGCCCCTGGCCGGCGGTGAACGAGGCGTACGGCATGGCGCTGCTCGAGGCGCAGGCGGCGGGCGTCCCGGTCGTGTCGTGCGCGACGCGCGGCGTGCCCGACGTCGTGCTCGACGGCCGCACCGGCCTGCTCGTGCCCTACGGCGACGAGGCGGCGCTCGCCGAGGCGGTGCGCTCGGTGGTCGACGACGCGCCGCGCCGGCGCTCGCTCGGCGAGCAGGCGGCGCGCTTCGTCGCCGGCGAGCGCAGCCTCGCGCACGCGGCGAAGGTGCTGGCCGGCGCGCTCGCCGCGCTATGACCGAGCTCGCGATGCTGCGCCACGCCGAGACGGCGTGGAGCGCCGAGGGACGCATCCAGGGGCGCGCCGACCTGCCGATCCTGCCCGGGCAGGCGCTCGCGCTTTCCGGGCGATGGCAGGCCTTTCGCGTGGTGGCGAGCCCGCTCAGGCGCTGCGTGGAAACCGCGGCGCTGCTCGGCTGCCGGCATCCCGAGCGCGAGCCGCGCCTGGCCGAGATGCGCTGGGGCGCCTGGCAAGGAAAGCGGCTCGCCGACCTGCGCCGCGAGCTCGGCGCGGCCATGGAAGAGAACGAGGCGCGCGGCTGGGACTTCCGGCCCGAGGGCGGCGAGTCGCCGCGCGAGGTGCTCTCGCGCGTGCTGCCCTGGCTCGCCGAGGTGGCGGCGCGCGGCGAGCCGACGCTCGCGCTCACGCACCGCGGCGTGATCCGCGCGGTGCTCGCGCATGCGCTCGGCTGGGACCTGCGCGGCAAGCCGCCGGTGGAGATCGACTGGTCGGCGGTGCAGCTCTTCCGGCTTGCGCCGGACGGCGAGCCCGTGCTGGCGCAGCTCAACGCGCGATGAGGGCGTTCCTGTACGTGCAGCACCTGCTCGGCGTCGGGCACCTGAAGCGCACCGCGCTCGTCGCGCGCGCCCTGCGCGCCGCCGGCGCCGAGGTCACGCTGGTCAGCGGCGGCGCGCCGGTGCGCGACATCCCGGTCGACGTGCAGCTCCCGCCGGCGAGCGCCGGCGACGCGAGCTTCCGCACGCTGCTCGACGCCGAGGGCCGGCCGGTGGGCGCCGAATGGAAGCGCCGCCGCGCCGGGCTGCTGCTCGACGCCTGGCGGCGCTTCCACGACGCCGGCCCGGCGGGCGCGCTGCTGATCGAGCTCTTTCCCTTCGGCCGGCGCCAGATGCGCTTCGAGCTGATGCCGCTCCTGGAAGATACGCGGCGCGTGGCGCGGCGGCCGCTGCTCGTCTGCTCGGTGCGCGACCTGCTGCAGCCCAGGCCCGGGCGGGAGGCGGAAGCGCTGGCGCTCTTCGAGCGCTTCTTCGACCGGCTGCTGGTGCACGGCGACCCGCGCCTGGCAGGCCTGGAGCGCACCTTCGGCGCCGCGCCTCGCCTCGCCGACAGGCTGCACTACACCGGCTACGTCGTAGAGGATCCGCCCGCGGCAAGCGGCGTCGGCGCGGGCGAGGTGCTGGTCTCGGCGGGCGGCGGCGCGGTAGGCGCGCGGCTGCTCGCCACCGCGCTCGAGGCGCGGCCGCGCACGCTGCTGCGCGAGGCGACCTGGCGGCTGCTCGCCGGGCTGAACGCCGGCGAGGCCGAGCTGCGGCGGCTCGCCGAGCGCGCCGGCCCCGGCGTGGTGGTCGAGCGCCATCGCAGCGACGTGCCGGCGCTGCTCGCCAATTGCGCTCTGTCGATCAGCCAGGCGGGCTACAACACGGTGGCCGAGGTGCTGCAGGCGCGCGTGCGCTCGGTGCTCGTGCCTTTCGCCGGCGACGGCGAGGTGGAGCAGACGCTGCGCGCGCAGGCGCTCGCGGCGCACGGCGCGGCGCAGGTGCTCGAGGAGGCGCGCCTCGACGCCGATTCGCTTGCCGACGCGGTGAACCGCGCGGTGCGCGGGCCGCGGCCGCCGGCCGAGCTGGTCGAGCTCGACGGCGCGCGGCGCAGCGCCGCGCTGCTCGCCGGCTGGCTGGCGGGCAGGGCGGCATGAGCGGCTGGCGCGCGCTCGCCGGGGAGCTCGCCGCCTGGCGCGACGCCGGCCGTGTCGCCACGCTGTGGTGGCGCGACGACGACGCCGCCGCGGCGAGCCCGGTGCTCGCCCGCTTGCTCGAGCTGGCAAGGCAGTGCGGCGTGCCGCTCGCGCTCGCCGCGGTCCCCGAAGCGGCGCAGGCCGAGGCGCTGGCGCCGGCGCGCTGCGTGATCATGCACGGCTGCGATCACCGCAACCGCGCCGCGGCCGGCGAGAAGAAGACCGAGTTTCCCGCTACCGAGAGCGACGAGGCGGCGCTCGAGCGCCTCGCGCGCGCGCGCGCGCGCCTGGCCGGGCTCGCCGGCGCGCGCTTCCTGCCGGTGCTCGCGCCGCCGTGGAACCGGCTGCGCGAGGCGCTGGTACCGCGGCTTCCCGGCGCCGGCATCGTCGGCTTGAGCCGCTACGGCGCGCGCGCCGCGCGCGCGCCGGGCGTGCCGCAGGTGAACACGCACGTCGACATCGTCGCCTGGCGCGGCGGCCGCGGCTTCGTCGGCGAAGACGCGGCGCTCGCGATGCTGGTGCGGCACCTCGTTGCGCGCCGCTCGGGAAGCGTCGACGCCGGCGAGCCGACCGGCCTGCTCACGCACCACGCGCTGCACGACGACGCGGCGTGGCGCTTCCTCGCGCGGCTGTTCGACGAGACGCGCTCGGCCGGCGCGGCGTGGGCCGATCCGTGGCAGCTTTTCACTTCTCGCCCATAGCGTTGCCCGTATACTCGGACGGGAGCGAGGGGGAATGGCAGATCTGCTGACGATCCGCGACCTGCGGGTCTATCTCGACGTGGACGCGGGCATCGTGAAGGCCGTGGACGGCGTGTCGTTGCGCGTGCCGCAGGGCGGCACGGTGGCGCTGGTCGGCGAGTCGGGCTCGGGCAAGTCGGTGGTGGCGCAGGCGATCATGGGCATCCTGCCGCGCATCGCGCGCATCGAGGCGGGCGAGATCCTGTTCCGCGATCCGCAGTCGGACGGCGGCGCGGTCGACATCGCGCAGCTCGACGTGCGCGGCCGCGAGATGCAGCGCATCCGCGGCGGGCGCATCTCGATCATCTTCCAGGAGCCGATGACGGCGCTCTCGCCGCTGCACACCATCGGCAACCAGATCGGCGAAGCCCTGTCGCTCCATGTTTCCGGCATGGGGAAAGGCACGAGACGCCAGGCGGTGATCGAGATGCTGCGCCTGGTCGGCTTTCCCGATCCGCACAAGGCCGAGCACACCTATCCCTTCGAGCTTTCCGGCGGGCTGCGCCAGCGCGCCATGATCGCCATGGCGCTGGTGGCGCGGCCGGCGCTGCTCATCGCCGACGAGCCGACCACCGCGCTCGACGTGACCATCCAGGCGCAGATCCTGCAGCTCATCCGCGAGCTGCAGTCCGAGCTGGGCATGGCGGTGCTGCTGATCACGCACGACCTTGGCGTGGTGGCCAACATGGCGCGCGAGGTGGTGGTGATGTACCGCGGGCGCGTCATGGAGGCGGGCACGCTGCGCGATCTCTTCGCCGACCCGCGCCATCCCTATCTCAAGGCGCTGATGCGCGCCGTGCCGCGCTTCAACATGGCGCCGGGCGAGCGCCTGACGCCGATCCGCGAGGTGCAGGTGACGAGCGAGCATCTCATCGCTTCGCGGCCGAGCGCGCCGGCGGCCGCGGGCGAGCTCCTGCGGGTGGAGCACCTGAGCAAGCGCTACGCGGTGCGGAGCGGCGGCTGGCTCGGCGGCGCGAAGAGCGGGCACCTCGCGGTCGACGACGTGAGCTTCGCCGTGGCGGCGGGCGAGTGCCTGGGCCTGGTGGGCGAGTCGGGCTGCGGCAAGACCACCACGGCGCGCATGATCCTGCGCTCGGTGAGCCCGGATTCCGGACGCATCGTCTTCGACGGCAAGGACGTGCTGGCGCTCACGCCGCGCGAGCTGTTCGCCTACCGGCGCAAGGTGCAGTTCGTGTTCCAGGACCCGTTCAGCTCGCTCAACCCGCGCATGAGCGCCTACGACATCGTCGCCGAGCCGCTGGTGATCCACCGCATCGGCGACGCCGACGAGCGCTTCCAGCGGGTGAAGGAGATGATCGGCCTGGTCGGCCTCGACGTGCGCTTCCTGCGCCGCTATCCGCACAGCTTCTCCGGCGGCCAGCGCCAGCGCCTGGGCATCGCCAGGGCGCTCGCCCTGGGGCCCGAGCTGCTGATCCTGGACGAGCCGGTGTCCGCGCTCGACGTGTCGGTGCAGGCGCAGGTGCTCAACCTGCTGCGCGACCTGCGCCGCGCGCTCAACCTCACCTACATCTTCATCTCGCACAACCTCGCGGTGGTGAACTACCTCGCCGACCGCATCGCCGTGATGTGCGCCGGCCGCATCGTCGAGATCGCGCCGAGCGCCGAGCTCTTTTCGCGGCCTTCGCACCCGTACACGCGCGCGCTGCTCGCCGCGGTGCCCGAGCCCGACCCCGGCCGGCCGCTCGACTTCGCCGCGCTCATGCAGGGCAAGAGCTCGGACCCGGCGGCATGGCCCGCCGCCTTCCGCATCACCGCGGGCGAGCGGCCGGAGATGATCGACCTGGGCAACGGCCACTTCGTGCGCGCGCGCCGCGCCGCCGACGCCTCGGAGCTCGCGGCATGAGGCTCGCGGCCCTCCTGCTGCTCGCGCTCGTCCCGGCGCTCGCCCGGGCCTACAGCGAAGCCCCCTCGCTGCACAAGCTGGTCGCGGCGGGCAAGCTGCCGCCGGTAGAGGAGCGCCTGCCGCTCGCGCCGCTGGTGGTGCGGCTCGAGGAGGGCGAGACGCTCGGGCGCTACGGCGGGACGCTGCACACGCTGATCGGCCGCAGCCGCGATACGCGGCTCCTCACCGTCTACGGCTACGCGCGCCTGGTGGTCTACAACCGGCGGCTGAACATCGTGCCGGACATCCTGGCGCGGCTCGACGTCGAGGAGGGGCGCATCTTCACGCTGCACCTGCGCGCGGGGCACCGCTGGTCCGACGGCGAGCCCTTCACCGCCGAGGACTTCCGCTACTGGTGGGAGGACGTGGCGAACAACAAGGAGCTCAGCCCCGCCGGCCCGCCGCGCGACCTGCTGGTGGCGGGCGAGCCGCCGAAGTTCGAGGTGCTCTCGGAGACGGCGGTGCGCTACAGCTGGAGCCGGCCGAACCCCGACTTCCTGCCGCGCCTCGCCGGCGCCTCGCCGCTCTACCTCTACCGCCCGGCGCACTACCTGAAGCGCTTCCACAAGAAGTACTCCGAGAAGGTGCGGCGCGAAGAGGCTGCCGGGACCGCGAAGCGCAAGTGGTCCGCCGTGCACAACCGCATGGACAACCTCTACGAGTCGGACAACCCCGACCTGCCGACCCTCAATCCGTGGGT
>DASVDO010000083.1:0-9917 GCA_036381055.1 Burkholderiales bacterium | reverse complement strand
TGCTACAGCGTCAACGTCGCGCCGCGCGCGCACGACTTCGAGCTGCGGCACTTCGTCGACCTGATGCTGCGCGTGCGCGCCGGCGCCTATCTGGTCGAGGCGGCCAACCCGCGCCACGAGCACGAGTGGACGGTCTGGCGCGACGTCAAGCTGCCCGAGGGCAAGATCCTGGTGCCGGGCGTGGTGTCGCATTGCGTGCACCTCGTCGAGCATCCCGAGCTGGTGGCGCAGAGGATCGAGCGCTTCGCCTCGCTGCTCGGGCGCGAGAACGTGATCGCCGGCACCGACTGCGGCTTCGGCACGTCGGGCGCCGGTGACGAGGTGCACCCCGAGGTCGCCTGGGCGAAGCTCGCGAGCCTGGTGGCCGGGGCGCGCATCGCCAGCGAGCGGCTGTTCTAGCGCTGGCACGCGAGGTGCTTCACCTCCGGCAACGAAAGGAAAGGGAGGCTGCCCGCAGTGAGTCGCTTCGCTTTTGCCGTACCGGCCATCGTCCTTTTCATCTCGCTCGTCGTCTGGGGGGCGGTCTCGCCGCAGCCGAAGGAGGAGCGGGTGCGCGGCATCGTGCTCGCCGCCGAGCCCACCTACTGCGAGCCCAGGCGCGTGCAGGGCTGCAGCGGCAAGCTGACGCTCGGTTCGCAGGATGAAACGCTCACCATCCGCATCCCGCTCGGCACGCCGATCACCGCCGGCTGCGACGCGCTCGCCTTCGGCGAGCTCCCCGGCCGGCGCGTCGTGGTGACCGAGGTCGAGGAGCCCGGCGGCCCGGTCGCCAAGGCGATCTCCGCGCTCGACGTGCCCCAGGAAGCGACCTGCTGAGCGCCGGCACGCCCGTTGCAACGCGGCGGGCATGGCCGACCTCAACTACCTGCTGAACGCGCGCGCGAGCCTGGAGGCGCTCGCCGAGCTGCTTCAGGAGGCGGCGGAGAGGGAGGAGCGGGTGAGCGACATCGCCGACGAGGCGCTGGCGCGGCTGAACGACGCGCTCACCGTCATCGACGCGCTGGGCGAGGACGAAGGCACCGAGTAGGCGGGGCTACGCGCTGGGGTCCGGCGAAGCGGCTTTCTCGATCTCGGCGCTCCGCGCCTTCAGCTCGCGGCCTGCCACGAAGCACAGGGCGGCGACGGCGAGCACGAGCAGCGCGCCGATATGGCCCTCGAAGGAGACGGCGCGCCAGAGAAGCACGACGCCGATGAGCGCCAGGACGGCCGCGCTCAGCACGCAGCCGGCATAGAGGTGGTCGCGGGACTTCATCGCCGCCAAAGTGTCGGGCGGAAAAGCCCGGTCGACAATGCAGGAGTACGCACTTTGCACGGCCGAATTGCGACCCTGACCCCGAATTCAGGACGGCATCGGGCGGTCCTGGCCGACCTGCACCGGCGCGCGCCAGCGCAGCAGCCGCGACTCGAGCCAGTTGAGGCCCTGGTTGACGAGCAGCACGACCACCATGAGGAGCAGGATCACCAGGATCATGCCGGTGATGTAGTACTCGTTCGAGTACAGGCTCAGCAGGTAGCCCAGGCCGCGGTCGGAGACGAGGTATTCGCCGACGATCGCGCCCACCATGCCGAAGGGCACGCTGACCTTCAGGCCGTTGATGATCCACGGCATCGCCGAGGGCAGGATGATCTTGCGATAGACGTCGAAGCGCCGGCCGCCCATGACGCGCGCGACGTTGATCAGGTCCTGCGGCACGCCGCGGATCCCGGAGAAGGTGCTGACGAAGGTGAGGAAGAAGACGATCGTGCCGACCAGCACCACCTTCGGCAGGCGCTCGATGCCGAACCAGGCGATGAACAGCGGCCCATAGGCGATGCGCGGCACGCCGTTGAACGCCATGATGTAGGGCTCGATGATCGCGGCGATCACCGGCGCGCCGGCGAGCGCGAAGCCCAGGCCGATGCCGAGCAGGCTGCCGGCGACGTAGCCGTAGAGCGTGTTGGTGAGCGTGTAGGCGAAATGGAAGAAGATCGATCCCGAGCGCACCCACTCGGCGAACACCGTGGCGAGCTCGCCGGGGCTGGAGATCAGCTTCTCGGACACCCAGCGGCCCGAGGCGATCTGCCAGAGCACGAGCAGCGCGGCGCCGAACAGCACGCGCCACAGGGCGAGGCGCAGCCCGGCGAGCTCGGGGCTGCGCCGCAGGCGCCACCACAGCCGCTCGAGCCGGCCCTGCGGCTCGGGCAGCAGCTCCTCGGGCGGCGCGCCGCGTACCGAGAGCGGGCGGGGCTCGGCGCTCATGCCATCGCCTCCACCACTTCCTCGCGCAGGTCCTGCCACAGCAGCTCGTAGATCTCCTTGTAGTTGGGCGCGGCGTGCATGTGATACACGTCGCGCGGCCGCGCGATGGGAATATCCACCACCCGCTTGATGCGGCCCGGGCGCGCGCTCATCAGGACGACGCGGTCGGAGAGCGCGATCGCCTCGGCGAGGTCGTGGGTGATGAAGACCACGGTCTTGCGCGCCTCGCGCCACAGGGCGAGCAGCTGGCTCTGCAGCGCGAGCCGGGTCTGCGCGTCGAGCGGGCCGAAGGGCTCGTCCATGAGGATCACCGCCGGGTCGTAGATCAGCGTGCGGATGATGTTGGCGCGCTGGCGCATGCCGCCGGAGAGCTCGTGCGGATAGTGCTCCTCGAAGCCGGCGAGGCCGACCTTGCGGATGAGGCGCGCGGCGCGCTCTTCCCGGTCGCCGCGCGGCTCGTGCCGCAGCTCGAGCGGCAGCAGCACGTTGCGCCTCAGCGTGCGCCAGGGCAACAGGTTGTCCTGCTGCGTGACGTAGCCGATCGCCGGGTTGAGGCCGTGCACCGGGCGGCCCTCGTAGCGGATCTCGCCCTCGCTCGGCGGCAGCAGGCCGACCAGGATGTTGAGCAGCGTCGACTTGCCGCAGCCGCTCGGCCCGACCACGCTCAGGAATTCGCCCTCCTCGATGTCGAGGTCGATCCGGCTCAGCGCATGCACCAGCCGCCCGCGCGACACGAAGCGCTTCGCGACGCCGCGCAGCGAAAGAATCGGCCGCGGCACCGGGCTCAGTGCACGGCGGCGAGGAATCGGTCGGTGAAGACGTCCTCCAGCTTCAGGTCCGGGATGTCCCTGCCCGACTCGCGCAGCAGCTGCACGGTGGTGGCGAGCTCGGCCTCGGTGAGGCGCCCGTCGCGCGAGGTGGCCGGCTTCACCGTCTCGACCGAGGCCTTGAGCAGCGCCGGCTTGACGCGCTTGCCGAAGAACGGCTCCACGGTCTTGACGATGTCCTCGGTGGAGTGGCTGTGGATGTAGTCGAGGCTGCGCTTCATCACGCGCACCACCTTCTGCACCGTCTCGGGATGGCTCTCGATGTACTCCGGCGTGGTCATCAGCTCGGCCATCATGAACTCGCGCAGCCGCGGGTTCTCGCCCTTGGCGTTGTTCACCAGCCAGACGCCGAAGCCGCCGCCGATGGCGCGCTCCGGATGCGGCGTGGAGATGAACATGACGTCGATCTTGTGGTTCTCGAGCGCCGGCACGATGGTCGAGGCGCCGCCGACGCCGAGGACGCGCGCGTCCTGGCCGGCCTTGTAGCCGGCCATCAGCAGGAGCTGGCGCGCCATGCTGTCGGTGAGGGCGCCCGGGCGGGTGATGCCGAGCGTGAGCCCCTTCAGCAGCTTGATCTTCCGCTCGAAGGACATGGACGGCTTCAGGCCGACGCGCTGCGCGGTGTCCTTGTTCATCACCACGCCGATGATGCAGCGGTTGAGAAGGTCGATCACCGCGACCAGCTTCTGGCCGGACTTGAGCGCGTTGAGCTGGTAGTTGCCCGGGCTCGCGGTGAACTGCGCCTTGCCCGAGAGCACCGCCTGCAGGTGCGGCCCGCCGCCCGAGGTGGAAAGCACCCGCGGCTTGAGGCCCTCGGCCTCGAAGTACTTCAGCGTGCGGGCGACGTAGACGGGAAAGAAGCTCAGGCTGTCGACCGGCTGGGTGATGATGATCTCTTCCAGCGCCTGCGCCGGCGCCGGGGCGGCCAGCGTCGCGACGGCGAACAGGGCGAGCGGCATTACGATGCGGCGCATCATGGGTCCTCCTCCTCCTCGGAATCTCCTCGCAGGACCCAATACCCTGCGCCGCCTTAAACCTCGCTTAAACCTCGGCCGAAGGGGCTGGCGGAAAAGAGTGGGAGTCGAACCCACCAGGGAACCGTGCGGCCCCCTCACTGGATTTGAAGTCCAGGCGCCCCACCGGGGTGCGAATCTTCTCCGTGGGATCTCGAATTACGACCCTGACCCCGAATTCGTGACTAGCACGTGCGCGTCGCCGGCGCGACGGGTGAATTTTATCCGGTCGAAGTACTCGAGCACCTCGATGGCGACGTTGCGGCCGATGCCGGAGCGGTCGCGATAGGCGGCGGCGACGATCCGGCCCTGCTGGCGCGCGAGCTCGGCGGCGATGCGCTTGAGCTCGCCGACCGCGCCGGGAAGGAAGAAGCGGTTCTTCGCCACGCGCACCACCAGGCCGTGGCGCTCGAGGCGCGCGAGCGCCGCTTCCAGGCGCTTCGGGTCTTCCTTCAGCGAAGCCGACAGCTCGGCGAGCGAGGGCGGCCGCAGCGCCGCCTTCTCGAGGAGCGGCCGGACCCTCTTCCAGAGCGCTTCGTCGGCGGGGCTCACCTTCGCCTCGTGGCCGCGCAGGCGCAATCCGGCGGCGTCGCGCACCGCGAGCCCTTCGGCCACCAGCTCCGCCACCAGCCGGTCGAGCACCTCGCGGCCGACGCGGCCGCCCGGGAGCAGGCGATCGGCCGGCAGGCCGCCGCGCTCGGGCGAGTCGCGATGCCAGGCGGCGAGCGCCGAGAGGGCCTGCTCGCGCAGCCGCTGCCAGTGCGCGGTGGAGAAGCGCACGCCGCTCGCCGGCGCCAGGTTGCGGTTGGCGCTGAAGCGCGCCATGTCGACGCCGCCTGCGGCGAGCTCGAGCAGCGCCGAGAGCGAAGTCTCGTCGTCCTCGATCTCCATCGCGCGCAGCCAGGCGAGGCGCTCCGGCCTCGCCCGGCCGCGCGGCGGCGGGAACACGTCGATCACCGTGCCGCCGCCGAGCGTGCGGCGCGAGGACTGGCCGCGCACGATGAAGCGGTCGCCGCGCAGCGCACCCACCGGCTGCGCGAGCACGAGCTGCGCGAGGCCCTGCCCGTCGAGCGGCGCGATGCGCCCGAGCACGTCGGCCGCGCCGAGGTGCACGTGCACCGGCAGGTTGTCGCGCAGCTTCGTCTCGGAGATCCACTTCAGCCGCGCGTCGAAGCGCGCCACCGCGTCCGGCACGTTGCCGGCGGCGATCCAGTCGCCGCGCGCGATTCGCGCCTTGCCGTCGAGGCCCGCCAGGTTGAGCGCGAGGCGCTGCCCGGCGGCGCCGCGCCCGGCGGGCGCGTTCTGCGCGTGGATCGAGCGCACGCGGGCGCGCGCGCCGGCGAGCAGCGCGCGCACCTCGTCGCCGACCTTCACCTCGCCGCTCAGCGCCGTGCCGGTGACGATCAGCCCGGCGCCCGGCAGCGTGAAGCAGCGGTCCACCGCGAGGCGGAAATTGCCGCGCGCCTTGCGCTCGCCGACCTGCCGCGCGAGCGATTCCAGGTGCGCGCGCAGCTCGGCGACGCCCTCGCCGGTGACCGGCGAGACGCGGAAGGCCGCTGCGCCGGCGAGGCGCGTCGCCGAAAGCAGCGCCCGTGCTTCGCTTTCCACCTGGCGAACGCGCTCGGCGCCGACGCGGTCGATCTTGGTGATCGCCAGCGCGCCGCGCGGCACGCCGAGCAGGTCGACGATCGCGAGGTGCTCGCGCGTCTGCGGCATCACCCCGTCGTCGGCCGCCACCACGAGCAGCGCCAGGTCGACCCCGCCCACGCCGGCGAGCATGTTGTGCACGAAGCGCTCGTGCCCCGGCACGTCGACGAAGCCGAGCGCGCCGCTGTAGGCGAAGCCGAGGTCGATGGTCATGCCGCGGCGCTTCTCCTCCGGCAGCCGGTCGGTGTCGACACCGGTGAGCGCGCGCACCAGGCTGGTCTTGCCGTGGTCGACGTGCCCGGCGGTGGCGACGATCACAGCCGCTCGAGCTGGGCGACGAACCCCGCCTCGTCCCCGAGCGCGCGCAGGTCGAGGAGCAGGGCGCCTTCGTGCAGCCGCCCGATCACCGGCACCGGCAGGGCGCGCAGGCGCGCCGCGAGGCGCGCGCTGCCCGGCCGGATGGCGATGCCGTAGCTCGCGAGGCGCGCGGTCGGCGCGGCGCCGCTGCCGACCTCGCTCTCGCAGGCGACGGCCTGGACGTCTTCCTTCAGCCGCGCGCGCAGCGCCGGCGCGATGCGCTCGGCCTGCGCCCGGATCTCGGCGAGCGGCCGCGCCAGCAGGCGCAGCGTCGGGATGCGCTCCAGCGCGCGCTCCGGATCGGCGTAGAGGCGCAGCAGCGCGCCGAGCGCCGCGAGGGTCAGCTTGTCGACCCGCAGCGCGCGCTTGAGCGGGTTCCTGCGCAGCTTGGCGACCAGCGCCGCGCGGCCGGCGACGATGCCCGCCTGCGGCCCGCCGAGCAGCTTGTCGCCGCTGAAGGTGACGAGATCCGCGCCGTCCTTGAGCGTCGCCTGGACCGTCCTTTCCGCGGGCAGCCCGAAGCGCGCGAGATCGAGCAGGGCGCCGCTGCCGAGGTCGACGACCAGCGGCACGCCTCGCCCGGCGCACAGCTTCGCCAGCTCGGCCTCGGCGACCGACGCGGTGAAGCCCTGGATCGCGTAGTTGCTGGTGTGCGCCTTCAGCACCGCGCCGGTCTTCGGGCCGATCGCCGCCTCGTAGTCGGAAAGGTGCGTGCGGTTGGTGGTGCCGACCTCGCGCAACCGGCAGCCGGAGCGCGCCATGATGTCGGGCAGGCGGAACGAGCCGCCGATCTCGATCAGCTCGCCGCGCGAGACCGGCACTTCCTTGCCTCTCGCCAGCGTGTTCAGCACGAGCAGCACCGCGGCGGCGTTGTTGTTCACCACCGTGGCGGCCTCGGCGCCGACGAGCTCGCAGAGCAGCTTCTCGACGTGCGTGTCGCGCTCGCCGCGCCTGCCGTCGGCGAGGTCGTACTCCAGGCTCGCGGGCGAGCGGGCGACCGCGGCGATCGCCGCGATCGCTTCTTCGGGGAGCAGCGCGCGGCCGAGGTTGGTGTGCAGCAGCGTGCCGGTGAGGTTGAACACCGGGCGCAGCGACGGCGTGGCGCGCCTTTGCAGCGCCTCGCCGACGCGCGCCAGGATCGCGTCCTCGCCGGGCACGGTCTTCGACGAGCGCAGCTCGGCCAGCACGTCGCGGATCGCCCGCGTCACCGGCTGCCGGCCGTGCGCGGCGACGAGCGGCGCCGCCCGCGGCGCGCGCAGCAGGCGGTCGACCGAGGGCAGCGAAGCGAGCGTCGAAGCCGGTGAGGACGCCATGGGTGGGATCGCAGGGGACTCGCTATGATAGCCAAGGCGCGCGGGTCGCCGCCCCGGGAACTTCCCGGCGGCCTCGAGCGTCCTTGCCCGGATGCCCCGAGCCCAAAGGAGGAGGTGCCATCGGTGGGCCGCAGCGCGCGCGAGCTTTTCGGCGCCGAGGTCGAGCGCCTTTCCGACCGGCTCTACGGCAGCGCCCTGCGCTTCACGCGCAACGCCGAGGACGCCGAAGACCTGGTCGCCGAGGCGCTCGCCAAGGCGTGGGCGAAGCGCGACGAGCTGCGCGATCCGCAGGCCTTCGAAGGCTGGCTGCTGCGCATCCTCGCCAACACCTTCATGAGCCAGTGGCGGCACCGGCGCGCGAGCCCGGAGGTGCCGATGCAGGGCGAAGACGGCGAGGGCGAGCCGTTCTCGCTGTTCGAGCGGCTGCACCAGCCGTTTCTCCTGTGGTGGAGCAATCCCGAGGACGCCGCCGTGCAGGCGTTCCTGCGCGAGGACATGGAGCGCGCGCTCGACGCGCTCCCCGATCCCTACCGCCTCGCCGTGATCCTGGTCGACGTGCAGGGGCACGGCTATGCCGACGCGGCGGCGCTGCTCGGCGTGCCGGTCGGCACGGTGCGCTCGCGGCTCGCGCGCGCCCGCTCGCAGCTGCAGCGCGAGCTGTGGCGCCACGCGCTGGACGCCGGCCTGCTTTCGCCGCCACGCAAGCGGAGCGCGCGATGAGCTGCGAAGAAGCGCTCAGGCGGCTCGCCGAGTACCTCGACCGCGAGCTCGACCGGCGAAGCGACGCCGCGCTCGCCCGGCACCTCGAGCGCTGCCGCGCCTGCTTTTCCCGCGCCGAGTTCGAGCGCAAGCTCAAGCAGGCGCTGCGCGGCACCGGCAGCCGCCGCGCGCCCGAGCGCCTGCGCAGCCGCATCAAGTCGCTGGTCGACAGCTTCTGATGGTCGCGATCTTCGGCTTCTCGCGGGAGAAGGTGCTCGAGGCGGTGCGCGACATGTACAGCGCGGTCGCCGATGCGCCGGCGGCCGGCTTCCATTTCCCGGTGGGCCGCGGCGCGTGCCTCGCCGTCGGCTATCCGCCGGGCGTGCTGGAAGGGCTGCCCGAGGAGGCGCTCGCGTCGTTCGCGGGCGTCGGCTATCCGTTCCGCGCCGGCGTCATACGCCCGGGCGACACGGTGCTCGACGTCGGCGCCGGCTCGGGCACCGACGCGCTGATCGCGGCGCGGCTGGTCGGCCCGAAGGGCCGCGTGCTCGCGCTCGACATGACGCCCGCCATGAGCGCCAAGCTGCGCGCGCTGCTCGCCCGCGCCGGCGTGCGCAACGTCGAGGTGCTGGAGGGCAACGCCGAGGCGATCCCGCTCGCCGACGCCGCGGTCGACGTGGTCACCAGCAACGGCATGCTGAACCTCGTGCCGGACAAGGCGCGCGCGATCGGCGAGATCCGGCGCGTGCTGCGTCCCGGCGGCCGGGTGCAGATCGCCGATATCGTGATCCGCAGGCCGGTGACGCGCGATTGCGCGCTCGACCCGAAGCTGTGGGCCGAGTGCGTGGTCGGCGCGACGGTCGAGGAGGACTACCTCGCGCTGTTCCGCGCCGCCGGCTTCGACGACGTGACGCGCCTGCGCGAGCTGGACTACTTCGCGCTCTCGCCGAGCGAAGAGACGCGCGAGGTGGCGGCGCGCTTCGGCGCACGGGCGATCGAGCTCGCCATGCGCCGCGGCGAGCGCGCGCCGGCGCGCCTCGCGCTCGCGCGCTGGCGGCTCGCGGGCGCGCTGTCGCTCGCCTTCGCGGTGCTCGCCTGCTACGGCACGCTCGCCGCGCTGGCGGCGTTTTCCGCCGCCGGCGTCCGGTTCACGGTCGACGAACGCGCCTGGGCCGCGGCGGTCGCGGGCGGCGCGGTGCTCGCGGCCGTCTGTGTGCTCGCCGGTGCGGCGCGCCGCCGCGGCTGGCTGGCGGCCGGCCTGGCGCTCGCGGGCGCCGGCGCAGTCGCCTGGACGCAGCTCGTGCAGTACGCGCTGCCGGTGGAGCTCGCCGGCTTCGGCCTGCTCGCCGCCGCCGTGGCGCTCGAGCTCCGCGGCCCGGGAACCGGTACGCGGGCTCGTGCGTCCTCCTAGCGCAGGCAACCCTGCGACGAGGAGGATTCCATGGCAGAGACAAGCAGCCGCGGCCTGGTGGTGCTCATGACCCATGGCAGCGACAGCGAGCTTTCGTCGGTCGGCTTCACCATCGCCTGCGGCGGCCTCACCGCCGGGCTCAACGTGTCGGTGTTCCTCACGAGCGCCGCGGTCGATCTCGTGCGCAGGCGCGCCGCCGACTCGGCGGTCGTCCCGCCGCTCAGCCCGCTCAAGGACCTGATCCAGGATTTCATGAAGCGCGGTGGCACCGTGTGGGCGTGCACGCCCTGCGTCAAGGCACGCGGCTACGAGCAGCAGGATCTGCTCGAGGGCGTGATCGTCACCGGCGCGAGCGTGATGCACGAGCAGATCAAGCAGGGCGCGGCAACGCTCAGTTTCTAGAGGTCCTAC
>DASVDO010000082.1:0-18258 GCA_036381055.1 Burkholderiales bacterium | reverse complement strand
CGAGCACGAGCGCCCACACGCCCATGAGCAGCCACTTGCCTTCGCTCAGGACGCCGACGAGCTGCGCGAGGTCGATCTCGTCGTCCGGCTCGGCGGCGAGCATGACCCTGCTGTCCTGAGGCGCGCCGTTGTTGCGCGCCGGCTCTGCGACCATCGGTACTGCCCCCCAGGAAAAACGCGGCGCTCTCTTAAGGCGCCGTCGGGAGGGTCTTTTTGGACGTTGTTGTGACGACCCGAGCGGGGATTATAGGCACAGGGTCACGGCGCCGATGCCTCACGGAGCAGCCGTCAGCCGCCGTTCGTCCGGCGGCGGTTCTTGTCAGGTAGCGACGGAGGCCGCCGGGAATGCCGACTGGTAGGTCGACCGCAGCCCGGCGGCGAGCGGAATACGCGGCTGCCAGCCGAGCGACCGGATGAGGGAGATGTCGAGCAGCTTCTGCGGGGTGCCGTCGGGCTTGCTGCGGTCGTAGACGATCTCGGCGGAGGCGCCGACGGCCCTGCGCACCTCCTCGGCCAGCTCGGTGATGGTCTGGTCCTCGCCGCAGCCGACGTTGACCAGGGGGGCGCGGTCGGGGCCGAGGGTGGCGAGCACCTTGTCGGCGTTCTCGAGCAGGTGGATGCAGGCCTCGGCCATGTCGTCGGAGTGCAGGAACTCGCGCCGCGGCCGGCCGGTGCCCCATACGGTCACGGTGCGCTCGTTCCTGAGCTTCGCCTCGTGGAACTTGCGCATCAGCGCGGGCAGCACGTGGCTCGTCTCGAGGTCGTAGTTGTCGCCGGGGCCGTAGAGGTTGGTCGGCATGGCGCACAGGTAGCGGGTGCCGTACTGGCGGTTGTAGGACCAGCACATCTCGATGCCGGCGATCTTGGCGATGGCGTAGGGCCGGTTGGTGGGCTCGAGCGGGCCGGTGAGGAGGTACTCCTCCTTGATCGGCTGCGGGCAGTCGCGCGGGTAGATGCACGAGGAGCCGAGGAAGAGCAGCTCCCGGACGCCCGAGCGGTACGCCTCGTGGATGACGTTGGTCTGGATGGCGAGGTTGTCGCGGACGAACTCGGCGGGGTAGGTGCTGTTCGCGAGGATCCCGCCGACCCTGGCGGCGGCGAGCAGGACGACCTCGGGGCGCTCGGCGGCGAAGAAGCGCGCCACCGCCGCGGCGTCGACGAGATCGAGCTCGGCGTGGCTGCGCACGACGAGGTTGCCGTAGCCCTTGTCGCGCAGCCGGCGCACCAGCGCCGAGCCGGCGAGGCCGCGGTGGCCGGCGACGTAGATGCGGCTCGCCTTATTCAAAGGGGACAGCCCCCATGGGGTCAGTCCCCATGCCGCGCCGGGACCTTGTGGCCGTTGCGGCGCACCAGCTCGTCGCGCTCGGCGAGCGCGAGGTCTTCGCGCATCATCTCGGCGACCAGCTTGCCGAAGGTGATCTTCGGCTGCCAGCCGAGCTGCTGCCTGGCCTTGGTCGCGTCGCCGAGCAGGGTGTCGACCTCCGAGGGGCGCAGGTAGCGAGGGTCGATGCGTACGATCGTCTGCCCCGCCTTGAGCGCCGGGAAGGCCTTCACCGCGCGGCGCACCACGCCGACCTCGTCCGCGCCCTTGCCCTTCCAGCCGATCTCGATGCCGATCTCGGCCGCCGCCGCCTCGATGAGCTCGCGCACGCTGTGCTGCTCGCCGGTGGCGATGACGTAGTCCTCGGGCTTCGGCTGCTGGAGGATCAGCCACTGCGCCTCGACGTAGTCCCTGGCGTGGCCCCAGTCGCGCCGCGCATTCAGGTTGCCGATGTAGAGGCAGTCCTGCGCGCCGAGCGCGATGCGCGCCAGCGCCCGGGTCACCTTGCGGGTGACGAACGTCTCGCCGCGGATCGGCGACTCGTGGTTGAAGAGGATGCCGTTGCATGCGTACATGCCGTACGCCTCGCGGTAGTTGACGGTGATCCAGTAGGCGTAGAGCTTCGCTACCCCGTAGGGCGAGCGCGGGTAGAAAGGCGTCGTCTCCTTTTGCGGCGTCTCCACGACCTTGCCGTACAGCTCCGAGGTCGAGGCCTGGTAGAAGCGCGTCTTCCGGTCCATGCCCAGGATGCGCAGCGCCTCCAGCAGGCGCAGCGTGCCGAGCGCGTCGGAGTTCGCGGTGTACTCCGGCTCCTCGAACGACACCGCGACGTGGCTCTGCGCGCCGAGGTTGTAGACCTCGTCGGGCTGCGAGGCCTGCAGCACGCGGGTCAGGCTCGAGCCGTCGGTGAGGTCGCCGTAGTGCAGGATGAAGCGCCGGTTGCCGACGTGCGGGTCCTGGTACAGGTGGTCGATGCGGTCGGTGTTGAAAAGCGACGTCCGGCGCTTGATGCCGTGCACCACGTAGCCCTTCTCGAGCAGGAGCTGCGCCAGATAGGCGCCGTCCTGCCCGGTAATCCCGGTGATCAGCGCGACTTTAGCCATGGTCTCTCCACGGGCCGCAGTATAGGGGCCCGTGAGATTTGACCGCTCCGCGGCCCGACGAGTGGCCCCCGGGTGGCTGCCGCGCAACAGGCCCCCGGCCGGGGGCGTTAAAGAGTATTCCGATTGTCCGGGTACGGCGTTTCCTGCGCCATAGTCGGCTCAACCGCACGGAGGCAGGTATGGGCAGGATCGGGAAGAGCTACAGCAGCAGGATCTCGGCGTCGGACGACGCCCTCGCGCGCTTCGACCGCGAGCTGACCGAGCCCCAGGCGCGGGAATTCCGCAACGACCTCACCGCCGCGATCGTGCTGGTGCTGCTGGTGCTCGGCGTGATCGGCTGGGCGTTTACTCTGTAGCGCGGCTAAGGCGCCAGCGCCGCCAGCTCCGTCTCCTCGAGCGCTTCCGCCTGCGCGCGCGCGAGCTCGGCCTTCTTCGCGGCCTGCCAGCGTTCGAGGATCTGCTTCATGCTGGTCGAGCCGTGGTGGTCGTAGCCCATGGCGTGCAGCCGCTCGTGCTCCAGCACCGCCTTGAACTTGAGCTGCCGCGCGACGTAGATGTGCGCTTCGCCGGCGTCGAAGTAGAACACGGTGCAGGCGATAGGCGACTCGAGCGGGCCGGTGTAGGGGAGGCAGTGCTTGCGCATCTCCCGGTACCCGACCTCGTGCTCGACGATCTTCAGCTCCGGCCAGCCGTCGACGCGCACGTGGGAATCGATGGTGGCGCAGCCGCCGAGCGCGGCGGCGAGGAGGAGGATGCTGCAGAAGCTTCGTACCGCGCTTTTCTTCTTCATGTGCCCTCCGGGGGCGCGTTGCGCGCTGGAGGGCGGCTGCCAATCGCTGGAAACCCCGCTGTCTCTGTCCCCCTCGGACCCCGAGACCGGTGGCTTTGCGAACCCGCCTCACGACGGGTGTGCCCTTTTCAGCGCTGCCTTGCGTCAGAGACTGTAAGCGGAAGGGCGAAGAAACGCGGTGAGGTATGCCGCAGCCGGCGTCCTGGGCCGGGATTTGTTGGCTTTCTCTAACCCGCGAGGACGGCTTTGAAGGCTTCGGCGGAGCCGCCCTTGAGGCCGCGCCAGGCGGCGGTGCCGGTCAGCTCGGCGACGATCAGCTCGTCGGCGTTCGCGAGGTAGGGCTTGAGCGCGTCGCGGATCTGCGAGGCGGTCTTGTCGGAGCGCACCACCCAGGTCGAGTCGAGGCAGGGCCAGGCCGCGCTGCCTACCCGCGCGATCGCTTCTACGAGGTCCACGTAGTCGCGGCCGGGCTCGCGCAGCGCACAGCCGATGAGGTAACAGGCCATCTTCCCTCCGGGAGGAGGGCGGCGAGTGTACGGGGCCGCCCGGGCGGGGGCGGGCCGGGCCGACGGAAGGGCGGAACGGGCCGGCGGCCGGACGTAAGGGTAAATGGCAAGTTTTACAAGGGCTGACGGTCAGGAAGTGTCAGGGCCCCCCGCCCGCAGGCCGGCGCTATTGCCGCCTTAAGACACCTAGATAAGAATCCCTGTAACAAAAGTCACACCCTCACGTAAAAGCAAGAAAACCACCAAGGGGAGCGCGGGTGCCAGGTCGGGGAGTCTGGCGTCGGTCGTGTCGTCTCGTTTCGTTCGTCGCCTGCGCGGCGTGCGCGGCTGCGCACGCCCAGGTGCAGCCCCCCGACGCCGGGAGCATCCAGGAGCAGCTTCGTCCGCCCGAGCCGCCGCGCCCCAGGCCCGCGCCGTCGATCCGCATCGAGCCGCCGCGCGCGCCGGCGCGCCGCGACACCGCGCCGTTCTTCGTCTCGCGCTTCACGATCTCCGGCGCCACTGCCTTCGGCGAGGCGCAGCTCCTCGCGCTGGTGGGCGAGCCGCGCCGCGAGATGACGCTCGGCGAGGTGCAGAAGCTCGCCGAGCGCATCACCGAGCACTACCGCGACCACGGCTACATCGTCGCGCGCGCGCTGATCCCGGCGCAGGAGGTGCGCGACGGCGTGGTGCGCATCCAGGTGCTCGAAGGGCGCTACGGCCTGGTGCAGGTGGCGAACGCCACCGAGATCAGCGAGTCGCGGGTGCGCGCGACGCTCGGCAGCGTGGAGGAAGGCGCGCTGGTGCACGGGCCGACGCTCGAGCGCGCGATGCTCCTGATCGCCGACTGGGCGGGCGTGCAGCCGCGCGCCACGCTCGAGCCGGGCGAGCAGCCCGGCCTCACCAACCTGCTGATCGAGATCGCGCCCGGCCGCGCCGCCGAATACGACCTGACGCTCGACAACGGCGGCAGCCGCTTCACCGGGCGCGGGCGCCTGTCCGCGGGCGCCGCGTGGAGCTCGCCGCGCCGCGCCGGCGACCGCCTGGCGCTGCGTGCCATCACCTCGGGCGAGGACCTGATCTCCGCGCGCATCGCCTACGAGACGCCGCTCGGCGCGCAAGGCATGCGCGGCTTCGGCTACCTCTCGCACACCACCTACGAGCTCGGCGACCAGTTCGCCTCGCTCGACGCGAGCGGCACCGCGCAGGCGATCGGCGGCGGCCTTTCCTATCCGTTCGTGCGCTCGAGCCGCTGGAACCTGCGCGTCTTCACCGCCGTCGAAGCGCGCGAGCTGGAAGACCGCCTGGACGCGCTCGACACGGTGACCGACAAGAGCGCGTTCGTCGCGCAATGGGGCGCGGCCGCCGACCTGCGCGACAAGCTGCTCGGCGGCGGCGCGAGCGCCGCGCAGCTCGTGCTCACCTACGGCGGGCTCGACATCCACACGGCCGATGCGCGCGCCACCGACGCCACGACCGCGCGCACGCAGGGCGGCTACGGCAAGCTCGCCTACTCGTTCAGCCGGCTGCAGTCGTTCGGCGAGTCGCTGCGCGGCTCGCTCCTCTTCTCCGGCCAGCGCGCCTTCGACAACCTCGACTCCTCGGAGAAGCTCTCGGTGGGCGGGATCAACGCGGTGCGCGCCTATCCGCCGGGCGAGGGCGCGGGCGACGACGTGCAGCTCCTGCAGGCCGAGCTGCGCTACGACGCGGGCAGCGCGTTCGGCGGCCAGGTGACGCCGCTCGTGTTCCTCGACTGGGCGCATTCGCGCATCAACCACCGCACCTGGAGCGGCTTCACCGGGGACAGCGAGCGGCGCCTGTGGGGCTACGGCTTCGGCGCGGAATGGATGATGCCCGGGCGGGTGTTCGCCCGTGGCTGGTACGCCCGCAAGGGCGGCGACGAGCCGGCCGCCGCGGACCGCGACCGCGACGACCGGCTGTGGGTGCAGGCGGGGGTGCTGTTCTGAGCCGGGGAGGAGCCATGCCGAAGAAACGAATCCTTGCGCTGGCCGTGGCGTTCGCGCTCGGCGGAGCGATCGAAGCGAAGGCGCAGGTCGGAAGCACCACGCTGCCCACCGGCGGCACGGTGAGCGCCGGCGCGGCGACGATCGGCCGGAGCGGCGCGGCGATGACCATCCAGCAGTCGAGCGGCAAGGCGGTGCTCGACTGGCGCTCGTTCAGCATCGGCTCGCAGGCGTCCGTCGCCTTCCAGCAGCCTTCGTCCTCCGCGATCGCGCTGAACCGCGTGCTCGGCTCGAGCGCCTCCGAGATCTACGGCCGGCTCTCGGCGAACGGCCAGGTGTTCCTCGTCAACCCGAACGGCGTGCTGTTCGGCCGCGGCGCGCAGGTCGACGTCGGGGGCCTCCTCGCCTCGACGCTCTGGATGTCCTCGGAGGACTTCATGGCCGGCCGGCACACGCTCGCCGGCGGCGGCAGCGCGGGCGTCGTCAACCAGGGCGCGCTGCGCGCCGCGCCGCGCGGCTACGTCGCGCTCGTCGGCCCGCAGGTCGCCAACGAAGGCACGATCGAGGCGCCCTCCGGCAGCGTCGTCCTCGCCGCCGGCAGCGCCGCCACCGTCGACTTCATGGCCGACGGCCTGGTGCGCCTGCGCATCGACCAGGGCGCGCTCGCCGCCGAGGCGCGCAACAGCGGCCTCATCGCCGCCGACGGCGGCGCGGTGTTCCTCAAGGCCGAGTCGCTCGACGACCTCGCACCCTCGGTCGTCAACACGAGCGGCATCATCGAGGCGCGCACGGTGGAGGAGGCGGACGGCGTGGTGCGCCTCGGCGGCATCAGCCTGGAAGCCGACCACGTCGCCGTCACCGGCGCGGCGCGCCTCGACGTCTCCGGCGAATCGGGCGGCGGCGAGATCCTGGTCGGCGGCAACGCGCACGGCGCCGGGCCGGAAAAGAACGCCGCGCGCACCTTCGTCGGCCCGGACGCGATCCTGGAGGCGAGCGCGACCGGCGCCGGCGACGGCGGCAAGGTGGTCGTGTGGTCGAACGACGAGACGCGCTTCTTCGGCACCATCCGCGCGCGCGGCGGCGCGCAGGGCGGCGACGGCGGCTTCGTCGAGACCTCCGGCGGCGTGCTGCAGGCCTCGGGCTCGGTAGACGCCGCGGCGCCGCTCGGCAGCGCGGGAAGCTGGCTGCTCGATCCGAAGAACATCTTCGTCCTGGCGACCGGCAGCGCGTTCAATCCGGCGGAAAACGTCTTCACCGCGAATCCGAGCGGCGACTCCTTCGTCCTCGCCTCCTCGCTCGACGGCGCGCAGGCCGACGTGCTGCTGCAGGCGAACACCGACATCATGTTCGGGGCCCCGGTGAGCATCCGCGCCCAGGGCGTGAATCTTACCGCGCAAGCCGGCCGCCAGGTGGCAGTCAACGCCAACATCGCCACCACCAACGGCAACATCACCCTCGTCGGCAACGACACCGGCGCGGATCTCAACAACCGCGACGCCGGAATCGGCGGCGTCTTCATGTCGGACGGCACGACGATCACCGCCGGTACCGGCAACGTGATATTGCGGGCGAACGACGATCCGACCGGCAGCGGGGCGCCGGGCGACATCAGGACGATCGACATCAGCGCGTCCAATATCTCGCTCGTCGCGACCGGCAACGCGAGGCTCGACGGCGCGCTCGCCGCCGACTCGCCCACCGGAATCGCCGGCGTCGACATCAGCGCGGGCTCGGTGAGCGCGACCAACGCGACGGTCAGCGCGGCCGGCGGCAGCGCGAGCGAAACCGGCGCGCGCCACGCGTTCATCGGCATCTTCGCCACCAAGGGCGATTTCGACTGGACGGGCGGCTCGATCGGCGCTGCCGGCGGCACAAGCACCTCGCCCGCCGACGCCAACATCGAGCTGGGCGCGGAAGGCCGGCTCAACGTCACCGGCGCGACGGTCAGCGTCTCCGGCTTCAATCCGGATATCGACGTCGAAGCGCGCGGCGACGTGACGCTGTCGAACAGCCGGCTGCAGGGGACCGCCCTCAACGAGGCGACGACGATCTTCGTCCGCTCGATGGACGGCAACATCTCGATCGCGGGCGGCAGCACGCTCGCCGTCGACGGCGCCGAGCCGGGCACGGCGTTGAACGACGCGGACACGAGCAACGTGTTCCTCGTGGCGAAAGGCAACATCTCGCTCGACGGCAGCTCGATCGCCGCGGACGGCGGCTCGGGAGTCGGCGCGGCGAAGCTCTACGCCGGCACCATCGAGGGCGACGGCGGGTTCGACTTCCTCGGCGGCGGCAGCGTGGAGCTGCGCAACGGCGCGCGCGTCGACGTCTTCTCGGGCGCGACGCCGTCGCGCCTCGGCACGCCCGGCGACGTGGAGATGCAGGGCGACAACCTGACCCTCGGCAGCCTGACGCATGTCGAGGCCAACAGCACGGGCGGCCCGGCCGAGGTGCGCCTGTCCGCCGACTTCGACGTGCTGGTCGACGGGCTGGTGAGGACGAACAGCCCGGTGATCGAAGGCAGCGGCTCGGCGCCGGGGGACGGCGGCATCTTCATCGATGCCGGCGACCGGATCCTCACCACGGGCACCGGCCTGCTCGATCCGGTGTTCAGCGACGGCGAGCCGTTCGTTTCGCTGAGCGCGGTGAACGGCATCGGCACGATCGCCGACCCGATCCGCGTCGGCGGAAGCGCCGACCTGTGGGCGAAGAACACCGGCACCGCGGGCGATCTCGCGATCGCGTTCACCTCCGGCGACGTCGACCTGCTCGCCGGCGACGACATGGTGGGCTTCTTCAACAACAACCCGAACGGCACGTACTACGTGCTCGCCGAGACCGGCGGCTTCAACATCTCCAGGAGCTTCCTGCCGAACGACGCGGCGCTCCTTCCCGGGCAGCACGTCAACCTGAACGCCGGCGCGGGCGCCATCAACATAGGCGCGGGCGGAAGCATCATGACTTCCGGCGCGGGGACGATCACGCTGCTCGCCACGAATACGACCGGCAGCGGCGCCGGCGTCTTCCTCGACGTGGGAAGCGAGCTTTCGAGCTTGAGCGGCGGCATCAGCGTGGACGGGGTGGCCGCCGCCGGCCCGGGCGTGGTGCTCGCCGGCAGCATCGGCTCGAACAGCGGCAACATCGACATCGTCGGCGACGGCGGCACGCGAAGCGACAACGTGCCGGTGTTCGGCGTCGGCACGCCGAGCGGCGTCAGCCCGACGATTCGGACCAGCACCGGCTCGATCCTGATCGACGGCGTCGGCGGCACGAGCAGCGGCGGCGGCTCGGCGACGGGCGTGCTCGTCGACGGCGGCTTCATCGAGGGCGCGAACGTCCAGATCGTCGGCCAGGGCGGCAGCTCGCCGACCGGCAGCGCCGCGGGCGTCGCCCTGAACGGCGTGAGCGTCAGCGCGAGCAGCGGCGTCGACATCTCGGGCCTCGGCGGCGAAGGCGGCGACCTCGGCGGCGGGCTGGGCGGCGCGCCGGGCGTGCTGCTCGGCGTGGGCGCCGCGCCGGCGCAGACTTTCGTGGCGTCGGGGGGCAGCCTCAGCATCTTCGGCACCGGCGGCATTGCGCACGGCGCCGGCGCGAGCGGCATCGTCGCGCGTCTCGCGAGCCTGCAGTCGCTGGCCGACCTCTCGCTCGACGGCACGGGCGACACCGTGCTCGCAGGCGACGGCGCCGCGGTAGGCGTCTCGATCCTGCAGTCGAGCGTGCTCGCTACCGATGTCGGCAACGTGGTCATCGCCGGACAGGGCGGCGACACGCCGGGAGCGGGCGGCGCCCACGGCGTCGCGATCCTCGACGGCTCCGAGGTCGGCACCTTCAGCGACTTCGTCAACGACGTGTTTCACACGGGCACCGGCAGCGTCACGATCGACGGCTCCGGCGGCAGCGCGAGCGGCAGCGGCAACGCGATCGGCGTGCTGCTCTCGACCTCTCAGACCGCGAGCGGCGGCAACGTCGTGAGCGATTCCGGGGACATCGACATCGGCGGCGTCGGCGGCGCCGCGAGCACCGGCGACACGCGCGGCGTGGCGCTGCGGCAGGGAAGCCGCATCTCTTCCACCGGCGGCAGCATCCTGATCCTCGGCAGCGGCAGCGTCGCCGGCGTCGGCATAAACGCGGCCGCCGTGCAGACCGGCGGCGACCTCGAGCTCGCCGGCAACGGCGATGTGCAGCTCGCCAACGCCACGCTCGGCGCGGACACCCTGGCGGCCTCGATGGACGGCGTGCTGCGCATCGAGCCGGGCACGACGACGTTCGCCCTGACGCAGCCCTTCAACAACACCGGCTCGCTCGACATCGCCGCCGGCGCGACGCTCTCGACCGGCGGGCTCGACGTCTTCAACTCGGGGACGCTCACCGGCGCCGGCACGCTCGACCTTGCCGGCGCCGCGACGCTGCACAACGACGGCGGGATCAATCCGGGCGGCGTCGGGGTGGTCGGCACGCTCACCGTGGCCGGCAACTACGCGAACGGCTCGAGCGGCTCGCTGGCCGTCGACCTCGCCGGCCCGGCGTCGTACGACGTCCTGGCGGTAACCGGCAGCGCCACGCTCAACGGAGGAACGCTCACCGCCAGTTTCCTGAACGGCTACACGCCCACGAGCGGCGGGCACAACGTCCTGACCGCCGGGTCGCTGAGCGGCCAGCTCGCCACCGTTCTCGCCGGCGCGCTCCTTCCGACCTACGGCAGCACGATGCTCAGCCTCGACCTCGCCGCGCTCGTCAACCAGTGGATCGGCACGAGCGGCGATTGGGCCGATCCCCTGAACTGGAGCCTCGGCCACGCGCCGACCGCGGCCGAGGACGTGCAGGTCGCGGATCTCCAGGGCCAGCAGACCCTCTCCGTCTCCACGACCGGCCAGGCGGCGAAGTCGTTCACCTTCCTCGGCGACGAGATCCTGGCGATCGCCGGCGGCGCGCTCTCCTACGGCGCCGCGTCGTCGGTGGCGAACCTGGATCTCGCCTCCGGCACGCTGAGCGGCACGGGCGACCTGGCCGTCTCCAACGGCTACAGCCAGACGGGCGGCCTGCTCGACGTCACCGGCAACGTGACGATCGCGGCGGCCGGCAGCGTCAGCCAGACCGGCGGCGCGATCAGGACGAGCGGCCTGCTGACGGTCAGCTCTACCGGCGGGCAGGCGCTCGGCGGCGCCAACTTCCTCGCCGGGTTCAGCGCCGTGAACAGCGGCAGCGGCGATATCGTGCTGGTGAACACCAGCCCGGCGCTCGCGCTGCACAGCGTGAGCACGCCGGGCAACATCGACATCGACACGAGCGGCAGCATGAGCGGCGCGAGCGGCAACCTGCTGAGCGCCCCGAACATCGCGCTCGCGGCGATCGACGGCATTACCGGCCTCAACCTGCAGACCGGCAGCCTGTCGGTGAGCAACGTCAACAACGCGGTCACTCTCAGCAACACGGGCGTGCTCGCCCTGAATTCGGTGACCAACACGAACGGCAGCTTCCTGCTCGACAACGCGGGCGACGTGAGCGTGCTCTCTCCGGAGCAGGTCGGCGGGACGTTCAGCATCACGGTGCACTCCGACATCGACGTGCTGGCGGACATCACCGCCAACACGACCGGCGCGGCCTCGGGCTCGTCGGTCGTGCTCACCGCGGACGGCGCGATCACGCAGGATCCCACGACGGTGCTCGAGGCGAACGGCGGCACGCTGGTCTTCACCGCGAGCGGCCCGATCACGCTCGGCGGCACGCTGAACGCCTCGACGATCATCATCAACGGCGTGTGCAGCGGCGTCTGCCCGACGCCGCCGCCGGCGCCGACCATCGACACGCTCGCCACGGTGCTGAGCACCACCAGCTCGACCACCGGCGGCAGCACGAGCCTGGTGGTGAACAACGTCGACTTCTCCACCGCGCTCGGCGGCGACTCCTCGCCGGTCGAGGTGTCGGATTCGCTCACTTCGGGAGAGTCGACCGAGCAGGCGGCGCTCTCGCCGGGCGGCGGCGCGCAGCCGCTGCCGCCCTCGGTGGCGTACCTGGTGACGCTGATGGAGGAGCTGCGCAAGAAGAAGGACAAGGCGCTCGAGAAGGCGGTGGAGATCCTGGAGCGCGACCCGGGCATCGCCGACCTCAAGCCCTGCACCGGCAAGGTGAGCGGCGATTGCATCGCGCCGCGGCCCGCGAAGCCGCGCCGCGGCGAGGCGCCGCAATGGAAGCTCAGCTACCTGCCGGCGATCGAGCGCAAGGTGGCGGTGCTGATCGGCGAGGCCGACTACACCGGGGGGATCCCGAAGCTCGACTCGCCGGTGAAGGACATCGAGGAGATCGGCGCGATCTACGAGCAGCGCTTCGGCTACGAGGTGCGCCGGCTGCCGAACGCGGGCAAGGAGGAGATCGTGCAGGCGCTGAACCGCCTGATCCTGGAGAGCGGGCCGAACGACAGCGTGATCGTCTTCTACGCCGGCCACGGCCAGGTGGTCGAGCGCACCGGCCGCGGCTACTGGATCCCGGCCAAGTCCTCGGCCGACGATCCGTCGCAGTGGCTCTCCAACGCCGACATCGCCAGGTTCCTGGAGAACATCCCGGCGCGCCAGGTGCTGCTCGTCTCCGACAGCTGCTACTCGGGCACGCTCACGCGCGAGGCGAAGCTCGAGCGCGGCGACGTGCTGAGCGACCCGGCCGCGGTGCTGGCGCGCCGCTCGGTGGCGGTGCTCTCCTCGGGCGGCGAGGAGCCGGTGGCGGACGCCGGCAAGAACGGCCACTCGGTGTTCGCCTGGCACTTCATGCAGAACCTGAAGCGCGTCGAGCGCTGGGCGAACGGCGTCGACGTGTATTCGCGCCTCGCCGAGGGCGTGAAGCGCGACTTCCCGCAGGAGCCCCAGTACGGCGCGGCGCTCGGCTCGGGGCACCAGCCGGGCGGCGACTTCCTGTTCGAGGTGCGCCGTTACTAGGGCGGCCTTCCTCGTCGTCGCGGCGCTCGCGGCGGCCATCGTGCCGGGCGGCTGGCTGGCGCTCGCCAACGCGAAGCTCGCCGACGCGGGCTTCGCGTTCTGGCGCGCGCTCGGCACGCCGGCGCTCGAGCGCGACGTGGTGGTGATCGGCATCGACGTCGACGACCTGCGCGAGTTCTCCGACCCGCGCGACTTCTGGCACCCGCAGTACGGCCGCCTGCTCGCCGGGCTCGCCGCCGCGCGCCCGGCGGTGGTCGGGCTCGACGTGGTGCTGCCCGAGCGCTCCTACCAGCACCTCGTGCCCGGCCTCGACCAGGCGCTGATGCGCGGCCTGCTCGCGATCCGCGGCGCCGCGCCGGTGATCCTCGCGCGCACCATCGACGACTTCGCCAATTTCCGCTCGATCTTCCCGCCCTACGTGGCGATGGTCGGCGCCGATTCGGTCGGCGCGGTGATGGTGTGCAAGGACGACGACGAGACGATCCGCCGCTTCGACGAGGTGCTGTGCGACGCCGCCGCGCAGCCGGTGCCGAGCCTCGCCGGCCTGATGGCGAAGCGCCTGGGCGTCGAGCGCGCCTGGCACGGCTGGATCGACTACCGGCTCGGCCCGCCCATGGGCTACCTGCCGTTCCGCGAGGCGGTGCGGCTCGCCGAGCAGGAGCCGGCGACGCTGCGCGCGCTGATCGAGGGCAAGCCGGTGCTGGTCGGCTTCATCCTGCCCTTCGAGGACCGCAAGAGCGTGCCGGTCGGCCTCGCCGCCTGGGAGCCGGGCAACACCTCGGTGCCCGGCGTGCTGGTGCACGGCCAGATCCTGCGCTCGATGCTGAACGGCGGCCTGGTGCAGCCGCTGCCGCTCTGGCTCGCCGCGGCGCTCGCGGTGGCGGGCGCGGCGTTCGTCTTCCTGCCGAGCCGGCCGCGCACGCTCGCGCTCTACGCGCTCGCGATCGCCGGCCTCGGCGCCGCCTCGCTCGTGCTGCAGCGCCTGGGGTTCCTGCTCGCGCCGGCCGCGCCGGCGCTCGCCGCGACGCTCGCCGTGTCGCTGCGCTTCACCCGCGACGCGCTCGCGCAGGCGCGCGAGCGCGCCACGCTGCGCCGCGCCTTCGGCAGCTACGTCAGCCCGCAGATCATGAGCGAGATCCTCGCCGGCCGCATCCAGCCCGGGCTGGGCGGCCAGCGCCGCCGGGTGTGCATGCTCTTCTCCGACATCCGCGACTTCACCACGCGCAGCGAGTTCATGCCGCCCGAGGCGCTGATCGAGATGCTGAACCGCTACTTCACCGAGATGACCCGCTCGGTGCACGAGCACGGCGGCACGGTCGACAAGTTCATCGGCGACGGCATGATGTGCTTCTTCGGCGCGCCGCAGGCGCTCGAGCGCGCCTGCGACAGCGCGGTGGCCGCCGCGCGCGACATGCTGCGCCGGCTGGACGAGCTGAACCGCGCCTTCGCGGCCGAGGGCATGCCCTCGCTTGCCATCGGCATCGGCCTGCACGTGGGCGAGGTGGTGGTCGGGCATGTAGGCTCCGACGCCCGCCATGAGTACACTGTCATCGGCGACGCGGTGAACACCGCGTCGCGCATCGAGGGGCTGACCAAGAAGCTCGGCCACGCGCTGGTCATCTCGCGCGACGTGTGGGCCGAGCTCGCCGAGCGCGAGCCGTTCGCGCCGCTCGGCGAGCACCCGGTCAAGGGGCGTTCCTCGGTGCAGGTTTACGGCTACGTCGGCGCGCGCTCGCGCGCCGCGGCATGAGGGAGACGAACATGAAACGCTTTGCCACCGGCAGCCTGCTTCTCGCGATTCTCGCCGTCGCGGCGATCGCCGCGCACGCCGCCCCCTTCGCCATGATCACCGACCTGAAAGGCGCCGCCTGGGCGGGCGAGCGCAAGCTCGCGCTGCTCGGCTACCTCGAGGAGCCGCTGGAGATCCGGGTCGAGCCCGAGGCCAGGCTCTCCGTCACCTACTTCGCCGACGGCGTGCAGTACAGCTTCGCCGGCCCGGCGCGCGTCGCGCTCGACGCGCAGAGCGCGCGCGTCCTCGAGGGCGCCGCGGCGGAGGCGCGGCGCATCGTGCCGGAGAAGTCGATCAACGGCAGCGGCCTGTCGCCCGAGCAGTGGCGGCGGCTGCAGCAGGCGACCGTGGTGATGCGCAACGTCAAGTCGACCTTCTCGGTGATCGGCCCGGACGACACGAAGCTCCTCGACCGGCAGACCGGGTTCGAGTGGACCCCGGTCGAGGGCGCGAAGAGCTACCGCCTGGTGGTGTACGGCGCGGGCGGCGACGTGCTGGTCGAGACGCGCACCGAGGGCACGCACCTCCGGCCGGCCGAGCCGCTGGCGCTCGAGCCGGGGCGGCAGTACCGCTGGAAGGTCGACGCGATCGGCGTGTCGCGCCCGGTGACCGCGAGCGGCCGCTTCACGCTCGCCGACGACGCGGCGCGCGAGCGCCTCGCCGGGCTCAAGCGCGCCGCGGGCAACGAGCCCGGCCCGCGCGCCTTCTACGCCACCACGCTGGAAGCCGAAGGCTTCTCGCACGAGGCGCGCCTCGAATGGCAGGCGCTCGCGCGCGACTTCCCGGACCAGGCGCTCTTCCGCGAGCGCGCCGCCCCCCGACCCTGAAACAGGGACAGACCACGTTTTCCGGCACAATCCGGGCGTGGGAGTCGAACCCGACCGGCTGATCTCGGCGCGCCCGGCGTCGCCGCAGGAAGAGCAGTTCGAGCGCTCGCTGCGCCCGGCGACGCTCGCCGAGTACGTCGGCCAGGAAAAGGCGCGCGGCCAGCTCGAGATCTTCATCCAGGCGGCGCGCAAGCGCGCCGAGGCGCTCGACCACGTGCTGCTGTTCGGCCCGCCGGGGCTCGGCAAGACCACGCTCGCGCACATCGTCGCGCGCGAGCTGGGCGTCAACCTGCGCCAGACCTCGGGCCCGGTGCTCGAGCGCCCGGGCGACCTCGCGGCGCTGCTCACCAACCTCGAGCCGCGCGACGTGCTGTTCATCGACGAGATCCACCGGCTCTCGCCGGTCGTCGAGGAGGTGCTCTACCCGGCGCTGGAAGACTTCCAGCTCGACATCATGATCGGCGAAGGCCCGTCGGCGCGCTCGATCAAGCTCGACCTGCCGCACTTCACGCTGGTCGGCGCCACCACGCGCGCCGGCATGCTCACCAACCCGCTGCGCGACCGCTTCGGCATCGTCGCGCGCCTGGAGTTCTACAGCGAGGCGGAGCTCGCCACGATCGTCGAGCGCTCCGCGCGCCTGCTCAAGGTGCAGATCGAGAAGACCGGCGCGGGCGAGATCGCCCGGCGCTCGCGCGGCACGCCGCGCGTCGCCAACCGGCTGCTGCGCCGCGTGCGCGACTACGCCGAGGTGAAGGCCGAGGGCAGGGTGACGCGGCCGGTGGCCGAGGCGGCGCTGAAGATGCTCGACGTCGACGCGCTCGGCCTCGACGTGATGGACCGCAAGCTGCTGCTCGCGGTGATCGAGAAGTTCGGCGGCGGCCCGGTCGGCCTGGAGAACCTCGCGCACGCGATCGGCGAGGACGCCGAGACCATCGAGGACGTGCTCGAGCCCTACCTCATCCAGCAGGGCTACCTGCAGCGCACGCCGCGCGGCCGCATGGTGACGCTCGCCACCTACCGGCACTTCGGCATCGTCGCGCCCTCGTCGGCGCGCGACCTGCTCTCGGGCTCGTGAAGATGAGAGCCGAGCGGCGCGGCAAAGGTCTGTGATTGCGGTTTGAATGGGACCGGGCCAAGGCGGCACGGAACCGCGCCAAGCACGGGGTCTCGTTCGAGGAAGCAGCGACAGTGTTCCGGGACCCGCTATCGCAGACCGGCCGCGATCCGGATCATTCCGTAGCCGAGGAGCGATTCATCACCTTCGGCGTCTCGACGTCCGGACGATTGCTTGTGGTGGCCCATACGGAACGCGACGATACAATCCGCATCATCAGCGCCCGCCCGGCGACGAGCGGCGAAAGGACGATCTATGAGCAAGGCTGGCGGCAAGCCGACCGATGAGCTGCGAGCGCAATACAAGCGCTCCGATTTCGGCACGCTGGTGCGCGGCAAGTACGCGCAAAAAGTCGCCGACGCGACGAACGTCGTCGTGCTCGAGCCTCAGGTGGCACGGGCGTTCCCGAATGACCATGCGGTAAACAACGCGCTCAAGCGCCTGATGCGCGAACGCAAGGGCGGCGCGCGTCCTGCAGGACGTACCGCAAGGACGCGGCGCGAGAGACGTGCCGGCTGACGCAGATTAAGAACCACGCTGCCGAAGCCGGTCGCCGGCGTCTCGCGATCCCCGTGCGGGTGTACTACCAGGACACCGACGCGGGCGGCGTGGTGTACCACGCGCGCTACCTGTCGTTCATGGAGCGCGCGCGCACGGAACTTCTCAACGCCGCGGGCGTCGATCTGGCGGCGCTCGCCGAGCGGCGCGGCGTGCAGTTCATGGTGCACCAGCTCGCCGTGAAATATCACCGCGGCGCGCGCCTCAACGAGCTGCTATCGGTGAGCGCCGAAGTGGTTAAAATCGGCCGGGCGAGCCTCGTGTTCCGGCAGACCGTCGAGCGCGAGGGCGAGCGGCTCGTCGAGGCCGAGGTGGCCGTGGCGATCGTCGAGCGCAGCCGCATGCGGCCGGCGCGCATGCCTGTCGAACTGGAGAAGGCGCTTAAGTAGGGAAAATCCAATGCCGACGCTCACCCAGGACCTCGACATCTGGACGCTGATCGCCAATGCCAGCCTGCTCGTCAAGTTCGTCATGGCGATCCTGGTGGTGGTGTCGTTCCTGTCGTGGATGTTCATCTTCCAGAAGTGGTTCGTGCTGCGCCGCGCGGTGCGCCAGACGATCAAGTTCGAGCGCGAGTTCTGGAGCGGCCAGGAGCTCTCGGCGCTCTACCAGGGCGCGGTGAACCACCGCCACTCGATCGGCAGCCTGGAGCGCATCTTCGAGGCGGGCTACCGCGAGTTCGCCAAGCTGCGCGGCCAGCGCGACACCGAGGCCTCCGACATGGTCGACGGCGCGCGCCGGGCGATGAAGGCCACCTTCCAGCGCGAGATGGACTTCCTCGAGCGCCATCTCGCCTTCCTCGCCTCGACCGGCTCGGTGTCGCCCTACGTCGGCCTGTTCGGCACGGTGTGGGGCATCATGCACGCCTTCCGCAGCCTCGCCAACGTGCAGCAGGCGACGCTCGCGCAGGTCGCCCCGGGCATCGCCGAGGCGCTGGTGGCTACTGCGATCGGCCTATTCGCGGCGATTCCCGCGGTAGTCGCCTACAACCGCTACTCGCATGATGTGGAGCGGCTCGGCAACCGCTTCGAGAGCTTCATGGAAGAGTTCTCCAACATCCTGCACCGGCAGGCCGTCAAATGACCAGAAAAAGGGGTCAGAGTAATTTTCCTTTAACCGCCGCGGCAGCACACGATGCCGTTTCCGGAAAATTGCTCTGACCCCTTTTTCTTGACCCCTTTTTCCTGAAATGCCCACCCTTCGCAAACGCGGCCCGATGCACGAGATCAACATCGTGCCGTACGTCGACGTGATGCTGGTGCTGCTGGTGATCTTCATGGTCACCGCGCCGCTCATCACGCCGGCGGTGATCGACCTGCCCACCGTCGACAAGGCGAGCGCGCCGCGCATCGTGCCGCTCGAGGTGTACGTCAAGGCCGAC
>DASVDO010000081.1:0-25864 GCA_036381055.1 Burkholderiales bacterium | reverse complement strand
GCCGCCATCCTTCGTCTTGAGCAGCGTCTGCGAAATTACCGCGCGCAGCGATTCGGACAGCATCGCGCGCATCATTTCCTTCTCCTCGGCGGGAAAGACGTCGATGATCCGGTCGATCGTCTTGGCCGCCGACGAGGTGTGCAGCGTGCCGAACACCAGGTGGCCGGTCTCCGCGCCGGAGAGCGCGAGGCGAATGGTCTCCAGGTCGCGCATCTCGCCGACCAGGATCACGTCCGGGTCCTCACGCAGCGCACTGCGCAGCGCATTGGAGAACGACAGCGTGTGCGGGCCGACCTCGCGCTGGTTGATCAGGCACTTCTTCGACTCGTGCACGAACTCGATCGGGTCCTCGATGGTGAGGATGTGACCGTGCTCGTGCTCGTTGATGTGGTTGACCATCGCGGCGAGGGTGGTCGACTTGCCCGAGCCGGTCGGGCCGGTGACCAGCACGATGCCGCGCGGCTGGTCGGCGATCTCCTCGAAGATCTTCGGCGCCTTCAGATCCTCCAGCGACAGGATCTTGGACGGGATGGTGCGCATCACCGCCGCGGCGCCGCGCTGCTGCACGAAGGCGTTGACGCGGAAGCGCGCCAGGTTCGGCACCGCGAACGAGAAGTCGCACTCGAGGTTTTCCTCGTAGTACTTGCGCTGCCCGTCGTTCATGATGTCGTAGATCATCGCGTGCACTTCCTTGTGCTCCATCGGCGGCACGTTGATGCGCCGCACGTCGCCGTGCACGCGGATCATCGGCGGCAGGCCGGAAGACAAATGCAGGTCCGACGCCTTGTTCTTGACCACGAAGGCGAGCAGCTCGGTGAGATCCATTACAATCCTCCCAGACGCGTGGCGAAGTATTTTTCTTCGCTCGTTCAACCAATTATGGCAACAATTGCAGAAAACCTGCAAGCCGTGAAAGCGCGCATCGATCGGGCCGCGCGCGCCGCCCGTCGCCCCGCGTCGGCAGTGACTTTGTTGGCGGTTTCCAAGGCGCATCCGGCGGCGCTCGTCGCGCAGGCGCGCGACGCCGGCCAGCGCGCGTTCGGCGAGAACTACGTGCAGGAGGCGCTGGAGAAAATCGGCGCGCTCGGCGCCGCGGCGAGCGAGCTCGAGTGGCACCTGATCGGCCCGCTCCAGAGCAACAAGACGCGGCCGGCCGCCGAGCACTTCGCCTGGGTGCAGACGGTCCAGTCCGAGCGCATCGCGCGGCGGCTCTCCGAGCAGCGGCCGGCGGGACTGCCGCCGCTCAACGTGCTGATCCAGGTCAACGTCTCGGGCGAGGCGAGCAAGAGCGGCGTCGCCCCCGGCGAGGCGCTCGCGCTGGCGAGCGCGGTGCGGGCGCTGCCGCGGCTGCGGCTGCGCGGCCTGATGGCGATCCCCGAGCCCGGCGCGCCGCGCGAGCGCTACGCGGCCATCGAGCGCCTGTTCGGCGAGATGAAAGCGCGCTTCGAAGTCGATACCCTGTCGATGGGCATGTCCGACGACCTGGAAACGGCGATCGCGCACGGCGCGAGCATGGTGCGCGTCGGCACGGCGATCTTCGGCGCGCGCGCCCGGGCGAAGGACGCGGCATGAGGATCGCCTTCCTCGGCGGCGGCAACATGGCCAACGCCCTGGTGGGCGGGCTGATCGCGCGCGGCTTCGAGCGGGCGGCGATCGGCGTCATCGAGCCGAGCCCGGCGGCGCGCGAGCGCATCGCCGCGCACGGCGTGCGCGTCGCCACCGCGCCCGACGCCGCGCTCGCCGAGGCCGACGCGCTGGTGCTCGCGGTCAAGCCGCAGGACATGCGCGCCGCGCTCGCCTCGCTCGCAGGGCGGGTCGGCGACAGGCTGGTGGTGAGCATCGCGGCCGGCGTGCGCACCGAGGCGCTGTCGCGCTGGCTCGGCGGCCACCGCCGCCTGGTGCGCTGCATGCCCAACACCCCGGCGCTCGTCGGGGCGGGCATCACCGGCCTGTACGCGCCGGCGCAGGTCGGCGAGGCGGACCGGCGCAGCGCCGAGACCATCCTGCGCGCGGTCGGCGAGGTGGTGTGGCTGCGCGACGAGCGCCTGCTCGACGTGGTGACCGCCGTGTCGGCGAGCGGGCCGGCGTACGTGTTCTGGCTGATCGAGCAGCTCGCCGCCTTCGCCGAATCGAGCGGCATAGCGCGCGAGGACGCGCTGCGCCTCGCCCGGCACTGCGTGTTCGGCTCGGGCAGGCTGGCGCTGGAGAGCGACATACCGCCCGCCGAGCTGCGGCGCGGCGTCACCTCGAAAGGCGGCACCACCGAGGCGGCGCTCGAGGTGTTCGCCGAAGAGAAGCTCGCCGAGCGCTTCGCCCGGGCGCTCGAGGCGGCGACGCGCCGCGGCGGCGAGCTCGGCGAGCGGCTGGGGAAGGACTGACATGCTCTCGCAGATCGCGGCCTTCCTGATCGACACCGTGGCGACCTTCCTGGTCTTCCTGCTGCTGGTGCGCTTCCACTTCCAGTGGCTGCGCGTGCCGTTCCGCAACCCGGTCGGCCAGTTCGTGCTCGCGCTGACCAGCTGGGCGGTGATGCCGGCGCGGCGCGTGATCCCGAGCGTGGCGGGCCTCGACCTCGCGACGCTCGTCCTCGCGTGGCTCTTCCAGGCGGTGGCGCTGTGGCTGCTGCTCGCGATCGCCGGGCGCGAGGCCGGCGTGGCGGCGCTCGCCGCGGTGGCCGCGGTCGACTTGCTGCGCTACAGCGTCTACATCCTGGTGTTCGCGGTGATCGTGCACGTGGCGATCACCTGGATAAACCCGGACGCGCCGATCGAGCCGCTGCTCGACATGGTGACGCGGCCGTTCCTGCGGCCGCTGCGCCGCTACGTGCCCCTGGTGGCGAACGTCGACCTCTCGCCGATGGTGCTGATCATCATCCTCTACGTGCTGCTTATCCCGCTCGAGTACCTGCGCGCCGCGGCGGGGGTGCTGTGATCCTCGAGGTGCACGTCCAGCCGGGGGCGCGCAAAAGCGAGTTCGCCGGGCAGCACGGCGGCCGCGTCAAGATCCGCCTCGCCGCGCCGGCGGTCGAGAACCGCGCCAACGAGGCGCTGATCGAGTTCCTGGCGGAGCACTACGGCGTCGCGCGACGCGCGGTGCGCATCGCCGCGGGCCTCAAGTCACGCGACAAGCGCGTCGTCATCGAGGGCCTCTAGCCGGACGCTCCCGCGGCGGAACACTTCGCCCAGCAGGATCAGGCTCGGGCCGTCGCCCGCCGCCGCCGCCATCTCGGGCAGCCGCGCGAGGCTGCCGTAGCGCAGCGCGGCATCGCGCAGCGAGGCGCTCTCCGCCCAGGCGACCGGCGTGTCGGCGGGCTTGCCGCCGGCGAGGAGCGCGTCGCGGATCGCCGCGGCCTCGCCGGCGCCCATGTAGATGGCCACCGTATCGGCCGCCAGCGCCGCGGCCACCCAGTCGCTGTCGCGCTCGCCCTCGCCGACGCGCGGCGTGAGGAAGGCCACCGAGCGGGCGACGCCGCGGCGGGTGAGCGAGACGCCGAGCGCGGCGCTCGCCGCCAGCGCCGCGGTCACGCCGGGCACCACCTCGACGGCGATGCCGGCGCGCGCGAGGTGCTCGATCTCCTCGTGCGCGCGGCCGAAGAGCATCGGGTCGCCGCCCTTCAGGCGCACCACCACGCGGTAGCGCGCCGCGGCGTCGGCGAGCCGCTTGTTGATGAAGCGCTGCTCGGTGCAGTGCCGGCCCGAGCGCTTGCCCACCGCCACGCGCCGCGCCCGGCCGGCGAGGCGCAGGATCTCCTCCGGCACCAGCGCGTCGTGGAACACGATGTCGGCCTCGCCGAGCAGCCGCGCGGCGCGCAGCGTCAAAAGGTCGGCCGCGCCCGGTCCGGCGCCGACGAGGTAGACCGTGCCCGGCAGGCTCATGCGCGCCGGCGGAACAGCGGCAGCGGGCGCGCCGGCGAGGCCTGGTAGGCCTCGCTGAAGTCGTCGAACGCCTCGAGCGCCGCCTGCGGGTCCTCGCCCTCCCGCAGCAGGAAGGCGTCGAAGCCGCAGCTCGCCATGTAATAGAGGTGATCGCGCGCGACCTGGCCGATCGCGCGCAACTCGCCGCGGTAGCCGTAGCGCTCGCGAAGCAGCCGCGCGGTCGAATAGCCCCGCCCGTCCTGGTACTTCGGGAAGTTCACCGCGATCACCTGGAAGCGCGCGACGTCGGCGGCGATCGCTTCCGGCCCCTCGTGGCTGTCGAGCCAGACGCCGAGCGGCGCCCGGCGCTCGGGCAGGCTGTCGCGCCGCTCGAGCCACAGCGCGAGCGGCAGCAGCAGCGATTCGCCGTCGGCGAGCGCCGCCTCCGCGGCGTGCGCGTCAAGCAGTCGCCAGCCGTCCGCGACGATGCGCCGGTTCTTGATGAGGATCGCCATAGACGCGTTCCTTGAACGGCTCGACGCCGATGCGCTGCACCACGTCGATGAAGCGCTCGGCTTCGCTGTCGCGCTGCTCGAGGTAGCAGCGGATCAGGCGCTCCACGACGTCGGGAATGTCGGCGCGCGCGAACGACGGGCCGAGCACCTTGCCGAGCGACGGGCCGGGCGCGCCGTCGCCGGGCCGCGTCCTGCCCTGGTTGCCGCCGATCTCCACCTGGTACCACTCCTCGCCGTTCTTGTCGACGCCGAGGATGCCGATGTGGCCGATGTGGTGATGGCCGCAGGCGTTGATGCAGCCCGAGATGTTGAGGTCGACCTCGCCGATGTCGTGCAGGTAATCGAGGTCGTCGAAGCGCCGCTGGATCGCCTCGGCGACCGGGATGGACTTGGCGTTGGCGAGCGCGCAGAAGTCGCCGCCCGGGCAGCACACGACGTTGGTGAGCAGGCCGACGTTCGGCGTGGCGAGGCCGAGCGAGCGCGCCGCACGCCAGAGCGCCGGCAGCTCGAGCCGGCGCACGTCGGGCAGCACCAGGTTCTGCTCGTGCGTCACGCGCAGCTCGCCGAACGAGTAGCGATCGGCGAGCTCGGCGATCGCGTCCATCTGCTCCGCCGTCACGTCGCCCGGCGGCACGCCGGTCTTCTTGAGCGAAAGCGTCACCGCGGCGTAGCCGGGCACCTTGTGCGCGTGCACGTTGCGCCGGTGCCAGGCCGTGAAGCCGGGCTCCGCCCACGCCGACTCGGGCGTGTCGTCGGCGAGCCCGCTCAGGTACGCCGGCCGGGTGAAGCGCGACTCGACGCGCCGCAGCTCCTCCTCGGTGAGCGTCGAAGGGGCGTCGGCGAGGTGCGCCCACTCGGCCTCGACCGCGGCGCGGAAGCGCTCCGCGCCCATGTCGCGGACCAGGATCTTGATGCGCGACTTCCAGAGGTTGTCGCGCCGGCCGAAGCGGTTGTAGATGCGCAGGATCGCCTCGAGATAGGTGAGCAGATGCCGCCAGGGCAGGAACTCGCGCACCGTCACGCCGATCGACGGCGTGCGTCCGAGCCCGCCGCCCGCGAGCACGCGAAAGCCGATCTCGCCCGCGTCGTCGCGCAGCGCGTACAGCCCGATGTCGTGGAACGCCACCGCCGCGCGGTCCGCGGCCGCGCCGCTCACGGCGATCTTGAACTTGCGCGGCAGGTAGTTGAACTCGGGGTGCAGCATTGCCCACTGGCGGACCAGCTCGCACCAGACCCGGGCATCGACCACCTCGTCGGGCGCGATGCCGGCGAAGTGATCCGAGGTGATGTTGCGCATGTCGTTGCCGCAGGCCTGGATGGAATGCAGCTGCACCGTCGCGAGCTCGGCGAGGATGTCCGGCACCTGCTCGAGCTTCGGCCAGTTGAGCTGCAGGTTCTGCCGCGTCGAGAAGTGGCCGTAGCCGCGGTCGTACTTGCGGGTGATCTCGGCCAGCTTGCGCAGCTGCCGGCTCGACAGCAGGCCGTAGGGGATGGCGATGCGCAGCATCGGCGCGTGCCGCTGCAGGTACAGGCCGTTGCGCAGCCGCAGCGCGCGGAAGTCGTCCTCGGAGAGCTTGCCTTCGAGGAAGCGCCGCGTCTGGTCGCGGAACTGGCGCACCCGCTCGTCCACCAGCCGCTGGTCGATCTGGTCGTAAACGTACATATAAGATGGCCGGGCAGCGTAGCCGCGGCCGGGCACGCGGGAAACGAATTTGTCGCGCTATCGATATGAGGCATAACGTTATGAACGGACGGCGCGATGCGCTGCTGCTGCTCGCGCACGGCTCGCGCGATCCGCAGTGGCGCAAGCCCTTTGAGCGGCTGCGGCGGCGCCTCGCGGCGCGGCTCGACGGCGTGCTGGTGCAGCTCGCCTTCCTCGAGCTCGCCGCGCCGGGCTTCGACGAGGCGATGGCGCGCGTCGCGGCGCGCGGCCGGACCCGCGTGCGCGTGGTGCCGCTCTTTCTCGCGAGGGGCCGGCACCTGCGCCGGGACGTCGCGGCGCGCGTGGCGCGCTCGCGCCGGCGCTATCCGGGCATGGAGATCCGCCAGCTGCCGGCGCTCGGCGAGGCGCCGGGGGTGCTCGAGGCGATCGCCGCGTGGATCGCGCGGCAGGCGGCGCGGCCGCCGCGCGAGCGCTAGGTCTGCACCAGCTTGCGGTGACGGTGCACGCTCATCAGCATGCCGGCGCCGATGAACAGCGTCAGCAGCGCGGTGCCGCCGTAGGAGAGGAACGGCAGCGGTACGCCGACCACCGGCAGGATGCCCGACACCATGCCCATGTTGACGAACGCGTAGGTGAAGTACATCAGCGCGATCGAGGCGGCGAGCAGGCGCGCGAACACCGTGGCGGCGTTGGCGGCGATCATCAGCCCGCGCGCGATCAGGAGGCTGTACAGGGTGAGCAGCACCAGGTTGCCGATCAGGCCGAACTCCTCGGCGAACACGGCGAAGATGAAGTCGGTATGGCGCTCGGGGATGAACTCGAGGTGCGCCTGCGTGCCGTTCAGCCAGCCCTTGCCGGACAGCCCGCCCGAGCCGACCGCGATGGTCGACTGGATGATGTGGTAGCCGGCGCCGAGCGGGTCCTGGCTCGGGTCGAGCAGCATCATGATGCGCCGCTTCTGGTAGCCGTGCAGCATGTTCCAGAGGGGGAACGCCGCCGCGGCGCCGAGCGCGGCGATCGTGCCGAGCACGCGCCAGGAGATGCCGGCGAAGAAGATGACGTAGAAGCCGATCGCGCCGACCAGGGACGCGGTGCCGAGGTCGGGCTGGCGCACGATCAGGCCGACCGGCACGCCGAGCAGCAGCGCCGCCACGGCGAAATCGCGCAGCCTGAGCGTCGTCTCGTGCTTGTGGAAGTACCAGGCGAGCATCATCGGCAGCGCGAGCTTCATCATCTCGGAGGGCTGGAAGCGCGTCACGCCGACGTGCAGCCAGCGCCGCGCGCCGTTCACCACGTCGCCGAACAGCGCCACCGCGACGAGCAGCGCCAGGCCGATCAGGTAGGCCGGCACGGCGAAGCGCATCATGGTCTGCGGCGGCACCTGCGCGACCAGCCACATCGCCGCCAGCGCGAGCGTCAGGTTGACCAGCTGGCTCGCCACCCGCGAGGGCATGTCGTAGCTCGCGGAGAACAGCGCCGCCAGGCCGAGCAGCGAGAGCGACAGCAGCAGCACGAGCAGCGTGCCGTCGATGCCCTCGGCGAGGCGGGCGGCGATGCGGCCGAGCGGCAGGCGGGCGAGCTCCATCAGTCGCCCGTCCCGTCGATGATCGCCTCGTCCTCGGGCGTCGCCGCCAGGTCGGGCGGCGTCTTGCCGAGCATGAAGTAGTCGAGCACGGTGCGCGCGATCGGCGCGGCGGTGCGCGCGCCGAAGCCGCCGTTCTCGACCACCACGGCGAGCGCGATACGCGGGCTCTCGAGCGGCGCGAAGGCGATGAACAGCGAGTGGTCGCGGTGGCGCTCGTGCACCTTGGTCTCGTCGTACTTCTCGTTCTGCTTCATCGCCACCACCTGCGCCGTGCCGGTCTTGCCGCCCACGGTGTAGCCGACCTTGTCGAAGGCGCGCGCCGCGGTGCCTTCCTTGACCACGCCGGCCATGGCGCGCTTGATGAAGGCGACGTTTTCGGGGCGCAGCGCCACGCGGCCGAGCAGCTCGGGCTGCACCGCGCGGCGCTCGCCGGTGTGCGGGTTGTCGATGTGCGCGAGCAGGTGCAGCTTGTAGATCGAGCCGCCGTTCAGCAGCGTGGCGAGCGTCGAGGCGAGCTGCACCGGGGTGTAGGCGTTGTAGCCCTGGCCGATGCCGATCGAGATGGTCTCGCCGGCGTACCAGCGCTGCTGCTCGGGGCGCCGGTAGCGGCGCATCTTCCATTCCGGCGAAGGCAGCACGCCGCTCGCCTCGCCGGCGAGGTCGATGCCGGTGCGCGAGCCGAAGCCGAGCGGCCCGAGGAAGCGCGCGATCGCGTCGATCCCCATGTCGTTGGCGAGCTGGTAGTAGTAGGTGTCGCAGGACTCGGTGATCGACTTGTACAGGTCGACCACGCCGTGGCCGCCCACCTTGTCGTCGCGGAAGCGCCGCCCGCCGAAGTCGAAGTAGCCGGGGTCGACGATGCTCGAGCTGGGGCGGCGCTTGCCGGTCTCGAGCGCCGCGAGCGCCATGAACGGCTTGAGCGTCGAGCCCGGCGGATAGAGGCCGGCGATGGCGCGGTTGTTGAGCGGCTTGTCGGGCGAGTCGTTCAGCTCGGCCCAGTACTGCGGGTCGATGCCGTCGACGAACAGGTTGGGGTCGAAGCCCGGCTTGGACACCAGCGCCAACACGCCGCCGGTCCAGGGGTCGACCGCCACGATCGCGCCGCGCCGCTCGCCCAGGGCGGCCTCGGCGACCTGCTGCAGCCGCATGTCGAGCGTGAGGGTCACGTTGTTGCCCGGCTGCGAGGGCGTGCGCGACAGGGTGCGGATGCCGCGTCCGGCGGCGTCGATCTCGACCTGCTCGAAGCCGGTCGTGCCGTGCAGCTCCTGCTCGTAGGTCGCCTCGATGCCGGCCTTGCCGATGAAGTCGGTGCCGCGGTAGTTGGCCGCGAGGTCGAGCTCTTCCAGGCGCCGCTGGTCGTCCTCGTTGATGCGCCCCATGTAGCCGACCACGTGCGAGGCGACCTCGCCGAACGGGTACTGGCGGAACAGCCGCGCCTTGATCTCCACGCCCTCGAAGCGGTAGCGGTTCACCGCGAAGCGCGCCACTTCCTCGTCGGAAAGCCGGCTGCGGATCGGCAGGCTCTCGGCGTTGCGCGTCTCGGCGAGCAGCTTGCGGAAGCGCGCGCGGTCGCGCGGCTGGATGTCGACCAGCTCGGCCAGCCGGTCGATGGTGCCCTCGAGGTCCTTCACCCGCTCGGGGAAGATCTCCAGCGTGTAGCCCGAGTAGTTGCGCGCGATCACCACGCCGTTGCGGTCGACGATCAGGCCGCGGTTCGGCGTCACCGGGACGATCGAGATGCGGTTGTCCTCGGCCTTCGCCTCGTAGACGTCGTGCTGGATCACCTGCAGGTAGACGAAGCGCGCGGCGAGCAGCGCGAAGGCGAACAGCACCACCGCGCCGGCGATGCCGATGCGCACCTGGAACTGGTGCAGCTCGCGCTCGGAATTGCGGATCTCGGCTCTCAGCATCGTCAGATCACCGGCTCGCGCTCGGGCCGCCGCTGCGGCAGCAGCAGCAGCCAGGTCACCACCGGCCACAGCGCCGCGCCGATCAGCGGCCCGGCGAGCAGCGCCCAGCCCGGGAACGGGCTGCCGGCGGCGAGGCGCACCACGAGCTGCGCGGCCTGCGCCATCAGCAGGATGAGCGCCACGTGCAGCGACTGCAGCGCCGGCCCGAACCAGAGGATGCGGCGCGACAGCCAGATGGCGACGAACGCCGCGAGCGAATAGGCGAGCGCATGCTCGCCGAGCAGCACGCCGTTGCCCGCGTCGACCAGCAGGCCGAGCGACCAGGCGACGCCCAGCCCGACCAGCCGCGGCTGGCGCACGCACCAGAAGACCAGCACCAGCGCGACGAAGTCCGGCACCACGCGCAGGTCCGGCCAGGGCAGGAAGCTCAGGATCAGCGCGCCAACGAACGAGGCGACGATGGTGCTCAGCCGCACCGGCAGCAGGATCTGCGAGGCGGCGGGTCTCATCCGGTGGGCCTCGGCGCCTTGTCGTCGCGGTCCTTGGCGCTGCGGCGCGGCCTCTCCTGGCGCCCCTTGCCGGGCTGCGACTCCTCGGGGCGCGGCGGCAGGCGCGACGCCTTGCCGAGCACCAGCACGTAGCGTCCGCGGTCGACCCCCGCCGCCGGCCGGCAGAGCGCACGCGCGAAGCTGTGCTCGAGGTCGCGCTCGATCGCCACCACCGTGGCGACCGCGAGCCCGGGCGGGTAGGTGCCGTCGATACCGGAGGTCACCAGCACGTCGCCATTCTGGATCTCGGCATTGGCGCCGATATAGCGCAGCTCGAGCATGCCCGAGGCGCCGCCGCCGAAGGCGATGGCGCGCAGCCCGTTGCGCAGGACCTGCACCGGGATCGCCTGGTCCTGGTTGGTGAGCAGCGTCACCTCGGAGAGCAGGGGATGCACGCGCGTCACCTGGCCGACCACGCCGGTCTCGTCGGCGACCGGGCTGCCCGGCTGCACGCCATGCACCGAGCCGCGGTCGATGAAGATCTTGTGCGCATAAGGGTCGCGCCCGGTATAGACCACTTCCGCGGCGATCGATTGCACCGGCAGGCGCTCGGCCGAGCCGATCAGGCGGCGCAGCGCGTCGAGCTCGGCCTGCGCCGCGGCGTAGCGCTGCGCGTTCTCGGCGTTGGCGAGCGCCGAGGCGCGCAGCGCCTCGTTCTCCTGCACCAGCCGCCGCTGCGTCGACAGGTAGTCGCCGAGCGCCGCGGCGAGGTCGATCGGCGCGGTCGCGGCGCGCTGCAGGGGGTAGGCGGCGAGCGCCAGCCACGCGCGCAGCCCCTCGGCGTAGCGGAAGCGCGCGTCGATCACCAGCAGCGCGAGCGAGAGCGAAGCGAAGAAGAAGAGCCGGACCAGCGGCGCCGGCCCGCGTTTGAAAAAGGGCGGGGGGGTCTGGTCCACCCCCAGGTTCTTAATCGTTGGTGAAGATCGGACCGAAATGCTCCATCTTCTCGAGCGCCTTGCCCGAGCCGCGCACCACGCAGGTGAGCGGATCGTCGGCGACGATGACCGGCAGCCCGGTCTCCTCCATGAGCAGACGGTCCAGGTCGCGCAGCAGCGCGCCGCCGCCGGTGAGCACCATGCCCTTCTCGGCGATGTCGGCGCCCAGCTCGGGCGGCGTCTGCTCGAGCGCCGACTTCACCGCCGACACGATCTGGTTCAGCGGCTCGGTGAGCGCCTCGAGAATTTCGTTGGAGCTGATGGTGAAACTGCGCGGAATGCCTTCCGCGAGGTTGCGGCCCTTGACTTCCATCTCGCGCACTTCCGAGCCGGGGAAGGCGGAGCCGATTTCCTTCTTGATCAGCTCGGCGGTGGTCTCGCCGATCAGCATGCCGTAGTTGCGGCGGATGTAGTTGATGATCGCCTCGTCGAACTTGTCGCCGCCGACCCGCACCGAGCCCGAGTACACCATGCCGCCGAGCGAGATCACCCCCACCTCGGTCGTGCCGCCGCCGATGTCGACCACCATCGAGCCGGTCGCGTCCGCCACCGGCAGGTCGGCGCCGATCGCCGCGGCCATGGGCTCCTCGATCAGGTAGACCTGGCCCGCGCCCGCGCCGATCGCGCTCTCGCGGATCGCGCGCCGCTCGACCTGCGTCGAGCCGCAGGGCACGCAGATGATGATGCGCGGGCTGGGCGAGAACAGCTTGTTGTCGTGCACCTTCTTGATGAACTGCTTAAGCATCTGCTCGGTGACGGTGAAGTCGGCGATCACCCCGTCCTTCATCGGCCGGATGGCGATGATGTTGCCGGGGGTCTTGCCGAGCATCTGCTTCGCTTCCTTGCCGACCGCCTGGATGGTCTTCTTGCCGTTCGGGCCGGCCTCCTGGCGGATCGCCACGACCGAGGGCTCGTCCAGGACGATGCCCTTGCCCCGGACGTAGATGAGGGTATTCGCCGTCCCCAGGTCGATGGCGAGGTCGTTCGAGAAGTAGCTGCGCAGGAAGCCGAGCATGGGCAAGGGCCTTGACCTTTAGAGTTCGCGCTTTTTCGTTGTCTATCCGCGGCCTTAGCGCAGCGCGCCGGGGCACGTTTGCAACGGCCGCTATGATACGCTAAGCCCGCTCGCGCTGATTAGCCGTCCGACCGGCGGCTTCCCTAGTCCGAATGTCGCTATCTCCCGACGACGTCGCACGCATCGCCCGGCTGGCCCGGATCGCCATCGCGCCGGACGAATCGGCGCAGGTGCTCGCCAGCCTTAACGACGTGATCGAGCTCGTCGGGCAGATGCGCGCCGTGGACACCGCGGGCATCGAGCCGATGGCGCACCCGCTCGATGCGCATTTTGCCCAGGGCCAGCGGCTGCGCGAGGACCGGCCGAGCGAGCCGGACCGCCGGGCGCTTTACCAATCGGTGGCTCCCGCCGTCGAGGCGGGGCTCTACCTGGTGCCGAAAGTCATTGAATAGCTAGGTGACTGAGCTCCTCAACGCGACGCTCGGCGAGCTCGGCGCGCGGCTCGCGAGGCGCGAGCTCTCGTCGGTCGAGCTGACCCGCGCATGCCTCGAGCGCATCGCGCGCCTGGACCGCGAGCTGAACGCCTTCATAACCGTCGACGAAGAGCGAGCGCTCGCCGACGCCCGGCGCGCGGACGAGCGGCGCGCGGGCAAGGCCGGCGCTGCGCAAGCCGGGCCGCTCACCGGCATCCCGGTGGCGCACAAGGACATCCTCTGCACCACGGGGCTGCGCACCACCTGCGGCTCGCGCATGCTCGCCAACTACACGAGCCCTTACGACGCGCACGTCATCGAGCGCTTCGCCGCGGCCGGCGCGGTGCTGCTCGGCAAGTGCAACATGGACGAGTTCGCGATGGGCTCCTCCAGCGAGACGTCGTACTTCGGCCCGGTGCGCAATCCCTGGGACCCGGCCCGCGTGCCGGGCGGGTCTTCCGGCGGCTCGGCCGCCGCGGTGGCGGCGCGCATGGCGCCCGCCGCCACCGGCACCGACACCGGCGGCTCGATCCGCCAGCCCGCCGCCTATTGCGGCGTGAGCGGGCTCAAGCCGACCTACGGCCGCGTGTCGCGCTATGGCCTCGTCGCGTTCGCCTCGTCGCTCGACCAGGCGGGGCCGATTGCGAAGAGCGCCGCCGACCTCGCGCTGCTGATGAACGTCATGGCCGGCTTCGACGAGCGCGATTCCACCAGCCTCGAGCGCCCCGCCGAGGACTACGGCCGCGCGCTGCAGCTCGAGCTGAAAGGGCTGCGCATCGGCCTGCCGAAGGAATACTTCGGCGAGGGCGTCGCGCCGGCGGTGCGCGCCGCCGTGACGGCGGCGGCGCGCTGGCTGGAAGGCGAGGGTGCGCGCCTGGTCGAGCTCGAGCTGCCCAGCTCGCGCCTCGGCATCCCGGTGTACTACGTGGTCGCCTCCGCCGAGGCGTCGTCGAACCTCGCGCGCTTCGACGGCGTACGCTACGGCCACCGCGCCGCCGAGTACCGCGACCTCGCCGACATGTATGCGCGCACGCGCGCCGAGGGCTTCGGCGCCGAGGTGAAGCGCCGCATACTGGTCGGGACCTATGTCCTCTCGCACGGCTACTACGATGCCTACTACCTGCAGGCGCAGAAGGTGCGGCGGCTGATCGCGCGCGACTTCGCCGCGGCCTTCGAGCGCTGCGACGCGATCCTCGGACCCACCGCGCCGAGCACCGCCTTCGAGCTGGGGGCCAACGCCGCCGACCCGGTGCAGATGTACCTGAACGACATCTTCACCGTGGTCGCGCCGCTCGCCGGCCTGCCGGCGCTGTCGATCCCCTGCGGCTTCGACGAGCGCGGCCTGCCGGTCGGCCTGCAGCTCACCGGCAGGCACTTCGACGAGGCGCGGCTGCTCGGCATCGCGCACCGCTACCAGCAGGCGACCGACTGGCACCTGCGCGTGCCGGGCCATACCCCGCTATGAGCGCCGCCGCGAGAGCGCTCGTCCTGCTCGCCCTGCCGCTCGCCGCCGCGGCGCAGGAGCCGGGCACGCACGAGATGATCGGCCAGCTCGGCAGCCGTGCCGCGCTGCTCACGCTGCACGCGACGCGCAACCCCGACCGGAGCTGGCAGCTCGCCGGCGAGTACGTGATCCTGCCCACCCTGCAGCGGCGCTTCGTCGAGGGCGAGGCGAGCGCCGAGCTGGGCGTCGCCACGCTGCGCGAGGGCGATACGCCGATCCTGTTCGGCCGCGGCTCGACCGCGGAGCTGCGCGGCGTGTGGCGCGACGGCAGCTTCCGCGGCACGCGCTACGCGCCCGGCGGGCAGGAGCGCGAGCGCTTCGAGTTCAGCGAGGACTTCCCTTCGCTCGAGGGCTACAGCGCCACGGTGCGCTGCGAGCTCGGCGGGCGGCACGACGGCGCGACCCTCGAGTACGCGGTGAGCGCCGGGCGCGTGCAGTCCTTCGCCTGGCAAAGCCGCCGCGCCGGCAAGTCGTGCCGCGTCGCCGGCCTCGTCCAGGAGCCGATGCGCGGCGGCATCCTGCTCGCCGCGCCCGGCTGCCGCGTCACCCTGCGCGACCTCGGCGAGGCGCTGCGCGTCAACGCCGAGAGCTGCCAGGCGCAGTGCGAGGCGCCGGCGCGCCTGGAGCCGCTGCTCGTCGACCGCCGCGGCAACTGCCGGCCCTTCCGCGCGGAGGTGAGGCGGTGAGCTGGGAGACCGTGGTCGGCCTCGAGACGCACGTGCAGCTGCTCACGCGCAGCAAGATCTTCTCGGGCGCGCCGACCGCGTTCGGCGCGGCGCCGAACACGCAGGCCTCGGCGGTCGACATCGCGCTGCCCGGCGTGCTGCCGGTGCTCAACCGCGCGGCCCTCGAGCACGCGCTGCGCTTCGGCCTGGCGGTCGGCGCGACCATCAACCGCCGCTCGGTGTTCGCGCGCAAGAACTACTTCTATCCCGACCTGCCGAAGGGCTACCAGATCAGCCAGTACGAGCTGCCGATCGTGCAAGGGGGTTCCCTAAGGATTTTTTCCGGGAGCACGGAAAAGGAGATCCGTCTGACCCGGGCTCACCTCGAAGAGGACGCCGGCAAGTCGCTGCACGAAGACTTTCACGGCATGACCGGGATCGACTTGAACCGCGCCGGCACGCCGCTGCTCGAGATCGTCTCCGAGCCCGACCTGCGCGGCGCGCAGGAGGCGGTGGCCTACGCGCGCGCGCTGCACGCGCTGGTGGTGTGGATCGGCATCTGCGACGGCAACCTGCAGGAAGGCTCGTTCCGCTGCGACGCCAACGTGTCGGTGCGCCAGGCCGGCGCGCCGGCGCTCGGCACGCGCTGCGAGATCAAGAACCTCAACTCCTTCCGCTTCCTCGAGCGCGCGATCGAGTTCGAGGCGCGCCGGCAGATCGAGATCCTCGAGGAGGGCGGGCGCATCGAGCAGGAGACGCGGCTCTTCGACCCGGAGCGCGGCGAGACGCGCGCCATGCGCACCAAGGAGGACGCGCAGGACTACCGCTATTTCCCCGACCCGGATCTCCTGCCGGTGGTGGTCGGCGACGAGCTGATCGCCAGGATCCGGAGCGAGCTGCCCGAGCTGCCGGAAGCGCGCCGCCAGCGCTTCGCCGCCCAGTACGCGCTGCCCGCCTACGACGCGGCGCTGCTCACCGCGAGCCGCGCGAGCGCCGACTACTTCGAGGCGCTGGTGCGCGCCTCGGGCGTCGAGCCGAAGCTCGCCGCCAACTGGCAGACCGGGGCGCTCGCGGCGGCGCTCAACGAGTCGGGGCTCGAGATCGGCGCCTCGCGCGTGCCGGCCGAGGCGCTGGCGCGGCTCCTGCGGCGCATCGCCGACGGCACGCTGTCGGGCAAGATGGCGAAGGAGGTGTTCGACGCGATGTGGGCCGGCGAGGGCGACGCCGACGCGATCATCGAGCGGCGCGGCCTGCGCCAGATCAGCGACGCGCAGGCGATCGAGAAGCTGGTCGACGAGGTGCTCGCCGCCAACGCCAAGCAGGTCGCCGACTACCGCGCCGGCCGGGAGAAGGCCTTCAACGCGCTGGTCGGCCAGGTGATGAAGGCGACGCGCGGCAAGGCCAACCCGGCGCAGGTGAACGAGATCCTGCGCCGCCGGCTCGGCTAGCGGCGGCCGACCAGCTCCCGGTAGCGCCGGCGGTCCTCGTCGTAGCGCGCGTTGATGTGCTCGATCTCCTTGCGCTTCACCGCGAGCAGCTGCTCGTTCGCCTCGATCTCGACGTCGATGTTGTGGATGTCCTCGGCGAGCTTGGCCGAGGGCTTGCCGCTCGCCTTGTAGAACTCCATCTCCTTCTCGTAGCCGGCGCGCTTCTTGCGCGCCGCCTCGATGCGCTGCTCGACTTCGCGGATCGCCTTCTGGTTGCCGGCGAGCGCCCGGGCGCGCGCGTCCTCGATGTCCTTCTCGCTGGTGTAGGTGGCGAGCAGCGCCTGGTTGCGGCGCCGCTCCTCGCGCCGCTCGGCCTCGAGCTCGCGCTTCTTGGCGAGCGCCGCCTCCTTCTCGGCGCGCGCCTTCTCCTCGCCTTCCGGGTCGATGCGCCGCACCACCAGGCCCTGGCGGTTGAGCTGCTCGACCGGGCGTCCGATGCACTGGCGCGGCATGGTGGAGGAGTAGTACTTCTTGCCGTCCGCGCCGACGCAGCGGTAGGTCACCACGTCCTTCTGCGCCGCCGCCGGTGCGGCGAGCGCGAGCGCGGCGCCGAGCACGGCTGTTCTTATGAGCATCATCGGCAGCCTCCCAAGATGCGAATGGCGCCATTCTACCGCGCCGGCCTGCGCTAGAATCGCGGCCGCCCATGCACTTCGCCGACCAGGCCGTGATCGCCGAGCTGACGGCGCGCATGCTGCTCGAAGTGAAGGCGGTGCTTTTCTTCCAGGACAAGCCGTTCATCTTCACGTCCGGCTGGGCGAGCCCCGTCTACATCGACTGCCGCAAGCTGATCTTTTATCCGCGCATCCGCACGCAGCTGGTCGACTTCGCCACCGCCACGCTGGCGCGCGACGCGGGCTTCGAGCAGTTCGACGTGGTCGCCGGCGGCGAGACCGCGGGCATCCCCTATGCGGCGTGGATCGCCGACCGGCTCGGCCTGCCGATGCAGTACGTGCGCAAGAAGGCGAAGGGCTTTGGCCGCAACGCGCAGATCGAGGGCGACATTCGCGCCGGCGCGCGCACGCTGCTGGTCGAGGACCTGACCACCGACGGGCGCTCGAAGATCAACTTCTGCAAGGCGCTGCGCGACGCGGGCGCGGTGGTCGAGCACGTGTTCGTCAATTTCTACTACGACATCTTCCCCGAGTCGAAGCGCACGCTCGACGAGCTGGGCGTGCGGCTGCACTACCTCGCCACCTGGTGGGACGTGCTCGGCGTGGTGAAGAAGGGCGGCTACCTGGAGAGCCGGCAGGTCGCCGAGGTCGAGAAATTCCTGCACGCGCCCGCCGAGTGGTCGGCCGCCCACGGCGGGGTGTCGAGCTTCCCATCCGCGTAATCACCCTCAACGTGAACGGCGTGCGCGCCGCGGCGCGCAAGGGCCTGTTCCGCTGGCTCGCCGCGCAGCGCGCCGACGTGGTGTGCCTGCAGGAGCTGAAGTGCCACGAGGCCGACCTCGACGCGAAGCTGCACGGCCTCAAGGCCTACAGCGCCTGCTACGCCTTCGCCCGCAAGCGCGGCTACAGCGGCGTGGCGCTGCTCGCGCGGCGCACGCCCGACGAGGTGCGGCAGGGCTTCGCCAGCCGCGAGTTCGACGCCGAGGGGCGCTACGTCGAGGCGCGCTTCGGCAGGCTGTGGGTGATCTCGGTCTACCTGCCCTCGGGTTCCGCCGGGCCGCACCGGCAGGCCTCCAAGATGCGCTTCCTCAGGCGTTTCCTCGGCCACCTGCGCGCGCTGCGCGAGCGGGGCGACGAGGTGGTGCTGTGCGGCGACTGGAACATCGCGCACCGCGAGATCGACCTGCGCAACTGGCGCTCGAACCAGAAGAACCCGGGCTTCCTGCCGGAGGAGCGCGCGTGGCTCACGCGCGTGTTCGACGAGCTGGGCTACGTCGACGTGTTCCGGCGCCTGAACGAGCGCCCCGGGCAGTACACCTGGTGGTCGAACCGCGGCCGGGCGTGGCAGAACAACGTCGGCTGGCGCATCGACTACCAGATCGCCACGCCCGGCATCGCGGCGAAAGCCGTCCGGGAGTCGATCTACCGGCGGCGGCGCTTCTCCGACCATGCGCCGCTCACGATCGACTATGACTGGCCGTTCTGAGGGGCTGAAGGCCTACCTCGAGCCGGCGCCGCTCGCGGCGCTCGCGCTCGGCGTCTCGTCGGGCTTCGCCTTCTCGATGATCGGCGCGACGCTCACCACGCGGCTCGCGCAGCACGGCGTGAGCAAGAGCGCGGTGACCGCCTTCGCGCTCACCTTCCTCGCCTACAACTTCAAGTTCCTCTGGGCGCCGCTCGTCGACCACGTCCGGCTGCCGCTGCTCGGCCGCTTCGGCCAGCGGCGCAGCTGGCTGTGGCTCGCCGGCGTGCTGGTGATGGGCGCCGTGGCGTGGCTCGGCTTCGCCGACCCGCAGACGCAGCTCCCCTGGGTGGCGGCGGCGGCGCTCGCCGTCGGCTTCGCCGGCGCGACCTTCGACATCATCATCGACGCCTACCGCATCGAGCTGCTCGAGCCGCGCCAGCTCGGCGTCGGCTCGGGCATGTCGCAGTACGGCTGGCGCATCGGCGCCGCGGCGGCGGGCGCTCTCGCGCTGGTGCTCGCCACGCGCCTCGGCTGGAGCGCCGCGTACCTCGCCTGCGCCGCGTTCGCGCTGCCGGCGATGCTGGTCGGCGTGCTGATGGGCGAGCCCAGGCGCCACCGCGAGCCTGCGCCGCCGCGCGGCCTGCTCGAGGCGGTGCTTGCCTACTTCGGCCCGCTCGTCGAGTTCCTGCGCCGCCAAGGCGCGGCGGTGGTGCTGCTGTTCGTGCTGATCCACAAGATCGGCGACACGCTCGCCAACCTGTCGCTGCGGCTGCTGTTCCAGGACCTCGGCTTCAGCAACGACGAGGTGGCGTTCTACGACGTGGGCGTGGGCTTCGCGGCGCTGCTCGCCGGCGTGTTCGTCGGCGGCGTGCTGTACGCGCGGCTCGGCATGAAGCGCTCGGTGCTGGCGAGCCTGGTGCTGATGGCGGTGTCGAACTTCAGCTTCGCCGCGCTGGCGGCCGCCGGCCACAGCAACCTCGGCATGGCGGCGGCCGTCGGGTTCGAGAACTTCGCGAGCGGCATCGGCGGGGTCACCGTGGTCGCCTACCTGTCGGCGCTGTGCAACCTGCGCTTCACCGCGAGCCAGTACGCGCTGCTCTCGGCGCTCGCCAGCATCGCCGGCCGCGTGCTCACCGGCACCAGCGCCGGCGCGCTGATCCAGGCGATCGGCTACGTCAACTTCTACCTGCTCACCACCGCGGTCGCGCTTCCCGGCGTGCTGCTGTTCTGGCTCATGATGCGCTCGGGCCTCGCCGACCTGCCGGCCGGCTCGGCCGGCCGCGAGCCCGCCTAGCGCGCTACGCCGAGCAGCGGTACACGGCGATGCTGCCGAGCAGGTTGGGCAGGAAGGTCACCGGCCGTCCCTCGTGCAGCACCAGGCGCTCGCGGATGCGCACGCCGAGGCGCCGGCACAGGTCCTCGAAATCGCGGATCGTGCAGTGGTGCACGTTGGGCGTCTCGTACCACTCGTAGGGCAGCGCCGGCGACACCGGCATGCGGCCGAGCGCCACCTGCAGGCGCGCGCTCAGGTGGCCGAAGTTGGGAAAGCTGACGATCGCCTCGCGGCCGACGCGCAGCATCTCGCGCATCAAGAGCTCCGTGCGGTGGATGGCCTGCAGCGTCTCGGACAGGATCACGCAGTCGAACGAGCCGTCGGCGAAGAGCGACAGCCCGCTCTCCAGATCCACCTGCAGCACGTTGACGTCGTTCTCGACGCAGGCGAGCACCGCGGCGTCGTCGATCTCCACCCCGTAGCCCGGCGCCTGGCGCGCCTCCCAGAGCGTGCGCAGCAGCTCGCCGTTGCCGCAGCCCAGGTCGAGCACGCGCGCGCCCGGTGCCACCCATTTGACGATCGCGTCGAGATCCGCCCTCACAGCTCGATGTTCGCGAAGTAGGCGCGCAGCGCGTTGTGGTAGCGCGGGTCGTCGAGCAGGAACGCGTCGTGGCCGCCCGGCGCGTCGATCTCGAGGTAGGAGACGATGCGCCGGTTGTCGAGCAGCGCGCGCACGATCTCGCGCGAGCGCACGGGCGGGAAGCGCCAGTCGGACTTGAAGGACACCACCAGGAAGGCGGCCTGCGCGCGCGCGAGCGCCTGTGACAGGTCGCCGCCGTACTCCGCTGCCGGGTCGAAGTAGTCGAGCGCCTTGGTGATGCGCAGGTAGGTATTGGCGTCGAAGTAGCTCGAGAACTTCTCGCCCTGGTAGCGCAGGTAGGACTCGACCTCGAAGTCGATGTCGAAGTCGAACCCCGGCGCGCCGCGGCGCAGCAGGCGGCCGAACTTCTCGGCCATCGCCTCGCCCGACAGGTAGGTGATGTGGCCGATCATGCGCGCGATGCGCAGCCCGCGCGCCGGCACCACGCCCTTTTCGTAGTAGTGGCCGCCGTGGAAGTCGGGGTCGCTCATGATCGCCTGGCGCGCCACCTCGTTGAAGGCGATGTTCTGCGGCGTGAGGCGCGCCGCGGCGGCGATGACCAGCGCGTGGCGCACCCGCGCGGGGTAGGAGAGCGTCCACTGCAGCGCCTGCATCGCGCCGAGCGAGCCGCCGATCACGGCGGCGAAGCGCTCGATGCCCAGCCGGTCGGCGAGCCGCGCCTGCGCCTCGACCCAGTCCTCGACCGTCACCACCGGGAAGTCGGCGCCCCAGGGCTTGCCGCTCGCCGGGTTGATCGACGCCGGGCCGGTGGAGCCGAAGCAGCTGCCGAGGTAGTTCGAGCCGACGACGAAGAAGCGACGCGTGTCGAGCGGCTTGCCCGGGCCGACCAGGTTGTCCCACCAGCCGATATTGTTCTTTTCATGCTCGTAAAACCCGGCAACGTGATGGGACGCGTTGAGGGCATGGCACACCAGCACCGCGTTCGAGCGCGCCGCGTTCAGCTCGCCGTAGGTCTCGTAGGCGATGTCGTAGGCGGGAAGCTCGGCGCCGCTCTTCAGGCGGATCGGCTGGTCGAAATGCGCCGTCTGCGCCTGGACGGCGCCTACGGAGGAGGGATCGTGCGGAGCGTTCACGGTCTCTTTAGCGGCATTTATTTCGCGCCCGCAAGCTGACTCAAATCGGCGCGCCGCAGGATTATATCGGCTTCGTCAGCTCGGCGATCCTCGCTTCCGCGAGGCCGACCTCGCGCAGCACCTCCGCGGTATGCTCGCCGAGGCGCGGCGCGTGGCGGCGGTACTGCGGTGGCGACTCGGACCACTCGGAGGGCACCGCCATCGAGCGGATCGTGCCCTCGCTGGGGTGCTCGACGGTGCGGAAGTAGCCGGTCGCGGCGAGGTGCGGGTCGGCGACGATGTCCTCCAGCGTGTTCATGCGCTGCACCGGGATGTCGGCGCGCTCGAACGCCTCCAGCCACTCGGCGGCGGTGCGCTTTTTCAGCTCCTCGGCGACGAAGGCGTAGGCGCGGTCGTAGTTGCGGCTGCGGGCCTCCTGGGTGGCGAATTCCGGCTCGGCTATCTTTTCCGGTTTCCCAATCACGGAGAAAAAAGCGCGCCACTGCTTGTCGTTGTAGATCAGCGCGCACACGTAGCCGTCCCGGGTCGGGTAGGGCCGGCGGTCGGGCGCCAGCATGCGCGCGTAGCCCGGCTCGCCGAGCTGCGGCTCGAAGGTGTAGCCGCCCAGATGCTCGCCGAGCACGATCTGCAGCAGGTGCTCGAACATCGGCACGTCGACGCGCTGGCCCTTGCCGCTCTTCTCGCGGTAGTAGAGCGCCGCGCTCACCGCGCTCGCCACCTGCTGGCCGACCGAGCGGTCGGCGACGATGATCGGCGCGTAGCGCGGCGTCTCCGCGCCCTGGCGCTGGAGCAGCGCCGGGATGCCGGCCGCGCCCTGGATCAGGTCGTCGTAGGCGGCCTTCGCGGCGTACGGGCCGCGCTGGCTGTAGCCGAAGCAGCCGACGTAGATGATTTTCGGATTGACGTTCCTCACGTCCTCGTACGACAGGCCGAGCCGCGCCATCGCCTGCGGCCGGATGTTGTAGACCAGCACGTCGCAGGTCCTGGCGATCGCGAGACAGGCCTCGCGTGCCGCCGGCCGCTTCAGGTCGAGCACCACCGAGCGCTTGTTGCGGTTGGCGTTGAGGAAGATGTGCCCCATGCCGGGATTGCGGAACGGCCAGGCGTAGCGCATCACGTCGCCCGCGGGCGGCTCGACCTTGATCACGTCGGCGCCGAAGTCGCCCAGGATCTGCGTCGCGTACGGCCCCATCACCACGGTGGTGAGGTCGAGCACCCGCACGCCGGCGAGGGGTCCGCTCACGAATTCAGCTCGTCGAGCAGCTCCCGGGTCTTCATCGGGTCGGTGGTGCGCAGCACGCGCTGCGCGAGCGCCTGCACCTCGCCGAGGCGGGTCGAGAGGATGCGTTCCTTGATCGGCAGGAGCTGCGAGGGGTGCATCGAGAAGTTGCGCAGCCCCAGGCCGAGCAGCAGCCGGGTGAGCTGCAGGTCGCCCGCCATCTCGCCGCAGACGGCGACGGGCATGCCGCCTCGCGTCGCGGTCTGTATGGTGCCGGCCACCAGCGTCAGCACCGCGGGATGCAGCGGGTCGTACAGGTGCGCCACCGCGTCGTCGGTGCGGTCGATGGCGAGCGTGTACTGGATCAGGTCGTTGGTGCCGATCGACAGGAACTTCAGGCGGCGCATGAACATCGGCAGCGCCAGCGCCGCCGCCGGGATCTCGATCATGCCGCCCACCTCGATGGCGCGGTCGAACGGCTGGCCGCGCTCGTCGAGCTGCTGCTTCGCCAGCTTGATCAGCGCCAGCGTCTGGTCGATCTCGTGCGCGTGCGCCACCATCGGCAGCAGCACCTTCACCTTGCCGTAGTGCGAGGCGCGCAGGATGGCGCGCAGCTGCGTGAGGAACATCTGCGGCTCGGCGAGGCAGAAGCGGATGGCGCGCAGGCCCATCGCCGGGTTGGTGATCAGGTGGCCGTCGCCGTTGATCGCCTTGTCGGCGCCGATGTCGAGCGTGCGCAGCACCACCGGGCGCCCGCCCATCGCCTGCGCCACCTGCCGGTAGGCCTCGAACTGCTCGTCCTCGCCGGGCAGCTCGGCGCGGTTGAGGAACATGAACTCGGTGCGGAACAGCCCCACGCCCTCGGCGCCCGCGTCGAGCGCCTCGGCGGCGTCCTGCGGCAGCTCGATGTTGGCGTAGAGCTCGACCGGCGTGCCGTCGGCGGTGGCGGTGCGGGTCTTCTTCAGGCGCTTCAGGCGCGCGCGGGCGGCCTTCAGCTCGGCCTGGCGGCTGCGGTACTCGGCGAGCACCGCCGCGTCGGGATTGACCACCAGCAGGCCGCGCTCGCCGTCGACGATCAGCAGCTCGCCCTCGCTGATCGTCTGGCGCGCGTGGTGCAGGCCGACGATCGCCGGGATGCCGAGCGAGCGCGCGACGATCGCGGTGTGCGAGGTGACGCCGCCCACGTCGGTGACGAAGCCGCCGTAGCGGTGGCGCTTGAAGAGGATCATGTCGGCGGGCGACAGGTCGTGCGCGACGACGATCAGCTTCTGCTCCTCCGACACCGCCGGCTCGGCGGCCGCCTTGCCGCCCATCAGCGCCTTCAGCACCCGCTCGACCGCCTGCTGCACGTCGGCCTTGCGCTCGCGCAGGTACGGGTCGTCGATCTCCTCGAAGCGCTCGACCAGCCGCTCCATCTGCTGCACCAGCGCCCACTCGGCGTTGGCGTGCCGGCTGCGGATCAGCTCGCGCGGCGCCTCGGAGAGCGCCGCGTCGTCGAGGATCATGCGGTGCAGGTCGAGGAAGGCGGCGAACTCCGAGGGCGCATCGGGCGGGATGTGCGCCTTCAGCGCCACGAGCTCCGCCTGCGCGGCACGCATCGCCCGGTCGAAGCGCTCGATCTCGGCGTCCACCTGCGCGGCCGCCACCTCGTAGTGCGCGACCTCCAGCCGGGCGGTCGACACGAGGTGCGCGCGGCCCACGGTGATGCCGCTCGAGACCGGGTAGCCGTGCAGGACGAAGTTCAAGCTACTCGCCCTCGCCGAACTTGTCCGCCACCAGCCGGGTGAGCGCGGCGAGCGCCGCCTCGGCGTCCGGCCCCTCGGCCTCGATGCGCACCGTGCTGCCGCGGCCGGCGGCGAGCATCATCACCCCCATGATGCTCTTCGCGTTGACGCGGCGGCCGGCGCGCGAGAGCCAGATCTCGCTCTTGAAGCCGCTCGCGACGTGCGTGAACTTGGCCGCCGCGCGCGCGTGCAGCCCCAGCTTGTTGACGATCTCGGCGTCGGCGCTCGGCATGGTCGGGCCGCGGCTCAGTCGCCGTCCAGGCAGCGGTCGGCGTTCATGTGCACCACGCCCTCGGCGCCGCCCGAGAGCGCGCGCTGCACCGCCGCGGCCAGGTTGCCCTGCTTGCTGCGGCCCGACAGCACGCGCAGCAGCATCGGCAGCGAGATCCCGGACACGCCCTCGACGCGGCCGTCGTCGAGCAGCCGCGACACCACGTTGCCCGGCGTCGCGCCGAAGATGTCGGTCAGGATCAGCACGCCCTCGCCGGCGTCGATGCGCTCGAGGAGCTCCCGGGCACGCAGCACCAGGTCGTCGGGATCGTCGTGGCGCCACACCGAGAGCGTCGCCACCTGCGCCTGCGCCTCGCCGAGGATCTGGTTGGCGCTGTTCAGCAGCGAGGTGCCGATCTCGCCGTGCGTGACGATCAGCACGCCGATCATGCGAGCTTCGCCTCCAGCGCCTCGAGGAACCGGCCGGCCACGTCGAAGCCGGTCTGGTCGGCGATCTCGCGGAAGCCGGTCGGGCTGGTGACGTTGATCTCGGTCAGCCAGTCGCCGATCACGTCCAGCCCGACCAGCAGCAGGCCGCGCCGGGCGAGCGCCGGGCCGAGCGCCGCGGCGATCTCGCGGTGCCGCGCGCTGAGCGGCTGCGCCTCGCCGCGCGCGCCGGCCGCCAGGTTGCCGCGCGACTCGCCCGGGCGCGGGATGCGCGCCAGGCAGTAGGGCACCGCCTCGCCGTCGATCAGCAGCACGCGCTTGTCGCCCTGCGCGATCTCGGGGATGTAGCGCTGCGCCATCACGGTGCGCGTCGCCGCCTGCGACATGATCTCGACGATCACGTTGCGGTTCGGGTCGTCGGCGCGCACGCGGAACACGCTCTCGCCGCCCATCACGTCCAGGCGCTTCACCACCACGTCGCGCTGCTCGTCGATGAACGCCTGCAGGCGCTCGGGCTCGCGCGACACGAGCGTCGGCACCACGAACTGCGGGAACTCGGCGATCGCCACCTTCTCGTTGTGGTCGCGGATCGCGTCGGGCGCGTTGAACACGCGCGCCCCCTCGCGCACCGCCGCCGAGAGCAGCCAGGTGCTCACCACGTACTCGAGGTCGAACGGCGGGTCCTTGCGCATCAGCACCGCGCCGAACTCGGCGAGGCGGCGCGTCTGCGGCTCGCCGCCGCGGTACCAGTGGTGGTCGTCGTCGGCGAGCTCGAGCGGCTGCACCAGCGCCGCGACCCGGCCGCCCAGCCAGTGGATCTGCCGCGCCTCGCAGGCGAACACCGCGTGGCCGCGCCGCTGCGCCGCGCGCATCATCGCCACGCTCGAGTCCTTGTACGCCTTGAGCGACTCCGGCGGGTCGATGACGAAAAGAAGCTGCAACCTACTTTGCCTGCGAGGCCATG
>DASVDO010000080.1:0-32895 GCA_036381055.1 Burkholderiales bacterium | reverse complement strand
CGGCTCGGTGCGCCTCGACGGCGAGGAGATCGCCGGCCGCAAGAGCCACGCCATCGCGCGCGCCGGCATGCAGCTGGTGCACGAGGACCGGCGCATCTTCGGCAGCCTGAACGTCGAGGAGAACCTGGTGCTCGCCGGCCTCACCGCGCCCAAGCGCTGGCCGCTCGAGCGCATCTACGAGATGTTCCCGCGCCTGCGCGAGCGTCGCACGAGCCGCGGCACCGACCTTTCCGGCGGCGAGCAGCAGATGCTCGCCATCGCGCGGGCGCTGATCCGCGACCCGAAGATCGTGCTGCTCGACGAGCCTTTCGAGGGCCTCGCGCCGGCGATCGTGCGCAGCCTGGTCGACGCCTGCCGCGCCCTCGCCGCCGCCGGCCAGACCATCGTGCTGGTCGAGCAGAACATCGCCGCGACGCTCGCGCTCGCAAGCCGCGTCTACATCCTCAACAACGGCCACATCGTCCACGAAGGGCCGGCGGCGGAGATCCGCGCCCAGCCCGAGGTGCTGCAGCGCTACCTAGGCGTCTAACGGCTTAAGGTTGCCGAGCATCGTCGGCACCAGCTCGGAAACGGTCGGATGGATGTGCATGGCGCGCTGGATAGTGGTGTACGGCCGCTTCGCGTACATCACGTCGAGCAGCGAATGGATCACCTCGTCGCCGTTCAGACCGAGGATCGCCGCGCCGAGGAGAAGCTTCGACTCGGCGTCGACCAGCACCTTCATGAAGCCCTGGGTCTCGCCCGCTTCGCGAGCGCGGCCGACGTGCCGCATTTGCATTTTTCCGACTAAAACTCTTTTCCCCGTCTTGCGTGCTTCGGCTTCAGTCATGCCGGCACGGCCGAGCGGCGGGTCGATGAAGAGCGCGTAGGTCATGATGCGGTCCGAGATTCGGCGCTTCTCGTTGTCGAAGAGATTCGCCGCGACGATCTCGTAGTCGTTGTAGGAGGTGTGCGTGAAGGCGCCCTTGCCGTTGCACTCGCCGAGCGCCCAGACGCCTTCGGCGCTGGTGCGGCACTCGTCGTCGACCTTGATGTAGCCGCGCTCGTCGGCTTCGATTCCCGCCTGCGCCAGGCCCAGGTCGTCGGTGTTCGGCTTGCGGCCGACGGCGAGCAGCACGTGCGTGCCCTCGGCGAGCGGCTTGCCGCGCTTGCATTCGAGCGTGACGGCGACGCCCTTGCCCTTCTTCCTGAGCCCCATGCACTCGGCGTCGGTGCGGATGCGCACGCCCTCGCGCTCGACGATGGCGCGGATCTCGGCCGCGACGTCGTCGTCCTCGCGCGGCAGGAGCTTCGGCGCGCGCTCGACCACCGTCACCTCGGAGCCGAAGCGGCGGTACATCTGCGCGAACTCCAGGCCGATGTAGCTGCCGCCGACGATGATCAGGTGCCGCGGCAGGAAGTCGACGTCCATCATCGTGCTGTTGGTGAGGAACGGCGCCTCCTTCACGCCCGGCATGTCGGGCACGGCGGCGCGCGCGCCGACGTTGACGAACACGCGCTCGGCCTCGAGGACGCGGCGCTTCACCGCCACGCGGCGCGGGCCGACGAAGCGCGCGTGGCCGCGCAGCAGCGTGACGTTCTTCATCCCGGCGAGCCACTTGCGCAGGCCGCCGGAGGACTGCTGCACGACCTGGTCCATGCGCCGCTTCACGGCGCGCATGTCGGCGGCGACGTCCTTGCCCCTGAAACCGAACTCGGCGCCGCGCCGCGCGAGGTGCATCGCCCGGGCGCTGGCGATCAGGGTCTTGGTCGGAATGCAGCCGGTATTGACGCAGGTGCCGCCGAGGAGCTTGCGCTCGACGAGCGCGGTCTTCAGCCCTTCCCGGTCGAGGCGCGCGCACAGCGCGGGGGCGGCCTGTCCTGCGCCGATGACGATGGCGTCGAAGCGTTCGCTCATGGACGTTTCCTGAAGACGAGCAGCCGGTTGTTGGCCGGCATCGGATTGTCCTCTTCTAACCCCAGGCCGTGGCGTTGCGCAAGCGCGCACACCGCCTCGAAGTCGCGCACGCCGCTCGCCGGATCGCGCGCGCGCAGCATCGCGTCGAAGCGCGCGTTGCTCTGCGAGGTCGGCCTGCCGCCGTAGTGGAACGGCCCGTAGACGGCGAACACGCCGCCGGCGGGCAGCAGCGCGGCGACCCCGGCGAACATGCGCTCGACCTGCGGCCACGACATGATGTGGCAGGTGTTCGCGGTGAAAGCGGCGTCGGCGGCGACCGGCGGAAAAGGGCGGTCGACGTCGAGCTCGAGCGGCGGCGGCTCGGCGATCCATTGGCGGATGTCCGGCAGGTTCTCCGCGACGTCGCTCGCCTGCCACGTGAGGTGCGGCAGCGCTCGAGCGAAGTACGCGGCGTGCTGGCCGGTGCCCGAGCCGATCTCGAGCACGCGCGCGCTGCGCGCGAGCACCCGTTTCAGGACGGCGAGGATCGGCTCGCGGTTGCGCTCGGCCGCATCCGAGAACGGCTTCACGGCACGAGGCTGCGCACCCGGAAAAGCCCGTCGTCGCGGAAGAGAAACGTCTCGAGGAAGCTGAGCGAGTCGGTGTCGTCGAGCAGGGCGTCGGGCGGCGCCGGCAGCGGCATCGCGCCGATCACGCTCGCCACGGCGCGCTCCTCGAGCAGGCGGTCGCCGTTGGAGCGGAACACGGCGACGCGCAGCGGATGGCCGTGCCGGTCGACCCGGATGTACAGCACCACGATCGATTTCATCGCCGGCGGCAGCGCCTCGTGGAAGGTCTTGGCGCCGGAGGCGACGATGCGCCCGGCGAAGCGGCGCTTGTAGTCCTCGAGCGTGAAGACCACTCGCGGTGCGGGCGCGGCCTCAGGCGGCTCGGCCGCCGGCGGCTCCGCGGCCACTGGCGCGGCGGCTGCCGGCGCGGCGGCTGCCGGCGCGGCGGCCGGCGGCTGGGGCGGGACGGCCGGCGGCGCGGCGCACGCCGCCAGGCTCAGGGCTGCGACGACGGCCGGCGCTCTCATGCGGCCGCTCCTCCGGTTTGTTGTTATTGCGAGATGCTAGTCGATCAGGCGGCAAGACGCACCGGGATGCGGCGCGGCCCGAACGGGCGCGCGAAGGCGCCGAAGCGGCCGGCGATCTTCGCTCCGCAGGCCCGGCAGGCGCCGGTCTCGGTCAGCCGGTATTCGCCGATGCGGTACCAGTCGCGCTCGATCACCGTCTCCTCGCACGACGGGCAGTAGGTCGAGCCGCCCGCGCGGTCGTGCACGTTGCCCGTGTAGACGTAGCGCAGCCCCTCGAGGCGCGCGATCTCGCGCGCGCGGCTGAGCGTCGCCGCGGGCGTCGGCGGCACGTCGTCCATCTTCCAGTCGGGATGGAAGGCGGTGAAGTGCAGCGGCACGTCCGGGCCGAGGTTGCGCCGGATCCACCGGCACTCGGCGCGGATCTCCTCGTCCGAGTCGTTCTTGCCCGGGATAAGGAGCGTCGTGATCTCGGTCCAGACATCCGTCTCCTTCACCAGGTAGACGAGCGTGTCGAGCACCGGCTGCAGCCGGCCGCCGCACACCTTGAAGTAGAACTCGTCGGTGAAGGCCTTGAGGTCGACGTTGGCCGCGTCCATCTTGGCGTAGAACTCGCGCCGCGGCGCATCGTGCATGTAGCCGGCGGTGACGGCGACGGTCTTCGCCCCGCGCTCGTGGCAGGCATCGGCGATGTCCATGGCGTACTCGGCGAAGATCACCGGGTCGTTGTAGGTGAAGGCCACCGACTTGCACCCCAGGCGCAGCGCGGCGTCGGCGATCGCCTGCGGCGCGGCTTGGTCCTGCAGCCGGTCCATCTCGCGCGACTTCGAGATGTCCCAGTTCTGGCAGAACTTGCACGCCAGGTTGCAGCCCGCCGTGCCGAACGACAGCACGCTCGAGCCGGGATAGAAGTGGTTGAGCGGCTTCTTCTCGATCGGGTCGATGCAGAAGCCCGACGAGCGGCCGTAGGTGGTGAGCACCATGCGGTCGGCCTCGCGCTTGCGCACGAAGCACAGGCCGCGCTGCCCCTCGTGCAGCCGGCAGTCGCGCGGACAGAGGTCGCACTGCACCCGCCCGTCGTCGAGCCGGTGCCACCAGCGCGCCGGATTGCTCATTCCCGCCATTTCGCGACCCGGTAGCGCGACACCCGGCAGCGCGCGAGGCGCACGTCGTCGGGCAGCCCGGCCTTGCGCGCGAGCTCGCGCAGGAAGCGCCGCTTGTCGGGCAGCCCTTCCCAGACCTGCGGCAGGAAGGTGGCGCGCCGGCCCTCCGCCTCGAGGATCACCCCGTCCTCGCCCGGCACGAGCTGCGCCAGCAGATCGTCCTCGTCGGCGAAGGCGAGCGTCTTGGGCGCCGAGAGCAGCGATACCTCGACGCGGCAGCGCGGCCACTCGTCGGCGCGCATCGCGGGGAAGCGCGGGTCGCGGAACGCCGCGCCGAGCGCGTTGTCGGCGACGTCGACGCCCAGCGCGCGCGTCGCCTGCAGGCTGCCGATGCAGCCGCGCAGCGCGCCCTCGCGCATCACGGTGACGAAGGTCGCGCCCGGCTGCGACAGCCACGGCGCATCGGCGCTTGCCGCGGCGCCGAAAAGCCGCGCTTCTATCGCGCCGCGCGCCGCACCGAGCAGCACCGGCCCGGCCGCGGCGAGCGACACGCTGGACGCCGGCTCGTCGAGCGCGAACGCCGAGTAGCCGACCACGCGGTCCTTGCCGCCCGCGGTATCGCCCGAGTTGCACGCGGCGAGCAGGCGCACCGCCAGCGCCCTGCGCCGGGCGACGGCGAGCAGGCCGTTGAGCGGCGTCGCGCCGCACGCTTCCTCGTGGTCGAGGTCGGTGGCGAGCTGCGCGATGCGCGACACGGTGGCGCCGTCGATGCGCCGCGCCTCGGGATAGGAGTGGTAGTGCGAGAGGTCGGTGGAGATCACGACCAGCGTCTCGCGGCCGCCCCACAGCCGCTCGATCACCTCGGCCACTTCCTGGACGCTCGCCGCGCCGACGGCGAACGGCGCGAGCGCGAACTCGCCCAGCTGCTTCTGCAGGAACGGGAGCTGTACCTCCAGCGAGTGCTCGAGCGCGTGCGCCGCGTCGCTCTGCACCACCTGCGGCAGCGCGCGCGCCGCGGCGAGCGCCTCGGCGTCGATCGGGATCGTGCCGAGCGGCGTCGCGAAGGCGCGCGCGCTTGGCACGGCGAGGCCGCGCACCGGGACGCGGTGCACCGGGCCGAGCAGCACCACGCGGCGCACCGCGCCGCGTGCCGCGGCGAGCTCGTCGTAGGCGCGCGCCGCGACCGGTCCGGAGTACACGTAGCCGGCGTGCGGGACGATCAGCGCCTTGGGAAAGCCCAGGCGCGGCGCCGGCTCGCCGCTCGCCGCGAGCAGCGCCTCCACCTCGGCGGCGAGCGCCCGCCGCTCGCCCGGATAGAACAGGCCCGCGACCGCGGCGCTGCGAATACCGGCCATGGCGCTATGTTGGGCGCGCTTCAGCCGCCGTCAAGATGCTCGAGCGCGCCCTCGAGCGCCCGCTCGACCGACTGGCGGCGCACCGCCTCGCGGTCGCCCTGGAAATGGCGCGTCTCGCTGCGCACCGCAGCACCGCGCGCCGCCCAGGCGAAGCACACCGTGCCGACCGGCTTGCCGGGGCTGCCGCCGCCCGGGCCGGCGACGCCGGTGATCGCCAGCGCCAGCGTGCCGCGGCTGTTCGCCAGCGCGCCGAGCGCCATCTCGCGCGCCGTCTCCTCGCTCACCGCGCCGTGCCGCTCGAGCGTCTCGCGCCGCACGCCGAGCAGCTCGGCCTTGGCGTCGTTCGAATAGGTGACGAAGCCGCGCTCGAACCAGTCGGAGGCGCCGGCGACCGCGGTCACCGCCTGCGCCGCCCAGCCGCCGGTGCACGACTCGGCGGTCACCAGCAGCGCGCCCTTCGCCTTCAGCCGCCTGCCGAGCGATTCGGCGAGCGCGATCACAGGACGAGCCGCTTGAAGAGCGCCAGCACGAGCAGCGTGTAGGCCGCGGCGAGCAGGTCGTCGAGCATCACGCCGAAGCCGCCGTGCAGCCGCCGCTCGAGCGCGCGGATCGGCGGCGGCTTGGCGATGTCGAAGCCGCGGAACAGGACGAACGCGGCGGCCTGCCAGGCGAGCTCGCGCGGCAGCACCGCCAGCACGGCGAGGAACGCCACGATCTCGTCCCACACCATCGCGCCGTGGTCGGCCGCGCCGAGGTCGCGCCCGGTGACGCCGCACGCCCAGATGCCGGCGAGGAACAGCACCGGCGTCGCCGCAAGGAGCAGCGCCGCCGGCAGGTAGGCGAGCGCCGCCGCGCCGATCGCCCAGGCGGCGAGCGTGCCGGCGGTGCCGGGCGCGCGCGGCGCGAGCCCCGCGCCGAAGCCCAGGGCGATGGCGTGCGCCGGGTGCGAGAAGACGAAGGCGGCGCTCACGCGAAATGGTCGAAGCCGCGCCGCAGCGGCAGCGGCCGGCCGCCGGCGTCGTGCACTTCGAGCGTCGCCGGGCCGGCGCGCATGGCGCCGATGCGCGTGAGCGGCAGGCCGAGCTCGCGCTCGAGCGCCTCGAGCGCGGGCCGCTGCGCCGGCGCGGCGGTGAAGACGAGCTCGTAGTCGTCGCCGCCGGAGAGCACGCAGTCGCGCTCGAGCGCCGGGTCGTTCAGCCGCGCGAACACCGCCGGGCGCGGCACGCGCGCGTACTCGACCTGCGCGCCGAGCCGCGAGCGCTCGACGATGTGGCCGAGGTCGCCGACCAGCCCGTCCGACACGTCGATCGCCGCGTGCGCGATGCCGCGCAGGCGCTCGCCCAGCTCGACGCGCGGCTCCGGCTCGTGCAGGCGCCTGGCGGTCTCGGCGATGTCCGGGCGGCGCAGCGCGAGCGCCGCGCCGCCCAGCTCGCCCGACACCCAGATGTCGTCGCCGGCGCGCGCCCCCGAGCGGTAGAGCGCCACGCCGGCCGGCACCTCGCCGAGCGCGACGATGTTGAGCACGCGCGTGTCGGCGCGCGTGGTGTCGCCGCCGATCAGCTCGACGCCGAAGCGCGCGGCGAGCGCGAACAGGCCCGCCGAGAACGCCTCCAGCCAGCGCTCGTCGGCCGAGGGCAGGCCGATCGAGAGCAGCGCCCAGCGCGGCGCGGCGCCCATCGCCGCGAGGTCGGAAAGGTTGACCGCCAGCGCCTTGTGGCCGAGCTGGCGCGGGTCGGCGTCGCGCGCGAAGTGGCGGCCTTCGACCAGCATGTCGGTGGTGAGCGCGAGCTCGAGGCCGGCGTTCGGCCGCAGCAGCACGCAGTCGTCGCCCAGCGCGTTGACCGCGCTGGCGAGGGGCCGCTCGAAGAAGCGGCGGATCAGCTCGAACTCGTTCAGGCGATCTTGCGCGCGCGCGCCACTTCCTCCGGGCGCAGCTGCGCGGCGACCTTCTGGAGCACGCCGTTGACGAAGCGGTGGCCCTCGGCCCCGCCGAAGCTCTTGCCGAGCTCGATCGCCTCGTTCAGCACCACCTTGAACGGCGTCTCGGGATGCGCGGCGAGCTCGAAGGTGCCGATGTACAGGATGGCGCGCTCCACCGGCGAGAGCCGCGCCGGCTCCCGGTCGAGGTGCGGCGCGATCAGGCGCTCGAGCTCGGCGACGCGCTCGCGCACGCCGCGCACCAGCCGCTCGGCGAACGCGCGGTCGGCCTCGCCGCTCTCCTCCAGGCCCGCCACCGCCTCGAGCGGGTCGACGCCGGAGAGCTGCCAGGCGTAGAGCGCCTGCAGGGCGCTCTCGCGCGAGCGGCGCCTAGCGCGCTTCACCGAGCGACTCCCGCAGGCGGGCCATCTCGACCGCGACGCGCACCGCCTCGGCGCCCTTGTCGAGCCGCGCCTCGGCCTGCGCCTCGTCCTCGGTGGTGAGGATGCCGTTCGCGACCGGCACGCCGAACTGCAGCGACACGTCCATCACGCCGCGCGCCGACTCGCTCGCCACCACCTCGAAATGGAAGGTCTCGCCGCGGATCACCGCGCCGATCGCCACCAGGGCGGCGAAGCGGCCGCTTTGCGCGAGCCATTGCAGCGCGAGCGGGATCTCCAGCGCGCCGGGCACCTGCACCACCGACGCCGCCACGCCGAGGCGCTCGGCTTCGCGCCGCGCGCGCTCGAGCAGCTGCGCGGCGAGCGCCTCGTTGAACCGGCTGGCGACGATGCCCAGGCGCACGGCGCCCTCTAGCGCGTGACGTAGCCGGTGACTTCCAGGCCGAAGCCCGCCATGCTGGGCATCTTGCGCGGCGCCGCCATCAGCTTCATGCGGCCGACCCCGAGCTCGCGCAGGATCTGCGCGCCGATGCCATACAGGCGCAGCTCGGCGCTGCGCCGGCCCTGCGGCGCGGCCTCGCGGCTCTGCGCGAGCCGCGCCGCCAGCGCCTCGGCGCTCTGCGTGCAGTTGAGCAGCACCATCACGCCGCGTCCCGCGTCGCGGATCGCCGCCAGCGCCTCGCCCACGCCCCAGGAGTGCGTGCCGGCGCCGGCGTCGAGCAGGTCGATCACCGAGAGCGGCTCGTGCACCCGCACCAGCACCTCCTCCTCGCGCGCGTAGCGGCCGAGCACCAGCGCGAGATGCACCGCGCCGAGCGCCAGGTCGCGGAAGGCGACCAGGCGGAAGCGGCCCCACGCCGTGTCGATGTCGCGCTCGAGCGTGCGCTGCACCAGCGACTCGTGGCGGCTGCGGTACTCGATCAGGTCGGCGATGCTGCCGATCTTCAGCCGGTGCTCGGCGGCGAAGTGCACCAGGTCGGGCAGGCGCGCCATCGTCCCGTCGTCGCGCATGATCTCGCACAGCACGGCGGCCGGCGTGAGGCCGGCGAGGCGCGCCAGGTCGCAGCACGCCTCGGTGTGGCCGGCGCGCACCAGCACGCCGCCCGGCTGCGCCACCAGCGGGAACACGTGGCCGGGCTGCACGATGTCCTCGGGGCGCGCGTCCGGCGAGGCGGCCACCTTGATGGTGAGCGCGCGGTCGTGCGCCGAGATGCCGGTGGCGATGCCTTCGGCGGCCTCGATGGAAACGGTGAAGTTGGTGCCGTGCCGCGAGCGGTTGTTGGCCACCATGGGCTTGAGCCCCAGCCGCTCGGCGTGCGCCCGGGTGATCGGCATGCAGATCAGGCCGCGCCCGTGCCGGGCGAGGAAGTTGATCTTCTCCGGGGTGACGAAGTCGGCCGCGAACACCAGGTCGCCCTCGTTCTCGCGGTCCTCGTCGTCCACCAGGACGACGATCTCGCCGGCGCGCAGCGCCGCGATGATCTCGGTGATCGGGCTGACGGCGGCGGCTTCGCGGCGCATGGCCCGATTTTACGCCCGCGCTACGCCTGCGAGCCGGCCTCGCCGGGCGCGCCCTCGCCGATCTTCTCGCTGCTTTCGGCGAGCTTGTCGCCGCCCTCGCCGATCTTCTCGCTGCCTTCGCCGATCTTCTCCCGGATCCGCGCCGACTTGCCCGAGCGGCCGCGCAGGTAATAGAGCTTGGCGCGCCGCACCTCGCCCTTGCGCTTCACCTCGATCGAGGCGATGAGCGGCGAGTAGGTCTGGAAGGTGCGCTCGACGCCCTCGCCCGAGGAGATCTTGCGCACGATGAACGACGAGTTGAGGCCGCGGTTGCGCTTGGCGATCACCATGCCCTCGAAGGCCTGCACGCGCTTGCGCTCGCCTTCCACCACGTTCACGTTCACCAGCACGGTGTCGCCGGGCGAGAAGTCGGGGATGTGCTTCCCCAGCCGCTTGATCTCTTCCTGCTCCAGCGTCTTGATCAGGTCCATCGTCAGCTCCTGCCCATTGTCCTATATTCGTCCTGGAACTCCGCCAGCAACTTCGCCTCTTCCTCGCTCATGCCGCGCGCCTGCAGCAGCTCGGGCCGCCTCAGCCAGGTGCGCCCCAGCGCCTGCTTCAGCCGCCAGCGCCGGATCTCGGCGTGGTGGCCCGACAGCAGCACCGGCGGCACCCGGCGCCCGTCCTCGCCCGGCGGCCAGCGTTCCGGCCGCGTGTAGTGCGGGCAGTCGAGCAGCCCGTCGGCGAACGACTCCTCGAGCGCCGAGCGCTCGTCGCCGAGCGCGCCCGGCAGCTGCCGCACGCAGGCGTCGATGAGCGCCATCGCCGCCAGCTCTCCGCCCGAGAGCACGAAGTCGCCGAGCGAGAGCTCCTCGTCGACGCGCCGCTCGAGCAGCCGCTCGTCGACGCCCTCGTACCTGCCGCACAGCAGGGTGAGGGCGCCCTCGCGCGAGAGCGCCAGCACCCTGCGCTGGTCCAGCTTCCTGCCCTGCGGCGAGAGGTACAGCACCCGCCCCCCGCCCGCGGCCTGCGCCGCGTCCAGCGCCTTCTCCAGCGGCTCGGCGAGCATCACCATGCCCGGCCCGCCGCCGTACGGACGGTCGTCGACCGTCCGGTAGCTGTCGGTCGTGAAATCGCGCGGATTCCACGTCTGCAGCCGCCACAGCCCCGCCTGCAGCGCGCGGGCAGTGATGCCGCTCTCCGTGATCGCCGAGAACATCTCGGGGAACAGCGTCACCACGTCGAAGCGGATCACCAGTCCGCCCCCCATTCCACGGTGATGCGCCCGCCGGGCAGATCCACCTGCCTGACCAGCGCGCTCACCCAGGGCACGAGATGCGTGCGTGCCCCGACCACTTCCATCACGTCCTGCGCGCCGTTGGAAAAGAACCGCTGCACGACGCCCAGACGCTCACCCTGCCCGTTCACCACCTCGAGCCCGATCAGGTCGTCGAGGTAGTAATGCCCTTCTCCCGGCGGCGGCAGCGCGTCGCGCCGCACGCTCACCGTCTCGCCCTTCAGCCGCTCGGCGGCCTCGCGGCTCTCCAGCCCGGCGAGCCCCGCCAGCAGGGTCGCGCCGTGCGCCCTGGCGGCGCGCACCGCGTAGGCGCGCCCGCCGATCCACCATTCGCCGGCCGCGGCGAGGCTCTCCCGCACCCCGCCTTCCGGCGCCACCTTGATCCACCCGCGCACGCCGTACGCTCCGGCCACGCGGCCCATCGCGATCAGCCGATCAGGCGGCCTTTTTTGCAAACTGCTTCACGAGGCGCTGGGCGGTCGCGGAAAGCTGCGCGCCGCGCCCCTCCCAGTGCTTCACCCGCTCGAGGTTCACGCGCAGCGCCTCGCGCCCCTGCGGCGCCTTGGGGTCGTAGAAGCCGACGCGCTCGAGGAACTTGCCGGACGCCGCGCGCCGCGAGTCCGCCACCACCAGATGGTAGAACGGGCGCTTGTTCGCGCCGCCGCGCTGCAGTCGAATCACCACCATAAGAAGAATTCCCGGGAACTGCGAAAAGGCGCGGATTATACAATAGTCGCGGGAGGGAAGATGCTGCAGGCGCTGCGCGAAATCGAAGGGGGAGTGCGCATGTCGGCGGCGTTCGTCGCGCGGCTCGCCAGCCTGCGCCGCGCGCCGGTGCGCGAGTCGTTCCTGCGCCAGGTCTACTTCACCGGCGTGACCGCGGCGACCGGCGTGGTGCTGCGCGCCTGCGCGCTGGGCGTGCTGATCATCGCCATCACCATGGATGTCCTCGACGCCGACGTCGACCTGGCGGTGAAGATCCTGCTGCTGGTGGTGTTCCGCGAGGTCGGGCCGCTCGCCGCCGCCGTGGTGGTGATCCTGCGCAGCGGCACCGCCATGTCCGCCGAGGTGGCGATGATGCGCGTCTCCGGCCAGACGCGCGCGCTGCGCTACCTGGGCATCGACCTCTTCGACTACCTGGTGGTGCCGCGCGTCGCGGCGGCGATGCTCGCCACGCTGGCGCTCACCGTGTACATCCAGTGCCTGGCGGTGCTGGGCGGCCTGGCGCTCAGCCCGTTCATCATCGACGCCTCCTTCACCGAGCTCGCCGGGCGGCTGTTCGAGCTGTTCACGCCGGTGGACTTCTTTTACTCGACGCTCAAGGCGGCGCTGTTCGGCTTCGCCATCGCCACCTGCTGCTGCTACCACGGCCTCAACCCGCCCGACCGCTCGCAGAACGCCGTGCCGAAGGTGGTGACGCGCGCCGTCACGCAGAGCGCGATGCTGGTCCTGACGATCAACGCCGTGTTCGCCTACGTGGTGTTCGGCATCCTGTTCTTCGGCCTGGTGACGGCCAAGGTATGAAGAGCGAGGCGGGCCTCGCCGTCTCCTACCTGCGCCGCAGCGCGCAGGGCGACCTGTACGTCGGCGTGCCGCTCGGCGCGGTGAGCCGCGTGCACCTGCCCGACGACCGCGCGCGGGCGCGCTTCGTCACCGCGCTGCTCAAGGCGAAGTGCGAGCCGGGCGAGGAGCTGGAGCTCCTCGGCGAGCCGGTCGCCGGGCTCGCCGGCGCGGCGCGCGAGCGCCTGCGCCGGCGCGTCGCCGCGCTCTCGCCGATCGTCGGCCTGCTCACCAACCTGAACGTCTGGGAGAACGTCTCGCTCGCCGCGGCGTATCACGGCGCGCCCTCGCTCGAGCGCCTGGCCGGGCTGGCCGTCGAGGTGCTCGGCGCGTTCGGCCACGAGCCGCGCGCCTTCCTCGCCCGGCTGCCCGACGAGCTGACGCCGTTCGAGCGCAAGATCGCGGCGCTCATCCGCCTGCTCGCCGCGGAGCCGGCGCTCGCGGTGATCGACGCGCTGCCCGCCGGGCTGAGCCGCGACGAGCGCGCGCGCGCGGCGCGCTTCGAGCAGGAGCTGCGCGCGCGGCTGCCGCAGGCGACCGTGCTGTTCGTCGATTGCCGGGAGGAAAACTGATGGCCGCCAAGTTCTCGCCGCCGGTGCGCTTCTCGCGCCTGGTGCTCAAGGTGAACGCCTTCCTGCTGGTGGCGCTGCTGCTGGTCGCCGCCTTCCTCGGCCTGGTGGCCTACAAGCAGGGCTGGTTCGTCAAGCGCTCGCCGATCCACTTCGTCACCGCCAACGCGCTCGGCATCAACGAGGGCATGCCGGTGAAGCTCTACGGCCTCACCGTCGGCTCGGTGAGCGACATGCGGCTCGCCGAGGGCGGCGTCGACGTGGAGCTCTCGATCATGAGCGACTACCTGCCGCACATCCGCTACGGCTCGCACGCGCGCCTGGCGCGCGAGGCGGGCGTGGTGGGGGCGAGCGTGATCGAGATCATCCCCTCGGCGAGCGGCGCGCCGCTCGCCGCCAACGAGCGCATCGCCTTCGAGCCGACGCGCGGCATCTCCGAGATCATCGACGACTTCCGGCGCCAGGCGGTGCCGGCGTTCAACGAGATCCGCCAGGTGCTCGCGCAGATGCGCCAGTCCGGGCAGGACGTCTCCGAGACGCTTGCCGGCCTGCGGCGCGAGATCGACGAGCTGCCGCGCACGCACCGCGCGCTGCGCGCGCTGCTCGAGGAGGCGGGGCGCGCCACCGCCGAGGTGCAGCGCGACGCGAGCGCCACGCTGCGCGCCGCCGCGCGCGCGAGCCGGGGCGCCGAGCGCGCCGCGGCGAGCGTCGAGCAGGCGGTGCCGGTACTGTCCCGCGAGCTGGTGCAGACGCTGCACGCGCTGCGCGACACCAGCGAGCAGCTGCGCCGCACCGGCCACGAGGCCGAGGTCACGCTGCAGCGCGTCGGGCCGGTGCTCGAGCGCGGCGAGACGGCGGCGCGCGAGGCGAGCGAGGTGTTCAGCGCCGCGAAGCGGGTGTGGCCGCTGAACGGCTCGTTCCGCGAAACGGGCGACACGCTGCTGCCGATCGACAGCTTCGACGCCTACCGCCGATGACCCGGCCGGTCCTGCTCGCCGCCCTGCTCGCCTGCGCGGCCTGCGCCGCCGCGCCGCCGCCCGAGCCGCCGGCCGCGCAGGGGCGGCTCGCCGAGACGCAGGCGCGCGCCGCGTCGCGCGCGCACGCCGGCGACCTGGCGGGCGCGGCGCTCGCCTACGACGAGGCGCTGCGCATCGCCGTGTCGCTGGAGGACGCCGACGCGATCGCCGTGAGCGCCATCAACCTGTCGGTGCTCTACCAGGCCCTCGGCCGCACCGCCGAGGCGCGCAGCGTGCTCGACGTGGTGGTCGAGGACACGCGCCGGCCTTTCCCGGAGACGCGCCGCCTGCAGGCGGAGCTGCGCCGCGCCATCGTCGAGCTGGCGCTCGAGCGGCCGGCAGCGGCGGCCGAGATGGCGGCGCGCGCGGCGCGCCGCTGCGCCGGGCGCTGCGAGCACGCGGCCACGCTGCTCAACGTGCAGGCCGAGATCGCGCTCGCGCAAGGCGCCGCCGGGCAGGCCGAGGCGCACGCCCGCGCGGCGCTCGAGCGCGCGCGCGGCCGCGGCGACCGCGTCGAAGCGGCGAACGCGCTGCGCGCGCTCGGCCGCGCGCACCTCGCGGCCGGCGCGCCGACGGCGGCGCGCGCCTCGCTCGAGCAGGCGCTGGAGATGGACCGCGCGCTCGCCGACCCGCGCAAGATCCTCGCCGACCTGAGCGAGCTCGCGCGCGCCGCGGCGCAGGCGGGCGACGCCGAGGCGGGCCGCGCCTTCGCCGAGCGCGCCGCGGCGGTGCGCCGGGCGATCGGCGAGACGCGCGGCGTGGCCGAGGTGGCGCGGCCCTAGCCGAGCGACTCGCAGACGGCGGTCCACACGCCGTCCACGCACTCCGGCGCCTGCTCCAGGCGCGCGCCGTACTGCAGCAGCTCGCGCACCTTGGCCTCGACCGCCTCGCGCGTCGGGCCGGAAACCAGGGTCTTCAGGCCGAGCTTCTCCACGTTGACGCGCATCGTCGCGCGGCGGTTCTCGCAGGTGGCGATCCAGCGCGCGCCGACCCGCGTCGGCTCGGCGAGCACCTTGGCGCCCTCGGCGGCGAGCCGCGCCAGCGTCGCCGCCACGGCTTCGCGCGTGCCGCCGGAGATGATGAAATGCGAGCCGGCGTCCGAGATGCGCACCGGCTCGTCGCGCGGCGGCGCCTCGCGCGGCCGCTCGGCGCGCAGCCGCGCGTGCACCTGCGCCACCCGGCGCCCGACGCGCACCGCCGGGTTGACCGAGAACACCTCGTGCGTGCGCTCGTGCTTGTCGGTGCGGCCGCCGACCGGCTGGAACAGCGTGCCGTACTCGGACGAGATGAGCAGCACCACGTCGTAGAACGAGCGCGAGACGAGCAGCTGCCCGGGCTGCGCGAACGACATGATGCGCTGCGCGACGTTGATGCCGTCGCCGATCACGTTCTCCCGGCCGTTGATGTCCTGCGTCACGTAGACCGGGCCGAGGTTGATGCCCATGCGCACCGGCACTTCGCCGACGTTGTCGAAGATCGCCAGGCCGGCGAACAGCGCGCGCTCGGGGTCGCCGAGGAAGGTGACCGCCGCGCCGTCGCCGGTGTCGATCACCACCCGGTCGGCGGCCGGCGTGTCGGCGAGCGCCGCGGCGAGCACCGCGTTGAAGCTCTCCTTGAGCCGGATCTGCTGCGTGACGCCGAGGCGCGAGTAGCCGACGATGTCGAGGAACAGCACGCTGCAGACCAGCGTGCGGCTCGATTGCTGTCCGACCTCGTTCGCCTGGCTGCTCACGTCGGCATCTTAGCTACGAGTCGGGATGTTTCGCTACCGTCTTGCGGTAATCCGCCACGAAATGCGCCGTGACGAATCGTCTTCCCGGGGAAGCCTGTTTCCGGCGAGAGACGGCGCGCTTCTCAGCGCACGCCCGGGAGCATGCCCTTCATGCCGCGCATCATGCGCTGCAGGTTGCCGCCCTTCATCATCTTCATCATCTTTTGCATCTGCTCGAACTGATTGAGCAGCTGGTTGACCGCCTGCACCGGCACGCCGGCGCCCGCGGCGATGCGCCGCTTGCGCGACGCCTTGATGATCTCGGGCCGCGCGCGCTCCTGCGGCGTCATGGCGCTGATGATGCCCTCGATGCGGCGCAGCTGCCGGTCGTCCTGCAGCCGGGCCGGATCGACCTGGCCGACGAGCTGCGCCGGCAGCTTGTCCATCAGCGCGGCGACGCCGCCCATCTTCTTCATCTGCGCGATCTGCTGGCGGAAGTCCTCGAGGTCGAAACCCTTGCCCTTCTTCACCTTCTCGGCGACGCGCTTCGCCTGCTCGAGGTCGATCTTGGCGTGCGCCTCCTCGACCAGCGACACGATGTCGCCCATGCCGAGGATGCGCGCCGCCATGCGCTCGGGATGGAACGCTTCCAGGCCGGTCAGCTTCTCGCCCGTGCCGGCGAACTTGATCGGCTTGCCGGTGACGTGGCGCACCGAGAGCGCCGCGCCGCCGCGCGCGTCGCCGTCGAGCTTGGTGAGGATCACGCCGGTGAGCGGCAGGCGCTCGCTGAAGGCGCGCGCCACGTTCACCGCGTCCTGGCCCTGCATCGCGTCGACCACGAACAGCGTCTCGGCCGGCGCGAGCGCCGCGTGCAGCTCGGCGATCTCGCGCATCATCTCTTCGTCGATCGCCAGCCGCCCCGCGCTGTCGACGATCAGCACGTCGAGGTAGCGCGTGCGCGCGTACTGCACTGCGGCGCGCGCGATGTCCACGGGCTTCTGGTTTGCAGATGACGCGACAAAGTCGGCGCCGGCCTGGCCGGCGACGGTCTTGAGCTGCTCGATCGCCGCCGGGCGGTAAACGTCGGTGGAGACGAGGCCCACCTTCTTCTTCTCCTCGCGCAGCGCGAGCGCCAGCTTGCCGGCGGTGGTGGTCTTGCCCGAGCCCTGCAGGCCGGCGAGCAGGATCACCGCCGGCGGCTGCACCGCCAGGTCGAGCGGCGCGTTCGCCTCGCCCATCAGCGCGGTGAGCTCGCGATGCACCACGCCCACCAGCGCCTGCCCGGGGGTCAGGCTGCCGACCACCTCGGCGCCGAGCGCCTTGGCGCGCACCGCGTCGACGAAGTGCTTCACCACCGGCAGCGCCACGTCGGCCTCGAGCAGCGCGACGCGCACCTCGCGCAGCGCTTCCTGGATGTTCGACTCGGTGAGCCGGGCTTCGCCGCGCACCTGCTTGACGATGCGCGCCAGCCGCGCGGTGAGGGTATCGAGCATGCGGTGTAAACTGGGGAGGTGCCCCTGATTGTAATTCACGCGATCGCGTCCGCTGCGTACGCGGCGCTCGCCTGGCACCTTTGGCGCTCGCGCTGGCGGGGCGGCGGCGCGGCGCCGCGCCCCGAGCTCACCGCCGGCGAGCGGCTGGCAATCCTCGCGCCGCTCGCGCTGCACGCGTGGCTGCTCGCGCAGGGCATCTTCGGCGCGCCGGCGCTGCGCTTCGGCTTCGCCTTCGCGCTCTCGGCGATGCTCTGGCTGGCGGTGCTGATCTACTGGGTGGAGAGCCTGTTCTTCAGCCTCGCCGGCATGCAGCCGCTGGTGCTCGGCGCGGCGGCGGTGGCGGCGCTGCTGCCCGCGTGGTTCCCCGGCCGGCTGCTCGACGCGGCGGCCTCCGGCGACTTCAAGATCCACCTCGCGCTGGCGATCGTCGCCTACAGCGTGTTCACCCTGGCGCTGCTGCACGCGGTGCTGATGGCGCTCGCCGAGCGGCTGCTGCACCGCAAGGGCGGCGGCAAGAGCGCCGCCGGCGAGGCGCCGCGCGGCGACCCGCTGCACGGCCCGACGGCCAGCCTGCCCCCGCTGCTCACCATCGAGCGCATGTTCTTCCGCCTGGTCGGCGTGGCGTTCGTGCTGCTCACCCTGACGCTCGCCTCGGGCATGACGCTCTCCGAGTCGATGTTCGGCCGCGCCATGCGCTTCAACCACGAGACGGTGTTCGCGGTGATGGCCTGGCTCACCTTCGCCGTGCTGCTGTGGGGGCGGCTCGCGCGCGGCTGGCGCGGTCGCACCGCGCTGCGCTGGACGGTCGCCGGCTTCGTCATGGTGCTGCTCGCCAACATCGGCACGGCGTTCGTCCTCGAAGTGCTGCTGCGCCGCGGCTGAGCCGTGGACCTGCTGATCCTCGCCGGCCTGATCCTGCTGAACGGCGCGTTCGCCATGGCCGAGGTCGCGCTGCTCACCGCGCGGCGCCCGCGCCTGGAGGCGCTGGCGAAGCGCGGCGATCCGCTCGCCGCCGCCGCCGTGCGCGTGAGCGCCGATCCGACGCGCTTCCTCTCGACCATCCAGATCGGCATCACCTCGATCGGCCTGCTGAACGGCATCGTCGGCGAGGCGCTGTTCGGCGAGCGCGTCAGCCTCTGGCTGCAGGCGACGTTCGGGCTGCCGGCGAAGAGCGCCGCGATCATCGCCACGGCGGGCATCGTCGTGGTGATCACCTACGTGTCGATCGTGGTCGGCGAGCTGGTGCCGAAGCGGCTCGGCCAGCACAACGCCGAGGGCATCGCGCGCTTCGTAGCCTACCCGATGCTCTGGCTGCGCAAGCTCTCGGCGCCGTTCGTGCACCTGCTGTCGGTCTCCACCGACGCGCTGCTGCGGCTGCTGCTCGCGCTGTTCCGGCTGCGCCGGCGCGAAGCCGAGGGCGAGATGTCGCCCGAGGAGATCCGCACCATCCTGCTCGAGTACTCGAACTTCATGCCGAAGAAGCACCTCTCGATCCTGATGAACCTGTTCGACGTCGGCGCGATCACCGTGCAGGACATCATGGTGCCGCGCGCGCGCATCGAGTCGGTGTGCCTGGAGGACGGCATGGAGACGGTGTCGCGCCAGCTCGCCACCAGCCACCACATGCGCCTGCCGGTGTTCCGCAACCACGAGGGCGAGCTCGCCGGCGTCCTGCACCTGCGCAAGATCCTCGCCGCGCTGCACGCCGGGCCGCTCGACGAGGCGGCGCTCGCCGCGGTGCTCGACGAGCCCTACTTCGTGCCGGCGAGCACCTCGGTGCTGGCGCAGATGCAGTACTTCCAGGAGAACCGCGAGCGCCTGGCGCTGGTGGTCGACGAGTACGGCGAGCTGATGGGGCTGGTCACGCTCGAGGACATCATCGAGGAGATCATCGGCAAGTTCACCACCTCGCTGCCGAGCGCGGCGCCGCTCGCCTGGGACGCCTCGGGCACCGCCACCGCAGAAGGCGCGATGCCGATCCGCGAGGTCAACCGGGCGCTCGGCATCTCGCTGCCGACCGACGGGCCGAAGACGCTGAACGGGCTGATCGTCGAGCACCTGCAGGACATTCCCGAGGCCGACGTGGCGCTCAAGATCGCCGGCGTGCCGATGGAAATCGTTCACGCGCAGGGCCGGACGATCAAGACGGTGCGCATTTTCAAGCCGGCTGCGGTTGTAGAAAACAAAGAGCCATCAGAAGCTTAGAGGCGGAACTTAAGGCTTTACAAAATGTGGGCCCGGGGGCATCATGCTCGGCGCAGAGGCAGCAACCGGGCTGCGCGCGAAAAGGGAGTGGCAATGGCAACAGCAGCGGCCATCAAGGGGCCGAGGGAATTCATCTTTGCCTGGGAAGGCAAGGACAAAGCCGGCAAGATCATCCGCGGCGAGCTCAAGGCCGCGAGCGAGACCGCGGTCAACGCGACGCTGCGCCGCCAGGGCATCCTGGTGCAGAAGGTGCGCAAGCAGCGCCGGCGCGGCGGCGGCAAGGTCACCGAGAAGGACATCACGCTGTTCACGCGCCAGCTGGCGACCATGATGAAGGCCGGCGTGCCGCTGCTGCAGTCCTTCGACATCGTCTCCAAGGGATCGACCAACGCGGCGGTACAGAAGCTGCTCGGCGAGATCAAGACCGACGTCGAGACCGGCTCGTCGCTCGCCTCGGCGTTCCGCAAGTTCCCGCTCTACTTCGACGCGCTGTTCTGCAACCTGGTGCAGGCCGGCGAGCAGGCCGGCATTCTCGAGTCGCTGCTCGACCGCCTGGCGACCTACAAGGAGAAGATCCTCGCCATCAAGTCGAAGATCAAGAGCGCGATGTTCTACCCGATCGCGATCATCGCCGTGGCGTTCATCATCACCGCGGTGATCATGATCTTCGTCATCCCGGCGTTCAAGGAGGTGTTCACCAACTTCGGCGCCGACCTGCCGACGCCGACGCTGATCGTCATCGCCATCTCGAACTGGTTCGTCGCCAACTGGTACATCATCTTCCCGGTGCTCGGCGGGGCGATCTACGGCTTCTTCGAGGCGTGGAAGCGCTCGCTGGCCGTGCAGATCTTCATGGACCGCATGATGCTCAGGCTGCCGGTGTTCGGCGACCTGGTGCGCAAGTCGGCGATCGCCCGCTGGACGCGCACGCTGTCGACCATGTTCGCCGCCGGCGTGCCGCTCGTCGAGGCGCTCGACTCGGTGGGCGGCGCCGCGGGCAACTACGTGTACGCGCAGGCCACCAAGCAGATCCAGGCCGAGGTCTCGACCGGCACGTCGCTCACCGTGGCGATGCAGAACGTCAACGTGTTCCCGCCGATGGTGCTGCAGATGTGCGCGATCGGCGAGGAGACCGGCGCGCTGGACGGCATGCTGTCCAAGGTGGCCGACTTCTACGAGCAGGAGGTCGACGACGCGGTGGAAGCGCTCTCCTCGCTGATGGAGCCGATGATCATGGTGGTGCTCGGCACGCTGATCGGCGGCATGGTGATCGCCATGTACCTGCCGATCTTCAAGATGGGCCAGGCGGTTTGAGCGAAAGGGGGCGCGGGGGCGGGGCGGCGGTCGCCCCCGCTTCTTGAGCGCTTTCGGCTGGCTCGCCCAGCCGGCGGTGCTTCCCTGGCTGGCGCTCGTGCTCGGGCTGTTCGTCGGCTCGTTCCTCAACGTCGTCATCCACCGCCTGCCGAAGATGCTGGAGCGCGAGTGGCGCGCCGAGTGCGCGGCGCTCGCCGGCCAGCCGGCCGCCGAGGAGCCGCCGTTCAACCTCGCCGTGCCGCGCTCGCGCTGCCCGGCCTGCGGCCACGCCATCGCCGCGCACGAAAACATCCCGCTCGTCAGCTGGCTCGTGCTGCGCGGCAAGTGCTCGGCCTGCGGCAGCCGCATCCCGCTCAAGTACCCGCTGGTCGAGCTGCTCGCCGGCGTCGGCGCCGGCTACGCGGCGTGGCGCTTCGGCGCGAGCCTCGCCGCGCTCGGCGCGACGCTGTTCATCTGGTTCACCATCGCGCTCGCCTTCATCGACCAGGAGACCGGCCTGCTGCCCGACGACCTGACCCTGCCGCTCATCTGGATCGGCCTGCTGCTCAACTGGCAGCACGCCTTCGTCAGCCTGCCCGAGGCGCTGCTCGGCGCCGTCGCCGGGTATCTCTCGCTCTGGGCGGTGTACTGGCTGTTCAAGCTCGCCACCGGCAAGGAGGGCATGGGCTACGGCGACTTCAAGATGAACGCCGCGGTCGGCGCCTTCCTCGGCTGGAAGATGCTGCCGCTGGTGATCCTGCTGTCGTCCTTCATCGGCCTCCTCTTCGGCGCCCTGCAGATGCTCGCCGCGCGCGGCCGCTGGGAGGCGGGCTTCCGCTTCCACTTCGGGCCCTACCTGGCGATCGCCGGCATCGTCGCGCTGTTCTGGGGCGGGCCGCTCCTGCGCTGGTACCTGCAGCGGCTCTGATGCGCGATCGCTTCGTCGTCGGCCTGACCGGCGGCATCGGTAGCGGCAAGAGCGCGGCCGCCGAGGAATTCGCCCGGCTGGGCGCCGCGGTGGTCGACACCGACGAGATCGCGCACGAGCTGACCGCGGCCGGCGGCGCGGCGATGCCGCACGTGCGGCGGCTGTTCGGCGATGCTTACGTGGCCCCCTCGGGCGCGATGGATCGCGAGGCGATGCGCCGGCGCGTGTTCGCCGACCCCGCGGCCCGGGAAACGCTCGAGCGCCTGCTGCATCCGATGATCCGCGCCGAGTCGGAGCGGCGCATCGCCGCCGCGCAGGCGCCCTACGTGGTGCACGTGGTGCCGCTGCTGGTCGAGTCGCCCGGCTACCGCGAGCGGGTCGACCGGGTGCTGGTGGTGGACGTGCCCGAGCACCTTCAGGTGCAGCGCGTCGGCGCGCGCAGCGGCCTGGCCGCCGACGAGGTGCGCGCCATCATGCGCAGCCAGGCGTCGCGCCGGGACCGGCTGGCCGCGGCCGACGACGTGATCGACAACGGCGGAGACCGGGCGGCGCTGCGCGCGCAGGTGGAGGCGCTGCATGCCAAATACGTCGCGCTGGCGCGCCGCGGGCAGGCTTAAGTTGTACGGGCGCCGCAAATCGCTCAGAATCGGCCCGGTTTGATCACGTACGAATACCCCCTCAACGAGCGCATCCGCACGCTGCTCCGCCTGGAGGACCTGTTCGAGCGCTCGCGCCACTTCATCGCGCGGACCGATCCGCACGATCACCACATGGCGCTGCTCACGCTGTTCGAGATTCTGGAGGTGGCGAGCCGCGCCGATCTTAAGTCCGACCTGCTGCAGGAGCTGGAGCGGCAGAAGCAGGTGCTGCTGTCGTTCCGCAACAACCCCGACATCGCCGAGGAGGCGCTGACGAGCGTGCTGCGCGACATCGAGCAGGCGGCGGCGGCGCTGTTCTCGATGACCGGCAAGATCGGCCAGTACCTGCGCGAGAACGACTGGCTGATGTCGATCAAGCAGCGCACCGGCATCCCGGGCGGCGCCTGCGAGTTCGACCTGCCCTCCTACCATTACTGGCTGCACCGCGCCGCCGAGGAAAGGACCGGGCAGCTTGCCGCGTGGACCAGCCCGCTCTACCCGCTGCGCGACGGCTCGGCGATCATCCTGCGCATCCTGCGCGAGTCGGGCCGGCCGCAGACGCTCAACGCCGGGCAGGGCACCTACCAGCAGATGCTGGGCGGCAAGACGGCGCAGATGCTGCGCCTGCGCCTCGCGCCGGACATGCCGTGCGTGCCGGAGATCAGCGCCAACAAGTACGTGCTCAACATCCGCTTCGTGTCGCAGCAGCCCGAGGACTCGCGCACGCGCACCGCGGAGTGGGACGTGCCCTTCGAGCTGACGTTTTGCAACCTGTAAGGCAAGTCCCCTGCCCGCGCTGCGGCGAGCCGGCGCCGTTCTCGCCGGACAATCCCTGGCGCCCGTTCTGCAGCGAGCGCTGCAAGATGATCGACCTCGGCGCCTGGGCCTCGGAAACCTACCGCGTGCCCGGCGAGCCCGGCACACCCGAGGACGACGCCGCCGGCAATCCCTGACGCCGGCTCCCGAGCGCTAGTCCCAGCTGCCGCGGATCATGGCGATGCCGTGCGCGCCGTGGCGCCACGCCTGCTCCATGTCGGCCGGGCGAAGCCCGCCGATCGCGTAGACCGGGATGCCCGTCCCCCGCACGAGGTCGGCGAAGCGCGCCCAGCCGAGCGGCTCGGCGCCCGCCTTCTCCCGGACCGGGCCGACCACCGCGAAGTCGAGCCCGAGCGCCATCGCGCGTTCCAGCTCTTCGCGGGTGTGGCAGGAGGCCGCGGCCAGCATGCCTTGCGGCCGCTCGCGGAGTTCGAGGAGCCGGGCAGACGTGAAATGCACGCCGTCCGCGCCGGGAAAGGGCGCCTTGGTGAGCACCTTGCAGCCGTAGCGGTGCGCGAGGCCGATCGCCTGCCGGGTAAAACGCTCGCGGTCCCGCTCGCCGAGCGAGGGCTCGCGCACCTGGAGCAGCCTCAGCCCTGCGGCGAGCCGGCGCTCCAGGCGCTCGAGCATCGGCGCCACGCCCAGGCGCGCGGCGTCCGTGATCGCGTATTCGCGGGGCAGCGCGAGCGCCGCCAGCACCGGCGCATTGGCCGGCAGCATCGGCGCGACCTCCGGCGCCTCGCGGCTCTGCCAGGCGATCGCCTGATCCTCGCGCGGATGCGGCTCGCCGCGCCAGTCGCTGACGCGGAAGAAGTTGAGCCGCACCGTGCCGTGCGGATAGGTGTAGACCCGCGCGAGCCAGGGATAGGCGTGCAGCACGTCGACGCCCAGCTCTTCGTGCAGCTCGCGCGCCAGCGCCGCCGCCGGCGCCTCGCCGGGCTCGACCTTGCCGCCCGGGAACTCCCAGTAGCCGGCGTAGACCTTGCCGGGCGGGCGCTGGGCGAGCAGGAAGGTGCCGTCCGGGCGCTCGAGCACCGCGGCGACGACCTCGATCACCTCATTTCTTCTTGGAATGGCGTCCGGCCCAGTCGCGCGCGAACTGGTAGGCGACGCGCCCGCTGCGCGAGCCGCGCTGCAGCGACCACTGCAGCGCCTCCTCGCGCGCGGCTTCGCTGTCCTTGACGCCCAGCGTCTTCAGCCAGTGGGCGACGATCGCCAGGTACTCGTCCTGGTCGAAGGGATAGAACGTCACCCAGAGGCCGAAACGCTCGGAGAGCGAGATCTTCTCCTCGACCGTCTCGCCGGGGTGGATCTCGTCGCCGACGTAGCGCGTCTCGAGGTTCTCCGCCATGTACTCGGGCATCAGGTGGCGGCGGTTGGAGGTCGCGTAGATGAGCATGTTCTCGGACGTGGTCGACACCGAGCCGTCGAGCGCCACCTTGAGCGCGATGTAGCCCTCCTCGGCGCCCTGGAAGCTCAGGTCGTCGCAGAACACGATGTAGCGCTCGGGCCGTCCGGCGACCTGGTCGACGATGCCCGGCAGGTCGACCAGGTCGTTCTTCTCCACCTCGATGAGGCGCAGCCCCTGGCGCGCGTACTTGTTGAGCAGCCCCTTGACGATCGAGGACTTGCCGGTGCCGCGCGCGCCGGTGAGCAGCACGTTGTTCGCCGGCCGGCCCTCCAGGAACTGGCGCGTGTTCTGCTCCACCCGCTCGATCTGCTTGTCGATGCCGCGCAGGTCGGCGAGCCGGATGCGGTGCACCTGGCGCACCGGCTGCAGCGCGCCGGCCATGCCGCGCCGGCCGCTCGCGCGCCAGCGGAACGCGATGCTCGCCGACCAGTCGGTCTGCGGCGCCGGCGGCGGCAGCAGCTGCTCCAGACGCTTCAGGATCTGTTCCAGTTCCTTGCTCAAGCGCGCTTTCCTACGAGCGATACTCGGCGTTGATTTTCACGTAGTCGAAAGACAGGTCGCAAGTCCACACCGTCGCCGCCGCCTTGCCGCGGTTCAGCACCGCGCGCACCGTGAACTCGGGCTTGCGCATCGCCGCGGCCGCCGCCTCCTCGCGGTAATGCGGATCGCGCGCGCCGCCGCGCGCCACGCGCACGCCGTCGAGATAGAGGTCGACGCGGCCCGCGTCGAGGCCGGCGACGCCGGCGTAGCCGATCGCCGCGAGGATGCGTCCCAGGTTGGGATCGGAGGCGAAGAACGCCGTCTTGACCAGCGGCGATTGGGCGATCGCGTAGGCGACGCGCCGGCACTCGTCGGCGCTGCGTCCGCCCGCCACCTCGACGGTGACGAACTTGGTGGCGCCCTCGGCGTCGCGCACGATCGCCTGGGCGAGATGGCGCGCCACGTCGGTCAGCGCGACCTCCAGGCGCAGCAGGTCGCGCCGCGCCGAAGCCGCCGGGCCGCGCGCGGTGGCGATCAGCACGAACGCGTCGTTGGTGGACGTGTCGCCGTCGACGGTGATGCAGTTGAAGCTGCGGTCGGCGACCCGCTGCGCCATGCGGCGCAGCGTCGCGGGCGCGACGCGCGCGTCGCTGGCGACGAAGCCCAGCATGGTCGCCATGTCGGGCCGGATCATGCCCGCCCCCTTGGCGATGCCGGTCACGGTCGCGGTGCCGCCGGAGAGCCGCACGCGGCGCGAGTAGGCCTTCGGCACCGTGTCGGTGGTCATGATCGCCTCGGCGGCCGAGCGCCAGTCGTCCTGGCTGAGCAGCGCGCGCGGCAGCGCGGCGACGATCCTGTCGGCGGGCAGCGGCTCCATGATCACGCCGGTCGAGAAGGGCAGGATCTGCCCCGGCTCGCAGCCGAGGTGGCCGGCCAGCGCCTCGCACACCGCCATGGCGCGCGCCAGCCCGTCGGCGCCGGTGCCGGCGTTGGCGTTGCCGGTGTTGACCACCAGCGCGCGCACGGCGTTGCGCACGTGCTTGCGCGCGATCACGACCGGCGCGGCGCAGAAGCGGTTGCGCGTGAAGACGCCCGCCACCGCGGCGCCCGGCGCGAGGCGCATCACCAGCAGGTCCTTGCGCCCGGCCGTGCGGATGCCGGCCATCGCGACGCCGAGCTCGATCCCCGGCACGGACGCGAGCGCCGCCGGGTCCGGGGGCGGGAGGTTGACCGCCATCTACGTCAATTTGCCGTGGCAGTGCTTGTATTTCTTGCCCGAGCCGCAGGGGCAGGGATCGTTGCGCCCCACCTTCTGCGTGGCGCGTACCACCGGCCGCACCTTCTTCTTGGTCGCCGCCTCGGCGAGCGCGACGTCGCCGTTGCCGTTGCCGCCCGCGGCGTAGTCGAGCGCCGGCTCCTCGCCCGGGTGCAGCGGCGTGACGTTCTCGACGTGCGACTGGTCGTCCACCTCGGGCGGCCGCTCGGCGTACTGCACGCCGGTGAGCGTCTTGATCACTTCCAGCTTGACCGACTCGAGCAGCGCGCCGAACAGCTCGAACGCCTCGCGCTTGTACTCCTGCTTCGGGTTCTTCTGCGCGTAGCCGCGCAGGTGGATGCCCTGGCGCAGGTGGTCGAGCGCCGCCAGGTGCTCGCGCCAGTGCGCGTCGAGGATCTGCAGCATCACGTAGCGCTCGTACTGGCGCACGCCCGCGGCGATCGCCGGCGGCACCTTCGCGTCGTAGGCGGCCTGCGCCTGCTGCACGATGCGCTCGAGCAGGGTCTCGTCGTGCAGCTCGGGCTCGGCTTCCAGCCAGCCGCGCACCGGCAGCTCGAGGTTGAACTCGCTCTTCAGGGCGGCCTCCAGCCCGGCGATGTCCCACTGCTCCTCGACGCTGTCCTCGGGAACGTAGGTGCGGAACAGGTCGCGCAGCACGCCGGCGCGCAGCTCGGCGATGCGCGCCGAAATGTCGCTCGACTCGAGCAGCTCGTTCCTCAGCGCGTAGATCGTCTTGCGCTGGTCGTTCGCCACGTCGTCGTACTCGAGCAGCTGCTTGCGGATGTCGAAGTTCCTCGCCTCGACCTTGCGCTGCGCGCTCTCGATCGAGCGCGTCACCATGGGATGCTCGATCGCCTCGCCCTCGGGCATCTTCAGCATCACCATGATGCGGTTGATGCGGTCGCCGGCGAAGATGCGCAGCAGCGGATCCTCGAGCGACATGTAGAAGCGCGAGCTGCCCGGGTCCCCCTGGCGGCCCGAGCGGCCGCGCAGCTGGTTGTCGATGCGCCGCGACTCGTGGCGCTCGGTGCCGATGATGTGCAGGCCGCCCGCCTTGACCACCTGGTCGTGCAGCGCCTGCCACTCGCCGCGCAGCTGCTCGATGCGCCGCCGCTTCTCCTCGGGCGACAGGTTGGGGTCGGCCTCGACGAAGTCGCACTGCTTCTCGACGTTGCCGCCGAGCACGATGTCGGTGCCGCGGCCCGCCATGTTGGTGGCGATGGTGATCATCTTCGGCCGCCCGGCCTGCGCCACGATCTGCGCCTCGCGCTCGTGCTGCTTGGCGTTCAGCACCTGGTGCGGCAGCTTCTCCTTGTTGAGCATCCGGGACAGGAGCTCGGAGTTCTCGATCGAGGTGGTGCCCACCAGCACCGGCTGGCCGCGCTCGTAGCAGTCGCGGATGTCGTTGATCACCGCCTGGAACTTCTCCTTGGCGGTGCGGTACACCTGGTCCTGCCGGTCGACCCGGATCATCGGCTTGTGGGTCGGGATGACCACCGTCTCCAGGCCGTAGATCTCCTGGAACTCGTAGGCCTCGGTGTCGGCGGTGCCGGTCATGCCGGCGAGCTTGCCGTACATGCGGAAGTAGTTCTGGAAGGTGATCGAGGCGAGCGTCTGGTTCTCGTTCTGGATCGCCACGCCTTCCTTGGCCTCCACCGCCTGGTGCAGGCCGTCGGACCAGCGGCGCCCGACCATCAGCCGGCCGGTGAACTCGTCGACGATGATCACCTCGCCGTTCTGCACCACGTAGTGCTGGTCGCGGTGGAACAGATGGTGGGCGCGCAGCGCGGCGTAGAGCTGGTGCACCAGGTTGATGTACGCCGGCTCGTACAGGCTGGCGCCTTCGGGCAGCAGGCCGACGCGGACCAGGATCTGCTCGGCCTTCTCGTGCCCGGCCTCGGAGAGCACGATCTGGTGGTTCTTCTCGTCGACGTAGAAGTCGCCGGGCGGCTCGGGCTGGTCGGGCTTCTTCTCCTCCTTCTGCCGCGTCAGCAGCGGCGCCACCTCGTTCATCTTGCGGTAGATCTCGGTCCGGTCCTCGGCCTGCCCGGAGATGATCAGCGGCGTGCGCGCCTCGTCGATCAGGATCGAGTCCACCTCGTCGACGATGGCGTAGTGCAGGCCGCGCTGGAAGCGCTCCTCGACGTGCAGCGCCATGTTGTCGCGCAGATAGTCGAAGCCGAACTCGTTGTTGGTGCCGTAGGTGATGTCGGCCGCGTAGGCGCGGCGCTTGTCCGCCGGGTCCATGTGCGGCAGGTTCACCCCCACCGACAGGCCGAGGAAGTTGTAGATCCGGCCCATCCACTCGGCGTCGCGCCGCGCCAGGTAGTCGTTGACCGTCACGATGTGCACGCCCCGGCCGGTCAGGGCGTTCAGGTAGGCGGGCAGCGTCGCGACCAGCGTCTTGCCCTCGCCGGTCTTCATCTCGGCGATCTTGCCGTCGTGCAGCACCATGCCGCCGATCAGCTGCACGTCGAAGTGGCGCATGCGCAGCGTGCGCTTGGCCGCCTCGCGCACCACCGCGAACGCCTCGGGCAGGAGCTCGTCGAGCGTCGCGCCGTCGGCGTGGCGCTTCCTCAGCTCGTCGGTCTTGGCGCGCAGCGCCGCGTCGTCGAGGGCGGCGATCGCCGGCTCGAGCGCGTTGATCGCCTCGACGACGCGGCGATACTGCTTGAGCAGGCGCTCGTTGCGGCTGCCGAACACGCGGGTGGGCAGCCGCCAGAGCGCTTCGGCCACGCCGCGAAGCGATTGCAGAGTTTTGACCATCATGCGGGACGAGGCGGGCGCGGCCCGCCTGCAGGCCCTTGCAAAACGAAGGATTCTAGCCGGAAACGGCGGCTACTTGTCGCGCGCTGCGACGTGCCGCGCCGGCCGCGTGATGTGCAGGAACTTGGCCGGGTTCTGCGCCACGCCGCGGAAGCGCACCTCGAAGTGCAGGTGCGGCCCGGTGGAGCGGCCGGTGCTGCCCGACAGGGCGATGCGCCGTCCCCGCTGCACGACGTCGCCTTCCTTGACAAACAGCTTCGACAGATGGGCGTAGCGGGTGACGAGGTCGTTGCCGTGATCGATGTCGATCATGTAGCCGTACTGCGGATGGAAGCCGGAGAACTGCACCACCCCGGCCGCCGCCGCGCGCACGTCGGAGCCCAGCTCGGCGAGGAAGTCGATGCCTTCGTGCATCGCCATCTGGCCGGTGAACGGGTCGATGCGCCGCCCGAACGACGACGCGTTGTAGGGCGACGCGACCGGCAGCATGGTCGGCATCATCTTCTTCTTCAGCGCCTGCTCGAAGAGCTGCGCCTCGAGCACGCTCAGCGTGTCGTTGCGGTTCTCGATCTGCCGCGACAGCGCGAGCAGCTTCTCGTTGAACTCGCCGAGCGAGAGGTTCTGCGGCGGCAGCGTGGTGGTCGCGCCGCCCAGGCCCGGGGTGCCGGTGAGCTTGACGTCGCGTATGCCGGCCACCGCGGTGAGGCGCTCGCCGACCGCGTCGAGCCGCGTGAGCTGCGCCTGCATCTCGCCCAGCTTGACCGCCATCGCGCTCAGGTTCTGCTGCACGAAGGCGCGGCTGCGCTCCGCCTCCGCCTGCTGCGCGGCGAGCACCAGCTTGTGGAATGCCGGGATCGGCAGATCGATGGCGTAGCGCAGCGTCAGCCAGTACAGGCCGACGGTGCCCGCCAGCATGGCGAGCAGCGCCAGGAACGCGCCAGCCACGAGATGGCGCGTCACCAGCGTGACCGACTTCGCTCTCGCCAGCCGGTCGGGGATCAGGATAATCTGCAAGCCGCCTCCCAACACATCGCTGCCACCGTGCGCCCGGAGAAGCTCAACCGCATCCTCTCCGCCCAAAGCGAGCTGCAACCGCTGCTCGCCAAGGCGCACGACCTGCGCGTGCTCTCCGGGCTCGTTCACCGCTTCTTGCCCGCCGAACTCGGCGGCGAGGCCCGTGTCGTCAACTTCAGGGATTCGCAGCTGACGCTCGCTGCGCCCAACTCCGCCGCCGCGGCGAAGCTCAAGCTGCTCGCTCCGGCCCTCGCCCGCTTTCTTACCGAACGGCGCTGGCAGGTTAATTCAGTTTCCGTGAGGGTGCAACCGACGAGGTCACGCGCCGCCGCGCCGGCGCCCCGGGACGTGCAATTCTCCACATCGGCGCTGCAAGCGCTGCGCGCGCTGCACGACGCGATGCGGCCTTCGCCGGCGCGCGAGGCGCTCGCGCGCTTGCTGCAGCGCCGCGCCGCGCGCAGGCCGCGCGGCTAACCGTACTGGGTGACGAGGCGCGCGACGCGCGCCGGCGCCTCTTCGGCGCGCTCGAAGCTCACCACCTCGAGCGCGTCCTTCTCGGCGAGCAGGGCGCGCAGCAGGCGGTTGTTGAGCGCGTGGCCGGACTTGTGCGCCGAGAACGCGCCGAGCAGCGGCCGGCCGAGCAGATAGAGATCGCCGATGGCGTCGAGCAGCTTGTGCCGGATGAACTCGTCGGCGAAGCGCAGGCCCTCGGCGTTGAGCACGCGGTACTCGTCGAGCACCACCGCGTTGTCGAGGCCGCCGCCCAGCGCCAGGCCGCTCTCGCGCAGGTTCTCGACCTCGTGCATGAAGCCGAAGGTGCGCGCGCGCGCGATCTCCTTGAGGTAGGAGGTCTCGGCGAAGTCGACCTCGACCGCCTGGGTCGAGCGCTCGATCACCGGGTGCTTGAACTCGATGGAGAACGACAGCTTGTAGCCTTCGTAGGGCTCCAGGCGCGCCCACTTGTCCGCCTCGTGCACCTCGACGGGCTTGCGGATCCTGCAGAAGCGCTTCGGCGCCGGCTGCTGCTCGATGCCCGCCTGCTGGATCAGCAGGACGAAGGGCGAGGCGCTGCCGTCCATGATCGGCACTTCCGCCGCGTCGAGGTCGACGTAGGCGTTGTCGATGCCCAGGCCGCCGAGCGCCGACATCAGGTGCTCGACGGTGTGGATCTTCGCGCCGTCGCGCACCAGGCAGGAGGCGAGCCGCGTGTCGCCCACCAGGTCGGCGCGCGCCGGGATGTCGACCGGCGATGCGAGGTCGATGCGGCGGAACACGATGCCGGTGTCGGGCGGCGCCGGACGCAGGCTGATGCGCGCCTTCTGGCCGGTATGCAGGCCGACGCCGGAAGCCGAGACGAGGGATTTGAGGGTGCGTTGCCGGAGCATCGTGGCTCTTGTTGCGCCGCAAAGTCTAACAGGACGGGGCGCGGGACGCCGCCGGCAAGGGCGCAGCGTCCCGCACCACGGCCTGCGCTAATCGGCCTGCTTGCGCAGAAATGCCGGGATGTCGTACTTGTCGACGCCGCTCTGCTGCAGGGCCTCCACGGTCGAGGCGCGGTTGCGGCGGATGACCGCCGGCACCGCGTCGAGCTCGTTGTAGTTGATCGGCCCGGGCAGGTTGTCCGTGCCGGTCTTCTGCGCGGCGACGTTGTTCAGCACGAGCTGCGGCTTGGGCTGCCGCGCGACGCTCGGCGCGCCCAGCCCGGTGGCGACCACGGTCACGCGCAGGTCGTCGGCGAGCGTGTCGTCGTAGACGCCGCCGTAGATGATGGTCGCGTCCTCGGCGGCGAAGGTGCGCACGATGTTCATCACCTCCTTGGTCTCGCGCAGCTTGAGGCTCGCCTTCGAGGCGGTGATGTTGACCAGCACGCCGCGCGCGCCCGCCAGGTTGACGCCCTCGAGCAGCGGGCAGGCGATCGCCTGCTCGGCGGCGATGCGCGCCCGGTCGATGCCGCTCGCGCTCGCCGAGCCCATCATCGCCATGCCCTGCTCGGACATCACGGTGCGCACGTCCTGGAAGTCGACGTTGACCAGGCCGGGATTGTTGATGATCTCGGCGATGCCGGCCACCGCGTTGTTCAGCACGTCGTCGGCGGCGCGGAAGGCGTCCTCCTGCGTGACGTCCTCGCCCAGCACCTCCTCGAGCTGGTCGTTGAGGATCACGATCAGCGAGTCGACGTGCGGCGCGAGCGCCTCGAGCCCCGCCTCGGCGATCTTCATGCGCTTGGAGCCCTCGAAGGTGAACGGCTTGGTGACCACCGCCACGGTGAGGATGCCCAGGCTGCGCGCCACCTCGGCGATCACCGGCGCCGCGCCGGTGCCGGTGCCGCCGCCCATGCCGGCGGTGATGAACACCATGTGCGCGCCGGCCACCACCTCCTCGATGCGGTCGCGCTCGGCGAGCGCCACGGCGCGCGCCTCCTCGGGCTTGGCGCCCGCGCCGAGGCCGCTGGTGCCGAGCTGGATCAGGTTGCCGGCGCGGTTGCGCGACAGCACCTGGGCGTCGGTGTTGATGGCGACGAACTCGACGCCCTGCACGCCCTGCTCGATCATGTGATTGACGGCGTTGCCGCCTGCGCCGCCGACGCCGATCACCTTGATGATCGGGCCGCTCGCCTGGTTGTCTACGATTTCGAACATATTGTTGTCTCCTTGCCGTTGTTGTCCTTCAGAAGTTTTTCTGGAACCACTCGCGCATCCGCCCGAGCACGGCCCGCAGCGAGCCGCCCTGGCGTGAAAGCCTTCCCTGCTGCAGCTGCGCCCGGCCTTCCAGCAGCAGGCCGACCGCCGTCGCGTAGCGCGGCGTGCGCACCACCTCGGCGAGCCCGCCGGCATAGCGCGGCGCGCCGACCCGCACCGGCATGTGGAAGATCTCCTCGCCGAGCTCGACCATGCCCTGCATCACCGACGAGCCGCCGGTGAGCACGATGCCGCTGGAGAGCAGCTCCTCGTAGCCCGAATCGCGCAGCACCTGCTGCACCAGCGAATAGAGCTCCTCGACCCGGGGCTCGATCACCTCGGCGAGCGTCTGGCGCGACAGCGTGCGCGCGCCACGCTCGCCGATGCCCGGCACCTCGATCATCTGGTTCGGGTCGGCGAGCTGGCGCAGCGCCACGCCGTGGCGAATCTTGATGCTCTCGGCGTCCGAGGTCGGCGTGCGCAGCGCCATGGCGATGTC
>DASVDO010000079.1:0-12376 GCA_036381055.1 Burkholderiales bacterium | reverse complement strand
TCCTGCGAGGCGCTCTTCGCCAGCTCGGCGAAGCGGCGGGGGTTCTTCTTCACCTCGGCCGCCAGCTTCTCGGCCTCGGCCTTGTCCTTCACCAGGATATGGCTCGCGCGGCGCTGCTCCTCGACCTTGTACTGGGCGGCGCGCGCGTCGTACGCGGCCTGGATCTCGGCTTCGCTCGGCGGCGCCTGGCGCGCGAGCGCCTGCGCCGAGAGCACGACGTATTGCGCGCGCACCCGCTCCGGGGTGCGGAACTCGCCCTTGTGCGCCTCGTAGTATTCCTTGACCTTGGCCTCGTCGATCTTCACCTGGTCGAGGAACTGCTTCGCCGGGATGCGCGCCTCGGCGATCTCGCGCTTCTGCGACTGGATGGCGGCGAGCCGCGTGGCGAGCGAGGTCGGCACGATCGCCGTGCCCGACACCGCGCCCGCCAGCCGGGACACGGGCAGCTCGGTCTGCAGCAGCGCCACGTTCTGCGCATCGCTCACGCCGCGGCTCTGCAGGTACGCGGTGTAGAGCGCCGGCGAGAACTGGCCGTTCTCCTGGAACTCGGGCGCGCGCGTGATCGCCTCGATCACCGCGTCGCGGCTCATGAACAGCCGGCGCTTCGCCGCCTCGGCGTAGAGCAGCCGCTGCTGGATCATCTGGTCGAGCACCGCGCGGCGCGCCTCCGGCGTGTCGAGCGCCGCCGGGTCGATCTGGCCGCGGAACATGCGCCGCAGGCTCTCCTGCTGCTGGCGCAGCTGCTCGCTGAACTCGCGCTCCGAGATCTCGAAGCCGTTGACGCTCGCCACCGCGCCGCTGCCGGCGTACTGGGTGTAGGACTCGATGCCCCACACCGCGAAGGTCAGCGCGATGACGACGAGGACGATCTGCGCGAGGCGGCGGTGCTTCTGGACGAAGTCGAACATGGAGGGCCCGCGATTTTACCATTGCGTCCGCGCAGTCCGACCGGCGCACGCCGTCCGGTGGGCACGACAAGCGCGTTTCAGTAAATAAGGGCGGATGCGATTCGCCACGCCGCGCGCGCGCGCCGCGCTGCTCGCCCTCGTGCTGTGCGCCGGCCCGGCGCACGGCTTCGACTTCGACGCCGTGGCGGGCCGCGCCGCCGCGCTCGCCGCCGCGCCCTACAAGCCGCCGCCGCCGCTGCCGAAGGAGTTGCGCGAGCTCGACTACGACCAGTACCGCGACATCCGCTTCCGCCCCGACCGCTTCCTGTGGCGCGACGCCGGCCTGCCCTTCGAGGTCGCCTTCTTCCACGAGGGGCGCTACTTCGACCAGCCGGTGCGCATCCACGAGATCACGCCGGCGGGCGTGCGCGACATCGCCTTCGATCCCGCCGACTTCGACTACGGCACCAACCAGCTCGACCCGGAGAAGCTGCGCGGCCTCGGCCTGGACTTCGCCGGCTTCCGCGTACACTACGCGCTGAACACGCCGCAGTACAAGGACGAGGTGCTGGTGTTCCTCGGCGCGAGCTACTTCCGCGCCCTGGGCAAGGGCCAGCAGTACGGCGCCTCGGCGCGCGGCCTCGCCGTCGACACCGCGGCGCCCTCGGGCGAGGAGTTTCCGCGCTTCGTCGAGTTCTGGCTCGAGCGCCCGGCGGCCCTGGCCGCCACGCTGGTCGTCTACGCCCTGCTCGACTCGCGCCGGGTCACCGGCGCCTACCGCTTCATCCTGCGCCCCGGCGCGCAGACCGTCGTCGAGGTGAAGGCGCGGCTGTTCCTGCGCGACCGGATCGGCAAGCTCGGGCTCGCGCCGCTCACCAGCATGTACCTCTTCGGCGAGAACCAGCGCCCGCCCTACGAGGACTACCGCCCCGAGGTGCACGACTCGGACGGCCTGTCGATGCACGCCGGCGACGGCGAGTGGATCTGGCGCCCGCTCGTCAATCCGCGCCGCCTCCTCGTCACCTCCTTCGCCTTCGAGCGGCTGCGCGGCTTCGGGCTGATGCAGCGCGACCGGAGCTTCGCGCACTACGAGGACACCGAGGCGCGCCACGAGCTGCGGCCCAGCGTCTGGGTGACGCCGGCAAGCGACTGGGGGCCCGGCAGGGTCGAGCTGGTGCAGATCCCGGCGCCCGACGAGACGAACGACAACATCGTCGCCTACTGGGTGCCCGACCGGCCGCCGGCACCCGGCCAGCCCTACGACATGCAATACCGCGTGCTCTGGCAGAAGGACGCCGAGACGCGCCCGCCGGGATCATGGGTGGCGCAGACGCGGCGCGGCCGCGGCTACATGCGCAAGCCCGACAACAGCGTGCAGCTCGTCGTCGACTGGGAAGGGCCCGTTTTCGATCGCCTGGACGCCGGCGCGAAGGTCGAGGCGGTGATCAGCGCGGACGCGAACGGCGAGATCCTCGAGCGCAACGCCTGGCGCAACGACGTCACCGGCGGCTGGCGCATGACGGTGCGGCTGCGCCGCCGCGACGACGCGAAGCCGGTCGAGCTGCGCGCCTATCTGCGCGCCGGCGAGGACGCGATTTCCGAGACCTGGAGCTATGTGCTGCCGCCGCCCTGACGCGAAGCGGCCGCGGCGCACCCGCGGCACTTCCCGCGCTTGATGCGGTCCTGATTCTCGTGCACGCCCGAGCGCCCACCCTGCCGCCGCTGGACCGCTCGCCGATGGCGCCGAGCGCGCCCGAATTCGGCGCCCGCGCGCCGCTCGGCCGGCCGGCCGGGCCGCGCGCGCCCTGGCACGGCGCGGCGCGCCTGCGCCGCACGCTGCTCGTCGGCCTGGTGCTGGCGCAGACGACCTGCGCCGCCTACTTCATGGCGGGCGCGCTGCCCTACCAGGGACGCGGGCCGCTGGAGGCGGCGCTGCTCGCCGTGTTCACGCTGCTCTTCGCCTGGCTGTCGGCGGGCTTCTGGACGGCGCTGCTCGGCGCCTGGGTCCTGCTGCGCGGCCGCGACCGCTACGCGATCTCGGCGAGCGGCATGCCGGCCGCGCCGCTCGACCCCGCGGCGCGCACTGCGATCGTCATGCCGATCTGCAACGAGAGCGTGGCGCGCGTCTTCGCCGGGCTGCGCGCGACCTATCGCTCGCTCGAGCGCACCGGCGAGCTCGCGCGCTTCGATTTCTTCGTCCTCAGCGATTCCGGCGATCCGGATGCGCGCGTCGCCGAGACCCGGGCCTGGCTCGACGCGTGCCGCGAGCTCGGCGCCTTCGGCCGCCTCTTCTACCGCTGGCGGCGCGTGCGCCTCAAGAAGAAGGCGGGCAACATCGGCGACTTCTGCCGGCGCTGGGGTCGCGCCTACCGCTACATGGTGGTGCTCGACGCCGACAGCGTCATGAGCGGCGATTGCCTCGTGGCGCTGGTGCGCCTCATGGAAGCGAATCCCGATGCCGGCATCATCCAGACGGCGCCGCGCGCCGCCGGGCGGCGGACGTTCTACGCCCGCATGCAGCAGTTCGCCGGGCGGGTGTACGGGCCGCTGTTCATCGCCGGCATGCACTTCTGGGAGCTCGGCGAGGCGCACTACTGGGGGCACAACGCCATCATCCGCGTGGCGCCGTTCATGCGCCATTGCGCGCTCGGGCGGCTGCGCGGCCGCGGCCCGCTGGCCGGAGAGATCCTGTCGCACGACTTCGTCGAGGCGGCGCTGATGCGCCGCGCCGGCTGGGGCGTCTGGCTTGCCTACGACCTGCCGGGCAGCTACGAGGAGATCCCGCCCAACCTCGTGGACGAGCTGGCGCGCGACCGCCGCTGGTGCCTCGGCAACCTGATCAACGGCCGCTTCCTGGTCGCCCGCGGCATGAGCCCGGCGCAGCGCGCCGTCTTCGCGACCGGGATCATGGCCTACGTCTCGGCGCCGCTGTGGTTCCTGCTGCTGCTGCTGGGCACCGCCATGGTGGCGCTGCGCGCGCTGGTGCCGCCGGCGTATTTCGTCGAGCCGCGGCAGCTCTTCCCGCTATGGCCGCAGTGGCACCTCGAATGGGCGATCGGCCTGCTCAGCGCCACCGCGCTCCTCCTTTTCCTGCCGAAAGTCATCGGCGTGGCGCTCGCCCTGGCGCGCGAGCCCGAGCGCTACGGCGGGCGCCTCGCCCTGTGCGCGAGCGCGCTTCTCGAGACGGTGCTCTCGGCGCTGCTCGCGCCGATCCGCATGCTCTTCCATACCCAGTTCGTGCTCGGCGCGCTGACGGGGCTCGGCACGCCCTGGCGCTCGCCGCCGCGCGAGGACGCCGAGACCGGCTGGCACGAGGCGCTGCGCCGCCACGGCTGGCAGACGCTGCTCGGCGTGCTCTGGGCGGCCGGCGTGCACGCCCTCGATCCGCAGTTCCTCTGGTGGCTCGTGCCGGTGGTGGGCGCGCTCCTGCTCTCCATCCCGATCTCCGTGCTCACCAGCCGCGTGGCGCTCGGCTGCCGGCTGCGCGCAGCCGGCATTTTCCTGATCCCCGAAGAAGCGGCGCCGCCGCCCGAGCTCGAGGAGGTGGAGGCGGCGGCCAACCGGCCGGTGCGCCAGCCGGGCTTCGCCGACGCCGTGCTCGATCCGGGCGTGAACCGCATCATGCGCGGCGCCCAGGCGCCGCGCCGCTGGGCCGGGCAGCGCGCCCGGGCGATGCAGCGGCTGCTCGAGCGCGCGGGCGAGGGCGCCGCGCCGCTCGGCGCGCGCGAGCGCCTGGCGCTGCTCGCCGATCCGCTCGCCCTCGAGCGCCTGCACGAGCACGTGCACGGCTCGCCTGCGGCGCGCGAGGCCTGGCTGCGCCCCGCCGGCGCGCCTTATCGGCCCTACGCGCGGATCTCCTGGCGCTGGAAGACGACGTAGGCGACGGTGAACAGCAGGATCACCGCCGCGGCGAGGCCGGCAAGCTGCGGCCAGATGAGCAGCAGGCTCTGCCCGAGCGGCAGCGGCGCGCCGAGGATCGCGCCTTCGAGCTGCGAGAAGAACACCGGCCCGAGCGCGCGGGTCGCCGGATTGAGGATCGCGAGCGTCGCCTCCGCGAACAGCACGTTCGGCGACACGCGCGACAGGCCGAGCTGGAACTGCGCGCGCGCCGCATCGCCGAACGGCCCCGGCGCCGACGGCCCGACCGCCTCGGCGGCGAGCGGCACCAGCATCGACCAGAACACCGCGAACAGCAGCCACACCGCGAGCGCCGCGAGCGCCGCCGTCGCCTGCTGGCGCAGCAGCACCGAGAAGAGCATCGCCAGCGCGAGCCACACGCCGCCGTAGGCGACCGTCACCAGCAGGAACACGAAGCCGCGCAGCACTTCCTCGCCGCTCGGCGGCAAACCGAGCACCACCAGCCCGAGCCCGATCACCAGCAGCCACAGCGTGAGGAAGGTGATCGCCAGGGTGAGCAGCCCGGCGAGGAACTTGCCGATCAGCAGCGCGTCGCGGTAGATCGGCTGCGCCAGCACGCGGCTCAGCGTGCGCCGCGAATGCTCGCCGTTCACCGCGTCGAAGCCGAGCGCGATGCTGATCAGCGGCACGAGGAAGCCGAGGAACACCACGAACGAGGGCAGCGGATCGCGCGCCACGGTGAACAGGGTGAGGAACAGGAACGGATCCTCGCTCACCGTGTCGCGGATGCGCGAGCTCGCCGCGTACACCGCGCCGCCGGCGGCGAGCAGGATCAGCCCCTCGAGGATCCACAGGCGGATGCTGGTCAGGTGGTCGGCGGTCTCCTTGGCGAGCACCGTCGCGACGCCGGTCAGGGGCGAGCCTTCACGCCGCATGGCGCGCCTCCTCCCCGCCCGAGCGGCGGAAGTACTCGTTGTACACCTCGTCGAGCGTCGGGCGCTGCATGCCGAGCGAGAGCAGCGTGCCGCCGGCGCCCGTCACCGCCTCGGCCACCGCGGAGCGCAGGTCGCGCTCGGCGCTCACGCGATAGCGGTTCGGCTCGTCCGGCTCGACGCCGTTCACGCCCGGGATGCGGGCGAGCGCCGCGGCGATCGACGCGGCGTTGCCTTCGGCCTCGGCGCTGATGCGGTAGCCGCCGCCCAGCACCTCGCGCGCCAGCCGCTCGACCGGGCCCTCGAGCACCATGCGTCCGCGGTGGAACAGCCCGACGCGGTCGCACACCGCCTGCACCTGGTCGAGCAGGTGCGAGGAAAGCAGCACCGTGATGCCGTCGGCCTTGAGGCCGCGGATCATGTCGAGGAACTCGTGCGTCGCCTGCGGGTCGAGCCCGCTGGTCGGCTCGTCGAGGATCGCCAGGCGCGGCTTCTTGAGCAGCACCTCGGCGAGGCCCAGGCGCTGCCGCATGCCGCGCGAGAACACCTTCACCCGCTGGTCGGCGGCGTGCGCGAGACGCACCCGCTCGAGCGCCGCGTCGATGCGCCGCTCGAGCTCGCTGCCCGAGAGGCCGGCGAGCTTGCCCGAATAGCGCAGGTTCTCGCGCGCCGTGAGCTCGTCGTAGAAGCCGACCGAGTCGGGCATGTAGCCGACGGCGCGCTTCACCTCGAGCGGCTGGCGCAGCGGATCGAGGCCCAGCACGCGCACCGTGCCGGCGCTCGCCTCGGTGAGCCCGATCAGCATCAGGATGGTGGTCGTCTTGCCCGAGCCGTTCGGCCCGAGCAGCCCGAACACGGTGCCCTCCTCGATCGCCAGGTCGAGGCCCTGCACCGCGGCGAACGCGCCGTAGCGCTTGACCAGCCCGCGCGCTTCGACGGCGAGGCTCATCGGCGGCCGAAGCGCAGCATGGCGGTCACCAGCACGACCAGCGCCGCGGCGATCACCAGCACGCCGACCGCGCCCCACACCGTGGAGGTGTGCACGGTGACGCGGAAGTCGGACGATTTGCTCGCGCCCGCGCCGTCGGCGCGCAGCGTGATCATGTAGTCGCCGGCGATCGCCTTCTCGGAGGGCGTGACCAGCGCGCGCACGGTCTTGGTCTCGTTGGGCGCGATGGCGTCGATGCGCTCGGGCTGGAAGCTCACCTTCCACCCCGAGGGCGCGGTCGAGTCGAGCTTCACGTCCTGCGCCGGCGCGCTGCCGCGGTTGGACAGCAGGACCTCGATCGGCGTCTCGGTCCCGGCGGTCGCCCGGGCGCTCAGCCGCTCGTCCGTGCCGGTGAGCTCGAGCTGCGGCTCGCCGCTCACCTCCATCGTCAGCTGGGTCTCCGCCTCGGCCTTGCCGCTGGCGGCGCGCACCAGCACGGGATAGCGGCCCTGCTTGGCGCCGGAAGGCGGGGTGATCTTCACGCTCACCGTCTTCTGCTCGCCGGCCTTGAGCGGCAGGCTGGTGAGCTCCTGCGAGCCGTACTGCTCGGTGATCTTGGGCCGGAATCCCTCGGGCGCCTGCACGTCGATGCGCACCGTGGCGTCGTCGCCGCCGTCGTTGCGGATCGCCACCTTGAAGTCGAACTCCGAGCTGGGCGAGCCGCGCAGCTCGGGCAGCTCGGGCTTCAGGTCGAGGCGCGGCGCGAACGACTGGCCGACCATCAGCTCGAGCGGCAGGCGGAAGCTCGAGCGCGCCCCCTTGGCGAGCACCTCGAAGCGCTGCGGGCCGTTGCCCACCTTCCCGGAAGGCTCGAGGCGCAGCTTCACCGACGCCTTCTCGCCCGGCGCGACAAATACCGACTGCACGCGCTTGCCCTCGCCGAGGAACAGCGCCGACCAGCCCTTCGCCGAGCGCTCGACCCCGAGCGCCACCGACTGCGGCGGCAGCCCGGAGTTATGCACTGTCAGATCGATGGTCACGGGCTCGCCGGCCTGGATGCTGAAGGACGGGAAGGGCGTGGAGACCCAGATGCCCTTGTACGAAGATGAAGAAGATGAAGGCCGGTCGGTGTCCTGCGCGTGCGCCGCCCATGCGAGCGCGGCGAGCAGCCCGAGCACAATGAGCCTTGTTGTTTTCATACACGCCCCTCCTTGGATCCGTTTGCCGCGACATAGGGCCTCCCCCGCGCGGCTTCAAGTGCCCGCTTTGACCGGAAGCGGCGGCGTGCGGTTCACGCCGCCTTTCGAAACGGCGGGCGCGGGCCTTAACTTAATCTCCTGCTTAAGGCCCGCGGGGCCGGTCTACTCGATCGTGATGCTGCGCCGGCGGGCGCGCTCCACCTTCGGCAGGGTCAGCTCGAGCACGCCGTCCTTCATCGAGGCCCTGGCCTTCGCGTCGTCGACTTCCGCCGGCAGGGCGAGCGTGCGCGAGAAGGCGCCGCGGGCGATCTCGGCGCGGTAGTAGCTGCCCTTCTCCTCACGCTCCTCGCGGCGCGTCTCGCCGCTCAGCGTGAGCGTGTTGCCGGATACCGAGACCTCGACGTCCTCCTTGCGGTAGCCCGGCAGCTCGGCTCGCACGACCACCTCGTCGTCGCGATCGATCACGTCGACGTTCGGCCCGGCGTCGAAGAAGTCGCCGAACGGCCGCTCCCAGCCGAACGGGCGCAGCCAGCGGCGCCCGAAGAAGTCGTCGAACAGCCGTTCGAGGTCGGTGAACGCGCTCACCGCCCGCGGCAGGCGCTCGAGCCTGCCCTTCGCTACCGTCACCTCGTTGCCGCGTTTTGCCATGTCGCTTCCTCCTTCTTCAGTGCGCCGGGCTGAACCAGCCGCCGATATCGCGATCGGTGCCCAGGGCCCAGATCGCCAGCACGACCACCAGCGCGCCGACGATGACGGCGTTCAGCATCGCCGCCTGCAGCCCGGCGAAGCCGAGCACCCAGGGCGAGACGATGAGCCACGCGCCGAGCACGACGTTCGCCCACTCCTGCCAGGCGGACGCCTCCAGCAGCGCGCTCACGGCCGCCAGGGCGATCAGCACGCCCAGGACGACGGCGTTCCACAGGGGCCGCGGCTCGGCCTGGTAAGCGAGAACCCACGGCGAAACGATCATCCACAGCCCGGCGACGAGACTGACCGGGTCCTGCCAGTGCTTGACCTTGAAAGACGTAGACATGAAAACCCTCCTTTCTCATGGCCGGGTGCCCATGGGAGGGAGAGTCCCTGCCGCGGCGGGCAACCGGCGCTCTCACTGCCTACGACCGGCCCGGATGCGCCGCGGTTCCGCGGCCGCCGGGCCGCTCTTGAACGCTCGCGCGGCAGACCCCATCTGTGTCGCGACAAGGGGGTACCAGCAGTGCGAATCGCTCAGATCGCGCCGCTGACGGAAAGCGTCCCCCCGAAGCTCTACGGCGGCACGGAGCGCGTCGTCCACTACCTGACGGAGGAGCTCGTCCGCCAAGGCCACGAGGTGACGCTTTTCGCGAGCGGCGATTCCCGGACTTCGGCCCGGCTGATCGCGCCGGTGCCGCGCGCCTTGCGCCTCGATCCGCAAGTGCGCGATTCTCTGCCTCACGTGATGCTGCAGATGGAGCAGGTGCGCCGGCACGCGTGGGAATTCGACGTCCTGCACTTTCACGTCGACCTGGTTCACTTCCCGGTGTTCCGGGAGCTGCGCAGGCGCACCGTGACGACCCTGCACGGCCGGCTGGATCTGCCCGACATCGTGCCCTTCTACACCGAGTTCCGCGACATGCCGCTCGTCTCGATCTCGCGCGATCAGCGCGGCTACCTGCCGCACGTGCACTGGATCGGCACGGTGCATCACGGCCTGCCGCTGTCGGCGCTGCCGCTCAACGCCGAGCCGGAAGGAGACTACCTGGCGTTCATCGGCCGCATCGCGCCGGAGAAGCGCCCGGACCGCGCCATCGCCATCGCCAGGCGCGCCGGCATGCGGCTGCGCATCGCCGCCAAGGTCGACGCGGTCGACCGCGACTACTTCCAGCGCCAGATCGAGCCGCTGCTCACCGCGCCGCACGTGGAGTTCGTCGGCGAGATCGGCGAGGACCAGAAGGCCGACTTCCTCGGCAACGCGCGCGCGCTGCTCTTCCCGGTGGACTGGCCGGAGCCCTTCGGCCTGGTCGCCATCGAGGCGATGGCCTGCGGCACGCCGGTCATCGGCTGGCGCTGCGGCGCGGTGCCCGAGATCGTCGAGGACGGCGTGACCGGCTACGTGGTCGACAGCGAGCTCGAGGCCGCGCGCGCGGTGGCGCGCATCGACGGGATCGACCGGCGCGGCGTACGCCGCCGCTTCGAGGAGCGCTTCAGCGCCGAACGCATGGCCCGGGAGTACGTGAGCATCTACCAGTCGCTTCCCGAGCGCACGGCCGCCCTGGCGCGCGCGGCATGAACGCGTAAATGGACCGCGGCGTCCCGCAGTTCTACATCCCGGCGACCTCGTCGCTGCAGGAGCGGCGCCCGCGCACGCTCAAGCACGGCGACACCTTCGCCATTTTCGATCACTACGGCGACGTGGTCGGCGGGCCGGAGAACCCGGAAGGGCTCTATTACCGGGACACGCGCCACCTCTCGATGTGGCGCCTGTCGCTGGCCGGCCTGCGGCCGATGCTGCTCAGCTCCACGGTGCAGAACGACAACGCCCTCTTCAACGTCGACCTCACCAATCCCGACCTCTACGAAGACGGCGGTATCGTCCTCGCGCGCGACACGCTGCACATCCTGCGCCGCAAGTTCCTCTGGCAGCAGACCTGTCACGAGTCGGTCGCGCTGCGCAACTACGGCAGGCAGCCGCTCACGGTGACGCTCGCCTTCGATTTCGACGCCGACTTCGCCGACATGTTCGAGGTGCGCGGGCAAAGGCGCGAGCGGCGCGGCAGCCGCTCGCAGGAGCTGCGCGGACGCGATGCCGTCGTGTTCGTGTACCGCGGGCTGGACGGGATAGAACGGCACACCGAGCTCGCCTTCGATCCCGCGCCGGACGCGCTGCATCCCGGGAGCGCGAGCTTCGTCATCACGCTGCGGCCCGGGCAGCGCGCGGTCGTGCATGCCGACGTGCGCTGCCGCGGCGAGCGCCCGGCGACGACGGACCGGCCGCGCCTCATCAGGCGCATGCGCGAGGCGCGGCGCGCGCGCATCCACGCCAGCGCTCGCGCGTCCGCCGTCGAAACCTCGCATTCCGTGGTGAACGAGGTGCTGTGCCGCGGCCTCGCCGACATCGTCATGCTGGTCTCGGACACGGCGCACGGCCCCTACCCCTACGCCGGCATCCCGTGGTTCTGCACCCCGTTCGGGCGCGACGGCATCCTCACCGCCATGCAGATGCTGTGGCTCGACCCGGAGCTGGCGCGCGGCGCGCTGCGCTTCCTCGCCGCGCACCAGGCGAAGGAGGTCGATCGCGCGGCATGCGCCGAGCCCGGCAAGATCCTGCACGAGATGCGCGAGAGCGAGATGGCGCGCCTGCGCGAGGTGCCCTTCGGCCGCTACTACGGCTCGGTGGACGCGACGCCGCTCTTCGTCATGCTCGCCGGCATGTACCACCGGCGCACCGGCGACCTCGCGACCGTGCTCGAGCTCTGGCCGAACCTGCGCGCCGCGCTCGACTGGATAGAGCGCTACGGCGACCGCGACGGCGACGGCTTCGTCGAATACGCGAGCGATCCGAACGGCCTCGCCAACCAGGGGTGGCGCGACTCGGGCGACGCGGTGTTCCACGAGGACGGGACGCTGGCGAGCGGCCCGATCGCGCTTTGCGAGGTCCAGGGCTACGTCTATTCCGCCAGGCGCCACGGCGCGCACCTCGCGCGGCTCCTGGGCGAGGCGAAGCTCGCCGAGGAGCTGGAGCGCTCCGCCGCCGACCTGCAGCAGCGCTTCGACGCGCGCTTCTGGATGCCCGAGCGCGGCTACTACGCGCTCGCTCTCGACGGAGAAAAGCGCCCCTGCCGCGTGCGCTGCTCGAGCGCCGGGCATCTGCTTCTCACCGGCATCGTGCCGCGCGAGCGCGCGGCGACCCTGGCGCGCGCGCTGCTATCGCGGGAGTTCTTTACCGGCTGGGGCATCCGCACCATCGCCTCGGGAGAGGCCTGCTACAACCCGGTCGCCTACCACAACGGCTCGATCTGGCCGCACGACAACGCGATCATCGCCATGGGCCTCGCGCGCTACGGCCATATCGCCGAGGCGATGGCGATCTTCAAGGGCCTGTTCGACGCCGCGGCGCACATGGACCTGCGGCGCCTGCCGGAGCTGTTCTGCGGCTTCCACCGCCACAACGAGCGCGGCCCGACCCAGTACCCGGTCGCCTGCGTGCCGCAGGCCTGGGCGAGCGCGGCGCCGTTCGGCCTCGTCGCCGCGGTGCTCGGCATCGACTTCGATCCGGCCGCGCGGCGGGTGCTGTTCCGGCATCCGCGCCTGCCGGACTCGATAGAGCACGTGCGCATCCGCAAGCTGCGCGTCGGCGACGGCTCGATCGACGTGCTGCTGCGGCGCTACGGCCGCGATGTCGCGGTCAACGTGCTGGAAAAGACCGGTCCGCTGGACGTCGAAGTGCTGCTCTAGCTGTGATTTCTCGATAGGTTGTTCATTGAAGGCTGTTAGGCGAAGCTGATGTTGTCGAGACGTCAGAACAACCTAAGGGAGCCCTCAATGAACGTGCACAAGAATGCCCGATTGACGGTATTTGGTCGAGAACGGCTCGTG
>DASVDO010000078.1:0-48782 GCA_036381055.1 Burkholderiales bacterium | reverse complement strand
CCTGCTCAAGCCCATCAACCTCGCACACCTGCGCGGCGTGCTGTCGCGCGTGGCGCGGCCCACGGAGCTGCGCGCCGAGGTCACGGGGCTGCGCAACGAGCTGCGCTCGCTCGGCCGGTTCGGCCGGCTCGTCGGCGGCTCGCCGCCGATGCAGCGCCTCTACGACGAGCTCGAGCGCGTGGCGCCCACCGGTGCCACGGTGTTCATCACCGGCGAGAGCGGCACCGGCAAGGAGGTGGTCGCGCAGACGATCCACGACGTGAGCCGCCGCCGGCTGCAGCCGTTCCTCGCGGTCAACTGCGGCGCGATCTCCCCGCACCTCATCGAGAGCGAGCTGTTCGGCCACGAGAAGGGAAGCTTCACCGGCGCCAACCGCCAGCACCGCGGCTTCTTCGAGCGCGCGCACGGCGGCACGCTGTTCCTCGACGAGGTCACGGAGATGCCGATGGACCTCCAGGTGAAGCTGCTGCGCGTGCTCGAGACCGGGCAGTTCATGCGCGTCGGCACGACCACGCCGATCGGCGCCGACGTGCGGCTGGTCGCCGCCACCAACCGCAATCCCGAGCAGGCCGTCGCCGACGGCAAGCTGCGCGAAGACCTGTACCACCGGCTGAACGTGTTCCCGATCGCCATGCCGCCGCTGCGCGACCGCGGCACCGACATCGAGCTCCTGGCGCAGCACTTCCTCGAGGTGCTGAACCGCCAGGAAGGCACGGCCAAGGTGTTCGCCCCGGCGACCATCGCCGCGCTCTACGGCCACGGCTGGCCGGGCAACGTGCGCGAGCTGAAGAACTACGTGCAGCGCGCCTTCATCCTCGCCGACGAGGTGATCGACGCGAACCTCGCGCCGGCCGGCGTGGCGAGCCGCGAGCCGGCGCCGGTGCTGTCGGTGCGCGTCGGCACGACGCTCGAGGAGGTGAGCCGCCGGCTGATCGAGGCGACGCTCGCCGAGTGCGGCTCCAAGCGCAAGGCCGCCGACATGCTCGGCATCAGCCTGAAGACGCTCTACAACCGCCTCGCCGCCTACCGGCAGGAGAGCGGCCGCGAGGCCCGTCCGGAGGAGTACGAGGAGCGCGACGCGGCATAGACGTTGCTAGCACTTCTCGCGACTTCATCGCGCCTGACACCGAGGATCCCCATGGCCGAACAGACCACGACCCGCAACCCGCAGCACACCGTCGAGCGCCTCAGCCAGGGCGCGCACCAGGCGGTCGACCGCGCGGCGAGCGCCGCTTCAGAGTACGCCGAGCGCTTCGGCGAAAGAGGCGAGGAGCTGATGCAGATGCCGCAGGACTGGCTGCAGACGGCGCGCGAGTACGTGCGCGAGAACCCGCTGCAGGCCGTGGGCATCGCCGCCGCCGCCGGCTACCTGCTCAGCATCCTGATGCGCAGCCGGGACTAGCGCGCGCCATGGAGGTGCCACCCAGGCCGGCGGCGCCCGGGCTGGGCGAGGTGCTGGCGCGGCTCGTCGCCGAGACGCGCCAGCTCGTCGCCGACTACGCGCTGCTCAGCGTGCTCGACGCGCGGCGCGCGGCGATCCGCCTCGCGTGGATCCTCGGCGCGGTGCTGGTGGCCGCGGTGCTGATCGTCACCTCGTGGATGGGCCTCGTGTCGGCGGCGATCGTCTTCGCCTGGGGCCGGGGCGCGTCGTGGCCCGTGGCGCTGGGCATCGCCGCGGCGCTCAACCTGGTCGGCGCCGCGGTGCTCGGCTGGCTCACCCTGAAGCTCGCCAGGGAGCTGCCCTTCACCGCGCTGCTGCGCCAGCTGCGCGGCGATCCTCCCGAGCCGCCGCAGAAGCTCACCTAGCGCGCATGATTCCGCCCGACCGGGAAATCTACGAGGTGGAGAAGCGCATCGCCGAGCGGCGCCAGCGCGTCGAGGCGGCGTTCAAGGCCACCGGCCGCCAGGCGCTGCGCTCGCTCAGCTCGCCGCTGGCGCTCGCCGCCGCGGGGCTGGCCGGCTTCCTGCTGGCGGGCGGCGTGCGGCGCCGCCGCGGGCGCGAGCGGGTCGAGCCGGCCGCCGGGAAAGCCGGCAAGGCGAGCGCGCTTTCCAGCGCCGCCATGGCCGTCGCGACCTGGCTCATCAAGTCGCAGTTCGGCTCGCCGGTCGACATGGCGCGCTTCTTCATCGACCGGATCAAGTCGCGAAAGGCGAGCGCGCCGGAGCGCGCCGCGCCGTCGCGCGTGCCCGACAGGCTGCGGCCCAAGCGTCGACAGGCAACGACCGCGGGCTAGAAATCCGGACGATAGGCAATGCGCGCACCGGGCGCTAGATTCGACCGGTGGCATCCCCGCTGACTGCCCGGCTGGACCGCATTGCCCGGACGGCCTACGGGATCGTCGCCCTCCTCGGCGTGGCCGCGCTCTGGGGCTGGGCGATCGACGTGCCCGTGCTGCGCGACCTCGGCGCCGATTTCGCGCCGATGCCGCCGTGGGGCGCGGCGGCGTTCGTCCTGCTCGCGGCGAGCTTCTTCGCGGCGCGCGAGCGGCGTGCGCGCGCCGCGTGGGGCGCCGCCGGGCTCGCCGCGGCGATCGCGCTGCTCACGCTCGCGGAGAACCTCGCCGGCCTGCCGCTCGGCATGCGCCTCGAGTGGCTGGCGCAGGGCCGCGAAGCGCCGCCGTCGATGTCGGCCGCGGCCTGCCTCACGCTGCTCCTGCTCGCGCTCGCCACGCCGCTCGAGCGCGCGCCGAAGGTGTTCGGCATCTGCGCCAACGCCCTGGCGGCGGCGGTGATCGGCGCGGTGGCCTTCTTCGCGCTGCTCGGCCTGAGCCTGCGGGTGCTGCGCTTCGACATCGCCGCGCCGCTGCTCGGCTTCTCGGCGCCCGCCGCGCTCGCCACCATGCTCGCCGCGATCGCGCTCGCCGCGGCGCGGCCGAGCCCCTGGCTGCTCGACACGCTGGGCGGCCAGCGCACCGGCGCGGTAGTGACGCGCTGGCTGCTGCCGGCCGCGTTCGTGGTGCCGCTCGCGGTCGGCTGGATGCGGCTGTTCGCCGAGCGCGAAGGCATCTTCGGCGAGGCGTTCGGCATGGCGCTGTTCACCGTGCTGATGATCGTCACGCTCTCGGCGCTGATCATCTGGGTGGCGCGCACGCTCGACCAGACCGAGGCGCGGCGCGCGCAGGCCGAGGGCGAGGCGACCGAGCAGCGCGAGTGGCTGCAGGTCACGCTCGCCGCGGTGGGCGACGGCGTGATCGCCACCGACGCGGCGGGGCGGGTGCGCTTCCTCAACCCGGCGGCGCAGCGCCTGACCGGGTGGCGCGCCGCCGAGGCGGCCGGGCGGCCGATCGAGGAGCTGGTGCAGCTCTACGACGAGCGCAACGGCGCGCCCCTCGCCAATCCGCTCAAGGCGACGCTGCACACGCGCGGCGCGGCGGCGGCCGGCGGCGAGCCGGCGCTGCGCGCGCGCGGCGGCGCGACCCACCCGGTGGCGGCCAACGCGGCGCCGATCGTCGACGCGGGCGCGGCGCTGCGCGGCGCGGTGCTGGTGCTGCGCGAGGTGGCGGCGCAGCGCCAGGCCGAGCGGGCGATGCGCGAGGCCTACACCGAGCTCGACCAGCGCGTGGTGCGCAGGACCGCGGCGCTCGAGCGCGCCAGCGCGGCGCTGCGCGAGCGCAACGCGCTGCTGAACGCGATCACCACCAGCACGCCCGACCTGATCTACGCCAAGGACCGCGAGGGCGCGCTGCTCATGGCCAACCCGGCGTGGATGAACGCGGTCGGCGCCGCCGAGCGCGAGCGCGCCGGCCTGGACGACTCGGACCGGCTGGTGCTCGAGTCCGGCGAGACCATGACGCTCGAGGAGATCCTGGGCGGGCGCACCTACCTCGTCTCCAAGTCGCCGCTGCGCGACGAGCACGAGCGCATCATGGGCCTGATCGGCGTGGCGACCGACATCAGCGAGCGCAAGCAGGCGCAGCGCGAGCTGGAGAAGCTGGTGGTCGCCGAGCAGCGGCTGCGCGCCGAGGCCGAGCGCGCCAACCGCGCCAAGGACGAGTTCCTGGCGATCGTCTCGCACGAGCTGCGCTCGCCGCTCAACGCGCTGCGCGGCTGGGCGCACCTGCTCTCGACGACGCGGCCGCTCGACGCCTCGCTCGTCGAGCGCGGCGCGCGCGCCATCAAGCGCAACGTCGACCACCAGACGCGGCTGATCGACGACCTGCTCGACACCTCGCGCATCGTCAGCGGCAAGCTGACCATCGACCGGCGCGCGGTCAACCTGTGCGAGATCGTCGCCGCGGCGCTCGACGCGGCGCGCGCCGTGGCGGCGGCCAAGGGCATCGAGCTGCGCTTCTCGCCCGACGACCCGGGCATCATGGTGGTCGGCGACAGCGGCCGCCTGCAGCAGGTGGTGTCGAACCTGCTCTCCAACGCGGTCAAGTTCACCCCGGAAGGCGGCGAGGTGTCGGTGCGGCTGATGAAGAACGCCGAGCGCGTGCAGCTCCAGGTGCGCGACAACGGCATCGGCATCGCGCCGGAGTTCCTGCCGCACGTGTTCGACCGCTTCACCCAGGCCGACACCTCGGCGGCGCGGCGCGCCGGCGGGCTGGGCATCGGCCTCGCGCTGGTGCGCCACATCGTGCTGCTGCACGGCGGCCAGGTGCGCGCCGACAGCGCGGGCGTCGGCCGCGGCGCCACCTTCACCATCGACCTGCCGGGCGCGCCCGCCGCGGCGCTGCTGTCGCTGCCCGGCGCGCCGGCGCCCGAGCGGCGCCGCTCGACCGCCGGCGCGCTCGCCGGCGTGCGCGTGTGGATGGTCGACGACGACCCCGACGCGCACGAGGTGGTGTCGCTCACGCTGCGCCACGCCGGCGCCGAGGTGGAGGCGTTCGGCTCGAGCCCCGAGCTCGCTGCGGCGCTCGAGGCGAAGCTGCCCGCCGGCGGCCCGGCGGTGATGCTGATCGACCTCGCCATGCCGGGCGAGGACGGCTTCGAGGCGCTGCGCCGCGCGCGCTCGCTGCAGCGCGCGAGCGGCAGCGTGCGCGACATTCCGGCGATCGCCCTCACCGCCTTCACCCAGATCGAGCGCGAGCGGCTGATGGCCGCCGGCTTCGCCGACCGGGTCGACAAGCCGGTCGACGCCGACAAGCTGATCGCCGCGATCCGCGCCGCGCTCAAGACCGAGCAGCGCGGCGAGCGCCGCTCCGTGGCCTCGTGAGACCGGTGACGGTCAGCGGATTTCCGGCTGCGAGCCGAGCGGCGGCGCGACCGACTCGAGCGAGCGGCGCTCGGCGTCGACGCCGATGAACGCCGCCACCAGCGCGGCGGCGCACATCAGCGCCGCGGCGAAGGCGTAGGCGGCGAACAGCCCCGAGCGGCTGCCGTCCTCGATCATCGCGCCGAACAGCGGCGGCCCGGCGAAGCCGCCGAGCGCGGTGCCCGCGGCGTAGAAGAGCGAGATCGCCACCGCGCGCATCTCGATCGGGAAGATCTCGCTCACCGTGAGATAGGCCGAGCTCGCCGCCGCCGAGGCGACGAAGAAGATCGCCGACCAGGCGAGCGCCAGCGCGCCCGCGCCGATCAGCTCGGCGTTGAAGGCGTAGCCGGTGGCGAGCAGCCCGGCGCCCGCCAGCGCGTAGGTCGTGGCGATCATGACGCGCCGGCCGAGCGCGTCGAACAGCCGGCCGAGTACCAGCGGGCCGAGGAAATTGCCCACCGCGAAGGGGAAGATGTAGTAGCCGACGCTCGCGTCCGGCACGCCGTAGAAGCGCGCCAGCACCAGCGCGTAGGTGAAGAAGATGGCGTTGTAGAAGAACGCCTGCGAGGCCATGAGCGTCAGCCCGAGCAGCGTGCGCCGGCGGTAGCGCGCGAGCAGCACGTGCACGATGTGCCGCCAGGAGCCGCCGTGCATCGGCCGCAGCGCGATGCGCTCGAGCCCCGGCTCGTGCGCCACGCCCACCTCGGCCTCGATCCGGCGCACGATCGCCTCGGCCTCGTCGGCGCGGCCGTGCGTCAGCAGCCAGCGCGGGCTCTCGGGCACGTGCCGGCGCACCAGCAGGATGGCGATGCCGAGCAGCGCGCCCAGGCCGAAGGCGAGCCGCCAGGCGAGATCGGGGTCGAGCCATCCCGGCTGCAGCAGCACGATCGACAGCGCCGCGCCCATCGCCGCGCCGACCCAGAAGCTGCCGTTGATCGCCAGGTCCACCGAGCCGCGCACGCGCGCCGGGATCAGCTCGTCGATCGCCGAGTTGATCGCCGCGTACTCGCCGCCGATGCCGAAGCCGGTGAGCGCCCGGCACAGCGCGAACGACGGCATGTTGAACGAGAACGCCGTGAGCACGGTGGCGGAGAGGTACACCGCCAGCGTGACCAGGAACATGCGCTTGCGGCCGAGCCGGTCGGCGAGGCGCCCGAACACCAGCGCGCCCGCGACCGCGCCGCCCACGTAGGCCGAGGCCGCCCAGCCGATCTCGCTGGCGCTCAGGCCCAGCGTGTCGCCGCGGCCGAGCGTCGGTCCGAGCGCGCCGACCACGGTGACCTCCAGCCCGTCGAGCAGCCAGCTCACGCCGAGCGCGATCACCACGCGCCAGTGCCACGCCGACCACGGCAGCCGGTCGAGACGCGCCGGGATGGCGGTTTCCACCATCGGCATAGTCATAGTGTAGGAGCGGGGAGGCTTGCCGCGCGCACCGCGCCCTCGCTATGCCTCGTCGGCCAGCAGCCGGTATCCCACGCCGGTTTCGGTGATCAGGTACTTTGGGCGCACCGGATCGGCTTCCAGCTTGTCGCGCAGCTGCTTCATGTAGACGCGCAGATAGTGCGTCTGACCGATGTACGAGGGACCCCAGACTTCGGCGAGAAGCTGGCGTTGCGTGACCACCATGTCGAGATGCTTCGCCAGGCAAGCGAGCAGGCGGAACTCGATCGGCGTGAGCCGCACCTCGACGCCGTCGCGCAGGGCTCGCCGCTTTCCCAGGTCGACGGTGGCCGCTCCCAGCCGCAATACCTGGCCCCCCGCCGCGCGCGCACCATGGCGCAGCGCCGCGCGGATGCGCGCGAGCAGCTCGCCGACGCCGAATGGCTTGGTCACGTAGTCGTCCGCGCCCGCGTCGAGCGCCGCGATCTTGGACTGCTCCTCGGAGCGCGCCGAAAGCACGAGGATCGGCATGGACGACCAAGAGCGTATCTGCCGGATCACTTCCCGTCCGTCCAGGTCGGGCAGCCCGAGGTCGATGATCGCGAGATCCGGCTTCCGGGTGCCGGCATCGATGGTGCCGCGGCGCGCGTTCGCCGACTCGACGACGCGATAGCCCTCGGCGTCGAGCGCGGCGCGAAGGAAGCGGCGAATCTCGGGCTCGTCCTCGACGAGCAGTATCGTCGCGGCGGTCACGGCGGCGAAACGGCGGGCGCTTCGGCGGGCAGGCTGGGCGCTTCTTCCTCGATCGGCAAGCTGAAGCGGAAGGCCGTGCCGCCGCCGTCGAGGCATTCCGCCCAGGCGCGCCCGCCGTGCAGCCTCACGATGGCGCGCACGATCGACAGCCCGAGGCCGACGCCGCCGCCGGGCCCTTCGGCGCTGCCGCGGTGGAATTTCGCGAACGCGCGCTCGAGGTCGTCCGGCGCCAGGCCCGAGGAATAGTCCTCCACCGAGACGATCATCTCGCTGCCGTCGCGCCTGGCGCGCAGCCGGACCAGCGTACCGGCCGGCGTATGGCGCGCGGCGTTCTCGAGCAGGTTGCCAAGCGCCTGCTCGACGAGCGATGCGTCGACGCGCAGGAGCGGCAACTCGCTCGCGATCTCGACCATCAGGCGATGGCGGGCGAGCAGGCTGCGCAGCCGCCGCAATGCCGCTTCGGCGATCTCGCTGATCGAGCACCAGTCGCGCTGCAGCGCGATCGCGCCCGTCTCCAGGCGCGTCATCTGCAAGATCTTGCTCACCCGCTCGCTGAGCGCGCGTGCCTGCTCGAACAGGCTCTGCGCCAGTGCGCGCCGCTCCCGCTCGCTCATGCGCTCGCCCCGCTCGGCAAGGCTGGACGACGCGCCGGTGATGATCGCGAGCGGTGTGCGCAGGTCATGAGAGATCGATGCGAGCAGCGCGCTGCGCATGCGCTCGGTCTCGGCCTCGAGCTGCAGTGCCGCCTCGCTGCGGGCCCGGGCGCGGACGTGCTCGACGAGGCGCGAGATGACGAGGGCGACCGCCAGCATGATCGCGAAGGTGAGGACGTACTGGACATCGTGCACGGTGAGCCTGCCCTGCGGAGGCACGAACAGCACGTCGAATGCCGCCACCGAGAACACGGCCGTCGCGATCGCCGGGCCGCGGCTGAAGCGCAGCGCGATCACCACCACGGCGAGGAGGTACACCATGGCGACGTTGACAAGATCGAAGCGGCCGCGCATGGCGAGTCCCGCCAACGTGCAGGATAGGGTGGCGCCGGCGGCCCACGCGTATCCCTTCATGCGGCAACTGTAGCGCAGCGAGCGCGTAAAGAACCCGTAAAAAGGCTGCCGGGAGCGGATTGCCGGCGCGGCAGGCGCTTAAGCTGCCAGCCCATGCACAAAGGACAAAGGCCGCCGCATCTTGCACTGCTCGCCCTGGGGGTCGTCTTCGGCGACATCGGCACCAGCCCGCTCTACGCGGTGAAGGAAACGTTCTCGCCGGCGCACGGCATCGCCCTCACGCGGGACAACATCCTCGGCGGAATGTCGACGATCTTCTGGGCCCTGATGGTCGTCGTGTCGCTCAAGTACGTGCTGCTCATCATGCGCGCCGACAACAAGGGCGAGGGCGGGATCATGGCGCTGATTGCGCTCGCCCAGTCGTCTATCCGCGACCATCCCGAGTGGCGGGCACCGCTGCTGCTGGTCGGCGTGTTGGGCGCCTCGCTTTTCTACGGCGACGCGGTCCTCACGCCCGCGATTTCGGTGCTCTCGGCGGTCGAGGGGCTCGAAGTCGGCACCTCCGCCTTCAAGCCCTACGTGGTGCCGATTGCGGTGGGGATGCTGCTCGCCCTGTTCTCGCTGCAGTCGCGCGGGACGGCGGCGGTCGGTCGCCTGTTCGGGCCGATCACGATGCTCTGGTTCGTGGCCATCGCCGCGGCCGGCGTGCGCGGCATCGCGCGCGAGCCGGGCGTCCTGCTCGCGCTCAACCCGCTGCACGCGGTCGGCTTCCTGACTGGCCACGGCGCGGCCTCGTTCGTGGTGCTCGGCTCGGTGGTTCTGGCGGTGACCGGCGCCGAGGCGCTCTATGCCGACATGGGGCATTTCGGCAGGGGGGCGGTGCGCACCGCATGGTTCGGCCTGGTCGCCCCCGCGCTGGTGCTGAACTACTTCGGCCAAGGCGCGCTGCTGCTCGCTGACCCGACGCGCCTTACCAACCCGTTCTACCTGCTCCTGCCGCCCTGGGCGCTCTACCCCATGGTGGTCCTTGCCACGGCGGCGACCGTCATCGCCTCGCAGGCGGTGATCTCGGGGACCTATTCGCTCACCAAGCAGGCGGTGCAGCTCGGCTTCCTGCCGCGCATGACGATCGTCAACACTTCGGCCACGCAAGCGGGGCAGATCTACATTCCCGCGGCGAACTGGGGCCTGTGCGCGATCGTCGTCGCGGCGGTGGTCGGCTTCGGCTCGTCGTCGCGCCTCGCCGGCGCCTACGGGGTCGCGGTCACGGCGACGATGCTCGTCGACACGCTGCTCACGTTCTTCGTGATCCGTTACATCTGGCGCTACCCGCTCGCGGTGTGCCTCCTCGCCACCGCGTTCTTCGCCACGATCGATGCGTCGTTCTTCCTCGCGACCCTGCTCAAGATCGCCGACGGCGGCTGGTTCCCGCTCGTGATCGGCGGCGCGGTCTTCGTCGCCATGACGACGTGGCGGCGCGGCCGCGAGATTCTCTTCGAGCGCTTGCGCGCCGAGTCGGTGCCGCTCGACGCGCTGCTCAAGTCGCTGCTCGCCGATCCGCCGCACCGCGTGCCGGGAACCGCGGTATTCCTCACCGCAACGCCCGAGATGACCCCGCACGCGCTGCTGCACAGCCTAAAGCACTTCCAGGCGCTGCACGAGCAGGTCGTCTTCCTGACCGTCGAGTTCCGCGAAGAACCGTGGCTGGATGCGCACGAGCGGATCGTCTGCGAGCGCCTCGCGGCCGATTGCTGGCGAGTACGCCTGCGTTACGGCTTCATGGACCGGGCCGAGGTGCAGAATGGGCTGGAACGCTGCGCCGCCTTCGGCCTGGATACGGAGCCGATGAAGACGTCATTCTTCGTTTCGAGGCAGAACATCGTGCCGGTGAAGCAGCCCGGCGGCATGGCAATCTGGCGCGAGCGCCTTTTCGCCGCGATGGCGCGCAATGCTGCGAACGTGAGCGGCTTCTTCAACATTCCGGACAACCGCGTCATAGAGCTCGGCTCGCGCGTGCAGATCTGACTGATTCTGCCCCGGCTAGCGCCGCTGCTCGAGCTGCTGCGCCCGCTTGACGTAGGTCTGGTAGGCGGGGATCGCCGCCGCGGCGAGCACCGCGACCATCAGGATCGGCACGAACCAGACCAGCACCACCGAGACGATGCCGTTGGGCGGCGTCGGCGGGCCGTAGCGGTTGCGCCCGTCGCTGCCCGGAATGAACCAGAACATCAGGTTCACCAGCGGCACGAGCGACAGGATCGACAGCCAGCCGGTGGTGTTGAAGTCGTGGCAGCGCTGGATGGTCAGCATGAAGGCGAGCACCATGTAGCCGAGCCACAGCAGTTGCGCGAGCGGCCCGACGACGAACGACAGCGCGCCGACGACGAGCGCGAACAGGATGTAGAAGCCGATCAGGTTGTTGATGTAGCGCACGCGTCCGATGCGGCCCGACACGGCGAACACCTTGACCGGCTGCGGCGCGTCGTCGGCGTCGTCGACGGCGGCCTTGGGCGCGGCGTACGGATTGGCTGCGGGTGTCTGCGGAGCTGCCATGGAGTCCCCCCTTTTCGTTTGCGTTCTCAGGCTCCGAAGCCGCAATCCTATAATGCCCCGCACCATGGAAGGAAATCCTCTCGACCTGCGCGCCTGGCTCGCGCAGGCGCGCAGCCTGGGCGAGCTGCGCGACGTGCGCGGCGCGGACTGCCACCTGGAGCTCGGCGCGATCAGCGAGCTGAACGTCAAGAAGGACGCGCCGCCGGCGCTGCTGTTCGACGAGATCAAGGGCTACCCGCCGGGCTACCGGGTGCTCACCTGCAGCACCTCGAGCCCGGCGCGCCTGTCGTCGATCCTGCGCCTGCCGATCGAGCGCAGCCACCGGGGCCTGGTCGAGCGGCTGCGCGGCCTGCCGGCGAAATGGCAGGCCGCGGCGCGCGACTATCCGCCGGTGCTCGCGACGCAGGGGCCGGCGCTCGAGAACGTGCAGAAGGAGCCCGATCTGCTCGCCTTCCCCGCGCCGTTCTGGCACGAGCACGACGGCGGCCGCTACATCGGCACCGGCTGCTCGGTGGTGACGCGCGACCTGGACAGCGACTGGATCAACGTCGGCACCTACCGCGTGCAGCTCCTCGACCGCAACCACGTGGCGCTCGACATGGTGCCCGGCAAGCACGGCCGCATCCACTACGAGAAGCACAAGGCCGCCGGCAAGCGCTTCCCGGTGGTGATCGTGCTCGGCGCCGACCCCCTCGGCTACCTGATCTCGGGCATCGAGGTGCCCTTCGGCATGTGCGAGTACGACTACATGGGCGCCATCCTCGGCGAGCCGGTCCGGCTGATCGCCGGAGAAAGGACCGGCTTGCCGTTCCCGGCGGCCGCCGAGATCGTGCTCGAGGGCTTCGTCGAGCCGGGCGACGAGCGGACCGAGGGGCCGTTCGGCGAGTTCCACGGTTACTACCCGGGCAAGGAAGGGCGGGCGCCCGCGGTGACCGTCGAGAGGGTGTACTACCGCAGCGCCCCGATCCTGGTCGGCAGCCCGCCGGCCAAGCCGCCGAACGACTACTCCTATTCCAAGGCGGTGATGCGCTCGGCGCTGCTGCTCGACGCGCTCGCCGCCGCCGGCGTGCCCGACGTCGCCGGCGTATGGGCGCACGAGATCGGCGGCGCGCGCATGTTCAACGTGGTGGCGATCAAGCAGCGCTACGCCGGGCACGCGCGCCAGGCGGGCCACATCCTCTCGCAGTGCGGCGTCGGCGCGTACATGTCGCGCTACTCGGTGGTGGTCGACGAGGACATCGACCCGGCGAACCTGCAGGAGGTGATGTGGGCCGTGGCGACGCGCACCGACCCGGCGCTCGACATCGACATCATCCAGCGCGGCATGGGATCGAAGAACGACCCGATGTACGTCGCCTACCGGTACGGCGCGCCGCTCAGCTCCAAGGCGGTGATCGACGCCTGCCGTCCCTGGGATCACCTCGCCGAGTTCCCGGCGGTCGCCGAGGCGAGCCGGGCGCTGCAGGAGAAGACGCGCGAGAAATGGAAGGAGCTGCTCGGCTAGCGCCTTAGCGGCGCACGATGCGCCGCGCGCCGCAGCGCGGGTCGAGGATCGCCAGCAGCTCCTGCGGGTCGCAGGGCTTGGCGAGGTGATGGTCGAAGCCGATGTGCTGGGCGAGCAGGCGGTCCGAGCCGCGCAGCCAGGTGCCCGAGATCGCGATGAGCAGCGGCCCCGGCGCCGGGTAGAAGAGGGTGCGCAGCTCCTGCGCCACCGCGTAGCCGCTCATGCCCGGCATGGCGAGGTCGATCACCGCGGCGTCGGGGCGCAGGTAGCGTGCCACGCGCAGCACGTCCTCGCCGCGGTGCACGCCCTGCACCGCGTGGCCTTCGTCGCGCAGGATCGCGCCGAGCGTCCATACCGTATCGCGGTCGTCGTCGGCGATGATGATGCGCAGCCCCACGCCGGGATGCTAGGCGCCGTTTGTGACAGGACGAACGTCGGCGCAAAAAAAGACCACCTCGGGAGGTGGTCGATGGATTCGCCATTCCAGGGAGGGAAGAATGGCGGTAGGGGGAGCGCTCATTGTGCGCGGCCGGCGCGCCGGCGTCTGTCGCAGGCGGCCGCGACGTGCGGTCGCTGCCGCGCTACAGGCGTCAACGGTTGGCGAGCTTGCGCAGCAGCTCGACGACGCCGCGGATGTCGACCGGCTTGACCAGGTAATGGTCGAAGCCCGCCATGCGCGCCGCCAGCCGGTCGGATGGGTCGGAGGCGCCGGTCACCGCGACGATCACCGGCTTGGGCGCGCGCCGGTAGTCGCGCAGCGCGCGCGCCACGTCGAAGCCCGAGGTGCCCGGCATGCCGATGTCGAGCAGCACCACGTGCGGGTGCATCTCGTCGGCTTTCTCGATGGCGGCGCTGCCGGAGTACGCCGCGCATGCGGCATAGCCCTCTACCGAGAGCAGGGCGGCCAGGGCGTCCGCCGCGTCCTTGTTGTCGTCGACGACCAGAACGCTGAGCGGCGCCGCCATTTCGCCCAAGTGTAGCGAAAAACCCCGGCGACATTGCTCTCGCGCCTAGTACGCAAGGACGCGGCGCAGGTCCTCCCGCGAGAGCGGCTTCACGAGGTGCGCGTCGAATCCCGCCTCGCGGGTGCGCCGCCGGTCGGCCTCCTGTCCGAGGCCGGTGACCGCGGCGAAGCGCACCGCCTCGAAGCCGGGCTCGCGGCGCAGCATCCGCGCGACCTCGATGCCGTCCATGCCCGGCATGCTGAGGTCGAGCAGCACGACGTCGGGCCGGCGCTCGCGCGCCGCCGCGAGCGCCGAGGCGCCGTCGTGCGCCACCTGCACTTCCTGGCCGAGGCTGCGCAGCAGCGCCTCCAGGGTCAGGGCGGCGTCGACGTTGTCGTCGACCACCAGCACGCGGCGCCGCCCGCCCGGCGGCGCCGGCTGCGCGCGCGAAGCGCCGCGCTGCCGCGCCTCGCCCGCCGGCGGCAGGCGCACCACGACCTCGGTGCCCCGGCCGCGGCCGGCGCTGCTCGCCGAGATGCGCCCGCCGTGCATCTCGACCAGCGTGCGCGAGAGCGCGAGGCCGATGCCCAGGCCGCCGCGCGCGCGGCTGAGGCTCTCCTCGGCCTGCGCGAACATCTCGAACAGGCGCGGCATCATCTCCGGCGCGATGCCGATGCCGTTGTCGCGCACGCGGATCACCGCCTCGTCGCCCTCGCGCTGCGCGACGAGCGAGATCTCGCCGCCGCTGTCGGTGTACTTGGCGGCGTTGTTGAGCAGGTTGGCCACCACCTGCGCGAGCCGCACGTAGTCGGCGTCGACCACGAGCGGCTCGGCGGGCAGGCTCAGGTTGAACCGGTGGCGCGCCTCCTCGATCGCCGGCCGGCTGGTCTCGACCGCCGAGAGCACGATCGAGCCGAGGTCGACGGGCTCGCGGCGCATGTCGATCTTGCCGCGCGTGATGCGCGAGACGTCCATCAGGTCGTCGACCAGCCGCACCAGGTGGTCGACCTGGCGCTCCATGATGGCGCGCGCCTGCGCCGCCGGCTCGCTCGCCGGGTCGACCATGCGCAGCAGCTGCAGGCCGTTGCGGATCGGCGCGAGCGGGTTGCGCAGCTCGTGCGCCAGCATGGCGAGGAAGCGGTCCTTCTGGCTGCTCGCGTGCTCGAGCGCGCGCAGCACGCGCTTGCGCTCGCTCACGTCGCGCGCGAGCTTCGACACCCCGACCACGCGCCCGGCCGCGTCGCGGATCGGCGAGACGGTGAGCGAGATGTCGAGCACGCGCCCGTCCTTCGCGACGCGCACCGTCTCGAAGTTCTCGATGCGCTCGCCGCGGCGCAGCCGCTCGAGGATGACCGCTTCCTCGTCGTGCCGCTCGGGCGGGATGATCAGCAGGATCGGCTGGCCGATCGCCTCCCCGGCGCTCCAGCCGAACAGCCGCTCGGCGCCGGCATTCCAGGAGCGGATGACGCCCTCGAGCGACTTGCTGACGATCGCGTCGTCCGAGGACTCGACGATCGCGGCGAGGCGCGATTGCAGCTCCTCGCGCCGCTTCAGCTCCGAGATGTCGCGGAAGTACGCCGCCGCGCCGCCGCTGCCGAGCGGTGCGGCGCTGATCTCGAACCAGCGGTCGTAGTGCGCATAGAAGTATTCCATGCGCTCCGCGCGGCGGCCGCGCATCACGCGCTGGTACATCTGCTCGACCGGGTTGCCGACCGCGTGCGGGAACGCCTCGTGCCAGGTCTTGCCGAGCACCTCGCCGCGCTGCCGGCCGAGCAGCCGCTCGGCGGCGCCGTTCATGTGCGTCATGCGCCAGCGCGCGTCCCAGGCGAGGAAGCCCTCGAACAGCCCCTCGAGAAACTCGTCGGAATCGCGGAGCGGCAGCTTTTCGTTCAGCAACGCGCCCGGGCTCCCGCGAGCACCTTGTCGGCGGTGAGCGGCATGTTCTTCTTCAGCCACAGCAGCGCCGCCTGCCCGAGCGGCATGTCCGCGCCCGGCCGGCTGGACGCGGCGAGCGCGAGCAGCATCTGCGACAGCGGCTCGTCGAGCGCGTCGCGCGCCGCCTGGGCCACCGCGTCGTCGAAGCGCGCGTAGTCCCGCGCGGGGATGAGATGCGTGTGCGCCTGGCAGACGCGCTCGAGGGGCCCGCCGTAGGAGCCGGCGTCCAGGTTGTCGATGCGGTAGGCGCACAGCAGCGAAAACGCCTGCACGCCGAGCAGGTCGTTCCAGTGCTGCTCGAGGCACGCCGCGGCGTCGCGCCGCTCCTGCTGCCACAGCAGGTCGACCATCTCGCCGTAGGCGCGCACCGCCGGGTACTGCAGGCCGAGCGCCGTGACCGCGTCGCCGAGCCCGCCGCGGAACGCGCGGGCCTCGGGCATGCCGCCGTGCATCAGCTCCTCGAGCATCCGCTCGGCGTCGAGGAAGACCACCTGGCGCCGCGCCGCGGCGGCAGCCATGTCGACCCCCGCGGCGCCGAGCGCGGCCTCGAAGAGGCGCCGGTGCGCCGCCGTGGTGATGAGGAGCGCCGCCTGCCCGTGGCGCAATGCGCCGGCGACGTACTCGCTCACCACGTCGGCGAGGAAGTGCTCGTCCTGGTAGACCTGCGCGATATGCTCCCGGAGCGTCGCCTGCCCGAGCAGCGGCCGCCAGCCGGTGGCTGCGTTCATTGCCGCATCCTGCAGAGAAAGATCCGGCGGATTTTACCGGCGCGCTTCGCCGCCATGCCTGCGCAGCCTCCCCTTTTTTCGCTTCTGTAGCTCGCCGGTGACAGCCTGTAGCGGCGATGACGACAGGCGTCAGAGCAGGACTTCGACCTCGGCGTTGCCTTCACGCGAGACGAGGTTAACCGCCACGCTGGAATCGTGACGCCGCACCATCAGGTCGACGCGCGCATCGCCGACCCGCAGCCGCTTGATCGACAGCCAGTCGAGGAACTGCGGCAGGCGCGGCCGGCGCATCACCAGGCGCGAGCCGGCGCAGTCGATCGCCAGGCCGAGGCAGGCCTGCAGCAGCGCGAAAGGCGCCACCGCCGCCCAGGCCTGCGGCGCGCACGCGACCGGGTAGAGGGTCGGCGCCCTGCCGCGCTTCCTCTCGAAGCCGCAGAAGAGCTCGGGCAGGCGGCGCAGGTGCATGTGCGAGGCGGCGTCGAAGAGCGCCGTGGTGAGCGCGAGCGCCTCCCGGGTATGGCCGTAGCGCGCCAGGCCGAGCCCGATGATCGCGTTGTCGTGCGGCCACACCGAGCCGTTGTGATAGGACGCCGGGTTGAAGCGCCGCTCGCGCGCCGACAGCGTGCGGATTCCCCAGCCGGCGAAGAAGTCCGGCTCGAACAGCCCCTGCGCGACGCGCGCGGCGCGCTCGGGCGAGGCGATGCCGCCGAACAGCACCTGCCCGGCGTTCGACGAGCGCACCTCGCAGCGCTCCTTGCGCCCGTCGAGCGCGAGCGCGTAGGTGCCGAGCTCCTCGCACCAGAAGGCCTGCTCGAAGCTCGCGCGCAGCTGCTCCGCCCTGCGCGCCAGGTCGCTCGACAGCGGGGCATCGTTCATCTCGGCCGCGAGCTGCGCGGCGCAGCGCAGCGCGAGGTACACGTAGCCCTGCACCTCGCAGAGCGCGACCGGCCCCTCGGCGAGGCGGCCGTCGGCGTGCATCACCGCGTCGTCGGAGTCCTTCCAGCCCTGGTTGACCAGCCCGCCCGGGCGGCGCCGGGCGTACTCGACGAAGCCGTCGCCGTCGCGGTCGCCGTAGCGCTCGATCCACTCGAGCGCCGCGCGCACGCCGGGCCAGATCGCCTCCAGCGTCGCGCGGTCGCGCGTGCGCTGCCAGTACTGGCCGGCCAGCGCGACGAACAGCGGCGTCGCATCGATCGAGCCGTAATAGCGGCCGAAGGGCACCTCGCCGAGCCGCGCCAGCTCGCATTCGCGCAGCTCGTGCAGGATCTTGCCCGGCTCGGCGTCGGCGGCCTCGTCGGGCGCCTGCGCCTGGTGCGCCGCGAGAAAGCGCAGCACGCCGCGCGCCACGCCGGGCTCCAGCCACAGCATCTCCATCGCGGTGAGGAGGCCGTCGCGGCCGAAGGCGGTGCAGAACCACGGCACGCCGGCGTAGGGGTAAGGCCCGTGCGGCGTCTCGGTGGCGAGCATGTCGAGGTCGGCGCTGGAGCGCTGGAGCACGCCGTTGAAGAGCGCATTGGAGCTCTCGACCAGCGGCGCGGCGGCGCGCGCCGCGGCGAGGCGGCGGCGCGCCGCGCGGCGGGTGACGAAGAAGCGGCGCTCGGCGGCCGGCTGGGCGAGCCCCTCCACGCACTGCACCGTCATGGAGATCGGCCGGCGTTCGCGCGCCGCGAGCGTCAGGTCGAACTCGGCCAGCTCCTCGGTGAGCCTTGCCGGCTGCGGGCCGAACGAGATGCGCGTGCTGCGCGCCAGTCCGTCGAGCGCCTCGTAGAAGAAGCCGACCTCGCCCGGCCCGAGCACCCGGGCGCTCACGCTGCCGCGGCGCGCGCGGCGGTGCCCGCGGATCTCGAACAGGTCGGCGAAGTCGGCGGCGAAGGCGATCGCCAGCCGCAGGCGCTGGCGCTGCGCGGCGTAGCTGGTCAGGGTCAGCAGCTCGTGGCAGCAGCCCTGCCACAGGAACTTGGCGCGCGCGATGTGGAAGGTGTCCTTGGGCAGCGCCAGCCGCCCCTCGCCGTCGAAGAGATCCGGGTTGGTCAAATCGACGTCGAGCATCGCGTTGTCGGGCTGCACGGTCGAGGAGAGCGCGAGCGGCCGCTGCCCCTCGAGCGTGAACACCAGGCGCGACAGAAAGCGCATGTCGTGGTGGAACAGGCCCGCCGGGCTGTGCTCGAGCGCCACCACGTCGCCGTGCTCGTCGAACATGGCGAACGTGTCGCCGTGCTTGAGCGTGCGCCGGCTCGACGCCGCGAGACAGACCACGCCCGGCACCAGCACCGACGTGCCCGGCTGCAGGTCGCGCTTCACGCCGCAGCCGTCGTGCAATCGGCGTACCGGCGGCGGCCGGCAGTCCCCGGCGGGCATCCCCGGGTGGGACCGGTCCCGACGAGCGTTTCGAGGCGGCGGTACAGGGCGAGAGCCCGCTGCGGCATAATGGCCGCAAGGTGCCGCTCACGAGGGCACCGCTGATAAAAGGGCGCTGCGCAAGCTCGCAGGCTGACAGGCCATGCATATCGAATCGGTGAAGGCGGTCTACCGCCGCTATGCCGGGATTTACGACGCGGTGTTCGGGCCGATGCTGCAGCCGGGGCGCAAGGCGCTGCTCAAGGCGCTCGGCTGCCGGCCGGGGGACCGGGTGCTGGAGGTCGGCGTCGGCACCGGGCTCGCGCTGCCGATGTATCCGCCGCAGGTGCGCGTCACCGGCATCGACGTCTCCGCCGAGATGCTCGAGCGCGCCCGGCAGCGGGTGGCGCGGCGCGGCCTGAAGAACGTCGAGGCGCTGCTCGAGATGGACGCCGAGCACATGAGCTTCCCCGACGCGAGCTTCGACAAGGTAGTCGCCATGTACGTGGTCTCGGTGGTCGAGCGGCCGGCCAGGCTGATCGAGGAGCTGCACCGCGTGTGCAAGCCCGACGGCGAGATCTTCCTCGTCAACCACGTGCATTCCAAGAACCCGCTGATCGGCGCGGTGGAGAAGGGCCTGGCGCGCTTCTCCGACAAGCTCGGCTGGCATCCGGACTTCGAGCTGGAGCAGATCCCGGCCGAGATCGGCACGGTCACCGAGGTGTCGCGGGTCGCCTTCTTCTGGAAGGTGATGCGCCTCAAGAACGGCGTTCTGCACCGCAGCGCGCAGTCCGCCGACCCGATCGTCGCTAGGTCCTGAGCAGAAAGAGCGGCGCCGCCGCGACGCCCTGCAGCACCGCCGCGAGGCCGTACAGCAGCGCCGCGGCCGTCGCCTGGTCGGCCGGCACGCCGATCGCGCCGAGCACCACCACCGCCGCCGCCTCCCGGGCGCCGAAGCCGCCCCAGCCGAGCGGCAGCGCGCCCATGACGAAGATCGGCGCCGCGGCCGCGAGCATCACCGCGTAGGACAGGTTGACGCCGGCGGAGAAGGCGAAGCACCAGAGCGCGGCCGCGGAGCATACCTGCACCAGCACCGAGAGCCACAGCGAGGCGAGCAGCGGGGCGCGCGCCCCCAGCGCCTGGCGGCGCAGCTCCTCCAGCCGGCGCAGCGGCAGCGGCAGCCACGGCGCGGCGAGCGCCGCCGCGAGCAGCGCGACGTAGACGAGCAGCGTGCGATCGAAGACGAGCAGGTCGCGCGCCACGGCGACGAGCAGCGAGACGAGCGACATGGCGCACAGCACCCACAGGCCGCTCAGCCGGTCGAGCGCCACCGAGGCGGCGGCGCGCAGCCCCGAGCTCTCCTGCAGCCGCGCGAGCTGGTAGCCGCGCAGCACGTCGCCCGAGACGGTCGCCCCCGGCAGCAGCACGTTCATCGTCATGCCGCGGAAGTACATCGCCGTCGCGCGCGCGAGCGGGGCGGCGAGGCCGAGCGCGCGGGCGATCGCCGCCCAGCGCGCCGCCGAGACGATGTTCGAGACGACGGACGCGGCGAGGCCCATGGCGAAGAACGCCGGGTCGACCGCCGCGAGCTGCGCCGCGATGGCGAGCGGGTCGGCGTACCAGAGCACCGCCGCGAGCAGCGCCAGCCCCGCGGCCACCCGAAGGACGAGCTTCGGCAGCGCTAGCTTCGGCTTCGCGCCCAGGTGCGGGGCTCTTGCGTCTCTTGCGCCGCGACGCGAGCGCGCGGCGCGCGCCGCAGCACGTACTGCGCGCGTCCCTGCGGCTCGTGGTAGACGCGCGTCAGCAGCTCGCCGATCAGCCCGGTGGCGACGAGCTGCACGCCGATCAGCACCAGCAGCACGCCGAGCAGCAGCAGCGGCCGACCGCCGATGTCCTCGCCGAGCGCCAGCTTCTCGAAGGCGAGCCAGGCGAGGATCAGCCCGCCCAGCGCGCCGAGCGCGAAGCCCGCGCCGCCGAAGGCCTGCATCGGCCGGTGCAGGAAGCGCATCAGGAAGCGCACCCACAGCAGGTCGAGCAGCACGCGCGCCGTGCGGTCGAGGCCGTACTTGGACTTGCCGCGCGTGCGCGCATGGTGGCGCACCGGCACCTCGATGATCTTCGCGCCCACCTCGGCGGCGAGCGCCGGGATGAAGCGGTGCAGCTCGCCGTAGAGCCGCAGGTCGCCGATCACCTCGGCGCGGTAGAGCTTGAGCGCGCAGCCGTAGTCGTGCAGCCGCACGCCGGTGACGCGCGAGATCAGCGCGTTCGCCGCCATCGAGGGCAGCTTGCGCGACAGCGTGCGGTCCTGCCGGTCCTTGCGCCAGCCCGAGATCACGTCGACGTCGGGACGCGCCTCCAGCAGATCGAGCAGCCCGGGGATGTCGTCGGGGTCGTTCTGCAGGTCGCCGTCCAGCGTGACGATGATCTCGCCCTGCGCCGCGTCGAAGCCCGCCTGCAGCGCCGCCGACTGGCCGTAGTTGCGGCTGAGGTAAAGCGGCTTCAGCCAGGGGCGGGAAGCGGCGAGCTCCGCCAGCACCTCGGCCGAGCCGTCGCGCGAGCCGTCGTCGACCAGGATCGCCTCGAAGCCGCGCCCCGAGCGCTCGAGCGCAGCGCCGATGCGCTCGACGAGCTCCGGGAGATTCTCTTCCTCGTTATAGATCGGGACGACGACCGAGACCTGCATGGCCAAGTCTAGCATCGCGCCACCACGCGGCCGCCGCCGCGCCGAGGCACGCGAGGCCGATGGCGCGCTGCAGGAGCAGGGCCTGCGGGTAGTCGTCCGGGTAGCCGAGCACCAGCGCGGCGGCGCACGCGGCGAAGAACAGCGCGAGCAGCCATTGCACCGCGGCGCGCCGGCCGAACGCTTGCGTCCGGCGCGCGAGGTGCACGGCCGCGACCGCGGCGAGCCAGCCGCCGAAGGCGCCGGCGAGGATGTCGAGCGGCCAGTGCACGCCCACCACGGCGCGCGAGAGCGCCGCCGCGCTCGCGACGGCGAGGATCGCGGCGCGCAGCGCCGTCGCCTGCACGCCGAGGAACAGCAGCCCGCCGACGGCGAACGCGGTGGTCGCATGTCCCGACGGGAAGGACTGCGCGCGGTACGCCCGGCCGATCACGTGCACCGCGTCGCCCAGCACGGCGGGCGGGCGAGGCAGGTCGAGGAGCGGCTTCAGGCCGTGCACCCAGAGCGTGCCGAGCACGATGGCGAAGAACGCGGCCCACAGCAGGTCCGGCCGGCGCCGCCAGAGCGCGAGGCAGATCGCGAAGGCCACGGCGCCATCGCCGAGCACCGTCGCGTTGGCCCAGAAAAGCTCGCTCGTCGCCGGGCCGATGCGGTTCAGCGCCAGGAACGCCGCCTGGTTGGCCCCCGAGAGCCAGACCGCGACGAATGCCGCCGCCGCGACGCCGGGCACCCCCCAGGCCTGCAGGCGGCTCAAGCCTTGATGCGCGCGAGCACGATGCCGCCGCGCGAGAACAGGATGTCGTAGGTCGTGCCCTTCGGCAGGTCGGGCAGGCGGCTCGCACGCGTGACGATCACGTCGCCCGGGCGCGGGTCGCGGCTCGGGGTGGGCGCGCCGCGATAGACGCTGAAGCTCGGCGCGTTGAGCTTCCACATCACCACGTCGAAGCCGTGCTGGCGCGCGAGCAGCGCCGCCTCGCGCACCGGCGCCTGCAGCCCGCCGGCGGCAGGCACGACGAAGGTGGCAAAGCCCGCCACGCCGAGCAGGCCGACCAGCGCCTGCTTGCGCGCGAGCGGCGTGCGGCGCTCGAGCATCGCGTACACGACCAGCGCGGCCAGGATGCCGAAATAGGCGAAATACGCCAGGCCGAAGTCCGGCAGCAGGGCGCCGAGCGCCTGCCGGTAATAGGCGTCGGGCAGGCGCGGCGCGAAGTGCGCGATCAGGTTGGGCAGGAAGAGCAGCACGAGGAAGAAGGCGAGCGCCGGCGCGAGCGCCCAGCGCGCCGAGCGGATCGCCGGGCCGTGCACCGCCATGAGCAGGGCGGCGCCGGTGTAGCCGTAGAGCACGTAGTGCGGCAGCTTGGTCCCGGAGAGCGAGAAGAAGACGAACACGAAGGCGAACCAGAGAAGGAGATACGCCTGCAGCTCGTCGCGCCATACCTCGCGCAGGCGCGCCGCCACCGGGACGAGCAGCGCCGTGTGGGGCAGCGAAAGCAGCAGCACGACCGGGAAGTAGTAAAGCAGGCTGCCGCCGTGCCCCTGCAGCGGCCCGCCGAAGCGCGCCAGGTTGTGCTTGAAGAAGAAGCCCTGCACGAACGCCCAGCCTTCCTTGGCGAGGATCACCGCGTACCACGGCGCGGCGATGACGAGGAAGAGCAGCAGCGCCCGCCAGTCGAAGACCGCCCTGAGCCATGCCCGGAGGTCTCTCTTGAACAGGCAGAACAGCAGGGTGGTCGCGCCCGGCACCAGGATCGCGATCGGCCCCTTGGCGAGGAAGCCGAGGCCGATGGCGGCGTGCGTCGCGTAGAGCCAGCCGCGCCGCCCGCTCGCGAGGTGCCGCCAGGCGCAGAACATCGACGCGGCGAGCAGCAGGTTGAGCAGCGCGTCGGCGGTCGCCGCGCGGCCGATGATGTGCACGCCGATCGAGGTCGCGAGCAGCACCGCGGCGAGCAGCGCGCGCTCCTCGCCGAAGTGCCGTTTCGCGAAGAGATAGGTGAGCCACGCCCAGAGCGACGCGCAGATCGCCGAGGGCAGGCGGAACGCCCATTCCGTGGGGCCGAGGAGCGCCACGGCCGCCGCCTGCAGCCAGTACACGAGGATCGGCTTGTCGTAGCGCGGCGCGCCGTTCAGGTAGGTCGACAGGAAGTCGCCGCGCTGGAACATCTCCAGCGTCGCCTGGCTGAAGGCGCCCTCGTCGACGTCGAACAGCGGCGCCGCGCCGAGCATCCAGAAGAAGCTCGCCGCCACCACCGCGGCGGCAAGCCAGCGCGCTCCCACTGCTACGCGTCGCGCGCCAGGCGCAGCCCGGAGAATTGCCAGCGCGCGTGCGGCGGGAAGAAGTTGCGGTAGGTGGCGCGGATATGGCTCTGCGGCGTGGCGCACGAGCCGCCGCGCAGCACGTACTGCCCGGACATGAACTTGCCGTTGTATTCGCCGACGGCGCCCGGCGGCGCCTGGTATCCGGGGTAGGGGCCGTAGTCGCTGCGCGTCCACTCCCAGACGTCGCCGAAGGCCTGCGAGAGCCGGCCCTCGGGCGGCGCCTCGCGCGCGGCGAGCGGATGCAGCGCGCCGCTCTCGACGAAGTTGCCCGCCGGGGTATCGCCGGCGACGGCGCTCTCCCACTCGGCCTCGCTCGGCAGCCGCGCGCCGGCCCAGCGCGCGAAGGCTTCGGCCTCGTAGAAGCTCACGTGGCAGATCGGCGTGTGCGCATCGACCGGCACCTCGCCGTGCAGCGTGAAAGTACGCCACTCGCCGTCGCGCTTCACCCAGTATTGGGGTGCCTGCCAGCCGTGCGAGCGCGCCGCCTCCCAGCCGGCCGAGAGCCAGAGCTGCGGCCGCCGATAGCCGCCGTCCTCGATGAAGCGCATGAAGTCGCCGTGCGTCACCGGGTGCGAGGCGATCTCGAAAGGCTGCATCCACACCCGGTGGCGCGGGGTCTCGTTGTCGAACGAGAAGCCCGGGCCTGCATGGCCGATCTCGCGCAGGCCGCCCGCGAAGCCGATCCAGCGCGGTTCGCGCGCCCGGATCGGCGTGAGCGGCCAGCTTTTCTGGTAGGCCGGCGCGAGCGGGTTGCGCGACAGCAGGTGCTTCAGGTCGGTGAGGATCAGCTCCTGGTGCTGCTGCTCGTGGTGCAAGCCCAGGGTGACGAGCGCGCGCGCCGGTGCGGGCAGCCGCTCCTCGGCGAGGCCGTCGAGCAGCGCCTGGTCGACATGCCGGCGGTAGGCGAGCACCTCGTCGAGGCCGGGACGCGAGAGCATGCCGCGCTCGGGGCGCGGATGGCGCTCGCCGACGCTTTCGTAGTACGAGTTGAAGAGGTAGCCGTAGGCCGCGTTGAACAGCCGATAGCGCGGCAGGTGCGGCTTTGCCACGAAGGTCTCGAAGAACCAGCTGGTGTGCCCGAGGTGCCATTTCACCGGGCTCGCGTCGGGCATCGACTGGATGGCGCAGTCCTCGGCCGAAAGCGGCTCGGCGAGCGAAAGCGAGGCGGTGCGTACCGCGAGGTAGGTCGCCGCGTCGGGCGCCCCGGCGGCAAGCGGGGTGCCGCGGATGGGTCGGCGCTTCATGCGCCTCATTCTTTACCGTCTTTCCGCGCCGCGTCCAGCGCGGCCGGCGCGAGGTAGGGCAGCCGGGCGACATCCTCCGCCCGGTCCGCGCCCAGCGCCTGCAGGCGCTGGTACGCCGCGGCCGCGAGCCGCCAGCACGGGGAGGCGAGCGCTTCTCGCGCTTCGCTCTCCGACGCGGTGTTCATCGTCAGCGCCTGCAGGGAGCAGCGCGGGCTCGCGCGCAGCGCGGCGCGCAGCTTCGCCATGGTCGCCGGCGGCCCGGGCCGGCGCTCGAGCGCGAAGGCGATCACCGCCAGGAAAGGCGCGCCGGGCTCGTCGAGCATGCGCTCGAGCGCGCGCGTCATGCGCCCGGCTTCGGCGTCCGAGGCGGCGAGCAGCGCGCACTGCAGAGTGTCGCCGAGCGCGTGCACCAGCGTGAATTCTGCGGGCGGGATGCGCGCCATCGCACCGGCGGGGTCGTCGATCAGCCGGCGCAGCACGCTGCCGTAGCTCGCGGCGTCCGGGTCGCCGTAGGGCAGGCGCAGCGCGACGCGGTAGAGCTGCTCGACGAAGTCGCCTTGCGCCGCCGCCGCGGGCGGCAGCGCGGGACAGCGCAGGTCGGCCTCTTCGCGGGCGTGCACGACGCGCGGCGGCGGCGGCGCGGCCGGCTTTCCCTGGCGCTCGAACGTCGAGCGCGCGCCTTCGTCGACGAGCGCCGCGACGCTCGGCAGGCGGCGGTCCCATTCGGCGTTGCCCCAGCCCTGCGGGTCGCCGCTCGTGATGGAGAAGCGGTTCTCGCCCGCGCGGTCGAGGAGCAGGCCGACGCCGTTGCCGGTCGCCGCCGCCTGCGCGAGCCAGCCGGCCCTGTAGGTATCGTCGCCGCCGAAGTCGGCGAGCAGGCCGACCGCCATGTCGAGGCCCATGCCTTGCCCCGCGCCGAGCGAGAGCTCGTAGCGGTCCTCGCCCGACTCGTCGCGCAGCACGCCCACCGCCTGGTGCACGCCGTTGCCCTGCGCGTAGCGCACCGCGCGATATGCGTCGCGGCCGCCCCGGTCCCACAGCACGCCGAGCGCGTAGTAGTAGCCGATGCCCTGCGCGAACATCTGCGCTTCGTAGCGGTCGTCGCCCGCGTCGTCGCGCAGGAAGCCGGCGCCGCCGCCGAGCGGCGTGCGGTATCCCGCCGCCGCGCCCTGCGCGAAGGCGACGCCGCCGCCGCGCTGCCAGGCGTCCGGCCGGCCGCCGGCGCGGTAGGCGTCGTCGCCCGCTCGGTCCCACAAGAGGCCGGTGCCGCCGCTGAAGGCATAGCCCTGCCCGTACGCCTCGACCGTGTAGCGATCGTCTCCGGAGGCGTCGATCAGCGCGGCGAGGCCGAGGAGCGCCGCGCCCTCGGCGAAGAAGCGTGCTTCGTAGACGTCGCTGCCCGCATAGTCCACGAGAAGCGATGCGCCGGCGACGGCGGCGGCGAGGCCGGAGCTCATGCGATAGCGATCGTCGCCCTCGACGTCGACCAGCGCCGAGAGCCCGCGCACCGCGACGTCGCTGCCGGCGTATACGTCGTTGCCCGCGAGGTCGACGATCACCGAGACCGCGCCGCCCAGCGGCGGGCTGCGCTCGTAGCGGTCGTCGCCGCCCGGGTCGACGATCAGCGCCGCACCCGCGCCATGACGGTCGGCGCCGGCGCTGCCGACGACGATGCGCCCGAGCGGCGAGTCGCGCTCGCCCGGCGGCGGCAGGCGCATTCCCGGCGCGCGCAGCGCGCGCACGAAGCGCGCGGTCGCCGCGGCGAAGAGCTCTGCCGCGCGCTGCAGGCCCGCAGCGTCGACGCCGCTCGCGACGGCGGGGACGAGCCGCGCCGGCAAGCCTTCCTCGAGGGCGTGCGCCATCGTCGCTTCGTCGAACGACGCGGCAGCCGCGCGCAACCGACGCTGCGCCTCGCCGAGCTCGCGGATGTAGGCGGCGAGCGCGAGCTCGAAATCGCCTGGCGCGGCCTGCGTCGAGAAGAAAGCGTCGAGCGAAGACGGGGCGACGCGCTGCCACAGCGCGGCGGCGTCCGCCGCGGCGAGCGGATCGGCGAACAGCGCCTCGAGCCATCGCGGCGCGGCGGGCGGCGGCGGCGCCTCGTGCGCGAGCATGTTGCCGACGATGCCGAGCGCGGCGGGCGGGAGCCGCCGCTCGACGAGCGCACGCTCCACCGCCGCGCGCAGCTCGTCCGGGGGCGCCGCGCGATGGGCGCATCCGGCGACGAGGAGGGCCAGCGCAATGGCCAGGCAGCGCGCGCTCACCGCGCGACTATAGAGCTTAAAATCGCGCCCTTTCATGATCCGTCTCTCCCAGGTCACGCTGGCGCGCGGCGCCAAGGTGCTGCTGGAAGCCGCCGATCTCGCGATCAACCCGGGCGAGCGCGTCGGCCTGGTCGGCGCCAACGGCTCGGGCAAGTCGAGCCTCTTCGCGCTGCTGCGCGGCGAGCTGCACGCCGACAAGGGCGACGTCGACCTGCCGGCGCACTGGCGCATCGCCAGCGTGGCGCAGGAGACGCCGGCGGTCGAGCGCAGCGCCGTCGACTACGCGATCGACGGCGACACGCGCCTGCGCGCCCTCGAGCAGGCGCTTGCCGCGGCGGAAAGGGCCGGCGACGGCACGCGCATGGCCGAGGCGCACGCGGCGCTCGGCGATGCCGACGCCTATACCGCGCGCTCGCGCGCCGAGCGGCTGCTCGCCGGGCTGGGCTTTCGCCAGGACGGGCTCGAGCGCCCGGTGGCGAGCTTCTCCGGCGGCTGGCGCATGCGCCTCAACCTGGCGCAGGCGCTGATGGCGCCGGCCGAGCTGCTGCTGCTCGACGAGCCGACCAACCACCTCGACCTCGACGCGATCGTCTGGCTCGAGGACTGGCTGCGGCGCTATCGCGGGACGCTGATCGTCGTGTCGCACGACCGCGACTTCCTGGACGGCGTGGCGAACGTGGTGGCGCACATCGACGGGCGCAAGCTGCGCCGCTACTCGGGCAACTACTCCGCGTTCGAGGCGCAGCGCGCGCTGCACGTGCGGCTCGCCGCGGCGCAATACGAGAAGCAGCAGCGGGAGCGCGCGCACCTGCAGTCGTTCATCGACCGCTTCCGCGCCAAGGCGAGCAAGGCGCGCCAGGCGCAGAGCCGCATGAAGATGCTGGCGCGGATGGAGGAGCTCGCGCCGCTGCACGCGAGCGCGCCGTTCTCGTTCGAGTTCCGCGAGCCGCTGCGCGCGCCGGACCCGCTGCTCGTGCTGGAGGACGTGGCGGCCGGGTATGGGGAAAAAGCGGTGCTTTCCGGAATCGACATTTCGCTGCGCGCCGGCCAGCGCATCGGCCTGCTCGGCGTGAACGGCGCGGGCAAGTCGACGCTGATCAAGACCATCGCCGGCGTGCTGGCGCCGCTTTCGGGCTCGGCGGTATTCAACAAGGGCGTGGTCGTCGGCTATTTCGCGCAGCACCAGGTGGAGATGCTGCGCGACGACGAGTCGGCGCTCTGGCACCTGCGCCAGGTCGCCGACCCCGGCGCGAGAGAGCAGCAGCTCCGCGACTACCTCGGCAGCTTCAACTTCCCGGGCGACATGGCGACCGGCCCGGTGGCGAGCTTCTCGGGCGGCGAGAAGGCGCGCCTCGCGCTCGCGCTGATCGTCTGGCAGCGCCCGAACCTGCTGCTGCTCGACGAGCCGACCAACCATCTCGACCTCGAGACGCGCGAGGCGCTGACCGTGGCGCTGGCGCAGTTCGAGGGCACGCTGGTGCTGGTCTCGCACGACCGGCACCTGCTGCGCGCCACGACCGAGCAGCTTCTGGTCGTGCGCGACGGGCGCGTCGAGCCCTTCGACGGCGACCTCGACGAGTACCGCGACGCGGTGCTGCAGCGCGAAAGCAGCGATCCCGGGCCCAGGACGCCCGCGCCGGCCAGGACGGCCGAGAAGCCGCAGAAGAGCAAGAATCAGCTCTCGCGCATCAGGCGGCTGGAGGAGCAGATGGCGAAGCTCAACGCGCGCAAGACGGCGCTCGAGGTGGAGCTGGGCGAGCCGGCGGTGTACCAGGACGCCGACAGGCTGCGCGAGGTGCTCGCCGACCAGGCCTACGTGGCGAAAGAGCTCGAGGCGCTCGAGAACGAGTGGCTGGAGATGAACGCCTGATGGGCGGGTGGCTCAGTCTCGTGGTGCTCGCGCTCGCCGGCTTCGCCGCGCTGCATCCCGGGTCGCTCGCGTGGGTTTACTTCGCCGCGGTGGGGGCCTTCGAGGCATGGCTTTTCGCCATCGTGCGCTCGGTCGGCAATCGGCAGGTCGCCCCGGGCGAGGCGCCGTACCTTTTCACCGAAGACGAGGCGCGGCTGGTATCGCGCTATCCGTTCTACTTCACCTTTCCCGGCATCTCGAAGCACGCGGCGTCGGTGCTGGCGGCGATCGGCCTGAGCTCGGTCGTGCTCGCGCCGTGGTTCACCTTCCGCATGGCCTACGTGCCGGCGCTGATCGCCGCCGCGAACCTGCTGCCGGCGGGCTGGCTCACGCGGCGCGTCGCGCCGATGCTCTCGCTCGGCATGGCGGCGAACCGCGGCAACCGCGAGGCGCTGCAGATGATCGCGGCGCACGGCTCGGCTTGGGAGAAGATCCGCCGGTGTAACATCGAGCCAAAGGAGCCAGCCGCATGAACGCACCGACCAGGACCGAAGACGCCTTCCATCAGCTCATCCACCAGAACCACATGTGGGGGCTGTGGGAGATCGCGAGCCAGATGACGCCGCACCCGCGGCCCGAGGCGATTCCCTACCAGTGGAAAGGGTCGCTGCTCAGGGACGTGGTGAAGCGCTCGTGCACCGCGGTGCCGGTGGGCGACGAGCGGCGCGCCATGCAGCTCTTCAACCCCGGGCTGAACGGCCAGTGGGCGACGACCAACACGCTGATCGCCGCCGTGCAGGTGCTGCTGCCGGGCGAGGTGGCGCGCGCGCATCGCCACTCGCCGGCGGCGATCCGCTTCATCGTCGAGGGCGACGGCGCCTACACCGCCGTCGAAGGCGAGAAGGTGATCATGCACGCCGGCGACTTCATCCTCACGCCGAGCTGGCAGTGGCACGACCACGGCAACGAGACCGACCAGACGGTGGTGTGGATGGACGGCCTCGACGTGCCGCTCACCAAGTCGCTGAATGCCATGTTCTTCGAGATGCACAGGGACATCAAGGCGGCGCACCACAAGCCGGTCAACGGCTCGAAGGCGCTGTACGGCCACGGCAAGCTCGCGCCGACCTGGACCCAGGAGCGCCCGCGCTTCTCGCCGCTGATGCTCTACTCGTGGGAGCAGACGCAGGAGGCGCTGCACGACCTGCGCGATCACGACGGCAGCCCGCACGACGGCATCTGCCTCGAGTACACGCACGCCCTCACCGGCGGCCCGGTGCTGCCGACCATGTCGTGCCGCGTGCAGATGATCCGCCGCGGCGAGAAGCTGCGCGCGAAGCGCGTCACCGGCAGCTCGGTGTTCTTCGTCAAGCAGGGGCGCGGCCGCTCGGTGATCGAGGGCAAGACCTTCGACTGGGAAAGCGGCGACATCATCGCGCTTCCCTCCTGGGCGCAGCACGACTACGCCAACACCGGGAGCGAGGACGCGATCCTCTTCTCGATCAGCGACCGGCCGGTGCTCGAAGCGCTCGGCTTCTACCGCGAAGAGCTCGGCTAATTCGGGGACGGAGCCCGAACTCCGCCGGCCGGTGCTGGAGCGCTGGAAGTCGCGGGCGAAGGCGCTGAAGCGCGAGGCGCACGCGCTCTATTTAGCGTGCCGCGACCCGCGCGTACCCTGGCATGCGAAGGCGCTGGCGGTCGGCGTCGTCGCCTATGCGCTCAGTCCGATCGACCTCATCCCGGACTTCATCCCGATTCTCGGCTACCTGGACGACCTCGTCATCGTGCCGCTTGGCATCCTGGCGGTGCGACGGATGATCGATCCGGCGATCCTCGAAGACTGCCGGCGACGCGCCCGCGAGGCGAGGGAAGCCTGAGGAGTTCGGGCTCGGTCCGGCTCCGTCCCCGAACTCAGGGGAGGGTGAAGAGCTCCTGCTCGCCTTCCACGTCCTTCAGCTTGTGGCGGCCGAGAGAAACCAGATTGTCGGCGCAGGCGTCGGCGAAGCTCGCCGAGACGATCACGCCGTGGCCGAGGGTCTTGCACATGCTTTCGACGCGCGCCGCGGTGTTGGCGGCGGAGCCGATCACGGTGAACTCGAGCCGCTGCGGCACGCCGATGTTGCCGTAGGTCACCTCGCCGCGGTGCAGCCCGATGCCGTAGCGGATCGGCGCGCGCTCCGGGTGCAGCGCGTTGTCCGCCGCCACCCGCTCGCCCGCCGCGCGCGCCGCCGCCAGCGCCTGGCGGCAGGCGGCCGCCGGGCCTTCGGCGCCGATCGGGAAGATGGCGAGCGCCGCGTCGCCGATGAAGCGCAGCACTTCGCCGCCGTGGTCGAGGATGGCGCCGGCGAGGCAGGCGAAGTACGCGTTCAGGTAGGCGAGGTACGCCTCGCGCGCCATGGCGAGCGAGAGCGCGGTGGAGTCGCGCAGGTCTGAGAACCACACCACGCAGTCGATGTGCTCGCCGTCGCCGTGCTTCACCAACCCGTCCAGCACGCGGCCGCCGGTGCGCCGCCCGAGGTAGGTCTCGAGCAGCGCCACGGCGGTGCGCCGCTGCGCGAACACCTCGAACAGCCGGCCGAGCATCGGCAGCACCTCGTAGATCTGCCCCAGGTGCGCGGTGGAGAAGCCGCCGGGCGCGAAGGAGGTCATCGACATCACGTTGAGCTGCCCGTCGGCGAAGCGGAACGGCATCGCCACGTAGTCGGTGGCGCCTTCCGCCTTCAGCTCCCTCACCACCGGGAAATCGAGCTTCGCCTCCGCGCTTTCCAGCCGGCGGCGCACGCCGCCCGCGCCGCGCAGGATGGGCGCGAACGGGCTGGCGCTGAATTTCGGCTGCTGCAGGATGTCGTGCGGCTCGTAGACCGTGCGCACGCCGGTGTCGTCGCGCCACACGAACACCGTGGCGAACACCTGCGGATGCAGCGTCGGCACGATCACCGTCATGCGCGACACCGGCACGCCGCTCTCGCGCAGGCGCCGGCAGAAGGCGTCGACCAGCCGGTCAGGGGCGTCCACCTGCCAGGCTTCGCCGAGCAGCCAGCCGGCGATGCTGTTGGCGTGCATGCTCGCGCCCGCGGCGAGCTGCGGGATCTCCTCGTCGCCGTCGTAGATGGCGCCGACGCGCTCCGGGTAGAAGGAGAAGTGGCCGCGGATCGGCTCGCCGTCCTCGTACGGGGCGTCGTAGGACCAGGCGGCGTTCTCGGCCACCGCGCCGCCGGCGCGGATCGTCCAGTACGTGGCGTTGCCGCGGAACGGGCAGTGCGTCACCTGGCTGGTCTTCTCCAGCAGCTCGGTGCGCACGTCCTCGCGCGGGAAGTAGTACGAGGGCGGCCGGCGCGTCTCGTGCAGCACCGTGACGCGCGAGGAGTCGGCGATCCAGACGCCGTTGAACTCGACCCGCATGCGGCGCCGGGCCGGCTCGAAGCGGATCTCGTAGTCCTGTGCCACCGGAGCGCACTGTACGCCTAGAATGCGCGCCATGGAAAAATGGTTCGAGCTCTACCGCAACATCGTCATGCCGGCGCAGTGCGACGCGTACGGCCATCTCAACGTGCGCTACTACGCCGCCTTCTTCGACGACGCCGGGTGGCACATCCCGCGCATGGTCGGCGTGTCGCTCGACGAGATCCGCGCCGGCGGGCTCGGCACCGTGGCGGCGACGCTCACCATCGACTTCCTGCACGAGCTGCGCGTCGGCCAGCTCCTCGTCATCAAGGGCATGCTTACCCGCGTCGGCACGAAAAGCTTCAGCCACGAGATGCGGCTCTACGAGGCCGACTCGATGACGCACTGCGCGACGCAGAAGACCGTCGAGGTGTGCTTCGATACCAAGGCGCGCAGGTCCGTGCCGCTTCCCGAGCACTTCCGCAGCCGGCTGGCCGCGGCAATGGGGCAGGGGGGAGCTTGAGGGCCGTCCTTCTCGCGCTCGCGCTCGCGGCATGCGCGCCGCAGCCGGTGCGCGACCTGGCGCAGGGGCAGACGGGAAGCATCGCCTACCGCTCGCTCATGGAGGACGTGACGCTCACCGGCGTGCTGCGCCTTCCCGAAGCGCCGGCCGGGCCGGTGCCCGTGGTGGTCATCGCGCACGGCACCGGCGGCGTCGACGGGCGTGGCGCGAGGTGGGCCGCGTTCTTCCTCGAGCACGGCATCGGCTCGCTCGAGATCGACTATTTCGGGCCGCGCGGGCTGCGCGGCGGCGTCACCCAGCGCCTGCCCACGCCGACGCACGACATCTATTCCGCGCTGAAGATCCTGGCCACGCATCCGCGGGTGGACCGGCAGCGCCTGGCGGTCATCGGCTTTTCGCGCGGCGGGGCGATGGCGCTCGATTCCTCGAACTACACCGAATCGCTGGCGGGCGTGCGCACCGCGGCGCACGTGGGCCTCTACCCGTGGTGCAGCGACGTGCAATTGCATATCCGGCGCGATCTGCCGCCGGTCCTCGTCCTGTCCGGCGCCGAGGACCACTTCTTCTTCAACGGCAGCTGCCAGGCGGCCGTGAGGAAGGCCGCCGAGGGCGGCAGGCAGGCGACCTTCAAGGCCTACCCCGGCGCCTACCACGGCTGGGACGGCAGCTACACCGGCGCGGTGAGCTACACGTACACGCCGCTCGAGTACCGCATCCAGGCCGACGCCGGCGTCACCCGGCAATCCATGGAAGACGTGCTCGCTTTCCTGCGCCGCGCGATGCCATAAAATCGCGCGCCATGCCGATCTACGAATATTCCTGCCGCGCCTGCGGCCACGAGTTCGAGACGCTGGTGCGCGCGGCCGAGACGCCGAGCTGCGCGAAGTGCGAGAGCGCCGACCTGGAGAAGAAGCTTTCCGTGTTCTCCGCCCAGGGCGGCGCGCCCGAGGCGCCCGCCGTCGGGCCCTGCAGCACCTGCGGCCATCCCGGCGGCCCCGGCTCCTGCGCCCTCAACTAGTTCGGGGACGGAGCTCGAGCTCCTCGCCAGGCTCAGGTAGTTCGGGCTCCGTCCGCGAACTCGAGGTGGGGGAAAGCGCTGAAGGTGCCGGGGAGCGTCACCGCGGGCGCCCGGGTGACATGCGCGGGTGTGAGCTCGGCGAAGGAGGTGACGCCGAGGAGGGCGAGGCAGATTCGGATTTCGTCCTCGAGAATCTCGAGCGCGCGCACGAGGCCCGGCGCGCCGCCGGCGGCGAGCGCGAGGCCGGTGAAGCGGCCCAGGCCGACGTTGCTCGCGCCGAGCGCGATCGCCTTCACCACGTCGCTGCCGCGCATGAAGCCGCCGTCAATCCAGACTTGCGCCTTGCCGTTCACCGCCCTGACGACCTCGGGCAGGACGGCGATGCTGCCCAGCCCGTGGTCGAGCTGCCGGCCGCCGTGGTTCGACACGTACACCACCTCGACGCCGTGCCGCACGGCGAGCTCGGCGTCCTCGGCGGTGGCGATGCCTTTGATGATCAGCGGGATGTCGTGCCTGTCCTTGAAGCGCTTGACGTGGTCCCAGGAGAGCCCGGCCTGGAACGCCGCGCCTTCGATCGCCCGGGCGCGCCAGGGCTTGACGAAGCGGCCGAGCAGGTCGCGCTCGCGCCGGCTGTAAGCCGCGACGTCGACGGTCAGGCAGAACGAGGCGAAGCCGTTGTCCTTCGCGCGCCGCACCCAGTCGTCGACCCAGGCGTCGTCGCCGCGCACGTAGAGCTGGAACGAGCGCAGCGCCGGCGCGGCGGCCGCGGTCTGCTCGAGCCCCGGCTGGCACACCGAGGAGAGCATCTGCGGCACGTTGAACTGCGCCGCGGCGCGCGCCGCGGTCGCCGCGCCGCCCTCGACGATCGACTCCAGCCCGCCGATCGGCGCGAGGAGCACCGGCAGCCGGGTCGGCTTGCCGAAGTACCTTCCCGAAGCGTCGACCCGGTTGACGTCGCGCAGGACGCGCGGCCGGAAGGCGAGCGAGTCGAGCGCATGCCGGTTGCGCCTGACCGTGGTCTCGGTCTCGGCGCCGCCGATCAGGTAGCTCCAGGGCCCGGGCGGCAGCTTGCGCTGCGCGGCGGCGACGATCTCCTGGAGGGTGAGGAACTCCCCGGCGCCGCCCGGCTCGCCGCTCATTTCTCCGGGATCACCGGCAGCATCAGCCATGAGGCGTGCCTGCCGCCGGTGTGGATCGTCACCGTGCCGTCGAACACCTCCGGCGGGCGCTCGCGCGCGTCGTTGTGCAGGAAGGGCCCGACGCCGGTGAACTCGTTCTTCATGTTGGACAGCCTGCCGCCCGGGCCGCCCGGATAGGTGTAGTCCTTGCCGCGCACGCTGAGCGCGATGCGGTAGCCGGCCGGCAGCACGATGCAGGTCGGCCAGATCTCGATGTCGAGCTCGTAGACCTCGCCCGGCGTGAGCGGCTCCTTGGCGGTATGCGGATGGTACGGGCGGTACGGCCGGGAGCGCTCCGGGTCGAGCCTGCGGTGCGACGCGCGCAGCCAGCCCTGCGCGAGCGGCGTATGCGGGTCGAGCGCGCCCATGAACACCACTTCCTTCATGGTCGGGTCGAAGGCGCGCACCACGAGGAAGAGATCGGCGTCGCGGGTCGAGGAAGAGACGAAGAGCTTGGCGGCGATCGGCCCGGTGATCTCGGTCTCGCGCTCGAGCGGCGGCAGGAGGAACGTCAGGCCCTCCGACAGTCCGCGGTAGCTCGCCTGCGCGGATTCCTTCACCGGCGAATGCGCGAGCGCCAGGCGACCGGCGTCGAGGTAGAGCTTGGTCCACTGCGTGCGCGCGAGCGGCCACTCGTTCTCGGCGCGCGCGACGAACTTCTCGCCCGGGTGGCGGATCTGCAGGAGCACTTTCGGCTGGCGCTCCCAGCCGGTCTTCTCGCCCTTGAGGTAGTGGCCGAAGAACTTCTTCTGCATCGTCACGCCGTAGTCGGTATAGAAGTGCGTCCAGTGCGCGTCGCCGTGCATCTCCAGCCACTTCTCCCGGCTCGCGGCGGCGAGATAGCCCTCGATGTTGCCGCGCGGATGCAGGCCCTGGCCGCCCCAGTTGCCGCAGGAGAGGAAGGGCACCTCGATCTTCGCGAAATCCGGCGTGCGGCACTTCCAGAACTCGTCGTCGAGCTCGTGCTCGAGCGTGAGGCGGCCGAAGTCGAAGCGGTTCGCCTGGAGCGTCTCTTCCGGCAGCGTCTCCGGGCCGCATACCCAGTCGCCGGTCATCGGGCTTCGGAAGCCGCGCGTGCCCAGGCCATGCTGCACGCTCTTCACTTGCATGTCGTACCAGTTGGCGACGAAGGTGCAGAGGATGCCGCCGTGGTGGCTCACCTCCCGGTACCAGTCGTTGGCGCCTTCCCAGGCGCAGAACGCGGCGAGGTGCTTCGGCTGCAGCGCCGCCACCTGCCAGGCGTTCATCGCGTAGTACGAGATGCCGTTGATCCCCACCTTGCCGTTCGACCAGGGCTGCACGCCGGCCCAGTCGATGCACAGCGCGAAGTCGCGCGCCTCTCGCGGCCCCCAGGTCTCGACATAGCCCGGCGAGCGGCCGCAGCCGCGCGAGTCGGCGCGCACGCAGGCGTAGCCGTCGGGCACCCACTTCTCGGGGTCGACCACCTCCCAGTTCTGGTAGCGGTTGCTCGATCCGGCGGGCACCTCGGGATGCTCGGCCACCATCTTGTCCCAGCAGGTCTTGTAGAGCTGCTCGAAGTGCAGCCACTTCGCGTAGGGGCCGTAGGTGATGATCACCGGGTAGCGGCCTTCGGCTATCGGCCGGTACACGTCGCAGCGCAGCACGACGCCGTCGTCCATCGGGATGGGCACGTCCCAGTCGATCCGCATCCCGTCGCGGATCTCGGATCTCGATTCGCTCATGGCCTCCTCCAAGGACCCGGCGGCTAGTGTAGCGGCCCGGCGCTCGCCGGCGAATTCGAAATGCGCGAAATCGCTATACTCGCTGCGGGAGGGAAGCGGCGATGAGCGGGAACGAAGAACCGCCGGGCGGCGGCCTGTCGGGCGCGCCGCTGGCGGCGGCGGTGATCGTCGCCGCGGCCGGCGTCGCCATCGCGCTGCTCGCGCGCGGCGGCGGCAGCCGCTCCTGAGCTACTTGGCGAGCAGCCGCATCGCCCGCTCCAGCCCCTCCAGGGTGGTCGGGAACATCCGGTCGTTCATCAGCTCGCGGATGATGCCGATCGACTGGCGGTAGCTCCAGATCTCCTCGGGCTCCGGGTTGAGCCAGACGCACTTCGGGTAGACCTCGGTGACGCGCTTGATCCACACCGCGCCCGGCTCCTCGTTGAAATACTCGACCGAGCCGCCCGGCTGCAGGATCTCGTAGGGGCTCATGGTCGCGTCGCCGACGAAGATCACCTTGTAGTCGTGGCCGTACTTGTGCAGCAGCTCCCAGGTGCGCGTGCGCTCGGAGTGCCGCCGCCGGTTGTCCTTCCACACGAAGTCGTACAGGCAGTTGTGGAAGTAGAAGAACTCCAGGTGCTTGAACTCGCTCTTCGCCGCCGAAAACAGCTCCTCGGCGAGCTGCACGTGGTCGTCCATGGTGCCGCCGATGTCCATCAGCATCAGCACCTTGATCGCGTTGCGCCGCTCCGGGCGCATGTGGATGTCGAGGTAGGCCTTGCGCGCCGTGGCGTCGATGGTGCCCGGCAGGTCGAACTCGTCGGGCGCGCCCTCGCGCGCGAACCGGCGCAGCCGGCGCAGCGCCACCTTGATGTTGCGCGTGCCGAGCTCCACCGAGTCGTCGAGGTTGCGGTACTCGCGCATGTCCCAGACCTTCACCGCGCTGCGGTTGCGCGACCTTTCCTGGCCGATGCGCACGCCCTCGGGGTTGTAGCCGTAGGCGCCGAAGGGCGAGGTGCCGCCGGTGCCGATCCACTTGGCGCCGCCCTGGTGCCGGCCCTTCTGCTCCTCGAGCCGCTGGCGCAGCGTCTCCATCAGCTTCTCCCAGCCGCCGAGCGCCTGGATCTGCTTCTTCTCCTCCTCGGAGAGCGTCAGCTCGACCTGCTTGAGCAGCCACTCGAGCGGGATCTGGGTCTCGATGCCCGGGATCGCCTCGACGCCGTGCCAGAACTCGGCGAAGGCCCGGTCGAACTTGTCGTAGTTCGCCTCGTCCTTCACCAGCGCGGCGCGCGAGAGGTAGTAGAAGTCCTCGATCGACGGGCCGATCACGTTCCTCTGCATCGCCTCGAGCAGCGTCAGGTACTCCTTGATCGACACCGGCAGCCGGTGGCTCTTCAGCTTGAGGAAGAAATCGATCAGCACCCGCGCATTCTAGAATGGCGGCGGGGGGAACGATGCGGCAGACGTCCGGGGGATCGGCGGGCTTCGCGGCGGTGCGCGCGCTGGCGCGGCTGCTGCTCGCGGTCTTCTACCGGCGCATCGACGTGGTCGGCGCCGCGCGGGTGCCGGCGCAGGGCGGCCTGATCGTCGCCGCCAACCACCACAACTCGATCGTCGACGCGATGCTGCTGCTCGTCTCGGTGCCGCGGCCGCTGCGGCCGCTCGCCAAGGCGCAGCTCTTCGAGCATTTCCTGATCGGCCCGTTCCTGCGCATGGTCGGCGCGCTGCCGGTGCACCGGCGCCAGGAGGCGGGCGACGACCCGCACAAGAACGACGCGCTGTTCGAGGCGACGACGCGCACGCTGCGCGCCGGCGGCGGCATCTTCATCTTCCCGGAAGGCCGCACGCAGCCCGAGCCGGTGCTGCTCGAGCTGCGCACCGGCGCGGCGCGCATGCTGCTCGCGGCGCGGCCGGCCGAGGCGACGCTGCTGCCGGCGGGGCTGGTGTTCCGCCGGCCCGGCATCTTCCGCGAAGGCGAGGCGCTGGTGCTGTTCGGCGAGCCGGTGGCGACGCAGGGCAAGGACGCGCGCGAGATCACCGAAAGCCTGGCGGCGGCGCTGCGCGCGCTGATCGTCGAGGCCGAGGACCTCGAGACGCTCGGCCTGCTCGAGGCGGCCGAGAGCGTGTGGAGCGCCGCGGGCGGCACCTCGCACGCGCCCGAGGCGCGCGTGCGCTGGCTGCAGCTCGCCGCCGAGCGCTACCGGGGGCTCGCGCGCGAGCAGCCCGAGCGCCTCGCCGACTTCGTGCGCCGCCTGCAGGCGCTCGTCCGCGAAGTGGAGGAGAGCGGCTTTTCGCTGCATTCGCTCGCCGTGCCGCGGGTGAAGCCGGTGATGCGCTTCGCGCTGCGCCAGGCGTTCGCGCTGTTCGTCGCGGCGCCGCTCGCGCTCTGCGGCTTCCTGCTGCACGGCGTGCCGTACGCGCTGGTGGCGCTCGTGCTGCGCGTCCCGCACTCCGGCGAGGAAGACGCGACGATCAAGATGGCCGCCGGGCTGGTGCTCTATCCGCTGTGCTGGGCGCTGGAGGGGTGGCTCGCGTGGCGCTACGGCGGCGCGCCGGCGCTCGCCGCGCTGCTGGTCCTGCTCGTGCCCTCGGGCTTCGTCGCGCTGTCGTGGCGTGAGCGGCTGGCGCGGCTGGAGAAGGGAATCCGCGGCCTCGCGCGCCTGCTGCGCGATCCGCGGCTCGCGGAGCGCCTGCGCGCGCAGCGCGACGCGCTGGCGCTGGAGCTGCGGCAGCTCGCCGCGCAGGGCGTAGGAGGGCAGGGAAGATGAGCCTCTGGCTGCTGAAGTGCCTGGTCATCGCGGCTGCCCTGGGCGCGTGGTTCCGGACGCAGGCGTGGCTCGCGCGCCGCCCGCTGCCCGAGGGGCTGCACGACCGGGTGCACGAGCTGACCGCGCCGCTGCACCGGCGGCTGAGCGAGGCGCCGCGCGCCGCCGACGCGCTGCTCGTCTTCACCTCGGCGCTGATCGACCTCGCCGGCCTCGCGCTGCTCGCGAGCGCGATCTTCGGCGAGAGCTTCGGTCCCTTCCTCGGCCTGCTGGTCCTCTTCGCGCTGCGCCAGCTCTGCCAGGGCCTGTGCGCGCTGCCGCCGCCGCCCGGGATGATCTGGCGCGACCCGGGCGTGCCGTCGCTGCTCGTCACCTACGGCACGGCGAACGACCTCTTCTTCTCCGGCCATACCGCGATCGCGGTGTACGCCGCCCTGGAGATGGCGCGGCACTTCGGCGCCTGGGGCGTCGCCGCCGGCGCGCTGTTCGTGCTGATCGAGGCGGCGACGGTGCTGGTGCTGCGCGCGCACTACACGCTGGACGTGTTCGCCGGCGCGGTCACGGCGCTCGCGGTGTGGATCCTGGTGCAGCAGGCTGCGCCGGCAGTGGATGGGTGGCTTGCGCTGCTGGCGCGCTAGCCGCCGGGGCGCGGCCGCGCAGGCGCGCCAGCCGCTCGGCCGCCGGCACCGGCTGCGCCTCGCCGCGGCCTTCCCTGAGCAGCAGCGCTTCCACCGTGAACGGCGGCTCGCCGCGCTGCGCGCCGGCGAGCAGCTGCTCGACCATGTCGTCGGCGGTCAGCGTGTAGCGGCCGAGCCGGCGCGTCAGCTCGAAGCGGATCGCGCCGCGCCCGTGCAGGCTGCGGTAGACGAGCTCGGTGCAGACGATGCGCGTGGTGACGTTGAAGTCGAACTCGAAGTCGTAGGGCTTGCCGACATGGGCGAACGCCTCGAGGAGCGAGTCGCGCAGCGCCGCGCCGTCGAGCGCCGGGCGCAGCACCGCCACGTGGTCGGCCGTCAGGCAGTGCTCCAGGGAGTGCACGCGGCAGCCCTGCGAGACCGCCTCGAGCACGAAGCCGCGCGGCGCCACCTGCCGCTCGAGGATCGGCCGCAGCCGCGCCAGCCGCGGCTCCTCGAGCAGGCCGAGCCGCTCCAGCGCGTCCATGTCGCCGGCGTAGATCGCCGCGTGCGCCCAGAACCCGGGCAGCAGCGCCGAGGTGATCTTGTCCTCGGCGCGCACCAGCAGCACGTCGCCCGGGCGCAGCACGCCGCGCAGGTGCTCGAGCGCGCGCGGGCCGATGCCGTGCACGTACTGCACGCCGATGCGCAGGTTGGCGACGAACGTGGCGAGCTGCGCGCGCGACTGGTAGCGCAGCAGGGAGACCGGCTTGAGCAGGTTGCGCAGCGCGGCGCGCCAGTCGCGGCGCAGCCGCTTGCCGAGGATGAACCAGAAGCGGCCCTTCAGGCCGCGCCGCTCGCGCGCGATCACCGGCACCAGCCAGCCGATGTCCGGGTCGTCCTCGATGCCGAGCGCGCGCACGCGGCGGCGGTTGAGCCGCCAGTCGGCGCTCGCCGCGACGAGCCGCAGGTAGTTGTAGAGCGAGGAGTAGGAGACCAGCACCTCCTCGAAGAACCCGCCGTCCAGGCCGAACTTGCGGTCGGGCTCGTTCAGCTTGGCGCGCAGCATCGGATCGAACTCGGCGATCTCGATCAGCCGCAGCGACTTCTGGTACAGGCGCAGCGCCGCGGCGTAGCCGAGCACGAAGGCGCGCAGCCCCGCCGCGCTGCCGCGGTTGCGCCGGTACTCGAGGTAGTTGCGCCAGATCACATCCCAGCACGCGAGCCGGTAGTTCCGGTACGCGAGCAGCATGTGCCTTATCTCGTTGTCTTCGTCGGGGGTGAAGTAGCCGCGGCTGCCCGGCGACATCATCTGCCAGGCGCGCCGGTACATCGCCTCGAGGCGCTCGAAGCCCTCGAACACCTCGCGCAGCGTCGCCGAGTCGGACTCGTTCATGTTAGTTTGCCCGGCACCCGCTGATGCGCCTCTCCTCCCCGCTCCTGCGCTGGTGGCAAGATTTCTTCTCCGCGGCAGGGGTCGCGCTCTATTTTAATCGTCTCACCGTGCTCGGCCGCGAACGACTGCCGCGCAGCGGCCCGGTGCTGTACCTGGGGCTGCACCGCAACGGCGCGGTCGACGGCTTCGTCTACCACCGCGTCGTGCCGCGCGCCGAGTTCATGATCGCGCGCCAGCTGCTGCGCAGCCCGCTCGGGCGCCTGTTCTTCCGCGGCATCGAGGTGGTGCGCGACAAGGACGGCACTTCGCCCGGCGAGCGCGCGGGCAACCGCGCGGCGCTCCAGGTCTGCCTCGCGCACCTGCGCTCGGGCGGCGAGCTCGCCGTGCTGCCCGAGGGCACGAGCGACCTCGGGCCGAGCCACCTGCCGTTCAAGCGCGGCGCCGCGCGGCTCGCGCAGGCGTTCCTCGCCGAAGGCGCGGCGCTGCGGATCGTGCCGCTCGGCATCCACTACGAGCGCGCCTGGGAGTTCCGCAGCAACGTCGAGGTGGTGGTCGGCGAGCCGATCGCCACCGACCTGCCGGCCGGCGCGAGCGAGGAGGAGCGCACCGAGCTGCTGCACGAGCGCTTCACCCGGGCGCTGGAAGCGGTCGGCGTCAACGTGGCGAGCGCCGAGGAGCAGGCGCGGCTGGAAAGCCTCGCCTACGCCGCGACGCTGGGCGCGGACCGGTCGTACTTCTCGGCGCTCAAGGCGTTCGAGCGCGGCGTGCCGCCCGGGCTGGCGCAGGCGTGGCAGCGCCTCGAGCGCGACTGCGACCGCCTGGGGCTCGCGCGTCACCAGGGCGTGCCGCTGGTGCCGCTCGGCCGCGCCTGGCTTTACGTCGTCGCGGCTCCGCCCCTCGCGCTGCTCGCCGCGGCGGCGCTGCTGCTGAACGCGCCGCCCGCGCTGCTCGCTGTCGCCGCGGCGCGCCGCATGGCCGATGCGCGCAACGTCGTCGCGCTGTGGCGGCTGATCGTCGGCGTGCCCGCGCTCATCGCCTGGGCGCTCCTGCTCGCCGCGCTGTCGCTCGCCTGGGGCGCGCCGGCGCTGTTCCTCGCCTACGTCGCGGTGAGCATCGCCGGCATCGCCGTTTTCTACCGCGCGAAGAAGCTGGCGGTGACGGTCTACAACCTGCTGCGCGGCCGCGCGCTGCGCAGCGATCTGCTCACGCTGAAGCAGGGCATCGACGCGGCGCTCGCCCATGCGCCCTGACATGCGCCTGCTGCCGCACGAGATCTGGTTCGGCCTGTTCACCGTCGTGATGTGGCTGCGCCTGCTCGCCGCGGCGCCGGCGAGCGCCGATGCGCTCGTCTTCACGGTGCTCGTCGCGGTGAACGTGGCGCTCATCGTCTATGCCGAGCGCCGGCCGGGCCGCGGCGCCTGGATCGCCCGGCTGCTCTACTACCCGGTCGCCATGAACGTGATCTTCCAGCAGCTGCGCACGGCGATCCCGGCGGTGCACCCGGCAAAGGCCGACGCGGCGCTGCGCGCGATCGACGCGCACCTCGTCGGCGGCAACCTGAGCCTCGCGCTCGAGCCCTGGGTCAACCCGCTCGCCACCGAGCTGCTGAGCCTCTGCTACCTGCTCTTTTTTCCCTACCTCGCGTTCAGCATCGTCTATTACCTTTTCTTCACCGATCTCGCGCTGGTGAAGAAATTCTGCGCGGGTCTGTTCACCCTCTACGGCATCGGCTTCATCGGCTACATGCTGGTGCCCGCGGGCGGGCCCTATCTCGCCATGGCGGGCGAGTTCACCGTGCCGCTCGAAGGCTGGCGCATCACCGAGTGGAACGCGGCCCTGGTGAAGGTCGGGTCGAACGGCGTCGACGTGTTCCCGAGCCTGCACTGCGCGATATCGGCGTTCCTGCTTGGCTTCGACTACCGGCACCGGCGCTGGCGCTTCTGGGCCTACCTCGTGCCGGCGCTGGGGCTGTGGATCTCCACCATTTACCTGCGTTACCACTATTTCATCGACGTGCTCGCCGGCTTCGCGCTGGCGGCGCTGTGCCTGGCGGTCGCGGAAAGGTTCTCCCGGCGACGGCTACTGCAGGAGGAGCGCTATGCAGCAGGTGCTTGATTTCTCCGAGCCGGTCGCCGCCCAGGCGGAGCTGAGCGGCGGCAAGGGCGCGAACCTCGCGCTGCTCACGCAGCGCGGCTTCGCGGTGCCGAAGGGCTTCGTCGTCTCGGCGCTCGCCTATCGTGCTTTCGTCGCCGAGGCGGGGCACCTGCTGCAGGCGGTCGACCAGTTCAGCTTCGACGCGCCGGCGACCCTCGCGGCGCAGGCCCGGGCGCTGCGCGAGCAGCTCGCCAGGCTGCCGCTGCCGCGCGAGGTGATGGAGGAGGTGCGCGCGCTGCACGCCCGCTTCCCGAAAGGCACCGCCTTCTCCGTGCGCTCCTCGTCCACCTTCGAGGACCTCGCCGGCGCGGCGTTCGCCGGGCAGCACGACACCTTCCTCAACTGCGTCGGCATCGAGCGCATCCTCGAGCGCGTGCGCGACTGCTTCGTCTCGCTCTGGCAGGACCGCGCGCTGCTCTACCGGGCGAGCCGCGGCTTCGACCACCGCGCGGCGGCGATGGCGGTGGTGCTGCAGGAGATGGTGCAGGCCGAGGTCGCGGGCGTCGGCTTCACCGTCAACCCGGTGAACGGCCGGCTGGACGAGATGCTGGTCAACGCCAACTACGGCCTGGGCGAGTCGGTGGTGAGCGGCGAGGGCGCCGTCGACCAGTTCGTGCTCGGCAAGGCCGACGGCGAGCTGCGCTCGGCCGAGATCGGCCGGAAATCGCACCGCGTGGTCTCCGGCCGCGACGGCGTGGTGAGGCGCGAAGTCGACGCGGCGGCCGCGGCGCGCCCCTGCCTCGACGGGGCCGAGCTGCGCGAGCTGGCGGCGCTCATGCGCGAGGTCGAGAAGAGCTACCAGTTCCCGCAGGACATCGAGTGGGCGCGCGCGGGCGGGCGCTTCTACGTGCTGCAGTCGCGCCCGGTGACCGCGCTGCCGCCGCGCTGGACGCGCGACGAGTCGGCCGAACGCTTCCCGAACGCGGTGACGCCGCTCGCCTGGGACTTCGTCGAGGAGGGCTTCCACCGCTCGCTCAACCACTCGTTCAGGCTGATGGGCTATCCGCCCTACAGCGGCAAGTGGTTCGGCATGCACGGCCACTACATCTACGGCAACCAGAACGCGGTGGAGATCTACGGCGGCCGCCAGCCGCTCGCCGTGCGCTCGCTCGCCGAGCTGGAGGCGCAGCTCCCCACGCTGGCGCGCCAGTTCGCCTGGGTGCAGGAGCTGCCGGTCGAGTGGTCGCGCGACCTCGACCATTACCTGCTGCGCATCGGCGAGTTCATGGCCGAGCCGCTCGACACGAAGAGCCTGCCCGAGGTGTGGGCGTTCGTGAACGAGGTGAACCGGCTCGGCTCGGAGTACTTCCTGCCGAACATCGCCATCTCGCTCACGCAGCGCGCGCTGTACCGCGTGCTGCACGGGCTGCTCGGCCTGCTGCTGGGCGACAAGGCGGCGGCGACGCGCGCCTTCGACGCGCTGCTCGCCTGGTGCGACACCAAGACCGCGGTGGTGAACAAGGAGCTCTACGAGATGGCGCAGATCGTGCGCGGCGACGCGAAGCTGCGCGCGCTGCTCGCCGGGAGCGACTCGCGCGCGCTGCTGGAGGGCGACGCGCTCGCGCCGTTCCCCGAGTTCTCGGCGCGCTTCGCCAGGTTCCTGCGCGACCACGGCCACCGCGAGGTGGACTTCGATCCCTACGTGCCCACCTGGGCCGAGGCGCCGTGGGTGGTGCTCGACAACCTGCGCCTCATGGTCGACGCGGCGGAATCGGCCGGCCCGCGCGACAAGGAGCGCGAGCTGAAGATCCGCATGCAGCAGGCGGAGCTGGAGCTGCTCTCGCGCATCCCGCCGTCGCTGCATTTCTTCTTCAACGAGCTGCTGCGCCTGGCGCGCACCTACACCAGCCTGGACGACGTCGAGCATTACCAGACCACGCGCCTCACGCTGCCGCTGCGCCGCGGCCTGCGCGAGCTCGGCCATCGCCTGGTGCGCCGCGGCGTGCTCGAGGAGCCGATGGACGTTTTCTTCGCGCGCTTCAAGGCGCTGGACGAGGCGATCCGGCTGAACGACGACGCGCGCTGGGATGCGCTCTGCAAGGCTGTCGCCGAGGAGAAGGCGGCCTACCTCGCCGACCGCGCGCGCACGCCGGAGTGGGTGCTGGGCGAGGCGGGGAGCGCGCAGCCGGCGGCGGCCGAGGGCGCGCTGAGCGGGCTGGCGGGCAGCCCGGGCGTCGCCGAGGGGCCGGTCTTCGTGGTGCTCTCGCCGGAGGACTTCCCGCATTTCCCGAAGGGCGCGGTGCTCGTCGCGCGCACCACCAACCCGGCGTGGACGCCGCTCTTCTACAGCGCCTGCGCGGTGGTCACCGAGAGCGGCGGCCCGCTCTCGCACGGCGCGGTGACCGCACGCGAGATGCAGATCCCGGCGGTGATGTCGGTGCACGGCGTGCTGACGCGGCTTTCGAACGGCCAGCGCGTGCGCGTCGACGGCGCGGCGGGGAGGGTCACGCTTCTCTAGCGTTGGGATCGTCGTCCCCGCGAAAGCGGGGGTCCAGTTTCTCTTTTCGCAATTCCTGGGGACGGCGCCCGAATTTTCTTTTCTGGGCTCCGTCCCCGAACTTCGAATTACGACCCTGACCCCGAATTTCGGCTAAGGCGCGACGTAGCGCTCCAGCGGCGCGACGATCTCGCCGCGGCGCATCGGCACGCACTCGGGCGGGAAGTCCTGGCGGAAGCGCCCGCCGTGGTCGAGCACCCGGTCGATGAAGATGCGCAGCCGGCCCATCGCCCCGGTCGGCAGGTCGTGCAGCACGAGCAGCGTCCAGGGCTGCGCCAGGCATTGCGCGAGCGCGGTCTCCGCCCAGCCGCGGGGATCCTCCCAGTCGCGCGGCACGGCGTTCCACAGGACGCAGGTCATCTTTTCCTTCTCGAGCACCTTCACCGCGGCGGCGCTCAGCAGGTGAGGGCCGAGCGCGCCGCCGCCGCCGAAGGGGCGGAACAGCCGGTCGGGGTGCGCCAGCTCGCCGATCAGCGCCTGCGTCTCGACGATCTCGGAGACCACGCGCGAGGCCTCCGCGATCCGGCCGAGCGGCTCGGCGTGCGACCAGGTGTGGTTGCCGATCCAGTGGCCCTCGGCATGCGCGCGCTTCGCCAGCGCGCGGCGGCGGGGGTCGGCGAGCTTCGAGCCGAGGACGAAGAACGTCGCCTTGAGGCCGGCCGCCGCGAGGATGTCGAGGACGCGGTCGGTGACCGCGGGCTCCGGCCCGTTGTCGAACGTGAGGGTGACCTGCAGAGTGGCGCCATCATACTTGACGCTGCGCCGCCGCCGGGATACGGTCGCCGGGCCCAACCACCTTTGGAGGAGGAGGAGTCATGGCGCCCAACCGAGGAGTCCTCGCGGCTGCGCTCGCCTGCGCGGTCGCCGCCGTTGCCGTACCGCATTCCGCCGCAGCGCAACAGAAGCACAAGCCGGTCGTGCTGCGCTTCGCGGCCGACTTTTCGCCGCCGCCGCATCCCGCCGCGCTGGCGCTCGAGTACTTCGCCCAGGAGCTGCCGAAGGCCATTCCCGGCAGCCAGGTGCGCATCTACTACGCGGGCGCCCTGTACACGATCCCCGAGGCCTTCGAGGCGATGCGCCAGGGCAACCTGGAGATGACCTGGATGCAGATGGGCAAGGCCGCACCGGTCGAGCCGCGCCTGATGGCGGTCGTCGGCCCGGGCAACCTGACCACGGTCGGCGCGGTCGACAGCCTGGAGAAGACGCGCACCTACCAGCAGCTCGTCGAGCGCCTGGCGAAGAACCAGCACATCAAGGTGTTCGGCGCCGCGCACATGAGCTTCGGCATGGGGATCGGCGGCGCGAAGCGCTACCTCAAGCCCGAGGACTTCACCGGCCGCAAGATGCGCAGCATGGGGCCGGTGGAGAACGCCTCGCTCGCCTCGTGGCGCGCCTCGCCGGTGGTGATGGCGTTCGGCGAGGTGCCGAGCGCGCTGCAGTCGGGCGTGATCGACGGCCTGATGACCAGCATCGGCGGCTGGCTCTCGGTGAAGGAGCAGGCGCCTTACTACACCACCGGTGGCCCCGGCGCGTTCACCGGCGACTATTACATGATCGCCGCGAGCGCGCGCTGGTGGAACCGCTTGCCCAAGCCGACGCAGACGGCACTCGAGAAGCTGGTGCAGCAGACGATCGCGCGCGAGAAGGAGCTCAACTGGTGCGTCGACCAGATGACCTACGAGAAATACCGCGCCAGCGACCCCTCCCAGAAGGGCGTGTACTGGATGACGCCGGCCGAGGTGCAGAAGCTGGTCGCCGCGGTCGGCGACGCGTCGCAGCGCTTCGTGAAGTCGAAGCTGCCGCCGGACGCGACCGGCATGGTCGACCAGTTCCACAAAGAGGCGCAGGCGCTGAACAGCAAGTATCCCCAGGGGTCGTCGCCGATCGAGAAGACCGACTGCAATCGGTACAAGTCCGTCATCGTGATCAAATAGCCGCCGTCGCATAACAACAAGGGGGGAGAGCGAGGGGTGGAGAAGGCCTACGTGCTGTGGCGGGCGTTCCAGGAAAAGCTCCTGGCGCCCGTCGCGGCGGCGATCCTGCTCGGTTGCACGCTGCTCGCCCTGCTGGAGGTGGTGCGTCGCTATGTGTTCGGCGTCTCCTTCCACTGGCAGCAGGACGCCGTGACCTACCTCATCCTCAGCGCGGTGTTCCTCTATTTCGGCATCGCGCAGCGCCGCGGCTCGCACCTCGCCGTCGACATCCTGCTGCACGCGCTGCGCACCATCGGCCCGCGCACCAAGCGAGTGATGGAGTACATCGAGGTGGCGGCGACGATCTTCGCCTTGCTGTTCATGCTGGCGGTGGTGTGGTGGGGCTGGGACGAGGTCGTGGAGAGCCAGCAGTACGCGCCGCGCACCGAAAGCCTCGAGCTGCCGCTCACGCCGTTCCTGTGGGTGCTGCTGGCGAGCTTCGCCTTCATGGTGGTGTCGCTGTTCTTCCAGTCCTGGCGCGGCATCCAGAAGCTGCGCGGCAAGACCGTGCTGCACGAGCCGGTCGAATCGCACGACCTCGTGGACTAATGGCGTTCGTCGGCATCCTCGCGATCGTCCTGCTGCTGCTCAGCGTGCCGATCGGCATCGCGCTCTCGGGCAGCGCGCTCGCCTACATGCTGTTCGACCCGCTGCTCGAGCCGATGGTGGTGTTCCGCGCCTTCTTCAACTTCATCTCCAAGTACAGCCTGATGGCGATCCCGCTGTTCATCTTCGCGGGGTTCCTCATGGAGAAGACCGGCCTCGTGTCGCTGCTCTTCCGCTTCGCCGACGCGCTGGTCGGCTGGCTGCCGGGCGGCTTCGGCATCGCCACCATTCTCGCCTGCGTGTTGTTCGCGGCCATCTCGGGCTCCAGCGTCGCCATGGCGGCGGCGATGAGCGTGATCGCGATTCC
>DASVDO010000077.1:0-10717 GCA_036381055.1 Burkholderiales bacterium | reverse complement strand
CGGGCAGAGCACCGCCGCGTGCGCGTTCTCGCCGCACAGGCCGCAGCCGACGCAGCCGTCGATCACGGTGGCCACCGGGTCGGTGCGCAGGGGATCGGGGTTGTCCTTCACGGTGAGCGTGGGGCAGCCCGAGAGGCGGATGCACGAGTGATCGCCCGTGCAGGTGTCCTCGTCGACGCCGTACTTCACGCGCACCACGCGTTTGCCGGAGGCGAGAAGCTTCTGATGCAAAGGCTTGAGCTTGCGCTGCCGCTCGAGCTGGCACTCGCCTTCGGCGATGATCACCTTCAGGCCCTTCTCGGGCGCCTGCATCGCCTCCTGCAGCGTCTTCGCCACCTCGCCGACGCGATAGTTGTGCACCGTCTTCAGCCACGGCACGCCGACGCCCTTCAGGGCGCGCTCCATGCTGATGTCTTCCTTCGCCGCGCTGTGCTGCGGCGAGGAGGGCAGCTCCTGGGTGCCGGTGGCCGAGCTGTAGCCGTTCTTCATGATCACCAGGATGCCGTCGTTCCTGTTGAACACGCTGTTGGCGACGCCGGTGGTGAGCCCGTTGTGCCAGAAGCCGCCGTCGCCCATGATCGTCACGCTGCGCCGGCCCATCATCGCGTGCACCGCCGAGTTGGAGGCGAGGCCGAGGCCGTAGCCGAGCACCGTGTTGCCGATGTTGAACGGCGGCAGCGTCGAGAAGAGGTGGCAGCCGATGTCGGCCGAGACGTGGAACTTGCCGGCCTGCTTCTCGACCAGCTTCATCGCCGAGAACACCGGCCGCTCGGGGCAGCCGACGCAGAAGCCGGGCGGCCGCGCCGGCACCGCGCCGAGGAGCTCGCTCGCCTTCTGCTTGAGGCTCTTCACGGCGGAGGTGGCGGCCTCGCGGCCGAGGTACCCGGCGATGCCGCCGAGCACCACCTCGCCGGTGTACTCGCCGGCGAGCGGCAGCAGGTCCTTGCCGCGCACCTGCACGCCGTGCACCTCGTGGCGGCGCAGCGTGGCGAGGATCGCCTCCTCGATGTACGCCGGCTGGCCTTCCTCGACGACGAGGATGGAAGACTTGCCTTTCGCGAACTCGACGATCTCGTCGGGCACCAGCGGGTAGGTCACGTTCAGGCAGTAGACCGGCACGCGGGTCGCGCCGAACGCGTCGGCGAGGCCCAGGGTATGCAGCGCGCGGATCACCGCGTTGTAGAGCCCGCCCTGGCAGACGATGCCGACGTCGCGCAGGTCGCCGTCGAAGAGCTCGTTCAGCCGCCGCTCCTTGATGAACGAGACGGCGGCCGGCCAGCGCACCTCGACCTTGAGCTTCTCCTGCAGGTAGGTCGCGGGCGGCAGGCAGATGCGGTTGTAGTCGAAGTCGGGCTCGGCGAGGAGCGCCTTCTTCGAGATGCGCGGCGGCTGGTTGGCCTTGGTGCGGAAGCTGCCCTGCACGTGGCAGGCGCGGATGCGCAGCTCGAGCATCACCGGCGTGCTGGAGGCCTCGGAGAGCGCGAAGCCCTGCTCGACCATCTCGACGATCTTCGGCAGGCTGGGCCGCGGATCGAGCAGCCACATCTGCGACTTCATGGCGAAGGCGTGCGTGCGCTCCTGGATGATCGAGGCGCCTTCGCCGTAGTCCTCGCCCAGGACGAGCAGCGCGCCGCCCTTGACGCCGGCCGAGGCGAGGTTGGAAAGCGCGTCGGAAGCGACGTTGGTGCCCACGGTCGACTTGAAGGCCACCGCGCCGCGCATCGGGTAGTTGATCGACGCGCCGAGCATCGCCGCGGCGCCCGCCTCGTTGGCGTTGGTCTCGACGTGCACGCCGAGCTCGTCGAGGAGGTCGCGCGCGTCGTTCAGCACGTCCATCACGTGCGACACCGGCGCGCCCTGGTAGCCGCCGACGTAAGAGACGCCCGACTGCAGCAGCGCCTTGGTCACCGCGAGGATCGCCTCGCCGTGAAAGGTCTCGCCCTCGCCCAGGGTCAGCTTGGCGACCTCTTCCTTGAAGGAGCGCTCCATGGAATGGGCAATCGTCGGCCCCCGGCGGCCTATTTGTCAAATTGATAGGCCTCATGTTACGAATCACGGGCATGAATGGCTCATGAACGTCGCCGACCTCGACCTCAACCTGCTGCGGGTGTTCGACGCGGTGCTGCGCACGCGCAGCGTCACCGGCGCGGCCGGGCAGCTGCGGCTCAGCCAGCCGGCGGTGTCCAACGCGCTGGCGCGCCTGCGCGCGGCGTTCGGCGACCCGCTGTTCCTGCGCGCCGCGCAGCGCATGGAGCCGACGCCCTTCGCGCGCGAGCTCGCCGAGCCGGTGCGCCAGGCGCTCGCGCTCCTCGACGCCGCGCTCGCGCACGGCCCGGGCTTCGACCCGGCGAGCTCGGCGCGGCTGTTCCGCTTCTACATGTCGGACCTCGGGCAGGTCGAGTTCCTGCCGCCGCTGGTGGAGCGGCTGCGCGCGCGAGCGCCGAGCCTGCGCCTCGAGGCGGTGGCGATCGAGCCGGGGGCGGTCGCCGATGCGCTCGCCGCCGGCAGCCTCGACGTGGCGATGGGCTTCCTGCCCGGGCTCGGGCCGCCGACGCGGCGCCGCGCGCTGTTTCGCGATCCCTACGTCTGCCTGGTGCGCGCCGACCATCCGCTGCGCACGCTGACGCGCCGCGCGTTCGTCGAGTCGCCGCACGCCGTGGTCTCGTATCGCGGCGGCCACCGCATCGTCGAGGAGGCGCTCGAGCGCGCCGGCGCGAAGCGCATCGTGCTGCGCGTGCCGCATTTCACCGTGGTGCCGATGGTGCTCGAGCGCAGCGACCTGATCCTCACCCTGCCGGCGCGCGTGGCGCGCGTCTTCGAGAGCCGCGGCCGCTTCCGCTCGCTGCCGCTGCCGCTCGCCATCCCGCCCGCCGAGGTGGCGCTGCACTGGCACGAGCGCTTCGACGCCGACCCGGGCAACCGCTGGCTGCGCGAGCAGCTCGTCGAGCTGTTCGCCACCTGACGCGCTAGCATCGCGCCATGAAAGTCGCCGTGCTCGGCGGCGGCAACGGCGCCTGCGCCGCCGCCGCCGACCTCTCGGAGAAGGGACACGAGGTGCGCTGGTGGCGGCGCAACGCCGGCGCGCTCGCCGCGCGCCTCGCGCTCAAGGACGCGCAGGGCGAGCGCACGGTGCCGGTGGCGAAGCCCTGCGCGGACATCGGCGAGGCGCTGCGCGGCGCCGAGCTGGTCTTCATGCCCGACCCGGCGTTCACGCAGCCCGACAACGCGCAGCGCCTCGCGCCGCACCTCGCCGACGGGCAGGTGATCTTCCTCGCGCCGGGGACCTTCGGCTCCTATGTCATCGCCAAAGCGGTCCGCGAGGCGGGCAGCCGGGCCGATTTCGCGATCGCCGAGACCGGCACGCTGCCCTGGCTCACGCGGCGCCGCGGACCGCACACCGCGGCGATCACCGCGCGCGCCACGCGCCTGCCGACCGGCGTGCTGCCGGCGCGCAAACGCGCGGCCGCCCTGGACACGATCCGGCAGGTGTTTCCCGCCATCGAGCCGGTCGAGGACGCGCTCTCGGCCGCGCTGTTGAACGCCGGGCCGATCATCCATCCGCCGCTCATCCTGATGAACGCCGGGCCGCTCGAGCACTTCGAGCGCTGGGACATCCACAACGAGGGAACCCAGCCTTCGATCCGCCGCGTCACCGACGCGCTCGATGCCGAGCGCATCGCCGCGCGCCGCGCGCTCGGCTACGCCGCGCCGCACTTCCCGCTCGCCGACCACTACCGCGCCGACGGCGACGAATGGATGTACGGCCGGCGCGTGCACCAGAAGCTCACCGACTCCAACGACTGGCGCGAGCGCATCGTGCTCACCGAGCACCGCTACATGCGCGAGGACGTCGAGCACGGCCTGGCGCTGCTCGTCTCGGTGTGCGAATGGGCCGGCGTGCCCTGCCCGGTGGCGCGCGGCCTGCTCGCGCTCGGCTCGGCGGTGCTCGGGCGCGACCTGCGCGCCGCCGGGCGAACGCTGGAGAACCTCGGCCTGTCGTCGCTCTCCGTGGAACAGGCGAAGCAGCTGCTTCGCCGCGGCCTGTGAGGATCGCCGCGCTCGGCGCCGGGCGCATGGGCCGCGGCATCGGCCATGTCTTCGCCTACGCCGGCTACCGGGTCGACATCGTCGACTTCAAGGCGCGGCCGAGCGAGGACGCGCAGCGGCTCGCCGAGGCGGCGCGGCGCGAGATCGCGGGCAACCTGGAGCTCCTGCGCGAGCTGCAGGTGCTCGACGCCGACCAGGCGGCGGCGATCCTGGAGCGCATCACGGTGGTGCCGCACGCGCAGGCCGACGACGCGCTCGCGCGCGCCGACGTGCTGTTCGAGGGCGTCACCGAGACGCTCGAGGCGAAGCGCGACGCCCTGGCGCGCGCCTGCCGGGCGCTGCGGCGCGACGCGCTGATCGCCTCGACCACCTCGTCGATGCTCGCCGACACGCTCGCCGGGCTGGTCACGGCGCCCGAGCGCTTCATCAACGCGCATTTCCTCAACCCGGCGTACCTCATCCCGCTGGTGGAAGTGAGCCCGGCGCGCGCCACTGCCGAGGCCACCTTCGCCGCCATGAAGGCGCTGCTCGAGTCGGCGGGCAAGGCGGTAGTGCGCTGCGCCGCCTCGCCCGGCTTCATCGTGCCGCGGCTGCAGGCGGCGGCGATGAACGAGGCGGCGCGGCTGGTCGAGGAGGGCGTGGCGACGCCCGAGGACATCGACCGCGCGGTGCGCTCGGGCTTCGGCCCGCGCTACACCGCGATGGGCCTGTGCGAGTTCATCGACTACGGCGGCGTCGACGTCCTGTACTACGCCGCCGCCTCGATGGCGCGCGCGCTCGAGGCGCCGCGCTACGAGCCGCCGGCGATGGTCGAGCGCCTGATGCGCTCGGGACGGCGCGGCGCGCGCGAAGGCGAGGGCTTCTACGACTGGCGCGGCCGCGACCTGGCCGCCTACCAGCGCGACCTGGTGGCGAGGTTCGTCGCGCTGTTCCGCCATCTGCGGCTCTTGCCGCCGCCCGGACCGAGCCGATAGACTCGCCGCCAAGAACCCCCTGAGGAGGAGCTCACGTGAAAATCCGGGACAACTGTACGCTGGCCGCTCTGGCGCTCGCCGTGGCGTTCGCGCCGGCCGCCGCGCGCGCCGACGAGGTGAAGCTCAAGGCGGCGGCGTTCCTGCCGCCGCGCTCCATCGTCACGCAGCAGTTCACGCGCTTCGTCGACGAGGTCAACAAGCAGTGCAAGGGCAAGGTGGCGATCAGCGTGGTCGGCCCCGAGGCGGTGCCCTCGCTCGAGCAGTGGAACGCGCTGAAGAACGGCGTGGTCGACATGCACTACGGCCCGCCCAACTACTGGCGCGGCGTGGTGCCCGCGGGCGACGTGATCAGCCTCGGGCGCAACGAGTCGGCCGACCAGCGCCGCAACGGCGCCTGGGCGCTGATCAACGAGAAGTACAACAAGGGGCTCAACGCCTGGTACCTGACGCAGCTCTTCAACGGCGTGCGCTTCCACCTCTACACCACCAAGCCGGCGCGGAACGGCAAGTTCGAGGGCATGCGCCTGCGCTCGGTGCCGATCTACGACGCGTTCTTCCGCTCGCTCGGCGCGCAGCCGGTGCGCATGGCGCCGCCCGAGCTCTACACCGCGCTCGAGCGCGGGGCGGTCGACGGCTACGGCTGGCCGCTCTGGGGCATCCACGACCTCGGCTGGGACAAGTACACCAAGTTCCGCCACGACCCGGGCTTCATCAGCGCCGCGGTGGCGGTGGTGGTCAACCTCGACAAGTGGAAGAGCCTCGCCGAGGACCAGCGCCAGTGCCTGACCCAAACGGCCATCTGGGCCGAGCACGAGTGGCCGAAGTGGCGCGCCGCCGAGGACGCGCACCAGAAGGCGGTGCAGAAGAAAGCGGGCATCCAGGCGGTCGACATGGGTCCGCAGTTCGCCAAGCAGGCCGAGGACGCCTACTGGGCCGACCTCGCCAAGGGCGACCCCGAGTTCGTGAAGAAGATCCGCCCGCTGATGAGCGGCAAGTAAGCTGAAAGAGCGGGCCTCCTCCGCCCTCGACGCGCTGGTCGACGCGCTCGCCGTGGTGGCGGGCGCGCTGCTGGTCGCCCTGGTCGCGCTGGTCTGCACCGACGTCGCCTCGCGCGCGCTGCGGCTGTTCCCGATGCCGTGGGCGCCCGACTTCTCGGAGTACGCGCTCTACGGCATCACCTTCCTCGGCGCGCCGTGGGTGCTGCGCGAGGGCGGCCACATCGCCATCGAGCTGGCGGTCGAGCGCCTGGCGCCGCCGGCGCGCCGCATCGCGACGCGCATCGTCAACGCGCTCGGCGCGGCGGTGTGCGCGGCGCTGCTGTACTACGCGTGCCGCCTGCTCTGGCGCTCGTACGCGGCGCAGAACCTGGTCTACGAGACCTTCGCCTTTCCGGAATGGTGGCAGTACGTCGTGCCGCCGCCGATCTTCCTGCTGCTGCTCGCGCTGTACCTGCGCGCGCTCGCCCGCGCGGGGCGCTGATGGAGTGGTACGCGATCCTCGCGGTCCTGCTCGGCACGCTGATCGCGCTGATGGCGCTCGGGCTGCCGGTGGTGTTCGCCTTCTTCGCCACCAACCTGATCGGCGCCTACGTGTTCATGGGCGGCGAGAACGGCATCCTGCAGCTGGTGCGCAACGCGGTCGACTCGGTGCAGAGCTTCGCGCTGCTGCCGATCCCGCTGTTCATCCTGATGGGCGAGATCATGTTCCACACCGGCGTCGCCGCGCGCGCCATCGACGCGATCGACAAGCTGATCGCGCGCGTGCCGGGCCGCCTGTCGCTGGTCGCCATCGTCGGCGGCACGATCTTCTCCGCGCTTTCCGGCTCGACCATCGCCAACACGGCGATGCTCGGCTCGACGCTGCTGCCCGAGATGTACCAGCGGGGCTACAAGTCCTCGATCGCCATCGGGCCGATCGTCGCGGTGGGCGGGCTGGCGATGCTGATCCCGCCCTCGGCGCTCGCCGTGCTGCTCGGCTCGGTGGCGCAGATCTCGATCGGCGCGCTGCTCATCGCCTCGATCATCCCGGCGTTCATCATGGCGGCGCTGTTCTTCGGCTACGTGATCGTGCGCTGCACGCTCGACCCGTCGCTCGCCCCGGCGTACGACGTGCGCAGCCTGAGCTGGCGCGAGCGGCTGATGCCCACGGTCAAGTACGTGCTGCCGCTCTCGGGCATCTTCTTCGTGGTGGTCGGCTCGATCATCGGCGGTTTCGCCACGCCCACCGAGTCGGCGGCGCTCGGCGCGGCGGCCTGCCTGATCGCCGCCGCGGCGTACCGCAAGCTCACGCGGCGCAACTTCGTCGTCTCGCTGCGCGAGACGCTGCGCTTCACGGTGATGACGCTGTTCATCATCTGCGGCTCGATCACCTTCTCGCAGATCATGGCCTTCTCGCAGGCCTCGGCGGGCATGTCGGCGGCGGTGCTCGGCACCGGCCTCGGGCCGACCGGGCTGCTGGTGGGCATGCTGGCGATCCTGCTTTTCCTCGGCTGCTTCATGGACCAGGTAAGCATGATGATGATCACGGTGCCGCTGTTCATGCCGCTGGTGCAGGGCCTGGGCTTCGAGCCGGTGTGGTTCGGCGTGCTGATGCTGATGTGCCTGGAGATCAGCCTCGCCACGCCGCCCTTCGGGCTGCTGCTGTTCGTCGCCAAGGGCGCCTCGCCGCGGACCAGCATGCGCGAGATCGTCGTCTCGGTCGGCCCGTTCATCGTCATCGCGCTCGCCGTGGTGGCGCTGCTGATCGTGCTGCCGGAGCTGACGCTTTTCCTGCCGCGCCTGATGGCCGCGCCTTGAGGTAAGTTCCGGGCGGTGAAGATCCTGGTGGCGGGGGCCGGACCGGCCGGCCTGTACTTCTCCTACCTCGTCAAGCGCCGCGCGCCGCACTGGGAGCTGCACGTCGTCGAGCAGAACCCGAGCGACGCGACCTTCGGCTTCGGCGTGGTGTTCTCGGACCGCGCGCTCGAGTTCCTGCGCGCCGACGACCCCGCCACCTACGAGCTGATCACGCCGCGCATGCAGACCTGGAGCGACCTGACCGTGGTGCACCGCGGCACGCCGGTGGTGATCGACGGCATCGGCTTCGCGGCGATCGGCCGCCTGGAGCTGCTGCGGCTGCTGCAGCAGCAGGCGGCGAGCGTGGGCGTCGCGCCGCAGTTCCGCCGCGCCCTCGCCTCGCCGGGCGAGCTGGCGGGGTTCGACCTGGTGGTGGCCGCCGACGGCGCCAACTCCTTCGTGCGCCGCACGCGCGATTTCGGCACGCGCATCTGCCACTGCACGAACAAGTTCGCCTGGTTCGGCACGCGCAAGCCCTTCGCCACGCTCACCCAGACCTTCGTCGAGAACGAGCACGGCACGTTCAACGCGCACCACTACCGCCACGCCGACGACATGAGCACCTTCGTCGCCGAGTGCGACGCCGCGACCTGGCAGCGCGCCGGCCTGGCGGCGATGGACGAGGCGGCGACGATCCGCTACCTGGAGCGCGTGTTCCGCGACACGCTGCAGGGCGAGCGCCTGGCGTCGAACAAGTCGATCTGGCGCAACTTCCCGAACGTGCGCAACGCGCGCTGGCACGTCGGCAACGCCGTGCTGATCGGCGACGCGCTGCGCACCGCGCACTTTTCGATCGGCTCGGGCACGCGCCTCGCGATGGAGGACGCGATCGCGCTCGCGCGCGCGCTGCTCGAGCAGCGCGACGTGCCCGCGGCGCTCGCCGCCTTCGCCGCGGCGCGCCGGCCGATCGTCGACAAGCTGGTCGCCGCGGCCGACGCGAGCGGCGCCTGGTACGACCGCTTCCCCGAGCACATGCGGCTCTCGCCGCGCGACTTCGCCTGGAGCTATATTCAGCGCAGCGGCCGCGTCGACCCGCAGCGCCTGGCGCGCAGCTCGCCGAGATTCGCGAGGACCTAGCCGTGCTTTTCCCGACCACGCTCGTCGGCAGCTATCCGCAGCCCGAATGGCTCATCGACCGCGCGCGCCTCGCCGGCCGCTTCCCGCCGCGCGTGCGCGCGCGGGAGCTGTGGCGCGTCCCCGAGCCGCTGCTCGCCGAGGCGCAGGACGACGCCACGCGGCTCGCCATCCTCGACCAGGAGCGCGCCGGCCTCGACATCGTCACCGACGGCGAGATCCGGCGCGAGAGCTATTCCAACCGCTTCGCCACGGCGCTGGAGGGCATCGACATCGACCGGCCGGGCACCGCGCTCGACCGCTCGGGGCATCCCAACCCGGTGCCGCGCATCGTCGGCCGCATCCGCCGCAGGCATCCGGTCGAGGTCGACGACCTGCTGTTCCTCAAGCGGCACACCACGCGCCGCACCAAGATCACCGTTCCCGGGCCGTTCACCATGTCGCAGCAGGCGCAGAACGACTACTACCCCTCGCCCGCCGAGGCGGCGATGGACTACGCGGCGGCGGTGAACGAGGAGGTGCGCGACCTGTTCGCCGCCGGCGCCGACATCGTGCAGATCGACGAGCCCTACATGCAGGCGCGCCCGGAGAAGGCGCGCGAGTACGGCCTCGCGGCGCTGAACCGCGCGCTCCAGGGCATCAGCGGCGTGACGGCGGTGCACGTCTGCTTCGGCTACGCGGCGATCATCCACGAGCGGCCCTCGGGCTACTCGTTCCTGCCCGAGCTCGCCGGCTCGCCGGTGCGCCAGGTGTCGGTCGAGACCGCGCAGTCCAACCTCGACTGCTCGGTGCTCGCGTCGCTCGCGGGCAAGAAGATCCTGGTCGGCTGCATCGACCTGTCCGACATGAAGGTGGAGACGCCGCAGCAGGTCGCGGAGCGCATCCGGCGCGCGCTGCGCTACGTGCCGCCGCAGGACGTGGTCGTCGCCCCCGACTGCGGCATGAAGTATCTGCCGCGCGAGATCGCCTTCGCGAAGATGTGCGCGATGGTCGAAGGCGCGCGGCTCCTGCGCAGAGACTACCAAGGCAGCGATTCCTGACATGAGCAAGGCCAAGCGCGGGCTCGTCCGCGGCCTCACCAACTACGGCGACCCGGCGTTCTCGCGCTACCTCAGGCGCTCGTTCGCCAAGAGCATGGGCTACTCGGGCGAGATGCTCGACCGCCCGGTGGTCGGCATCGCCGACTCGCGCAGCGGCTTCAACAACTGCCACCGCCATTTCCCCGAGCTGATCGAGGCGGTGAAGCGCGGCGTGCTCGCCGCGGGCGGGCTGCCGCTCGAGTTCCCGACCGTCTCGCTCGGCGAGGTGTTCCTCAGCCCGACCTCGATGATGTTCCGCAACCTGATGTCGATCGACGTCGAGGAGATGATCCGCGCGCAGCCGATGGACGCGGTCGTGCTGATCGGCGGCTGCGACAAGACGGTGCCGGCGCAGCTCATGGGCGCGGCCTCGGCCGACGTGCCGGCGGTGCAGCTCATCGCCGGGCCGATGATGCCGACCTCTTTTCGCGGCGAGCGCCTGGGTGCGTGCACCGATTGCCGACGCTTCTGGGCGATGCACCGCGCCGGAAAAGTGAATGCCGCGGAAATCGAAGTCATCGAGGGAAACCTGGCCACCACGGCCGGCACCTGTGCCGTCATGGGCACCGCCTCGACGATGGCGTCGATCGCCGAGGCGCTCGGCATGGCGCTGCCCGGCACGGCGGCGATCCCGGCGGTGCACGCCGACCGCCTGCGCGCCGCCGAGGCGAGCGGCAAGCGCGCCGTCGAGCTCGCGGCTTCGCCGATT
>DASVDO010000076.1:0-32372 GCA_036381055.1 Burkholderiales bacterium | reverse complement strand
GCTCAGCGTCAGCTCGACCTGCTTGAGCAGCCACTCGAGCGGGATCTGCGCCTCGATGCCGGGGATCGTCTCGACGCCCTGCCAGAACTCGGAGAAGGCGCGGTCGAACTTGTCGTAGTTCGCCTCGTCCTTCACCAGCGCGGCACGCGACAGGTAGTAGAACTCGTCGATCGACGGCTCGATCACGCCCTTCTGCATCGCCTCGAGCAGCGTCAGGTACTCCTTGATGGAGACCGGCAGCTTGTGGGACTTCAGCTTGAGGAAGAAGTCGATCAGCACGGCGACATTCTAGGGCGTCCGGTTCAGTCGCAGCGTACGGTCATGCCGCCGTCGACGACGATCTCGGCGCCGGTGACGAAGCGCGCCTCGTCCGAGGCGAGGAAGAGCACCGCGCTCGCGGTGTCGCGGCCGTCGCCGGCGAAGCCGAGCGGGATGCGCTTCACGCGCGAGGCGAGCAGCGCCTCGACGTCGCCCCCGGCGCGCTGCCGGGCGAGCCGCGCCTCGACCATCGGCGTATGGAGCTGCCCCGGCACGACGCAGTTCACGCGAATGCCTTTCGGCGCGTATTGCACGGCGACGACCTTCGAGAGCTGGAGCACGCCCGCCTTGGTGGCCGCATAGGCGACCTGCGCGGAGCCGGTCCAGCGGATGCCGGAGCTCGAGGCGATGTTGACGATCGCGCCGCCGCCCTGGCGCTCCATCACCGGCAGCACGTGCTTGCAGGCGAGGAACACGCTCTTCAGGTTCGCGTCGACCTGCGCGTCCCAGACTTCCTCGCTCATCTCGACCGGGCCGCCGGCCGCCGAGCCGCCGACGTTGTTCACCAGGACGTCGATGCGACCGAACGCCTCGAGGCAGGCCTTTACCATCGCGCCGACATCGGCGCCGCGCGTCACGTCGCACACATGGGCTTTGACGGTCGGGCCGCCCCGGGAAAGCGTTTCCGCGAGGCTCGCCTCGTTCCGGTCCACGGCGAAGACCCGCGCGCCTTCCTCGGCGAAGCGCACCGCCGTGGCGCGGCCGTTGCCCCAGCCGGGACCGACCGAGCCGGCGCCGGTGACGATCGCGACGCGGTCCTGGAAGCGCTTCAAGCGGCGGCGCTGACGTAGCGCTCGAGCGGCGCGCGCACCTCGCCGGCGACGATCGGCACGCACTCGGGCGGGAAGTCCTGGCGGAAGCGGCCGCCGTGGTCGAGCACGCGCTCGATGAAGATGCGCAGCCGCCCCATGGCGCCGGTCGGCAGGTCGTGCAGCACGAGCAGCGTCCAGGGCTGCAGCAGGCATTGCGCGAGCGCGGTCTCGGCCCAGCCGCGCGGGTCTTCCCAGTCGCGCGGGATGGCGTTCCACAGCACGCAGGTCATCTTCTCCTTGCGCAGCACCTCGACCGCCGCCGGGCTGAGCAGGTGCGGCCCGATCGCGCCGCCGCCGCCGAAGGGCCGGAACAGCCGCTCGGGATGCGACAGCTCGCCGATCAGCGCCTGCGTCTCGACGATCTCCGAGATGACTCGCGAGGGGTCGGCGATGCGCCCGAGCGGCTCGGCGTGCGACCAGGTGTGGTTGCCGATCCAGTGGCCTTCGGCATGCGCGCGTTTCGCGAGCGCGCGGCGCTTGGCGTCGGCAAGCTTCGCGCCGAGCACGAAGAACGTCGCCTTGACGCCGGTCGCCTCGAGGATGTCGAGGACGCGGTCGGTGACGGCCGGCTCCGGCCCGTTGTCGAACGTGAGGGTGACCTGCAGAGTGCGCTCATCATACTTGACGCTCGGCCGCTGCCGGGATACGGTCGCGACGCCATCCACCTGAGGAGGAGGATTTCCATGGTGCCGTACATCAAAAACGCCGTACTCGCCACCGCGGTCGCCGGCGCCGTCGCCGCTGCAGGTTTCGCCGCGCCCGCCGCGGCGCAGGAGAAGCTCAAGCCCGTCGTGCTGCGCTTCGCCGCCGACTTTTCGCCGCCGCCGCATCCCGCCGCCCTGGCGATCGAGTATTTCGCCAAGGAGCTGCCGAAGGCCATTCCGGGCAGCCAGGCGCGCATCTACTACGCCGGCGCGCTCTACACCATCCCGGAGGCCTTCGAGGCGATGCGCCAGGGCAACCTGGAGATGAGCTGGATGCAGATGGGCAAGGCCGCGCCGGTCGAGCCGCGCATGATGGCGGTCGTCGGCCCGGGCAACCTCACCACGGTCGGCGCGGTCGACCAGCTGGAGAAGACCCGCACCTACCAGCAGCTCGTCGAGCGCCTGGCCAAGACCCAGCACATCAAGGTCTTCGGCGCGGCCCACATGAGCTTCGGCATGGGCGTCGGCGGGCAGAAGCGCTACCTCAAGCCTGAGGACTTCACCGGCCGCAAGGTGCGCAGCATGGGCCCGGTCGAGAACGCCTCGCTTTCCTCGTGGAAAGCCTCCCCGGTGGTGATGTCGTTCGGCGAGGTGCCGAGCGCGCTGCAGTCCGGGGTGATCGACGGCCTGATGACCAGCATCGGCGGCTGGCTCGCGGTGCGCGAGCAGGCGCCGTACTACACGACCGGCGGCGCCGGCGCGTTCACCGGCGACTACTACATGGTCGCGGGGAGCGCACGCTGGTGGAACCGCGTGCCGAAGCCGACCCAGGCGGTGCTGGAGAAGCTGATCCACCAGACGATCCAGCGCGAGAAAGAGCTGAACTGGTGCGTCGACAAGATGACCTACGAGAAGTACGGCACCAAGGACCCGTCCAAGCCGGGCGTGTACTGGATGACGCCGGAAGAGGTCGACACCCTGGTCGACGCCGTGGGCGACGCCTCGCAGCGCTTCATCAAGTCGAAGCTGCCGCAGGACGCCGTCGGGCTGGTCGACCAGTTCGCGAGCGAGGCGAAGGCGCTGAACAAGGCGAACCCGCCGGGATCGTCCTGGGTCGAGAAGGTCGACTGCGCCAAGTACGCGTCGATCATCGTGATCCGCTAGGTGCACGCGGCGTTCGCGGCCTGGCGCGCGTTCCAGGACAAGGTCCTCGCGCCCGCCGCCGCGCTGCTTCTCATCGGCAGCACGCTGCTCGGCCTGCTCGAGGTCGTGCGGCGCTACGTGCTCGGCCTGTCGTTCGACTGGCAGCAGGACGCCGTCACGTACTTCATGCTGAGCGGCGTGTTCCTGTACTTCAGCATCTCGCAGCGCAAGGACGCCCACCTGCAGGTGACGCTGGTTCCCGAGCTGCTGATGATCGCGGGGCCGCGCGCGCAGCTCGCCGCGGCGATCGTCAAGCTGGTCGCGCTGCTCTTCGCCTTCGTGTTCCTGGTCGCCGTGGTGTGGTGGGGCATCCCGGAGATCGAGGAGAGCATCGCCTACGACGTGCGCAGCGAGAGCCTCGCCTTCCTGATGTGGCCGTTCCTCGCCGTGCTGCTCGCGAGCTTCGCCTTCATGGCGGTAACCATGCTGTTCCAGCTCTGGTTCATGGTGGAGAAGCTGCGCGGCCGACCGGTGCCCGAGGAGCCCGCCGACCGGGAGGCGACGCACTAGATGGGCATCGTCGGCACGGTGCTGTTCTCGCTGCTGCTGCTCAGCGTGCCGATCGGCATCGCGCTGAGCGCGGCGGCGGCGGCCTACATCCTGGTCGACCCGCTGCTCGAGACGACCGTCATCTTCCGCCAGTTCTTCAGCTTCATCGCGCGCTACTCGCTGACGGCGATCCCGCTGTTCATCTTCGCCGGCTTCCTGATGGAGCGCACCGGGCTGATCGGGCAGCTGTTCCGCTTCTCCGACTCGCTGGTGGGCTGGATGCCCGGCGGCTTCGGCGTGGCGACGGTGGTGGCGTGCGTGCTGTTCGGCGCCATCTCGGGCTCGAGCGTCGCGATGGCTGCGGCGATGAGCGCCATCGCCATTCCCGAGATGCGCAAGCGCGGCTACCCCGACTGGCTCTCCGGCGGGCTGGTCGCCACCGCGGGCGGCATCGCCATCCTGATCCCGCCGAGCATCCCGCTGCTCATCTACGGCATCATCACCGAGACCTCGGTGGTGCGCCTGTTCTTCGCCGGCGTGATCCCCGGCCTGCTGCTCGCGCTGGGCAACATCATCACCGTGATCATCATCGCGGTCTATCTCAAGCTGCCGCGCACCGACCGCTTCGACGCGAAGCGCCTGCTGCGCGAGTCGAAGGGCGCCGCGCCGGCGCTCGGCATGCCGGTGGTGATCCTGGGCGGGCTGTACGGCGGCGTGTTCACGCCCACCGAGGCGGCCGCCGCCGCCTGCGGCTACGCGCTGATCTACGGCCTCGTCACGGGGCGCGGCGAGTTCTTCCGCTACCTCCTGCCCACGGCGACGCGCTCGCTGCACCTGACCGGCATCATCGTGTTCCTGATCGGCAGCGTCGGCGTGTTCCAGTTCCTCGCCGCCAACATGTACTGGCCGCAGATGATCACCCGGACGATCGTCAGCTGGGGGCTGTCGCCGCTCGGCTTCATCTTCGCCTTCATGGGCGTGCTGCTGCTGCTCGGCATGTTCGTCGACGGCGTGGCGATGATCCTGCTGACCGTGCCGGTGGTCTTTCCGGTCGCGTATGCGCTGAAGATCGACCCGGTGGCGCTCGGCATCATGGTGGTGCTGAACGTCGAGGCGGGCGTGGTGACGCCGCCGGTGGGCCTGAACCTGTTCGCGGTGAGCGGCACCTCGCGCATCTCGCTGCCCGAGGTGATCAAGGGCACGATCCCGTTCTTCGCCGGCGACATCGCGGTGCTGCTGCTGGTGATCTTCTTCCCCGGCATCGCCACCTGGCTGCCGGACCTGCTGGTCAAGCCGATCTTCTGATGATCGAGGTGCCGGGCGTCGACCACGTGGGGGTGCGCGTGCGCGACCTCGAGCGTGCGCTCGCCTTCTACCGCATCCTCGGCTTCGAGCTGCACGCGAAGGCGGCGAACGACGCGGTGGCGATCGTGCGCAACCGTCACGGCGTCGAGCTGAACCTGGTCTACAACGCCAACGCCGACGCGGGCGGCCGCAACATCCTCATGGACGTCGGCGAAAAGTACCCGGGCTACACCCACCTCGCGCTGCGCGTCGCCTCGATCAAGGCGGCGATCGAGGCGCTGCGCGAGCACGGCATCCGCATCACGCAGGGCCCGGTGTCGTTCGGCCGCGATGGCCATGTCTCGGTGTTCGTGCGCGACCCGGATCTCAACGTGGTCGAGCTGCGCGGCCGCGACGAGGACCTCTCGTCGATCGGCGGCGTGGTGGAGTACGTGCCCGAAAATTGAGCGGCATGGCGGGGAGTCGCGGCGACAATCGGGAGGCGGAGGCGCTGATCGACGCGGTCTACGCGACGATCGAGAGCGCCGAGGCGTGGCGCGAGGTGGTGCCGCGCGTGGCGCGCTGGCTGGGCGCGGAAAGCGCGCTGCTCTTCACGCCGTGGGAAGCGGACCCCTCCCGGGCCTTCGGCGTCACGCACAACATCCCGGAGGAACGCCTGCGCGACTACGCCGCCTACTACCATGCGCACGACGTGTGGAAGGACGCGGCCGAGCGGCGGGGCCTGCTCCGCGCCGGCGCGCAGTTCCTGAGCCACCGCGTCCTGCCGGTGAACGAAATGCTGCGCAGCGAGATCTACGCCGACCTGTGGCGCCCGCTGGACATCGGCCACATGCTGTGCGCGCTTCTCACCGACGACCGGCACGAAGCCACGGCGCCGGCGATCGCCTTGTCGCTGTTTCGCCGGCTCGACAAGGGCGGCTTTTCCGACGCCGAAGCCGGGCGCTCCGAGGCGATCATGCCGCACGTGCGCCGCTCGCTGCTCGCCGCCCGGCGCCTCGAGGCCGCCCGCGCGCTGCTCGACTCCTACGAGGCGAGCTTGCGCGCCTCCGGCGAAGCCGTCCTGCTCCTCACCCCCGAGCTGCGCGTGCTCCATGCGTCGGGCGAGCCGGCGGAGATCTTCGGCCGCGACGGCGTGCTGCGCATCGCCCAGGGGCGGCTCGGCGCCGACGACGCGGGCGTGCGCCGGCAGCTCGAGCTCGCCGCGCGCGATGCGGCGGCCGGACGGCCTCGCGGCGCCTTGCGCGTCGGCGGCGCGGGCGCGACGCAGATCGAGATCGCCGTGATGCCGTGGCGCCCCGGCCGGCTTCTCGCCCGGGTGCGCGCGCTCGGCCGCTCGGCGGCCGGCGGCGTGGCGCGCGTCGCCGAGCGTCACCGGCTCACCGAAGCCGAGCGGCGCGTGCTCGCCCTGCTTGCCGACGGCGCGGGCGTCGCCGACATCGCCGCCGCGCTCGCCATCCGGCCGATGACGGTTCGCAAGCATCTCGCCAGCCTCTTCGAGAAGACGGGCGAGCGCTCGCAGCGCGCGCTGGTCGCGCTCGTCTGGCGCCACGCCTGAGCGCGGCGCGCATGCCTCAAATGAGGTATGCGCGCGCGCGGGTGCGTCGCTAACCTCCTCCCGCGCCGGTCGTGCCGGCGAACCACGAGGGAGGCTAAGGGATGGGAAAGGGAATCGGCATGGGCATGGCGCTCGTCCTGCTCGCCGGATGCAGCACCGTGGACGGGCAGTCGCCTACGTTCCTGCAAGGCGCGCAGCAAGTCGTCGGCGGCGGATTGTTCGGCGCCTGCCTGGCGAACGGGGACCTCAACTGCGCGCAGCAGGGCAAGGACACGCTGCTCGAGGGACTCGGCGCGCGCTGAGGCGACAGGAGGCGACCCCATGAAGAAAATCTGTACCGCGGCGCTGCTGGCGTGCCTTTGCCACGCAGCCTGGGCGGCACCCCTGGACGCCCTGCTTGCCGGGGCCGGCGCGGGCGGGTTCATAAAGGCGGCGAACGGCCAGGGCAACTGCGGCTGCAACCAGTACATCGAGCCGCCCTACAACTGCCAGGCGTTCGTTTCGAACATTCGCACGCAGTGCTACCAGATCCAGAACGCGCGGCGCGACGCGAGCCAGTGCTGGAACCACCTGAACAGCGAGGTGCGACGCTGCTCCAGCTTCAACCAGCAATGGATCAACCAGTGCAACGCCTGGCTCGCGCGCAACTGCCGCGTCGGCCGCTGAGCCGCCCGCTCGCTCAGCCCTTGTAGGTATCCAGGGCGATGCGCTCGCGCGCCACGGCGGCGGCGACCGGCGGCGCGGCGAGCAGCGCCTGCGCATAGGCGTAATAGCGCGGCAGCGATTTCGGATCGATGCCGGCGAAGCCGCCCCAGCGCAGGAAGGTGAAGGCGTAGGCGTCGTGGAAGGAGAGGCGCTCGCCGAACCAGTAGGGCGAGGCTGAGCTCATCGCCTGGATGCGCTCCAGGTAGCCGCGGAACTGCTCGGCCGCCTTCTTCTTCACTTCCGCGCGGCAGGCCTCCGAGTCGGCGTACTGCTCGGTGCGGAAGACGCGCGTGAAGGTGGTGTGCACCGTGTTGTTCATCCACGCGAGCTGCGAGAGCGCCTGGGTTCTTTCCCAGGGGTCCCGGGGCAGCAGGCCGGCCTGCGGGAAGGCGCGGTCGATGTAGTCGCAGATGGCGACGATCTGGGTGAGCGGTCTGCCGTCGACCACCAGCACCGGCACCTGGCCGTTCGGGTTGAGCCGGAGGTATTCGGGCGTCTTGTGCTCGCCCTTGTGCAGCTTCACCAGCTTCGGCTCGAACTCGGCCTGCGCGGCCTCCAGGCCGACGTGCGGCACGAACGAGCAGGCGCCGGGAGCGAAGTAGAGCTCGAGCATCGGATCGCTAGGCGCCCTTGGCGCGCGACATGAACACCAGGCGCTCGAAGAGGTGCACGTCCTGCTCGTTCTTGAGCAGCGCGCCGTGCAGCGGCGGGATGAGGGTCTTGCGGTCCTTGGCGCGCAGCGCTTCCGGCGGGATGTCCTCGGCGAGCAGCAGCTTCAGCCAGTCGAGCAGCTCGGAGGTCGAGGGCTTCTTCTTCAGCCCGGGCACCTCGCGCACCTCGAAGAACACCTCCATCGCCTCGCGCAGCAGCGACTTCTTCAGCCCCGGGAAGTGCACCTGGACGATCTTCTCCATCGTCTCCTTGTCGGGGAAGCGGATGTAGTGGAAGAAGCAGCGGCGCAGGAACGCGTCGGGCAGCTCCTTCTCGTTGTTCGAGGTGATGAAGACGATCGGGCGGTGCTTCGCCTTGATCAGCTCGCGCGTCTCGTAGACGTAGAACTCCATGCGGTCGAGCTCGCGCAGCAGGTCGTTCGGGAACTCGATGTCGGCCTTGTCGATCTCGTCGATCAGCAGCACCACCGGCGTGTCGGCGGTGAACGCCTGCCAGAGCATGCCGCGCACGATGTAGTTGTGGATGTCCTGCACGCGCGGGTCGCCGAGCTGCGAGTCGCGCAGGCGGCTTACCGCGTCGTACTCGTACAGGCCCTGCTGCGCCTTGGTGGTCGACTTGATGTGCCACTCGAGCAGCGGCAGGCCGAGCGACTTCGCGACCTCCACCGCGAGCATGGTCTTGCCCGTGCCCGGCTCGCCCTTGACGAGCAGCGGACGCTGCAGGGTGATCGCCGCGTTGACCGCGAGCGCCAGGTCCTCGGTCGAGACGTAGGAGGCGGAGCCGCTGAAGCGCATTTCGCTCTTTCGTCGGGGAAAAATTGGATTCTAGCAGCGGCTTTCCGCTAAAATTCCGCGCACTCCCGCAACCCGCACAGAAGAACAGCCGTGATCTCCCATCGCGTTTGCCCCCTCGTGCTCGGCGCGGCCCTGGCCGCCGCGGCGCACGGCGCCTTCGGCCAGGCGAAGCAGGCCGCCGGGCCCGACATGGAGAGCTTCCATGCGCAGTGCATCGGCTGCCACGGCATCCCGGGCTACAAGACCGCCTTCCCGCAGGTCTACCACGTGCCGAAGATCGCCGGCCAGCAGCCGGGCTACATCGTCTCGGCGCTGAAGGCGTACAAGTCGGGCGAGCGCTCGCATCCCTCGATGCGCGGCATCGCCGCGAGCCTGAGCGAAGAGCAGATGAAGCAGCTCGCCGAGTACTACGGGGCGCCCGCCAAATGAGAGCGATCGTGTTCGCCGTCTCGGCGCTGCTCGCCGCCGGCAGCGCGCTCGCCGCCGGCAACCCCGAGCGCGGCAAGCAGAAGGCGGCGCAGGTGTGCGCCGCTTGCCACGGCGCGGAAGGCAACAAGCCCTCGGCGCCCGACCAGCCGGTGCTCGCCGGCCAGTACGAGGACTACCTCGTGCAGGCGCTGTCCGACTACAAGAGCGGACGGCGCAACAACCCGATCATGAAGGGCTTCGCGGCGCAGCTTTCCAAGCAGGACATCGAGGACCTCGCCGCCTGGTTCGCGAGCCGGCCGGGCCCGCTGCACGACCAGCGCTGAGCTAGATCGTATTTTCCCGGCGCTCGGCGCGCTCGACCAGGTCCTGCCACAGCCGGTCGGTCGACTTGCGCAGCACCAGCCCGGGCTGCGCCTCGAGCACGTGCCACAGGCCGCGCCGGATCTCCTGCGCCAGCTCGCCCGGCTGCCAGATCACCATGCCGGCGAAGAAGCGCGCGTGCGGCGGCGGCGACTCGATGATGCGGTCGACTTCCTTGCTCTCGTAGGCGAGCCACAAATCGGGCGCGAGCCGCAGCAGCCTGCCCTCGGGCGCGCGCTTCGCCTCCACCATGGCGAAGATCACGCTCGAGGACGACGGGCCGCCGAGGTAGACCGGGTCGACGATCTTCTGCGACGGCGCGTGGCTCGGGAACAGCCGGCCGAGCGTCAGCTTGGTCGGCTTGTTGACGATGAAGCCGACGTGGCGGTCGCGGCCCACCGGCTTGGTGATCAGCACGGTCTCGGCGTAGAGGCGGTCGCGCAGGTTGCGCTTGGCGACCAGCAGCACGGTGTCGAGCGAGATGTCGAGCGCCCATGCCGGGGCGGCGAGGAGGATGGCGACGAGGGCAAAAAGAATCCGCATGGCGCGCTCCGGTAGGTGGCAGCGCCATCATGCCGCGCGCCGTGTTTCCCCCCGACGCGCGCGCCTAGTCCGTTAGGAACGAGCGCGCCGCTCGAGGCACCGCAGGTAGGCCGCGGCATCCGGCGCGGCGTGGTCGCGTTGCGCCCGCCAGACAGTTTCGGCCAGGCACTCGATCGCCTCGTGCATCGCCGCGTGACGGTCGCCCGCGCGCCGCGCGAGCGCCGCGAAGCGCTGCACGATGCCCGGCGGCTGGTCGATCGAGAGCTGCTCTTCCAGCGCCACGTGCAGGCTCATGTGCAGGAAAGGGTTCGCCTCGTCGGTGTAATCCCTGGCGCGGTAGCGCTCGGGCTGCGACAGCACGTCGTGGTACTCCGGGTGGGCGAGGATCGCGTCCAGCGCCAGCACCTCGATGCCCGCGACCGGCTCGCCCGCCCGGTACTTGCGCCAGGCCTCGAAGAAGGTGTCGCGGACCTGCTCCCGGGAAGGATCAAACATCGCGCGTCTTGGGGCGGAACTCGCACAGGTCGCGGATCAGGCAGCTCGGGCAGCCCGGCTTGCGCGCGAGGCACACGTAGCGGCCGTGCAGGATCAGCCAGTGGTGCGCGTCCTTCAGGAACTCGGGCGGCGTGAGCTTCACCAGCTTGTCCTCGACCTCGCGCGGATCCCTGCCCGGCGCGAGGCCGGTGCGGTTGGCGACGCGGAAGATATGGGTGTCGACCGCGACGGTCGGCTGGCCGAACGCGGTGTTGAGCACCACGTTGGCCGTCTTGCGGCCGACGCCGGGCAGCCGCTCGAGCGCCTCGCGGCTCGCCGGCACCTCGCCGCCGTGCTCCTCGAGCAGGATGCGCGACAGCGCCACCAGGTTCTTCGCCTTGGTCGGGTAGAGGCCGATCGACTTGATGTAGGGCTCGAGGCCCTTGACGCCGAGCGCGACGATCTTCTGCGGCGTGGCCGGGAAGAGCTTCTCGGTGGCGAGGTTCACCGACTTGTCGGTCGCCTGCGCGGACAGGACCACCGCGGCCAGCAGCTCGAAGGGCGTGCCGTACTTCAGCTCGGTGCGCGGGTGCGGGTTCGCCGCGCGGAAGCGCTCGAAAATCCGGCGCCGCTTCGCGGCGTTCATGCGCCGCGCTTGCGCTCGAGCAGGGCAGCGAGGATCGCCTTGCGCTCCTGCGGGGCGGGCGAGACGATCTTCGCCCGGGCGAGGCGCTGCCGGCGCTGCGCGGCGCGCCGACCGGCGGCGCGCCGCTCGGCGTCGCTCCAGGGGGCGCGCGGCGCGAGCGCGCTCATGCAGTCGACCGGGCAGACGGGCAGGCACAGGTCGCAGCCGACGCACCAGGGCTCGACCACCGTGTGCATCACCCCCGGCGCGCCGACGATCGCGTCCACCGGGCAGGCGTCGAGGCAGCGCGCGCAGCCGATGCAGCGCGCCTCGTCGATGCGCACCACGCTTGCCCGCTTCATCGCCCCGTGTCCCGCGCCAGCTTCCCGTGCACCACCTTGCCGGCGCGCACCTGGACGCCCGTCGCGAGATCCCCGTCGAGCTCGTTGCGCAGCAGCCGCTGCACGTAGGGCAGCACCGCGCGCGACAGCGCCTGACTCGCGGTGCGCGCGCAGGCCGCGGGAAGGTTCGGCACGCAGCAATGCACCACGCCTTCCTCGATATAGGTCGGCCGGCTGTGCGAGGTGGGACGCGAGGTCTCGGCGATCCCGCCCTGGTCGATGCCGACGTCGACCAGCACCGAGCCCGGCCGCATGGCGGCGAGCATGGCGCGGTCGATCAGCTTGGGCGACATCTGTCCCGGCGTCAGCACACCGGCGATTATGAGGTCGGCATCGACGATCGTTGCGCGCTCGAGGCCGGCGCGGTAGCTGGCGTTGGGAAATTTCCGCCTCAATGCGGCAAAACGGCGGTCGGATCGCGCGAAGACGCTGACCCGCGCGCCAAGGCCGTGCGCCACCGCGAGCGCGTTCGCGCCGACGTTGCCCGCGCCGACGATCGCCACCTTGCCGGGCGGCACGCCATCGAGGCCGGGGAGCAGCACGCCGCTGCCGCCGTTCTGCGTCTGCAGGCACCACATGCCCGCCTGCACCGCGAGGCGGCCGGCGATCGCCGACATCGGCGCGAGGATGGGCAGCCGGCCGTCCGCCTCGCCGACCGTCTCGTAGGCGATGAAGGTGGCGCCCGAGGCGAGCGCGGCGTCGAGGATCTCCGGGTGCGGCGCGAAATGCTGGAAGCAGAACACCGTCTGGCCCGCGCGCGGCCGGCCGAGCTCCGGCGCCTGCAGCTCCTTCACCTTCACCACCAGCTCGCATTGCCACGGATCGCCGAACGCCGCGCCGGCGGCGAGGTACTCGTCGTCGGCGAAGCCGGCGGCCGCGCCGGCGCCGGGCTCGACTACCACGTGCGAAAGCGAGCGCACCGCCTCCGGCGTCAGCGCGACGCGCCGCTCGCCGTCCTTTATCTCGCGCGGAAGGCCGACACGCATTCGGAAACGAGCCCCGGGCCGCGGTAGATGAGCCCGGTGTAGAGCTGCACCAGCGCGGCGCCGGCGGCGATCTTCTCCCGCGCGTCCTCGCGCGACAGGATGCCGCCGCAGCCGATCAGCGCGACCCGCCCACCGAGCAGCCGGGCGAACTGCGCCAGCACCCGGGTGGCGCGCGCGCGGATCGGCGCGCCGGAAAGCCCGCCGGCTTCCCCGGCGTGGCGAAGCCCCTCGACGCCTTCCCGGGAGGTCGACGTGTTGGTGGCGATCAGCCCTTCGATCCCGTGCCGCAGCACGGCGTCGGCAATCGCCTCGATCTCGGCGTCGGCGAGGTCGGGCGCGACCTTCAGCACCAGCGGCTTGCGCCTGCCGTTGCTCGACAGCTCTTCTCTTACGCCGGAAAGACGTCGCAGCAGCAGCTCGATCTGGTCGCCCTGCTGCAGCGTGCGCAGCCCCTTGGTGTTCGGCGAGGACACGTTGAGGGTCACGTACGACGCGTAAGGGTAGACCGCGCGCAGGCCGGCCTCGTAGTCGTCGATCGCGCGCTCGGGCGGCGTGTCGGCGTTCCTGCCGATGTTGATGCCGAGCACGCCCTTCCAGCGCGCGCGCCGCACGTTGGCGAGGAAGGCGTCGAGGCCCACGTTGTTGAAGCCCAGGCGGTTGATCAGCGCCTCGCGCTCGGGCAGGCGGAACAGCCGCGGCCGCGGATTGCCGGGCTGTGCGCGCGGCGTCACGGTGCCGACCTCGAGAAAGCCGAAGCCGAGCGCCGCCAGCGCGTCGATGTATTCGGCGTTCTTGTCGAGGCCCGCGGCGAGGCCCACCGGGTTGGCGAAGCGCAGGCCCATCGCCTCGACCGGGCTCTCGGCGACGCGCCCGCAGAAGAGCGAGGCGAGCCCCGCGCCGCGCAGCGCCAGCTCGTGCGCGTTTTCCGGGTCGAGCGAGAAAAGGAAAGGCCGGGCGAGCCGGTAAAGGCTCAGACCGCTTCCCGCCTGCCGAGGCGGCGCCAGACGCCGCCGCTGAAGCCCTCGATCGGCTCGAACTTCGACTTGTAGGCCATCTTCGGGCTCTCGCGGATCCAGTAGCCGAGGTAGAGATAGGGCAGGCGCAGGCGCCGGCACTGCTCGATCTGCCACAGCACGTTGTAGGTGCCGAAGCTCGCGCCGCGCCGCTCGGGCTCGTAGAAGGTGTAGACCGACGACAGGCCGTCGGGCAGATAGTCGACGATCGACACCATCACGAGCTGCCCGGCGTCGCGGAACTCGACGAGCCGCGTGTCGACGCGGCTCTGCAGCAGGAAGTGCGAGTACTGGTCGCGGCTGTCGTTGTCCATGCCGCCGCCCGAGTGGCGCTGCGACTGGTAGCGCAGGTAGAGCGCGTAGTGCTCGAGGCGGAACTTGAGCGGCTGCGCGTGCGCGGTCAGCCCGGAATGGGTCTTCCAGGCGCGCCGCTGCGAGCGGTTCGGCGTGAAGCGCTCGACCGGGATGCGCACCGGCACGCAGGCGCGGCAGGCGTCGCAGTGCGGCCGGTAGGTGAAGATGCCGCTGCGGCGGAAGCCCGCCTTGACGAGGTCGCCGTACAGCTCGGTGTTGATCAGGTGGCTGGGCGTCGCCACCTGCGAGCGCGCCATCCGGTCCGGCAGGTAGCTGCACGGGTAAGGCGCGGTCACGTAGAACTGCAGTACCGCATGCGGCAGGTCGTTAAGTCGCGACATCCCACTTTCCAGTTGGCTCGGGGTAGTTTACCAAGCGCTCCAGCTCCCGCAAAAAGGCGCGCCGCGGCACTTCGCGCGCGCCGAGCGAGGCGAGCAGCTCGGTTCGCATCTGGCAGTCGATCATCGGGAAGCCGCGCGCCTTCAGCCTCCCGACCAGCGCCACCAGCGCCACTTTCGAGGCGTCGCTGGCCCGCGAGAACATCGATTCTCCGTAGAACATGCGGCCGATCGCCACCCCGTAGAGCCCGCCGACGAGATCATTGCCGCGCCAGGTCTCGAACGAATGCGCGTAGCCGGCGCGGTGCAGCGCGAGGTAGGCGGCGCGCATCTGCCGCCCGAGCCAGGTGCCTTGCGGCCGGTCGGCGCAACCGGCGAGCACCGCCTCGAACGCGGTGTCGATGCGCACCTCGTAGCCCTTGTTGCGCACGCTCTTGGCGAGCGAGCGCGACACCTTGAGCTCGTCGCAGTAGAGCACCATGCGCGGATCGGGCGACCACCAGAGCACCGGCTCGGCGCTCGAGTACCAGGGGAAGATGCCGCGCCGGTAGGCCTCGAGCAGGCGCGACACCGTCAGCTCGCCGCCCGCCGCGAGCAGGCCGTTCGGGTTCTTCAGCGCCCGCTCGACCGGGGGAAACGGATCCGCGCCCTCAAGCCACGCTAGCACTTCACTTGCTGGCGGCAGTAGTCCTCGAGCGGCCGCACCACGCACGTCCCCGCCACCGCGGCGTGCGCGTTGCCGCCTTCGAGCTGCAGCCGGAAGGCGTACTTGCGGAAGAACTCGTCGAACATCTCGCCGCCCAGCGTGCCGACCGCGCTGATCTCGTCGCTGCGCGGGTCGTGCTCGAGCAGGATCGCCGCCAGCGGCTGCGGCGCCGGGCCGGCGAGCACGCGCGCGCCCTCGGCCGGGTCGTACTGGCTGTGCTCCGAGCAGCAGTGGATCACCGAGGCGAAGCGGCTGCCCGGCGTCTTCTCCGCGCGGTAGCTGATGAAGCTGATCTCGCGCGTCGGGTAGGTGAGCTTGTGCGCGCAGATCGCCGAGTAGGCGACGATCGAGCGCCCGGCGCCGACGCCGCCCGACCACTCGTAAGGCGTGCGGTCGGCCGTCGTGAGCTTCACCGGCTGCACCGGCCGGTCGAGCTTGAGCAGGAAGCACGGCGTGCCGGCGTACGGGTAGTTGAAGATCAGGTTGCGCTCCGCGGGGATCGCCGCGGCGCGCAGCGGCGCGCCTTTCGGGTCGACGAGCTTCGCCGGCTCGTAGAGCCGCGGCCGCGCATTCGCTTGCACGCCCGGCGCGGCGAGCGCCGCCGCCGAGGCGGCGCACAGCTTCACGAATTCGCGACGTTCCATGGTCGTGGCTAGGATACCGCACATGAGCGGCGAGGAAATCCGGGTGCGCTGCTGCATCGCCGGCGGCGGCCCGGCCGGCATGATGCTCGGGCTGCTCCTCGCGCGCGCCGGGGTCGAGGTGGCGGTGCTCGAGAAGCACGCCGACTTCCTGCGCGACTTCCGCGGCGACACGATCCATCCCTCGACGCTCGACGTGATGGCCGAGCTCGGCGTGCTCGAGGAATTCCTGCGCCGGCCGCACGACGAGGTGCGCGAGATCGCCGCCCAGGTGGGCGCCGAGCGCATCGTGCTGGCCGACTTCCGCCACGTGCCGGCGCGCTGCAAGTTCCTCGCCTTCATGCCGCAGTGGGAATTCCTGGACTTCCTGGCGCAGCACGGCCGCCGCTATCCCGGCTTCCGGCTGCGCATGCGGACCGAGGCGGTCGGCCTGATCGAGGAGGGCGGGCGCGTTGCCGGCGTGCGGGCGACGGCGCCGCAGGGGCCGCTCGCGGTGCGCGCCGACCTCGTGGTCGCCGCCGACGGCCGGGATTCGACCCTGCGCGACGCGGCCGGTCTGCGAAGCGACGTGCTCGGCGCGCCGATGGACGTGCTGTGGATGCGCCTGCCGCGGCGCGTCGGCGATCCGGCGGCCACCTTCGGCCATGCCGAGGCGGGGCGCCTGTTCGTCATGCTGAACCGGGGCGACTACTGGCAGTGCGCCTACGTGATCCCGAAGGGCGGCTTCGACGAAGTGCGCGCTGCCGGCCTGTCCGCGCTGCGGCAGGCGCTCGTCGAGCTTTCGCCCTTCCTCGCCGATCGCGTCGACGCGCTGCGCAGCTGGGACGACGTGAAGCTGCTCACCGTGGCGGTCGACCGCCTGCGCACCTGGCACCGTCCGGGGGTTCTGTGCATCGGCGATGCGGCGCACGCCATGTCGCCGATCGGCGGCGTCGGCATCAACCTCGCAATCCAGGACGCGGTGGCGGCGGCGAACCGCCTCGCTCCCGCGTTGCGCTCGGGGAAGCTCTCCGAGGACGATCTTGCCGCGGTGCAAAGGCGCCGCGAGTGGCCGACGCGCATGACGCAGGCGATGCAGGTGGCGATCCAGAACCGCATCGTGCGCCGGGTGCTCGCCTCGCGCGCCCGCCTGCGCGCGCCGCTCGCGCTAAGGCTGCTTCGCCGCTTTCCCGTGCTGCGGCGCCTGCCGGCCCGGCTGATCGGCATCGGCTTTCGCCGCGAGCACCTCGATCAGAGGTTGTAGCCCTTCTCGTTGTGCAGCACGGTGTCGAGGCCTTCGGTCTCTTCCTCGCCGGCGACCCGCATGCCGAAGAGCGCGTCGGAAACCTTGAGGAGCACCCACGACAGCGCCCCCGACCAGACGAGCGTCGCCAGCACGCCGACGATCTGCACCAGCACCTGGCCGCCCATGCCCTGACCTTCGGGATAGCCGGCGCCGCCGAAGTAGCTCGAGACGAACACGCCGGTGAGCGTGGTGCCGAGGACGCCGCCCACGCCGTGCACCGGGAACACGTCGAGCGAATCGTCGACGCCGAGCGCGCGCTTCATGTAGTTGGTGGCGAAGAAGCACACCACGCCCGCCGCGCCGCCGATCACCAGCGCGCCGATCGGGCCGACGAAGCCCGAGGCGGGCGTGATCGTGCCCAGGCCCGCCACCATGCCGGTGACGATGCCCAGCACCGAGGGCTTGCCGAAGCGCGCCCACTCGCAGACCACCCAGGCGAGCGAGCCGGTCGCGGCGGCGATGTGCGTCACGAGCATCGCCATGCCCGCGGTGCCGTCGGCGGCGAGCGCGCTGCCCGCGTTGAAGCCGAACCAGCCGACCCAGAGCATGCAGGCGCCGGTCACCGCCATGGTCATGTTGTGCGGCGGCATGGCGGTCTCGGGAAAGCCGCGCCGGCGGCCGAGCACCAGCGCGCAGACGAGCGCGGCGACGCCGGCGTTCGCGTGCACCACGGTGCCGCCGGCGAAGTCCATCAGCCCCATCCTCATCAGCCAGCCGTCGCCCCATACCCAGTGGGCGATCGGCACGTACACGATCAGCACCCAGGCGATGCTGAAGAACAGCATGCCGGAGAACTTCACCCGCTCGGCGTAGGCGCCGACCACCAGCGCCGGGGTGATGATGGCGAAGGTCATCTGGTACATCGCGAATACCGTCTCGGGGATCGTGCCCCGCACGCTCTGCGCGTCGACGCCGGCGAGGAACGCCTTGCCGAGGCCGCCCCACCAGGCGTTGGCCGAGCCGCCGTCGCCGAAGGCCATGCTGTAGCCGGCGATCACCCAGGCGAGCGTGACCGCGCAGGTGATGGAGAAGCACTGCATCAGCACCGAGAGCACGTTCTTCGCCCGCACCAGGCCGGCGTAGAAGAGCGACAGCCCGGGCAGCGTCATGAACAGCACCAGGCACGCCGACACCAGCATCCAGGCGGTGTTGGCGCCGTCGAGCTTGCCCGGCTCGGCGGCGAGCGAGAGCGGCGCGTGCAGCAGCAGCGGAACCGACAGCCAGAAACGCTTTTTCATGGGACCTCCTCCCGTCCCGGAAGCATAGCCTAGGAAATGTCCTCGGCGTGGAACGCGAACGCGCCGCGCGCGCGGTCGGCGAACCAGCAGCGCAGCGTGGTGGCGACGGTGCGGAAGGCGATCTGCTGCCACGGGATGGCCGCCTCCTCGAACAGCGCCACCTCCAGCGTCTCCTCGCCCGGCTTGAACTCCAGCGGCCCGAGCCGCGCCAGGTAGAAGAGGTGCACCTGGTTCACCCGCGGCACCGAGATCATGGTGAAGGGCGCGCCGAGCTCGACCGCCGCGCCCGCTTCCTCGAGCGTCTCGCGCAGCGCCGCCTGGCCGGTGGTCTCGTCGTTCTCCATGAAGCCGGCGGGCAGGGTCCAGTAGCCGTAGCGCGGCTCGATGGCGCGCCGGCACAGCAGCAGCCGGCCGTCGCGCTCGGGCACCGTGCCGACCACCAGCTTGGGGTTCTGGTAGTGGATCTCGCCGCACTCGTCGCACACCCAGCGCGGCAGCGTGTCGCCGGGCGGCACCCGGCGCACGACGGGGGCGCCGCAGCTACTGCAGTATTTCACTCAGGTCCGCCAGGCTCGTGATTTCCCGGTCGGGCGCGAAGCCGAGCCGCTCGAGCGGCGCGCCGCCGCGGTTGATCCAGAACACCCGGAAGCCGTACGACTTGGCGCCGGCGGCGTCCCAGCCGTTGGAGGAGACGAAGCCGATGCGCTCCTTCGCCACGCGCAGGCGGCGCGGCGCGAGCTCGTAGACTTCCGGCGCGGGCTTGAACACCCGCACCTCGTCGACGCTCAGCACCGCGTCGAGCGCGAGCCCGGAACGGCGCACCAGCGGCTCGAGCATGTCGGGCGAGCCGTTGGAGAGGATCGCCTTCGGCCCGGCGAGCCGCTGCAGCGCCTGCGGCACCTCGGGGAAGGGCGAGAGCCTGAGGTACTCGTCCATCAGCGCCTGCGTCTGCGCCGCGCCGAGCTCGAGCGACAGGGCCTGGCAGGCATGCGCGAGCGCTTCCCGGGTGACGGTGGAGAAGGGCGCATAGCGCCGCATCAGGCTCCTCAGCCAGGTGTACTCGAGCTGCTTGGCGCGCCAGAGCTGCGACAGGCGCTGCCCCGAGCCCGGGAAGAAGGCCTCGCAGCGCTGCGCCACGGAGTGCACGTCGTAGAGCGTGCCGTACGCGTCGAAAACCAGTGCCTCGACCCTCATGTAAACTGAATTAGATCATGGTCGACCGGTACGACGAGCTCTGCCGCGCCTTCCGCTGGAACGTGCCGGCCCGCTACAACATGGCGCACGCCTGCTGCGGCGCCTGGGCGGGCGAGCGCAGCCGCTTCGCGCTGTACTGGGAGGACGAGTCGGGCGCGAGCGCGGCCTATTCGTTCTGGGACATCCGGCAGGCGGCCAATCGCCTCTCCAACGCGCTCGCCGGCCTGGGGGTGAAGAAAGGCGACCGCGTCGCCCTGATCCTGCCGCAGCGCCCGGAGACCGCGATCGCCTACATCGCCATCTTCCAGCTCGGCGCGATCGCGCTGCCGCTGTCGCACCTCTTCGGCCCGGACGCGCTCGAGTACCGGCTGGCGCACGCCGAGGCGAGCGTCGCGCTGGTCGAGCCGACGACGCTCGCCGCGCTGTGGGCGGTGCGCGACAAGGTGCCGAGCCTGCGCCACGTGATCGGCGTCGCCGGCGCGCGCGAGAGCGGCGTGCATTCCTACGAGCGGCTGCTCGAGCAGGCGAGCAGCCGTTTCACGTGCGCCGACACGGCGGCCGACGATCCGGCGCTGATCATCTACACGAGCGGCACCACCGGCCCGCCCAAGGGCGCGCTCAAGGCGCACCGCGTGCTGATCGGCAACGTGCCCGGCTTCGTGCACTCGCACGACTTCTTCCCGCAGCCGGGCGACATGTTCTGGTCGCCGGCCGACTGGGCATGGACCGGCGGGCTGATGGACGCGCTGCTGCCCTCGTGGCTGTTCGGCATCCCGATCCTCGGCTACCGCGGCCGCTTCGACGCCGAGCGCGCCTACTACCTGCTCGAGAAGTACGGCGTGCGCAACACGTTCCTCTTCCCGACCGCGCTCAAGCTGATGATGAAGGCCGTGCCGCAGCCGAGCCGCAAGTACGCGCTCGAGCTGCGCTCGATCATGTCGGCGGGCGAGTCGGTCGGCGTCACGCTGATCGAGTGGGCGAAGGAAGAGCTGGGCGTGACGATCAACGAGATGTTCGGCCAGACCGAGATCAACTACGTGGTGGGCAACTGCCAGTCGGCGTGGCCGGTGAAGCCCGGCTCGATCGGCCGGCCCTACCCGGGCCACCGCGTCGCGGTGATCGACGAGCGCGGCAACGAGCTGCCGCCCGGCGAGCTCGGCGAGGTGGCGATCCACCGCAAGTGGCGCGACCAGGACGACCCGGTGTTCTTCCTCGAGTACTGGAAGAACCCGCAGGCGACGCGCGACAAGTTCGTCGGCGACTGGGGCTGCACCGGCGACCAGGCGAAGGTCGACGAGGACGGCTACTTCTGGTACCAGGGCCGCTCCGACGACGTGATCAAGAGCGCCGGCTACCGCATCGGCCCGGCCGAGATCGAGAGCTGCCTGGTCAAGCACCCGGCGGTCGCCAACGCGGCGGTGATCGGCAAGCCCGACGAGACGCGCGGCGCGGTGGTCAAGGCGTTCATCGTGCTGCAGGCGGGCTACGTCGGCGACGACAAGCTGAGCGCCGACATCCAGGCGCACGTGCGCGGCCGCCTGGCGCCCTACGAGTACCCGCGCGAGATCGAGTTCATCGACGCGCTGCCGATGACCACCACCGGGAAGGTGCAGCGCAAGGAGCTGCGCGCGCTCGAAGCCGCCAAGCTGCGGGCGAAGTGAAGCGCATTCTCCTCGCGGGCGCCGGCCACGCCCACGCCGCCGTGCTGGCCTCGCTGGCGAGGAAGCCGCTGTACGGGGCGAGCATCACGCTGGTGTCGCCGCGCGCGCGGCAGCTCTACTCGGCGATGCTGCCCGGCGTGATCGCGGGGCACTACCGCGAGGAGGAGGCGAGCATCGACGTGGCGCGGCTCGCCGAGAGCGCCCAGTGCGAGACGGTGTTCGACTCGATCGTGGCGATCGACGCCGCGCGCCGCAGCGTGACGCTCTCCGACGGCCGCCGCCTGGGCTACGACCTGCTGTCGCTCAACGTCGGCTCGCAGGTCGACGTGTCGGCGCCGGGCGCCGCCGAGCACGCGCTGGCGGTGAAGCCCTTCGAGCGCCTGGTCTCGTTCCTCGGCAAGCCGAGGCACGTGGCGATCGCCGGCGGCGGCGCCGCCGGGGTCGAGCTGGCGATGGCGCTGCGGCACCGCGGCATCGAGGTCACGGTTTATTCCGAGCGCGACGCCTTCGAAGGGCGCGCGGGCGAGCGCCTGCGCCGCGCGCTGCGCCGCCGGAAGGTCGACTACCGGCGCGGCATGCGCGCCGACGCGCTCGAGCCCGGCCCGGTCGTGGTCTCGGGCAGCGCGCGCCAGGCCTTCGACCTCGTGCTCTGGGCGGCCGGCGCGGCGGCGCTGCCGATGTTCGCCGGCTCGGGCCTCGCCCTCGACGAGCGGGGCTTCGTGCGGGTCGACGAGGCGCTGCGCAGCGTGTCGCATCCCGAGGTGCTCGCCGCCGGGGACTGCGCCGCGCTCGACGAGCCCAAGTCGGGCGTGCACGCGGTGCGCCAGGGCGCCGTGCTCGCCGACACGCTGCGCTGCCTGGTCCAGGGCCTGCGGCCGCAACCCTACCGGCCGCGGCGGCGCGCCCTGCTCATCCTCACCTGCGGGGCGCGCTACGCGATCGCCACGCGCGGCGGCTGGAGCGCGGAGGGCCGCTGGGTCTGGTGGTGGAAGAACTGGATCGACCGGCGCTGGCTTAAGCGGCTCAGGCGCAAGCCGGCCGCGCGATGACTTATCATGCGGGCTGCTATGGAGGAGAGACCATGAAAAGGACCCTCGTTGCTTTCGCGGCGGCGCTCGCGCTCGCCCCCCTCGCCGCCTCGGCGGCCTATCCGGAACGGCCGATCAAGCTGATCGTGCCCTGGGCCGCGGGCGGAGACACCGACGTCATCTACCGCACCTTCGCGCCGATCATGCAGAAGCACCTGGGCGGCGACGCCACCATCGTCATCGCCAACGTCGGCGGCGCCTCCGGCACGCGGGGCGCCAAGGAGGCGATGAGCTCGCCCAAGGACGGCTACACGATATTCGCCATCCACGACTCGATCCACTCCACCTACTACACCGGCGTGGCCGACGTGAACTACGACGACTTCGAGCCGATCTGCCTGGTCACCTCGACGCCGTCGATCATCACCGCCAGCCCGAAGACGCCGTGGAAGGACATGAAGAGCCTGCTCGCCGACGCGAAGAAGCGGCCCGGGGAGATCACCGTGGGCGCGACGCTCGGCTCGACGAGCCACTTCTTCCCGGCGCTGGTCGAGCAGGCGGCGGGCGTCAAGTTCAAGTACGTGTCCTACGAGGGCACCGCGCCGCGCATGAACGCGCTGCTCGGCGGCCACATCGACCTCGCCGAGTCCAACCTGACGCAGAAGAGCAAGGCCGACGCGGGACAGCTCAAGTTCCTCGCCATCGCCACCGACAAGCGGCTGCCCGAGGTGCCCAACGTGCCGACGCTCAAGGAGCTGGGCATCGACGTCGAGTACGCGGTGAACCGCGGCCTGGTCGCGCCCAAGGGAACGAACCGCGAGGCGCTCGCCAAGCTGCGCTCGGCATGCGCCGCCGCCGCCAAGGAGCCGGCCTTCGCCGCGGCGATGAAGAAGCAGGGCACGCTGGTGCACTTCCTCGACGCCAAGGCGTACACCAATTTCTTCAAGCAGAACGACAAGGTTAACCACGACCTGGCGAAAGAGCTGGGCATGCTGAAGCGCTAGGCATGCCGGGCCGCGACGCGATCGCGGGGCTCGTCGTTACCGCGGCGAGCCTTTTTCTTTTCTGGCTGACGCTCGGCCTGGAGCGCAACCCGCTGGTGCCGATCGGGCCGGCGTTCTACCCGCGCATCGTGCTCGGCATCACCGCGCTGTTCGGCCTGGCGCTCTGCGTGCGCGGCTGGCTTGCGCGCCGCGCGCCGCGCCAGCCCGGCGCGCCGCTCAACTACCCCGCGGTCGCCATCCAGTTCGCCGCCTTCGCGCTCTACGTGCTGGCGCTGCCGCCGCTCGGCTTTCGCATCGCCACCTTCGCCTACGTCGCGGCGGCGAACCTGCTGCTTTCGCCGCCGCGCCGCCCCGCGCACTGGCTGCGCGCCGCCGCCCTCGGCGCGGCGACCGCGGCGGCGACGTACTACGCGTTCGAGGTCTACCTCCTGGTGCTGCTGCCGCGCGGCAGCTGGACGGACTTCTAGCCGTGTTCGAGCTGCTCTGGCGGGCGATCCTCGACATCGCGCACTGGCAGTACCTGCTGCCGCTGGTCATCGGCACCTTCGTCGGCATCATCGGCGGCGCGCTGCCCGGGGTGACGATCACCATGACGGTGATCATCGTCCTGCCGTTCACCTTCGGGCTCGATCCGCTGCAGGGGCTCGCCGCCATGACCGGCGTGTACGTCGGCGGCTCGGCCGGCGGCCTGATCAGCGCCACGCTGCTCGGCATCCCGGGCACGCCCTCGTCGATCGCCACGACCTTCGACGGCCATCCGATGGCGCGCAAGGGCGAAGCCGGCCGGGCGCTGTGGCTGGGCGTCTGGGCGTCGCTCTTCGGCGGCCTGATCGGCGGCGTGTTCCTGATCGGCGCCACCGCGCCGCTCGCGGCGATCGCGCTCGAGTTCGGGCCGTGGGAGTTCTTCTCGCTGTTCATCCTCGCGCTGTCCATGGTCGCCGGCCTGGTCGGCAGCTCGCTGCTCAAGGGCCTGCTCTCCGGCCTGATCGGCATGGTGGTCACCGTGCTCGGCACCGATCCGGTGCTCGGCGCGCCGCGCCTGACGCTCGGGCTCGAGACGATCGAGGGCGGCATCCCGTTCCTGCCGGTGCTGATCGGCGTGTTCGCCTTCGCGCAGATCATGGGCGAAGTGGAGCGCGCCGGCGGCGCCGTGAAGGCGGGCGAGGCGGCGGCGCGCGCGATGAGCCTCGCGGCGTCGCAGGTGGCGGTGGTGTGGGACATCCTGTCGCGGCCGTTCCTGCTCGTCTGGTCCTCGTTCGTCGGCCTGCTGATCGGCGTGCTGCCGGCGATCGGCGGCAGCGCCGCCAACATGATGGCTTACGACCAGGCGAAGAAGTTCTCGCGCCGGCCGGAGAAGTTCGGCAGCGGCATCCCGGAGGGCGTCATCGCCTCCGAGTCGGCCAACAACGCCAACGTCGGCGGCTCGCTCGTCACCATCATGGCGTTCGGCATCCCGGGCGACGCGGTGACCGCGGTGATGCTGGGCGCGCTCACCGTGCACGGCATCCAGTCGGGGCCGCTGTTCATCTCGCAGCACAGCAAGATCGCCTACGGCATCTTCGCGGCGTACCTGGTGGCGCATCCGATCATGGTGGCGCTGGTCGGTCTCTCGGCGCGCTTCATGCTGCGCGTCGTGACGGTGCCGAAGGCGGCGCTCTTCCCGGTGGTGCTCGTGCTGTGCGCGATAGGCGCCTTCGCGCTCAACAACACCATGGGCAACGTGTACATCCTGCTCGCCTTCGGCGTGCTCGGCTACGCGATGGTGAAGTGCGGCATCCCGCTCGCGCCGTTCATCCTCGGCGTGATCCTCGGCGACCAGATCGAGGTCAACCTGATCCGCGCCATCATGACCGACCCGAACCCGTGGCTGTTCATCACCCACCCGATCTCGGGGCTGCTGCTCGCCGCGTCGGTCGCCTCGATGGCGTTCGCGCTCTGGCAGCACCACCGCATGAAGCGCAAGCTCGCCGAGACCGGAGGCGAGGAGGCCGATTTCTAGACCGCGCCGAGCGCCCCGGCGGCCGCGCCCGCGGCGAGCAGCAGCAGCGGGTTGAGGCGCGTGCGCAGGATCGCCGCCGCGGTGGCGAGCGTGATCGCGAGCCCCGCCCAGTCGTGGCCGATCGAGCGCAGCAGGACCCAGCCGCTCGAGAACATCAGGCCGATGGCGATCGGCGCCAGGCCGCGGCGGAAGGCGACCGCGAAGGGCGCGCTCGGATTGCGCGCCTGCAGGCCGATCAGCAGCAGCGAGAAGAGCACGCCCGGCAGCAGCATGGCCGCCGTGGCGGCGAGCGCGCCGGGCCACGAGGCGACGCGCAGGCCGATCAGCGTCACCCACAGCGCGTTCGGTCCCGGCGCCGCCTGGCCGATCGCGTACAGGTCGGTGAACTCGCGCGCGCCGAGCCAGCCCTGCTCGTCGACCACGTAGTGGAACAGCCCCGGCATCACCGTGTTCAGGCCGCCCACGGCGAACGCGCAGAGGATGAAGAAGTGCACGAAGATGCTCGCCGCCAGCATCAGCCGCGGCTCATTTCTGGCGGCGCCCCGCCCAGGTGATCGCCACGGCGCACGGGCCGAGCGTCGCCATCACCGCGACCAGCGGGAAGTGCAGCAGCGCGACGGCCACGAACACCGCGGCCACGAACAGCCACGGCACCGGCCGGCGCGGCAGCGCGCCGGCGAGTCCCAGCGCGTTGGCGAGCACCAGGCCGGCGGCGACGTAGCTCATGCCGCGCAGCATCGCCTGCATCGCCGGCATCGTGCCCACGTAGCCGTAGGCGACGCCGAGCGCGCAGGTGATCACGAGCGGCGGGCAGATCAGCCCCGCCGCGGCGGCGGCCGCGCCGCGGTAGCCGCCGAGCCGGTGGCCGAGCATCAGGGTCAAATTGAACGCCACCGGGCCGGGCAGCACCTGGCTCATGCCGAGCAGCTCGACGAACTCGCGGTCGTCGATCCAGCCCTTCTGGTGCACCAGCGCGCGGCGCAGCCAGAACATCGCGCCGCCGAAGCTCTGCAGCGCGATGCGCGCGAAGGTGAGGAACAGTCTGCCGGCGCCCGGATTCAGGCCGGCAAGTTTAGCCTGCGCGCCTCAGTTGTCGAGGTGCGCGATGCGAATCAGCTCGTCGATCGACGGCGCGGCGAGCGCCACGGCGCGCTCCTCGCGCGGCAGCACGACGATGGTGAGGCTCTTGCGGCTGCGGACGTCGGCGAAGCGGCCGCCGATCTTGCGGCCGCGCAGGTCGCGCAGCACCGAGCCGCCGCGCACCCGCTCCTCGTAGCCGACGATGCGGCCGGCCGAATCGCGGCGCGGCACGAACAGCGCGATCTGCGTGATGCGCTCGCCGGTAGCGGCGTCGCGCGAGACTTCCTTGTAGCCGATGACGTGGCCCTGCGCGTTCTTCAGCTCCTCGCGCGCCAGCGCCTCGCGCTCGCCGGGGACCAGGTGCGTGCAGCCGCCGGCGGCGAGGCCGAGGGCCAGTATGGCGAGCGCGCGTCCGAGCATTGTTCCTGTCCTTCCCAATGCCTGCGTTGGCGGGACTGTACGCCGGCCGCCCGCCGGACGCAAAGGCAGGTTGTCAGGTTCTGTCCTCCCTGCCGGGTTTCTCATCCTGGCGCGGCTCGGGCCGATAGGCCGCCGCGGCGCCGGCCTGGTACGCGGGGTCCTTCTCCAGCAGGAGGTCGACGATGCGCAGGAATACGTCGTTCGAGACGTAGCCCTCGCCCGCCAGCCACTCGCGCACTTGGCGCGTCGATTCCTGCAAGGCGACGGCTACGGCTTCCACGCCGCCGCAGGTCTCGACGGCGCGCTTCAGCGCTTTTCGATGGATCGGTCGCATGGTTCACTTTTCCGGTGCCTACGCGACGTGGCCGAAAGTAGTTTCGACTTGGCGATGCGGAGGGACTGCTCGAGCCCAGAGTGCTCCGTATCGGGGGCTGCGTCAAGCAAAAACCAAAGAAAGAATTGGCACTCGGGCGCGCCGACTGCCGAGAGACTGGCACCCCGGAGACGAATCGAACGTCCGACCTGCCCCTTAGGAGGGGGCTGCTCTATCCACTGAGCTACCGGGGCGTTGCGCGACATTCTAAGGCGCGTGGCACATTACGGCCGAGGGGAGGGCTCGGCATGGCGGAAATCGACGCGAAGGCGTTTCGCGACTTCGAGCGCGCGGCGCACGATCGCATCGCCGACTCGTATCACGCTTTCTTCGCGCCGATCACGGAGCATGCGGCGGCGCCGCTGCTCGGCGCGGCGCAGGTCGGCGCCGGCATGCGCGTGCTCGACGTGGCGTGCGGCCCGGGCGTGGTGGCGCGCGCCGCCGCGCGGCGGGGCGCCGCGGTTACCGGCCTCGACATCGCGCCGCGCATGGTGGCAATCGCCGCGGCGCTCAATCCGGACTGCACGTTCCGCGAAGGTGACGTCGAGTCGCTGCCTTTCGCCGACGCATCGTTCGACGCGGTGGTGTGCGCGTTCGGCCTGGGGCATTTCCCGCGCCCGGAGCGCGCGCTCGCCGAATGCGCGCGCGTGCTGGCGCGCGGAGGACGGCTGGCGTTCGCCTGGTGGGACGTTCCCGAGCGCAACCGCATGCACTGGATCATGCTCGAGGCGCTGCAGGCGGCGGGCGCGCAGCCGGCGACGGGGCTGCCGGCCGGGCCGCCGATGTTCCGCTACTCCGACGATGCCGAGCTCGCCGCGCTGCTCGCCTCGGCGGGGCTCGCCGAGGTGACCGTGGCGCCGCATGCCTTCACCCACCGCGTCGCCGGCGCGCAGGCGCTCTGGACCGGCGCCATGGGCAGCATGGCGCGGAGCTCGGCGCTGGTGCAGGCGCAGCCCCCGGCGGTGCAGCAGCGCATCCGCGAAGCGTTCGAGCGCCTCGCCGCCCGGCATGCCGCGGGCGAAGGCATCGACCTGCCGGTCGCGTTCAAGGTCGGCGCGGGCCGCAAGGCGTGATTCGCGTCATATATGATGCGCGGGTTTGCGATAGCCACCCGACCACCGCCCGGACCTTCGCACGATGCCCGCCAGAATCCTGTGCAGCCTGCTGCTCGCCTTTCCCCTCGCCGTGCATGCGCAAATGCCGCCCTTCGCCTGGGACGACGGCACGGTGCCCTACGTCAACACGCCGATGGAGGTGGTCGAGCGCATGCTCGTCATCGGCGAGGTGAAGGCCGGCGACCGGGTGATCGACCTCGGCTCGGGCGACGGGCGCATCGTCATCGAGGCGGCGAAGCGCGGCGCGTCCGGCCTGGGCGTCGACCTCGACCCGGGGCTGGTCAGGCTCGCCACCGAGAACGCCGCCCGGGCGGGCGTCGCGCAGCGCGCGCGCTTCGAGGTGCGCGACATCTTCGACACCGATCTCTCCGGCGCGACGGTGATCACGATGTACCTGCTGCCCGAGTTCAACGCGAAGCTCCTCGACCGGTTCCTCGGGCTCGCGCCCGGCACGCGCATCGTCTCGCACGACGGCGGCATCGCCGACTGGCCGCCCGACGAGACCTGGCTGCTGCGCACGCCGGAGAAGCCGGTCGGCGCCGACGGCAGCTCGCGCATCGACCTGTGGATCGTGCCGGGCGACGTCGCGGGGGAGTGGGCGAGCGAGCTGCCGGGGCACGGCGGCCGGTGGCGCTTCCGCGTCGGCCAGCGCTACCAGATGCTCGACGTCGAGGCGCGCGTCGGCGGGCACGAGCTCGTGGTGCGCAACACCCGGCTGCGCGGCGAGGAGGTGAAGCTGATCGTCACCGGGACGGTCGGCGCGCGGCCCTGGCACCACTACTTCGTCGGCCGCGCGCACGGCGACGCGATCGACGGCACGGTGACCGTGTCGAACGGCGAGCGCGAGGTCGTCTATCCGTGGCACGCCCGGCGGGTGCGCCGATGAGCGCCGGCCCGAAGCCGCTCCTGTCGGTCCCGGACGGGGTGTTCCTCGTCGCCGGGATGGTCATCGGCGTCGGCATCTTCAAGCTGCCCGGGCTGGTCGCCGCCAACGCGGCGAGCGGCGCGCAGTTCTTCCTCGCCTGGCTGCTCGGCGGCGCGCTGTGCCTGTGCGGCGCGCTGGTCTACGCCGAGCTCGCGTCGCGCCATCCGGAGACCGGCGGGGAGTACGCGTTCCTGCGCCGCGGCTTCGGCGAGGGCATGGCCTTCGTCTTCGCCTGGGCGCGCATGACGGTGATCCAGACCGGCGCGATCGCCGGCGTGGCGTTCGTGTTCGGCGAGTACGCGTCGCAGATCGTGCCGCTCGGCGCGCACAGCAACGCGCTGTGGGCGGCGATCGGCGTCACCGCGCTCACCGCGCTCAACCTCGCCGGCACGCCGCAATCGAAGACGCTGCAGAAGACGATCGAGATCGTGCTCATCCTGGCGCTGCTCGCCGTGGCGCTCGCCGGCATCGCCGCCGGCGGCGAGGCGAAGCCGGCCGCGCCGGCCTCGGGCGGCGCCTTCACGCTGATGATGATCTTCGTCCTCTACACCTTCGGCGGCTGGAACGAGGGCGCCTACCTGGCGGGCGAGGTGCGCGAGGCGAGGCGCAACATGGTGAAGGTGCTGGCCGGCGGGCTGATCCTGGTCACCGCGCTCTACCTGGTCGTCAACTGGGGCTACTACCGGGTGCTCGGGCTCGACGGGCTGAAGGAGTCGAAAGCCATCGCCGTCGACACGCTGCGCGCGGTCGCCGGCGACAAGGCGGCGCTGCTCATCGCGCTGGCGGTCTGCGTCTCGGCGCTCACCACGATGAACGCGGCGATCTTCACCGGCGCGCGCACCAACTGGGCGCTCGGCCGGGACTACCGCCTGTTCGCCTTCCTCGGCAACTGGCGCGAGTCGGGCTCGACGCCGGCCAACGCGCTGCTCGTGCAGCTCGCGATCATGCTGGCGCTGATCTGGGCGGGCGCGGCGACGCGCGACGGCTTCGAGGCGATGGTCGCCTACGGGCTGCCGGTGTTCTGGACGTTCCTGCTCCTCACCGGGGTGACGCTGTTCCTTTTCCGGCGCCGGGGCGGCGAGCCGCCGGCGTTCCGCGTGCCGCTCTATCCGGTGGTGCCGCTCGTGTTCCTCGGCATGGGTGCGTTCATGATCTGGGCGAGCTACGACTACGTCGCCAACTCGCCCTACGGGCCGAAGTTCGGCCCGCTGGTGCTCGCCGGCCTGCTGGTCATGGCGGCGGGCATCCCGCTCTATTTCCTCGCCAGGCGCAGGTAGGAACAGAACCTCTCCATGACGCTCACCGAGCTGCGCTACGTCGTCGCGGTGGCGCGCGAGCGCCATTTCGGCCGCGCCGCCGAGGCCTGCTTCGTCTCGCAGCCGACCCTGTCGGTGGCGGTGAAAAAGCTCGAGGAGGAGCTCGGCGTGACGCTCTTCGAGCGCGGCTCGGGCGAGGTCAGCGTGACGCCCGCCGGGCAGAAGATCATCGAGCAGGCGCAGCGCGTGCTGGAGGAGGCGGCGCGCATCAAGGAGCTCGCCGCCGCGGGGCGCGACCCGCTCGCCGGCCCGCTGCGCCTGGGCGCGATCTACACCATCGGCCCGTATCTCCTGCCCAAGCTGATCCCGATCCTGCGCCGCACCGCGCCGTCGATGCAGCTGCACATCCAGGAGAACTTCACGCATCGCCTGGCCGAGATGCTGAAGAGCGGCGAGGTGGACGTGATCCTCGTCGCGCTGCCTTTCGAGCAGCCCGGCGTGGTGACGCGCGCGGTGTACGACGAGCCTTTCGTGGTCGCCGTGCCCCGCGGCCATCCCTGGGAAGGGCGAAAGCGCGTGAGCTCCGACGAGCTTTCGCGCGAAAGCCTGCTCCTTCTCGGCGAGGGGCACTGCTTTCGCGACCAGGTGCTCGAGATCTGCCACACCGTGCGCGCGCGAGAGCGAAGCGGCATTTCGCGCACCATCGAAGGCGGCTCGCTGGAGACCATCCGCCAGATGGTGGCGAGCGGCGTCGGCGTGACCGTGCTTCCCGCCACCTCGGTTTCCGGCCCGGCCGGGGGCAGCGAGCTCATCCGGCTCCTCCCGTTCGCGCGCCCGGTGCCGAGCCGGCGCGTGGCGCTCGCGTGGCGCAAGAGCTTTCCGCGCCCCGAGGCGATCGAGGCGCTGCGAAAGAGCATCCTTTCCTGCAGCCTGCCGTCGACGGTAAAGCTCGCCTAGCGTGCGGAGACCGCGTAGCGGCCGGGCCCCAGCAGCGCGATGGCGAGCGCCGTGAAGAAGAACATGCCCTGCAGCTCGAGCGCCCAGCCGCCGGAGCGGCTGAAGGTGAAAAGCTCGGGCATGTGCACGAGGAAAACCGCCACCGCCATGTTGACGGCGATCACGAGCGCGGCGAGGCGCGTCCAGAGGCCCATGATGATGAGGAGCGGCGCGATCACCTCGCCGACGTACACGAGGTAGCCGAGCTCGCCCGGCAATCCGGTCTTCTCGACCAGCCCGACGACGAATTCGGGTCCGCTCATCACCTTCGCCACGCCGTGCAGCAGGATGAGCATCCCGAGGACGAGACGCAGGAGCAGTTTGCCCAAGTCTTCCATCGCAGCTGAGCTGTAGGCCATCCGGGTTCCTTTGGTTAGACTTGTGGCGTGAATCCTACCTTCGTCCTTGGTGCCGGCGCCATCATCCTCTGCCTTTCGTTCGGCGTGCGCGCCGGCATGGGCCTCTACCTGCAGCCGATGGCCCTCGAGTACGGCTGGGGGCGCGAAGTGTTCTCCTTCGCGATGGCGCTGCAGAACCTCATCTGGGGCGCGCTCGGTCCCTTCGCCGGCGGCATCGCCGATCGCTACGGCACCGCGCGGGTCGTGGCCGGCGCGGGCGTCGTGTACGTGCTCGGCCTCGTCGGCATGGCGCTCGTCGACACGCCGCTCCTCATGTACATCAACTCCGGCTTCCTGATCGGCCTCGCGCTCTCGGGCACTTCGTTCGCGATCATCTTCGCGGTGATCGCGCGCTTCACGCCGCCCGAGAGGCGCAGCACCGCGCTCGGCATCGCGACGGCGGCGGGATCCTTCGGGCAGTTCGCGCTGCTTCCGATCACCCAGTTCTTCATCTCCCGCTACGACTGGCACGTGGCGCTTTTCGCTGTCGCCGCCATCACGGCGCTCATCATCCCGCTCGCGCTCACCATGCGCACCGAGCCGGCGGCGCGCGGCCCGGGGCAGTCGGTCATGGAGGCGCTGCGCGAAGCGAATGGCGAGCGCGGCTTTCACTTCCTCTTCTGGGGCTACTTCGTGTGCGGGTTCCACATCGCCATGCTGACCGTGCACCTGCCGGCATTCGTCACCGACCAGGGCCTGCGCGCGGAGCACGGCATGACGGCGCTCGCGCTCATCGGCCTGTTCAACATCATCGGCTCGTTCGCCGCGGGCTGGCTCGGGGGGCGCTTCAGCAAGAAGTACCTGCTGTCGGCGATCTACCTCATCCGCGCGGGCCTCATCGCGCTTCTCGTCGCGTTCCCGCTGTCGCCGCTCATCCTGTACCTTTTTGCCTGCGGCATCGGGCTGCTCTGGCTCGGCACCGTGCCGCTCACCAACGGGCTCGTGGCGCAGATCTTCGGCCTGCGCTATGCGGCCATGCTCGCGTCGATCGTGTTCTTCGGCCACCAGGTGGGCAGCTTCGTCGGCGTGTGGC